>NZ_CP023865.1:3199500-3894000 GCF_003711105.1 Actinoplanes teichomyceticus ATCC 31121
GCAAGGCTCCTTTGAGGGTCTTGACGAAAGCCTTGATGTCTTGCCGGGCGATCTTGTTGAGGGGGACGTTGCCGAAGCGGGGGAGGATGTGGTTACACAGGTGGCTGTGGTAGGCCGCCCATTTGGCGTCGCCGGCCTCGTGTCCGGGTTCCCAGATGGTGATCCATTCGGCGAGGGTGATCCGGCCGCGGGCGGGGTCGATGTAGGCGTCGCGGGCGTGTTCGATGTCGACTTGCTTGCTGCGGAGTTCGGCGGCTGCCCAGGTGGGGTGGCTGGAGTCGGTGACGACGTTGCCGTCGGCTTTACGGAAACGCACTCGGAAGCTGTCACCGCGCTTTTCTACCCATGCCATGGGGTGCTTCCCTTTCGATTCGGGGTCATCGCGGTGTGCATGGACGCTTCGCTGCGGGGGTGTTGGCAAGTCGGCGTCGGGACGCGGCCGGGGTGTGCGGCGCTGGGTCTTGCGGCCGATCGGGGGACGTGCCGCCGGGGTGATGATCGCGGTGAGGTCCGCTGGCGAGAACCGCAGGTGCTTGCCGAGGAAGGTGCACGGAATCTGGCGCGCGGCGGCCTTCTTGCGCAGCCATGACTCGCGGACTTTCGAACGGTCGGCCGCTTCGGCGGGTGTGTAGAGGATGGGCCGGCCGGTGACGGGGTTTGGTGGCCGGGGACATCGGTGTCGGTCCGGCGGGGCAGCGGTCGTGGTGACCTGGGCATGCAAGCACTCCTTGGATGAGGACGTGGTGATCGATGCCGAGACGTGAAGAAGCCCGGCGCCACTGGTGCGCCGGGCCGAATGAGGTGCGAAATCTTTCCGCTATCTGCAGGGCTTCGAGCTGGAGTGATCGAGAATCTGACTACGGATCAAAAGGTTAGGGGTTCCCTTTCAGGCGCACAAAAGATCAAGGCCTTGACCTGCGGAAACAAGGGTCACGGCCATTTTTCCCTCTGTCGGCCCCTAGGGAGTGTTTGGTAAGTCATCGGAGCCATTCGCCGATCGCGGCGATTCGCACGGTGGCGAGGTAGCGGACGGCCAACTTGTCGTAGCGAGTCGCCACGGCTCTATACCGCTTGAGGCGGTTGATGCCGCACTCAACGGCATGACGCTGCTTGTAGATCTCGCGATCGAACGCGGGTGGCCGGCCACCGGCGGTGCCACGTCGTTGTCGATGCCCTGCTTGGTCCGAGGGCTCGCTGATAGTGGCCCGGATCCCGCGTCGGCGCAGGTGAGCACGGTTGCTGCGGGAGCTGTAAGCCTTGTCGGCAAGGACCCGGTCTGGACGGGTCCTTGCCGCTCCCCGGCCCAGGCGCGGCACCCGGATCCCCGCCAGGACCGCCTCGAACTGCGGGCTGTCACCGGCTTGACCAGCCGTGACCAGCATCGACAACGGCCGCTGGCCCTGCTCGCAGGCCAAGTGCAACTTGGTACTCAGCCCGCCACGTGACCGGCCGAGGGCATGGTCGTTGGGTTCGGTGTCCACCCCACCCGGCGGATGTTTCTGATCGTCCCCCTTTTCCGGGCGCCGGCGGCATGCTGATGTGCACGGCACACGGTCGAGTCGACGGATACGTCCCAGGTGATGATGTGGTCGGCATCGGCGGCGGCCTGCAGCCGAGTGAGGACCTCGGCCCAGACACCGTCGCGTTGCCACTGCCTGAACAGCCCGTATGCGGTCTCCCACGGCCCATAGCGTTCCGGCATGTCCCGCCACGGCGACCCCGTCCGGACCCGCCACCGGATCCCGTTGATCACCGTCCGGCGATCCCGTGGCGGACGCCCCATCCGTACCGGCGGAAGCACCGCCGACAGCCGAGCCCATTGAGCATTGGTCAGGTCACCACGCGCCACGCATGCTCAACGAACGATCAACAATCCAAACACTCCCTAAACCCACTATGTGGGATCGTGGTGATCGCATGTCGCTGACGTGGTCCGTCCATAGTGATTCGCGCATTGAGCTGGGCCTTCGCTTGGAATCATGGCCGGACCTGAGCCCGACCCGGTTACTGTGCGTGATGCCCGAAGGGGTGTTTGTCTTCTCAATCAGGGCGGCCACGAGTCATGTATGTCAGTGTTTGACGCGGAAGCCGATGGTCGGCACGAGGCGAGACATGTGCGGCTACCGGGGCAGTGTCGCGCCGCCGAGGAGCCTGCATCACCGCGGTGTGGTGACGGCGGCGGCCGGCCCGGCGCCACATCTGCGCCATCCTCGTCGCTCGTGGCAGCTTGAATGGCGGGCGCAGGGACCGAGGTGCGGTGCCGACCCAGCCCCCATGTAGAAGTCCCGACCAGCGGCGCGCAGTAGTACACAGGTATGACATCGACCATTTACAACGGATGTAACGCCGGATTTCTACCCGCCGGGACCGGTAGCTGAAGTCGCCGGTCTATTCGAGAAACGCGGCGAATGACACGGCCTGGTCGAATCGGTGGGCGGCCAGATCCTCGACGCGAATCAGGAATTTGCCCCGGTAGACGTCGTCACCGGGATCGAACTGGACGAGCGGCAACCAGTCATGCCACACCCGGTGTAGTTCCTTCTCCAGCAGGTAGTCCGTCTGCTCCGGCTTGCTGACGGGATCGCCGGCCTGCTCGCGGGGGTCCGGCAGCACTGACACCGGCTCGGTGACCAGTCCGGACAACACCTCCTGCGTGATCGTCAGCCGTTCGATCTCCCGTTGGCACTCCTCGATCAGCCCGGCGATCTGCGCGGCTTCCTCTTCCAACCGCAGCAACTCGACCCGAGCCGCCGCCTCCCGCTCCGCAAGGACATCGATGCTTATCGCAGGTCACTCAGGGAGGAACGCACCCCACCCACCCACCAACAAGATCCCCTTCCAGCGTCAGTACTGACGCGAGCGAGCCGTCGGCCGGATGTCAGTCAGCTGACGGAGGCTGTCGGCACGGTGGCCGGGCCATTCTCGTGGAGACAGCGAAAGTGCCCGGTACCCGGGCGAGACCACGAGGTGCGGACCATGAACACCATCGCGCAGCACTGGATCAACGGACAGTGGACCGGCTCCGGCTCGGTTCTGGAATCGATCAACCCGGCCGACGGCACCGTCGTCGGCTCGTTCTACGACGGTGGCGAGGCAGAGGCCTCGGCCGCCGTGGACGCCGCCGCCGCCGCGTTCGCGACCACCGAATGGGCGCGCACTCCCTCGCTCCGGGCGACCGCACTCAGCCGGCTGGCCGACGCCCTCGAGGCCCGGGTACCCGAGGTTGCGGCCATGCTGTCCCGGGAGAACGGCAAGCTGCTGGGTGAGACCACGTGGGAGGTCAGCGGTGCGGTCGGGTGGCTGCGGTACGCGGCGGCTTCTGTGCGCACCCAGACCGCCGGGCGCGCCGCCGAGACGGCACCCGGCCAGTACACCCACTCGGTGCCCGAGCCGCTCGGTGTCGCCGGGATCATTTCTCCCTGGAACTCCCCCATCATGCTGACCGTGCGGGCACTGGGCCCGGCGCTGGCCGCCGGCTGCACCGTCGTGGTCAAACTTCCGGCTCAGACGGCACTGACCAATCAGCTTTTCGCGCGGATCCTGGCCTCGGTCCCGGAGATCCCGGCGGGCGTGGTCAGCGTGTTCACCGAGTCCGGCAACACCGGAGCCCCGTTCCTGGTCTCCTCGGACAAGATCGACGTGATCAACTACACCGGCAGTACGCCGGTCGGGCGCCATATCGCGGCCGCGGCTTCCACCACACTCAAGCGGGTCGGCCTGGAACTGGGCGGCAAGGCGCCGATGGTGATTCTTCCCGACGCCGATCTGGACATGGTGATCCCGACCGTGGTGCAGTCGCTGGTGCTGATGAACGGGCAGTTCTGCTGCACAGGCTCCCGCGTACTGGTTCACCGGGACATCGCCGATCAGGTGCGCACCCGACTCACCAACGCGCTCGCGCAGGTGCGGCTCGGCTCGGGCGACGACAAGGATGCCCAGCTCGGCCCGGTGATCGACCGGGCGTCCGCCCAGCGGGTGGACGCGATCGTCGAGGAAGCCACCTCGTACGGCACGGTACTGCTGCGCGGCGGCATGGTCACCGACGGCCCCCTGGCCGCCGGTGCGTTCTACCGGCCGAGCCTGATCGAGGTGGACCGCACCGACGTCCGGATCGTGCAGGAAGAGGTCTTCGGCCCGGTCCAGACGTTCGAGATCTTCGACGACGAGGACGACGCCGTGACCAAGGCGAACGCCACCATCTATGGCCTGGCCGCCTCGGTGTTCAGCTCGGACTCGATGAAGGCCCGCCGGATCGCCCGGCGTATCCGCACCGGCACCGTATGGATCAACACCTGGGGAGCCATCAGCGAGGACTTCGAGGAGGGCGGCGTCAAGGGAAGCGGTTACGGGTATCTGTGCGGCCCGCGAGCTATCGAGGAATTCCAGGCCCTCAAGGTGTACGTGGAGCAGGACCACACCCAGTCCGCTCACTGATCAGATCATCACCTGGCCCGGCGCCCACTCGGGCGCCGGGGAGCCCTCCCGCACAGGAAGGGTGCACCGTGGCCTCGACTCTGATCACCGGAGCGACGGACCCTCTTGGTTTCGCTCTGGCTGAGGAGCTTGCGGAAGCCAGGCACCAGTTGCTTCTGCACGGTCGTAACCCGCATCGACTGGTGCCGGTCGCGCAACGTTTCGGGGCCGGGCAGCACATCGCCAACCTGTCCGCTCTGGCCGCGACCCAGCGACGCTGGCTCGAAGTGGCGACACGGTCACCTCGACGTGCTGATCAACAACGATGGTGCGGCTTCACCTGGAACCGCACCATCCGAAGCCTGCCAGCAGACGGATACCAGCAGCGGCTAGCGGTGAGCCACCTAAGCCCTGTACTGCTCACCCGGCAACTGCTGCCGCTGTTGCGCGCGGGCAGCCCATCACGCAGCGCCCACAACCGATGGCATCAAAACGCAGCATTTCGATTGGAGTGGTCCATGAACGAGAGAAGTGTCTCCCATGCCTACGGTGCCGACGATCCTGGACTGCTTAGCCCACCGGCAATGACAGACATCCGGCACACGCTCCGGGAGCAGAGCCGGAACGCGTCCGCGATCGCCGAACTCCGGCTCGACCCTACCGTTCCGGCCGCCGTCCGGCGTTGGAAGCTGTGGCTCCTCACCGTGTGCGCCATCTACCCCACCATCGTCCTGCTGGGCCTGGCCACGAACCCTGTTCTGGAGGACCTGTACCTGCCGGTGCGACTCGCTGTACTCGTCCCGGCAGCGGCAGCAGCGATGGTCTGGCAGATCAATCCCCGACTGCAGCGACATTTCGGAGCTTGGCTCACCAGATGACAAGCAGCCCGGCTCCGCCGCCGGTGTGCTCCGCGGCGCCCGCACACCACCGACCACTGCGCAGGCTCACGGCGCGAAGCCGCGACGAGACCCACCGCAGCGTCTCCTCACTGGAGCTCTTTTTCGACCTGTGCTTCATCGTGGCCATAGCCCAGGCAGGCGCCCAGTTGGTGCACGCCATAGTCGAGGGACACACGGGCGAGGGGATCCTCAACTACTTGATGATCTTCTTCGCCATCTGGTGGGCGTGGATGAACTTCACGTGGTTCGCCTCGGCTTACGACAACGACGACGTGCTGTACCGGACAGTCACGCTGATCCAGATAGCCGGCGTGCTCGTCCTGACTGCAGGCGTCTCCCAGGCGTTCGAGGAACACACGTACCTGGTCGTCATCCTGGGCTATGTGATCATGCGGCTCGCCATGACGGCGCAGTGGCTGCGCGTGGCGCGGTCGAGCCAGGGCCCCGAGCGGACGACCGCGCTGCGGTACGCCATCGGGCTGTGCCAGATCGGCTGGCTGGGGCTACTGGCCCTGCCGGAGGCCGGCCGCCCGTGGGTCTTCCTGGTGATGGCGCTGCTGGAGATGGCCGTACCGCTGTATGCGGAGCGGGCCCACCCCACGTCCTGGCACCCGCACCACATCGCCGAACGGTACGGGCTGCTCACGCTCATCGTGCTCGGTGAGACCATCGCTGCGGCCACCGTCGCCGTGAAGTCGGGGATCGACGAGCACGAGGCCCTGGGTGAGTTGCTGCCCATCGCCGCCGGCGGACTGCTGATCATCTTCGCCGCCTGGTGGGTGTACTTCGCGGTCCCCATCCACGGGCACCTCCGGTCCAACCGGCAGTCCTTCCTCTGGGGCTATGGCCATTACCTGATCTTCGTCTCGGGTGCTGCGATCGGGGCCGGCTTGGAGGTGGCGGTGGAGCAGGCGGTGGGCAAGACGCACCTTTCAGCGCCGTCCGCGTCGGCGGCGGTGACGCTGCCGACAGCGCTGTTCCTGCTCACGGTGTGGGCGCTGCACTCGCGGTTCTACAAGGTGGGGATTGCCCAGCAGTCGGCGCTGCCGGCCACGGCGCTGCTGGTGGTCGTCTGTACGTTCCTGGGCGACTGGGCGGTGCTCGCGGCGGGGCTGGTGGCGGCGCTGGCGGTGGCAGCCGGGGTGACGCTGACGGCGTACGAGGGCGCCCGTGCCGTACACCCGGTGCACCTGTCTTCGTCGCGTCGCACGTGAATCTTGCATTGTCCGCTGGTGTGGGGGCGGGAGGCGAGCTGCTCGACGAGTCGTTCATCCGCCGGGCGGGAGGAAGACCGGCACGATGGTCCACGTCGTGCTGTCGTTGCGGTGGGGCCGCAGCGCCCGGCTGGTGTTCTCCATGATCTTCGTCGGAGAGCTGCGGGTGCCGGCGAAGCAGTTGGCTTCAGGCTCCGCCTGCCGGTGGGTGCGATAATCGCTGGTCAAGTGCGTGGCTGGTGGTTCGACTGCCTCGCGAGGCATAGCGAGGGACACGGCGGATGTGGGCAAGGACAAGGACAGGCATGGGCGTCGGCCCGACCGGGCTGGTCGGCCGAGAGGGCGAGCTCGCCGAGCTTGCGGCGTTCCTGGACATGGCCGGGATGAACGGAGCCGCCCTGCTGCTCACCGGTGATCCGGGCGTGGGCAAGACGGCACTCCTGGACGCCACCGCCGAGCTGGCGGTGGCGAAGGGAATGCGGGTCGTCCGCGGGAGCGGCGACGAGTACGAGACGGACATCAGCTTCGCGGGACTCCATCAGCTCGTCGGCTCGCTGCCGGACGAACTCGGTCGTCTGCCGCGTTCCGCACGGGAGGCCCTCGAAGTCGCCCTCGGTCTCGGCGCCGGTCCCGCGCCGAGCCAGATCGCCGTCCTGAACGCGGCACTGTCCCTGTTCGACGGGGCCGCGAAGGAGCGGCCGTTGCTCCTCGTGGTCGATGATCTTCATGCCCTCGACCAGGCGAGCCGGGCCGCGGTGGGTTTCGTCGCCAGAAGACTGGGGGGTCGTCGCATCGCGCTGCTCGGAGCAGGGCGAACGGAGTCCGACGAATCCTTCCGGTCCACCGGTCTGCCGGAACTCGAGATCGCGCCGCTGGGTGACTCGGACGCCCTGCGACTGCTCTCCCGGCGCTTCGCGCACCTCCCCCGTCGGGTCCTTTCGACCTTGGCGCACGAGGCGCAGGGAAACCCCCTGGCTCTACTCGAGTTCGCCGGGTCCGCCGCGTCCACCGGGGCGTCCGGCGGCCAATACGGCCAAGGGGTGGGGTGGGCGAGCGGCCAGGGACGGGACGTGCGCGCTCTATACAGCGCCCGCGTCGGGCGGCTGCCGTACCGAACGCGCGAGGTACTGCTGCTCGCGGCTCTTGAGGGCTCCGGCGACATCGGCGTTCTCGAGGCGGCCATCGGGCCGGACGGGCTCGACGGGCTCGCTCCCGCGGAGCGCGACCACCTGGTCATGGTCGCGGAGAACGGCCGCACGGTGCGCTTCAGGCACCCGCTGGTCAGGTCCGCGGTGGTCGACGGTTCCACCGGCGAGCAGCGGCGCAGCGCCCACCGCCGTTTGGCCGACGCGCTGGGCGACCAGCCCGAGCGACGCGGTGACCACCTCGCGAGAGCCACGACGGCGCCCGACGAGGCGGTCGCCGCCGTCGTGGAGTCGGCGGCCCGCAGCAGCTTGCGACGCGGTGACGCCGACGGCGCGATCGCGAGGCTGCGGCGCGCGGCCGAGCTGAGCCCCGACCGGACGGTCCGCAGACGCCGCCTCTCGCAGGCCGCCTACGTCGCCGCCTGGGTCGCGGGTCATCTGGAGGTGAGCCACGAGATCATGCGTGAGGCCGAGGGCGATCCGGCGGCCCGGTCGCTCTCGGCGGCCGCGACGGCCGGCTTCCTCGTGCTCGTTACGGAAGGGGACGCCGACACCGCCCACGCGCTGCTGATGGAGGCGATCGAGCAGACGCCGATGTCGCCCGGTCCGCCGTCCGGCGAGCTGGAGACCGCGCTGTTCACCCTCACGCTCGCCAGCCAGTACTCGGGCCGGCCCGAGCACTGGCAGCCTCTGTCCAAGGTCCTCGCACAGCTTCCCGCGGCGGCGCCCGCCGCCGCGGGGTCCTTGGGGCGCGTCCACCACGACCTCGGCTCCGTCACCGACGGCATGCTGCGCCGCCTGGACGAGGAGATCGCGCGGCTGAAGGACCAGAGTAACGCCGACGTGGTCATCCGCACCGCCCTGACCGCCTCCTACCTCGACCGGCTTCCGGGCTGTCGCGAGGCCGTGTCCCGGGTCATACGCGACGGCGGCGCGGTGGGGTTGAGCATGCCGGCCCTGATGTTCGTCGCCCTGGACGACCTCTACACCGGCCGGTGGCAGCCGTCGGCCGACGCCGCGGACGAGCTCATCGCCCTGTCCGAGGAGACGGGATACCACTTGTTCGCCCAGGTTGGGCACTACATCGCCGCGATGGCCGCGGCCCAGCGCGGCGACCTCGACGCGTGCCGCCGGCACTGCGAGGACATCTGGGGGTGGTCAGGGCCCAGGGGACTGCGGCGGCTGGAGAACTGCGCCCACCAAGCGGCGGCCCGGGCCGCCCTCGGCGCCGCCGACTTCGAGACGGCCTTCCGGCACGCCACAGCGATCTGCGCCCCCGGTGTGCTGCCGCCGTTCAACCCCGAGGCCGTGTGGTCCGCGCCGGACCTCGTCGAGGCCGCCGTGCGCACCGGGCGGCGCGCGGAGGCGCGACGGCACGCGGACGCGCTGCGCGACGCCGGTGTCGGCCACCTCTCGTCGCGGCTCGCGCTGAGCTCGGCCACGGTCAGGGCGATGACATCGGCTGCCGAGGACATGGTCCGGTGCTTCGAGGAGGCACTCGCACTGCCGGGCGTCGAGCAGTGGCCCTTCGAGGTCGGCCGTGCTCGTCTGGCGTACGGCGAAGCGCTCCGCCGACAAGGACTCAACCGCGAGGCCCGGGTGCAGCTGGCCGCCGCCCTCGGCCGCTTCGAGGAACTCGGGGCCCGTTCGTGGGAGGCTCGGGCCGCGGCGGAGCTCCGCGCCACCGGCATGACGCGGACCGGCCGAGGCAAGGCCGGTGAGGCCCTCACCCCGCAGGAGCTGGAGGTCGCCAGGCTGGCGGCGACGGGGCTGTCGAACCCGCAGATCGCGTCGCGTCTGTTCCTTTCGCCGCGGACCGTGTCGTCGCATCTCTACCGTCTGTTCCCGAAGCTGGGCATCACATCGCGGGCCGAGCTCCGCGATGCACTGGAGGCGCTGCCTGCCGAGCCTTCGGCCATCCGGCCGTGAGAGCTACCGGTCGGGTCCGAGCACTGCCCCGGTACTGACGTAAGCGACCGTCGGCCGGATGTCAGTCAGCTGACGGAGGCTGTCGGCACCGTGGCCGGGCCATTCTCGTGGAGACAGCGAAACCGCCCGCTACCCGGGCGAGACCACGAGGAGCCGACCATGCCTTTCGTCACCGGCAGAGACGGAAGCGAGATCTTCTACAAGGACTGGGGCTCGGGCCGGCCGGTCATGCTCCACCACGGCTGGCCGCTGAGCTCCGACGACTGGGACGCCCAGCTACTGTTCCTCGTCCAGCGCGGCTACCGTGTCATCGCCCACGACCGCCGCGGGCACGGGCGCTCCGCCCAGGTCAGCCACGGGCACGACATGGACCACTACGCGGCGGACGCCGCCGCCGTGGTGGCACACCTCGGCCTGCGCGACGTCGTCCACGTCGGCCACTCCACCGGTGGTGGAGAGGTCGTCCGGTACGTAGCCAGGCACGGTGCCGGGCGGGTTGCCAAGGCCGTCCTCATCGCAGCGGTTCCGCCGCTCATGGTCCAGACCGAATCGAACTCGGGAGGGCTGCCGGTCGAGGTCTTCGACGGCTTCCGCGACGCCGTGGCCACCAACCGCTCCCAGTTCTACCTCGACCTCGCCTCCGGGCCGTTCTACGGGTTCAACCGCCCGGGCGCGGACATCTCCCAGGGCGTCATCCAGAACTGGTGGCGCCAGGGAATGGCCGGCAGCGCGCAGGCGCACTACGAGGGGATCAAGGCGTTCTCGGAGACCGACTTCACCGACGACCTCCGGGCGATCGGCGTGCCCATGCTCATCATGCACGGCGACGACGACCAGATCGTCCCGATCGCCAACTCCGCCAAAATGGCGGTCACACTGGTCAAGAACGCGCGCCTGAAGGTCTACCCGGGGCTGTCCCACGGCATGTGCACCGTGAACGCCGACACCGTCAACGCCGACCTCCTTGACTTCATCGAGAGCTGACACCGGCTCGGTACCGACACACAGCCCATCGGCACGGAACAGAAGAGGGATCACCATGACCACAACAACCGCCGGCTACGTGACCGTCGTATGGGATGCGAAGGCCAAGGCGGGCAGGGAGGCCGACCTCAAGGCGTTCATCACCGCCGCCGTCACCCCCTCGCGCAACGACCCCGGCAACATCGACTACGAGGCTCACGAAGTCGAGGGCAGACCTGGCGAATTCGTCATCTACGAACGCTGGGAGACCCGCGCCCACCTCGACGCCCACCTCGCCGCGCCCCGGATGCGGGAACTCGTGCCGCAGATGCTCGAACTAATCGATGGATCAATCGAGGACGGCATCCGCCTGCTGCGCCCGTTCCGTCCCGCCCACTAGCACCGGACGCCCGCCGGCATCGACGCCGGCGGGCCGCACCCCGCGAACCGATTCCGCGGCTGCTTCCCCGGTAACCGCCCCCGGGTGCACCCCGCTCCGACGACACGCACAAGAGAGACATGACATGACCACCACATTGATCACCGGCGGCAACAGGGGCCCAAGCAAGGCATGGAGTTCACCACCTTGATCCTGCCGCCAGCCACCCTGCTGGCCGAGGCATGGATGATGACCGTGGTCTACGGCGCGATGTTCCACGTCGCGGCCACCGAATACTTCGCCGGCCGCACCGACGTGACACTGCCCGCATATTCGGACGTGCCGACCGGCCCCGAACCGCATCAACTCCTGCAAGACGAGATCCTGGGGATCCGCCATCCGGCCACTACGCCGCCCGGAGGCGGCGAGATCACTCGGGGTTTCGGCATCGCCTTCCACGAGCGGTTCGTCCCGATGGACATCGACTACGCCGCGGCCTACGACAGCGTGATTGTCGACGGCTGACTCGCGACAAGAGGGGGTCTCGGACTCAGCTTCGCGGTCTTCACCCGGTCGAGATGGGCTTCGCCTCCTGGCCGGCGACGAGTCGCATGACGGCATCAGGACGAGTGAGGGCGTACGCGCTAGCCGCATAGAAGTCCGTGAACTCTCGCCGCGTCGGTGTGCCCTTGCTCCGCCAAGCACCGACCGCCGCCCTGAACTTGTCGGCCACCACCGGGCACACGCCGTCCAGGTACCGCTCGGCGAGGGCGTCCTCCAGCGCTGACTCCTGCTCACCGATCGCCTCCTCGATCCGCTGCACCCGGGCGCCGATACCTGAGGGATCTCGCTCCGGCGCGAGCGCCATCAGCCTGAGACGTCCAGGCGAGATGCCAGAAGTGTTGGGCATCTCGGCCGTGCTCTGCGCCACCCGTCGATCAACGCGATCGATCAGCTCATCAAGAGATGGACCGTGGTCAGGCACAAAGCCAACGATCGGCAATGCGATCCGCTGAAGCGACCGGATCGATTCCGGTAACAACGCCAGCGACAGCGAACCCATGTCCTCGAAGACGTTCAGGTACCGGATGGCGGAGAGCTCTTCGGCTAACAGTTGCGCCACCGTCAGTTGCGCAGCCGGTTCATGGTTCTCGTCGCGATACCCGTCGTTAACACGCCCCGGGTCGACGGCGAGCCCGACACGGTAGAGGTAGAACTGTGATGCCGCGTCGCCCTGATTCCGCATTCGGCGCAGCATGTTGACGATCGCTGCCTGGTAAGTGCCGACATGTAACGCCTTGGTCGCGGGCGGTCCGCCCATCCCGGAGCTCATGCCTGGGTGCTGACGACGGAACTCCTCGAACCACTTCAGCTGTTCAGCCTCGTACGCCGGGGAGGGCCAGTCCGGCGACGTGCTGGTGTGATACCAGGCCAGCCGGCTGATCCGCGCGTTGTCGAGTGCGAGGTCATCCACATCCCGAAGAGCGGCGACTCCCGGGCCGAAATGGATGGCATTATCACAGTGCTCGCACGGCATCATCGCATCAGCCGCGGAGCGATCGAAGTAGACCGTGCTGGAGATGGACGAAACGCCACCGCACTCACAATTCATCCGGAAACCGCTGGTGAAGTAGCCGGACCGCTCCTCAAGGGCGGGAAGACCGCCGCTCTCGCTTACCACGCGCCAGAGACTAATAGGGGTGCGATTGAGTGAGTGTTTGAGAGGGCTGTTACTCGGGCGTGCTGAACGTTCGGCGGCGTTGGCGGGTGGCGGGCCGGCCGCGGTCGAGGCGACGGATCATGGTGTCGATCGCGGCCCAGCGGATCAAGGCTTCCGAGATTGCAGGGTCACGTTCGTGGTCGCGGGCCAGCCGTCGGTGCGCGGTCAGCCAGGCAAGGCTGCGCTCGACCGCCCACCGTTTCGGATGCACGACGAACCCGCGCTGATCGGCGGGCTTACGGACGATCTCGACGGTGGTGCCGCGGGTTCCTGGCCATTTCGGGACGGTTTAGCCTTTCCGTGGGCTGTGGTGATGGGAGCAAATATGAGAGCAGGACCGCGCTCCAAAAAGGACTGAACCGCGCTGAACACCGCTGTTCTTGCTGGAACGGCAGCACGAATACGCAGGTCAGCGGTAAACCTGCTGGTCAGGGCCAACCGGACCGTTCCTGGGTCGAGCCGCGTTCCGGCGGGGCGGCGCGGTTTGCCGGTCGGGCAGCATTCCGGCGGGGCGGTGCCGTTCGGTGGTCGGGCCGCGTTCCGGCGGGGCGGCGCGGTTCGGGGGTCGAGGCGCGGGCGGGCCGGCCGGTTACGGCCCGGCGGTCAGGCGGACGGTGAAGCCGTCCTCGTCGCAGCTGAGCGTGACCTGCTCGCAGGACTGGTGGGTGATCCAGAGCCCGAGGCCGCCGCCGTCCGGCCCGCCGGCCGGCAGCAGCCCGGCGAAGGGGTCCTTCGGCCCGCTGCCGCGATCGGTGACCGTGATCACCATCCGGTCGGTCCCCGACCAGATCCGCATCCGGGTGGGTGGCAGCCCGTGCCGGTGGGCGTTGGACACCGTCTCGCTGACCGCGACGATCAGATCCGCCAACTGGTCGGCGGGCAGGCCGGCGGGCGCGGCGGCCCGGACGGCCTGCCGCGCCTGGCTCGCGGTCGGGTCGGCGAGTTCCAGCCGCGGCGCGACCCGCTGCAGCGGGTCCGGCGGCGCGGGGCGCCGCTCGGCGAGGAAGAGCCGCGGATCGACGTACGCCGGGCTGGGCAGATGGCGGTCGCCGGGCAGCGCGGTCCGCGGGTGGGTGCGGGCGACGTCGGCGAGCACCGGCTCGGGCGTGCGGCGTACGTCGTAGGCGCACATGCTCCACAGCGGGAAGTCGTCGTAGGCGTGGTTGATCGCCGACTCGTACCGGGCCCAGCAGTCCCAGCCCGGGCCGAACGTCGCGGCGGGCAGCTCACCGATGATCCGGATCTGGGCGGCCCCGTCGGCCATGTGGCCGGTGAGTATCCGGCGGTAGGAGCGGATCGCGGCGGCGGGCCGGGTGTACGTGGCGGCGCCGGTCAGGTAGACGACCGGGCTGTCGTCCGGCATCGCGTCCCGCACCAGGGCGGCGTTGCGCTCGCCGAGCGCGACCACGGTGGGTTCGCCCGCCGCGACGCCGCCCCGCAGGAACGGCACGACGACGCCGAGCAGATGCTCGTCGGAGTCGTAGCAGACAGCCTCGTGGAAGTAGCCGTGATGCCCGGCGGCGGCCCCCGTCCTCATGCGACCACCTCTACCCGGATGTGCGCGGGTTCGATCAGCTCGGCCAGGCGACGCACCGCGCTGCTGCGGGTGCGCAGCACCAGCGTGGTGCGGTGCTGTTCGGCGTGCCGGTCGAGCACGAGCAGGCTGCGATGGTCGATGAAATCCAGCTGTTCGCCGTGCAGGACCAGCGGCCGTCCCGGCTCGGTGCGCCGCAGCGCGGTGGTGAGCAGCTGCTCGGTGGTCACGTCCAGCTCGCCGGTCAGGTGGACGTGGCCGGGCCGCGGGCTGGCCGGGTACAGGTGGAACGGCGCCGACCCGGCGGTGGCCCGGGGGTGCAGGCAGGCCAGCTCGGCGATCACGGCGTCGCCCAGGGTCGCACGGTCGTAGCCGCACACCGCCCGGAACGGTGCGGTCAGCATGTACCTGCCGATGGCGAACTCGTACCGGGCGAAGGCGTCCCGGTGGGCCGGGGTGGGCAGCAGGGTGCTGACGTCGGCCGCGACGCGCAGGCCGGTGTATCCCGCCGCCAGCGCGGCATCGGTGGCCGCGGCGTACGCCGCGACCTGGGCCGCCGGGTCGAGCAGATCCGCGCCGTAGGCCTGCGCCGTGTCGATGATCCGGCCCGGCGCGTCGATCGGCGCGGGGCCGGCGGGGCCGACGAACCACACGTGCTCGCCGGCGGCGACTCCGGCGGTCAGGAAGTCGGCGGCGTGGGTCCGGAACTCGGCCGCGTCGTCGTATGCCAGGCACATGTGTTCGACCGGCGGTGCGGGCGTCAACGAGCCGCCCGGCGCACGGGGGTGGTGGGGCGGGGCGCGTTCACCGGACCAGCCTAGCGCGTCGCCCGAGTTGCTGATCTGGAACATTGTTCCGTATAGTTCGAGCGGAACAGTGTTCCACTTAGATGGGGAGTTCCGCATGAACCAGCCTCGCCACGCCCGCCCGGTGATCTCGGTGCGCCCGGTGGTGCTGCCCGCCCCGGGCCGCGGCGACGATCTGCAGGTTCGGGTCACCGCCCCGGCCGCCGGCGGCGACCTGCCCGTCATCGTCTTCTCGCACGGGTTCGGCCAGTCGATGGACGGCTACGCCCCGCTGACCGACCACTGGAGCGCCCAGGGTTTCGCGGTCGTGCAACCCACCCACCTCGACGCGCGGACGCTGGGCCTCGCGCCGGACGACGCCCGCCACCCGGACATCTGGCGCCACCGGGTGGACGACCTCGTCCGGGTCCTGGACCACCTCGATCTCATCGAGGCGGCCGTGCCCGGCCTCGCCGGCCGCCTGGACCGCGGCCGCGTCGCCGTCGCCGGCCACTCCTGGGGCGCCCAGACGGCGAGCATGCTGCTGGGCGCGCGGGTGCTCGACGCGGCCGGCGTCCCGGGCCCGAGCCGGGCCGACGCGCGGGTCCGGGCCGGCGTGCTGCTCGCGCTGACCGGCACCGGCGGCGACAGCCTGACGCCGTTCGCGGCCGAGCACTTCCCGTTCATGCACCCCGACTTCACCGGCCTGACCACGCCGTCGCTGCTGGTGGCCGGGGACAGGGACCGGTCGATGCTCAGCGTCCGGGGTCCGGAGTGGTTCACCGAGGCGTACTCGCTCAGCCCCGGGGTGCGCAGCCTGTTGACGCTGTCCGGCGCGGAGCACTCGCTGGGCGGGATCACCGGGTACGCCAGCACCGAGACGACCGACGAGAGCCCGGAGCGGGTCGCGCTGATCCAGCGGGTCAGCGTGGCGTTCCTGCGCGACCGGCTGCACCTCGCGGACTCGGCCTGGGCCCGGCTCGGCGCCGCGCTGACGACCGGCACCCACCCGGTGGGACGCCTGCGCTCGAAGTGACCGGCGGCGGCGCGCCCGGCTCCGGATCCCGCGCGAATCAGCGGGAACGGCAGGAGTTCATGAGGGTTTCTCGGGGTATGCGGCGACGGACCGACTACCACAAATCCCATCCAACACGACAAAGGAGTCAGTGATGTCCGTACGCAACGTGCAGGAAGCCTTCCTCTTCGACCTGTCCATGGCCTACGCGGGGGAGCGGGCCGCGGCCGAGATCGTCGACCGGTGCGCCCGCGAGGTGGCCGACGACCGGGCGCGCATGCTGCTCGGCCTGCACGCCGAGGAGATCCGTGCGCAGATGAAGGGCATCGAGCAGATGTTCACCATGCTCCGCGCCCAGCCGCAGAACGTGCGCTGTCCGGTGGTCGAGGGGGTGCGCGAGGAGATCGAGCAGTTCCGGCAGCAGGACCCGGCGCCGGAGTTCGTCGCCGCCACCATGCTCTTCGGCACCGTCAAGATCAGTCACGGCGCGATGGACACCTTCGGTCTGCTCGTCGACAAGGCGATGCTGATGGGTGAGATCGACGCCGCGCTGATGCTCACCACGATCTGCAAGCAGAAGGAGGACACGGCCGGCATGGCGCACCGGCTGATGCACGAGATCCTGCTCGAGTGCACCGGCGAGACGAGCGGCGCGCTCACCGAGCTGGCGGCCGCGGGCGGTGCCCGCACCATGGCCGGCACCTCGGCGTAGGGCGGACCGGTATCCCCCCGGTTTGCCGGTCGGCTGTGCGGTTGGTCCGGGTCTGTCCCGGTGTGCTGCGCGATTTCGCCTCCGCGCGCGGCGCAACGGAGGATGATGTCGGACTAGTGGTGGTGAAACGCCGCGAATGTTCCGGCCACCACCGTCACCGGAGGACTCCGGACGGAAAGGACATCACCATGGCCTCGGGATCGGCTGCCAAGAAATCTCCGGCCGGGTTGATCCGCCTGCTCGCGCTCCTGGTCGTCGCCGCCGGCGTGATCATGCTGATCGCCGGGGCGGCCACCTGGTTCACCGTGGCGAACCAGCTCGCCGACGAGAAGATCACCGTCTCCGCCGACGCCGACAACTTCGCCGGTGACAAGATCGACGGGCCGCTGACCGCGTACGCCGAAGCGCAGGTCATCGAGAAGCACGCGCTCGCCGCCAGCGGCGGCAAGACCTACGCCGAGCTGGCGAAGGAGGACCCGAAGCGGGAGGTCGTCATGACCGGCTCGTTCCTGCGGTCCTCGCTGTTCACCTCGGTCGTCTCGTTCGGTGTCGCGGCGATGGCGATGGGTCTCGGGGTGCTCTTCCTGATCATCGGATACGCCCTGTTCGCGGTGGGCCGGTCGCTGCCGCCGGTGGGCTCGCCGGCCATCGACTGACCGTACCCTCGCGCCCGCGGGCCGCACGCGCCCGCCTCGCGGCCGGCGTCGTGCCGGTCGCGGCCCGTCGCCTTCCCGGCGGCCCGGCACACCCGGGTGGTTGCGTATCGCAATTGTGTGCAACTATGCATACAACTGCGGTGCGCAAATCCGTGCGCTCCGCACAGGATCGCCCCGCCGGGAGGAACCATGGCCACCGCCGTCGTCCACGCGAAGATCTTCGACGGGTGCGACGTGACCGCCGCCAGCACCGTCGTCATCGAGGGAACCGAGATCACGGCGGTGGGCGGGGAACCGCCGGCCGGCGCCGAGGTCGTCGACGCGTCCGGGGCCACGCTGCTACCCGGGCTGATCGACGCCCACGTGCACACCGATGCGCGCAGCCTCGGGCTCGCGCTGCGGTTCGGGGTGACCACCGAGCTGGAGATGCAGGGCACGAACACCGCGCCGAACCGGGCGCACCTGCTCGACGACGACACCGTCGCGGACGTGCGCTCGTCGGGATTCGGCATCACGCCGCCCGGCGGGCATCCGAGCGAGCTGTTCCCGGAGGGTTTCCGGCCCGGCCCGCCCGGCGGGCGGCCGCACCGTCCCGGCCCGCCGCCGGTGATGCCCTTCGCCACGACTCCCGAGGAGGCGGTGGCATTCATCCCGCGGCTGATCGAGAGCGGCTCCGACTACATCAAGTTCATGGTCGACGACGGCACCGTCGAGGGCCATCCCGGCCTGCCCATGCTGGACCGGGCCACCCTCACCGCCGGGGTGCGCGAGGCGCGGCGCCGCGGGATGCTGACCGTCGCGCACGCGCTGACCGTCGACGCGACCCGGATGTCGGTCGAGGCCGGGATCGGCGGCCTGGCCCACCTGTTCATGGACCGGCCGCACACCCCCGAGATCATCGATCTGATCGCCCGCTCGGGCGTTTTCGTGGTGCCGTGCGTGGTCCTGAACGCCTCGATGATGGGCATCACCGGCGCCGCGCTCGCCGACGACCCCCGGGTCTCGGCACGCCTGGACGAGCCCTGGACCGCCACCCTGCGCTCCAGCTTCGGCCACTACCCGCAGGGCCGCCTCGACGACGTGCTGGCATCGGTGCGAGCCCTGCACCGGGCCGGCGTCGACCTGCTCGTCGGCACGGACGCGTCGGTTCCGCTGCCGTTCCTGGGCGGGCTCGCCCACGGCGCGAGCGTCCACCACGAACTGCAGTACCTCGTCGCCGCCGGGCTCACGCCGATCGAAGCGCTGCGCGCGGCGACCAGCACCCCGGCGCGCCGGTTCGGGCTGACCGACCGGGGCCGCATCGCCCCCGGGCTGCGGGCCGATCTGCTGCTGGTGCAGGGCGACCCCACCGCGGACATCGGTGACACGCTGAACACCCGGGCGGTCTGGCGGCGCGGCACGCCGGTGGCCGGCGCGGCCGTCGCCGATGGTGGGACGCGTGCCGGCGGTGCCCAGCCCTGACGTCGTCGTCGCGCCACGCCGCGTACCGACATGCATGAGGTCGAGCACATGCGCGACGCATACGCCGGGGTAGGCTGACCGGGTGACGGGCCGACACCAGCCGGACGACGCCGACGAGCTGTTCGACGCGGTCGGCGCGGCGTTCGCGCGGCTGCGCCGGCGTACCACCCAGCTGCCGGTCACGCCGCCCGTCGAGCGCAAGGATCTCAACCGCAACCTGGTGCTGAACGTCGTCGACGAGGCCGAGGGGGAGATGAGCGTCGGCGCGGTGGCCGACGCCCTGGCGGTCGATCCGTCGGTGGCCAGCCGCATGGTCACCGACTGCATCACGCACGGTTACCTGGTCCGGGTGCCGTCGCAGTCCGACGGCCGCCGGGCGGTGCTGGAGCTCACCGAGGCCGGTCACGCGTTGCGCGACCGCTTCCGGTCCCAGCAGCGCCAGGCCTTCGAGCACATCACCCGGGACTGGCCCGAGACCGAGCGCCGCGAACTCGCGCGTCTGATCATCAAGTACGCCGACTCCGCCGCGGCCGCCGCCGGTCGCGGCTGAGCCGCGGCTCACCGCGCGGGCCGAGACCCGTGCCGTCAGCTCGCGGCGACCAGCTCGCCCAGGTCCGAATGCTGGTGCTGACCGCCCGGGACCGTGGCTCAGGGGGTGAGGTGTCGCGGTTCGGTGCGCAGCGCGGCGTCGACGATCGCGCATGTCCTGCCCTCGGCCAGTCCGCGAGCCGGTTGTTTCGGATCCTGCTCGCAGAACAGCCACAGTCGTTGGGTCTCCAGGTGGCGCACCAGGTCCAGGGCCAGTTGGCGGGCCTCCGGCGACCCGGGCTCCAGCCCCGGGCGGCAGAACGCGATGAACAGGGCCGGATTGCGGAACCGCAGCTCGAACAGGTCGTGCGGCCAGGTCCGCAGCGCCTTGCGCGCCCGGTCCAGGATCTCGTCGTCGCCGATCTCCTTGAGGACCCGCACCCGGGCCATGCCGCCGGCCGCGGCCCGGGCGATCTCGTTGGAGGACCAGCGACCCGTCGCCTTGGCCTTCGGCAACAGCCGGCGCAGGACCTCCACCTGCTCCTCCACCAGCTTGCGGGTCTGCTGGACGACCGCCGCCTGTCGCCGGACGGCTTCCAGCTCATCCACGTCACTCATGGTTCACAATGTACTGGTTCACAGTAAACCGGTACAGCCAATATCGTCGCTTGCGCTTCCCGATCAGTCCCGCTTGCCGGCCTCGAACCGGCTCAGCAGGGCGGCCAGCAGCCGCATCTCGGCGGCCAGCGCCTGCTCGCCCTTCGCGGTGATCGTGGCCCAGGTCTTCGGGCGGCGTCCCGCGTAACCCTTGTCCAGCTGGACGAGGCCCTGCTCGGCGAGCACGTCCAGGTGGCGGCCCAGGTTGCCGTCGGTGAGCGAGAGCGTCCGTTTGAGGTACGAGAAATCCGCCCGCCCGGCCTCGTCGAGAACCGTCAGCAGCGCCAGACGGGTCTTCTGGTGAACGACCTCGTCCAGGCCGAGCGCGGGATGCGGCGGCTCCGACTCCGGCTCCGGTTCCGCGCCGGTCACCGCACCGCCCGCCCGCGGCGGCTCGCCATCAGGCCGGCGAGCGTCAGCGCGACGCCGAGCGCGACTTCGACGCCGATCGCCGCCCAGGCGCCGCTCGACCCGTGCGGCGTGGCGGCGAACAGGCCCTGTGCGAGACCGGCCAGCGCCGTGCCGACGGCCGCGCCGTAGAGGGTGTTGTTGCGCTGGCGTACCGAGATCGCGGTGAGGATCGCCGCGGGCCACTCCAGGGTCGCCCAGTAGCCGCCGACGAAGAAGACCGGCACGAACAGCACCGCCAGGACCGGAAGGCTGGCCACGTAGCCGATGGTGACCGGCCGGTACGACCGGCGGCCGCCGCCGACACCCGCCCGCTGCGCCACCCGGCCGGCGTGCCACCCGAGCACGAGCAGCCCGATGGCGCCGGCGCACGGCCAGTACAGCAGCAGGGCCAGCTTGGCGACCGCCGTCTGGCTGGTCGCGGCGTGCGCCGCGACCAGGGCGGCGTTCGCCAGGGTGAGCGCCCCGAACACCGACAACGGCAGACCGATGGTCTGCCGGTCAGCGCGTACCCGCTGGCGAAGGTGGTGCAGTTCGGCCGCCGTTTCGGCGACGCCGGTGGTGCCGTTCATGGGTGAGCTCCCCCCTCGGTGTGGTCCAGGAGAGAGTACTCTGCACTACAGAGCTCAGGATGCGGGGCCCCGCGCGACGGGGTCTACGACGAGCTCACCTCCGTCGCGTTGATGAAGGCGCACAGCAGGGAGCCGGCGGAGCCGTGCACCATCGACAGCGAGGCCGGCACCGTCAGCAGGTCGCCGTTGCGGGTGCGTAGGCGCAGCTCACGCCGCATTCGTACCTGCGACGGCGCGAACCGCATCTCGCCCAGCATCCGGCTCATGATCTGGTCCTCGTACTCCGGGCACAGCGTCTGCTCGATGGGCCGGTTGCAGACCTGGTCGGCCGCCCAGCCGAGCATTTGCTCCGCCGCGTGGTTGAAGCCGACCACGACCGAGTCGCTGGTGATCGCGATGAACGCCTCCTGCATGCTGCGCAGCAGCCCGGCGGTGTCCAGCGCGGTGGTGGGCAGCGGGGTCTCCGGCCGTTCGGCCGGGATCGGCCCGATGAGCTCGGCGACATCGTTGATCTTGAGCAGGTCGGCGGCCGTCCACGGCCGCGGGACGGTGTCCAGCACGGTGAGGGCCCCGACCGGTTCGCCGGCGCCGCCCCGCAGCGGCACGGCGAGGAACGCCCGCGCGCCGTAGTCCACGGCCAGCGGGTGTTCCCGGATCCGCCGGTCGTCGTCGGTCAGCATGTTCTCGCTGAGCACGGGGTGGTCGGCGCTGACCACGAATTTGCACAGCGAGTGCGACAGCGGCGCGTGCCCCTCCGGCGCCAGGTCCGGCCACATCCCGTAACCGGCGGCGAAGTAGTACTCGAGCTCGCCGACGAGGGTGATCTGGCACATCGGGGCGAGCACGGCGTGCGCCGCGAACTCGGTGACCCGGTCGAGTGACATGGGCATGCAGGGGAGCACCAGCCGCGCTCGCCGGGTCTCCTGCAACCGCTCGGGTGAATTGATGACGGCTTGATTGATGGCAGCCATTTTGTTCGGCGAGCCTCTCGCTGCGGTGGGAGCCCCTGGCTGGCGAGGTTGCAAGTGTCGTGTCCGCAGCCCGTAGTCAGAGGCACTTGCACTGCCCAGATTAGGTTGTTTGCCGAGCTCAAAGCGGTAAAACCGGGATGCTGACCGTTTCGCGGCCGGCCGCGGGCGAGGTTCCGGGCGGGCCGTGTCAGCCGCGCGTGTGCCGGTTCAGCAGCACGCGCGTGACGGCGGCGACGGTCGGCAGGTCGTCCGTGGTCGCCAGCTCGGGGCCGGCCGCCGTGTCGACGCACACCGCGTACCCGTAACCGGGTCCGATGACCGCGACGGCCAGCTCGCCGGGCACCGGGCGGTCCAGCAGGACGGCCGAGCGGGCCCGGCCGGCGAGCGCGTGCGGCGGCGCCGCGACGCCCGGAATGCCGGTCGCCGGGCAGGAGGCGACGACGACGGCCGTGGCGTCCGCGGCGGCGATGTCGCGGACCCGGGCCAGCGCCGCGTCGACCGCCTCGGCGGTGCCGGGCGCGCTCGCGGCGTGCGCCGTGGCCATCTGGAACGGGGTGCCGTCCGGCTGGTGGAAGCCCGGTCGCGGGACGCGCAGCGCGGCGGCGGCCGCCGGGTCGTAACGATGCCCGGCCCGGTCGAGCGGACCGGGCCGGCCGAACAGCCAGCCCTGTCCCCAGCGGGCGCCGAGCTCCTGAGCGGTGACCAGGTCGGCCTCGGTCTCGACACCCTCGGCGATCACCAGGGCGCCGGTCCGCCGGGCCTCCGCGCGCACCACGGCGCAGACGGCCCGGGTGTGCGCGGCGTGCGGGTCCCGGAGCAGGCTCATGTCCAGCTTGATCACCTCGGGTTCGAGGATCGGGAGGAAGGCCAGCGACATCGGGTCCACCCCGACGTCGTCCAGGGCCACCGCGTTGCCGCCGAGCTGGATCGAGCCGGCCAGGCTCAGCAGGCTGCCGGGCACCGCAGTCAGCGCCCGCTCGGTGTACTCCAGGATCGTCCGGAACGGCGGCCGGGCGGCGAACAGCTCGATCAACCGGGGTGACAGCGGCTGGTCCATCACGGCGGGCTCGCCGTTGGCGAACAGCAGCGGGGGAGCGACCCGCGCCGCCATCGCGCCCTCCAGGGCGCGCTCGAAGCACAGCATGTCCAGCTCGCCCAGTCGTCCCGCGGCGCCGGCCGCGGCGAACAGCCGGTCCGGGAACTCCAGCGCGCTGCCGGCCGGGCCGCGCGCCAGCGCCTCCACCCCGACCACGGCACGGGTGGACAGCTCGACGATCGGCTGGAAGAGCGGGCGTACCAGCCGGCCGGCCAGCACGGCGTCGAGCGTGACGTCGGTGGCCGGCGCCGCAGCCGAGACGGGGGCGATGGGCATTGCGGGCTCCCTGGCGGTGAGGGGTGCGGTGTCGCCGTGGCCCCTACCGATCGGTTCCCGGCCCCCGCGGCTGCCGACAATCGCGCGTGAGCTGGGTCACGCTGCCCGGCTCACGGGACGTAGATCTGCGCCATCCGGGTGATCGTGCCGTCCACCATGGTGACCGCGACCATGCCGCCGGGATCGCCGGACAGCCACCGGCCGAAGGCCTTCGCCGTGGTCGGGCAGGTGCCGCCGGCGTCGGGCGAGTCGACGCAGACGTCGCCGTTCTCGTCCTGCCAGGTGTAGAACCTCGGCCGGGCGGCCACCGGCACGGTGATCTTGGTGTGGCTCTCCTCGGTCGTCCACTCCCGGTCGCAGCGCCCGTCGGTGGGCGCCGGCCGGAACGCCCGGCAGTACTGCTCGCCGGTCATGAAGAGGATCGGCTCCACGACCGCGGACCGGTTGCGCGCGTCGTAGGCGTACATCTTCACCACCGAGCGGGTGTCGCCCCGGGTCAGGTCGGCGAAGCTGGGCTCCGGCGCCGGGGCTGCGGTGGCCGAGCGCGCCGGCCCGGCGGTGCCCGGCGTGTCGCCGGGGTGCGTGCCGCACCCGGCGGTCAGAAGCAGCGCCACCGCCAGCGTGACCAGTCGCCGTCTCATCGGCTGCGCACCTCCGCGTTGGCGAACGTGACCCGGTCTCCGGTGTCGTCGATCATCGCGCCCAGCTCGACCCGGCCGGCCGCGAGCGACGGTTCGCCCAGCGCGGTGGCGAGCACCGGGGCGCCGTCCACCGTGACCGTGGCCCGCTCGTCGCGCACGTCGATGCCGATCCGGCGGACCCGGCCCGGGGCGGTGCCGGCGACCGGGGTACGGGTCTCGCCGGTGAGGTCGGCGGGTGTCTCCACACCGAACCGGATGTCCTTCTCGCACACCGCAACCCGGTAGGCGCCGTCCGCGGTCGACCGGAACCAGATCAGCGCGCAGGCCCCGGCGGACACGATGGACACGTCGACGGCCACCGACTGGTCCCCGGCGAAGGTGTCGGCCGGGCCGCGGCACCGGTGCACCGAGTCGGTGGTGACCGTGAGCCGGCCGCCGGTGAAGGCGCACCGGCCGCCGTTCCCACGCGAGGCGAACCACTGACCCGGCCGGTCCAGCCGGTCGATGATCGACGTGCCGGGCACGGTCCGGCGCCGCGGGCCGGCCGGTGCCGGGCTGCCGGCCGGGCCGGGCGCGGCCGCCGCGCCGCCACCGCCCTGGCCGAAGGCGGTCCGGTCCACCGTGCCGGTGGCGACCAGCGCGCCGGCGCCCAGCGCCAGGCCGGCGAGCCCGGCGAGGGTGGCGAGGGCGGCTCGCCGGCGGCGCGGCCGCGGCTCGCTCCGCTGGGCCGCCTCCGCCGCGCGCAGCACCTCCGCCGGCACCAGCCGGGTCTCCTCGTCGAGATCCGGAACCAGCAGCAGGTCGAGCAGCTCCTGTGCGGTGGGCCGGTCCCGCGGGTCCTTGGCCAGCGTGCGCTCGACCACCGGGCGCAGCGCGGCGGGCAGGCCGGACAGGTCCGGCGGCTGGGTCAGGATGCGGGCCGCGGTGGCGGCCGCCGAGTCGGCGTGGAACGGGGTACGGCCGGTCCCCGCGTACGTCACCACGGCGCCCCAGGCGAACACGTCGGCGGCCGGGCTCACCGTCGTACCGCCGTGATCGGTGTCGAAGCGCTCCGGCGCCATGTAGGCCACCGTGCCCACCATCTGGTCGGTACGGGTGTGCTGGCTGGTCACCTCGAACGCGCGGGCGATGCCGAAGTCGATCACCTTCGGCGTGCCCAGGGCGAACAGCACGTTGGCCGGTTTCAGGTCGCGGTGGATCACCCCGGCGCCGTGGATCGCGGCCAGCGCGGTGGCCACCCCGACCGCGACGCTGTGCAGGCTGCCCGCGGCCAGCGGCCCGGACCGGCTGATCACCTGGGCCAGGCTGGGCCCGTCGACGTACTCCACCACCAGGTACGGCGTGGCGTGGTCCGGGTCCGCGTCGAGCACCTCGGCGGTGCAGAACGGGGGCACCTGCCGGGCCCGGTTGACCTCGCTGCGGAAGCGACCCCGGAACTCGGCCTCGGCCGCGTACTCCGGGCGGATCACCTTGACCGCGACCAGCCGCCCGCCGGCCCCGCGTCCGAGGTAGACCGCGCCCATGCCGCCCTGCCCGAGCCGGCCGATCAGGTGGTAGCCGCCCAGCTCGGTCGGATCGCCCGGGCGCAGCGGATCGGTCACCCGCAGAAGATACATCGAACCGGCAGGATCGCCCCCGCCCGGGACGGCCGCCGCCCGGCCGGCAGCGGGCCCCGGGCCGAGCCGGCGTCCCGGGCGGCCCCGCGCCGCGACGAGGGCCGCGACCGGTGGCCGTTAGCAGCGGTGTCCTGCGGGTATGCGCGGCTCGACGCACGTGGCGGATGCCACGGCGCGAGCCGCACGGGAGGTTGTCGTGTCGAAGAAGGTGGACCAGGACCAGCTGCAGGCCGCCGCGCGGGAGGCCAAGGAGCACGGCATGAGCGCCAGTGAGGCGGGGGTGTCGCAGGGCGCCGCCAAGCAGATCGATCACCACACGCACCGGGAGCGCGCCGAGGAGGACACCCCGCGCGGCGGCAAGTCCTGAACCCGGTCGCGGTTTCCCGCCGCACCCCGGCGGGGAACCGCGGCCGTTCAGAAACCGGCGTCGCCCCCGCTGACCGTGGTCAGTGGGCCGAGCAGGCCGGTGATCTCCAGGGTCCGGCGGGCCATGCCGGTGAGGTTGGTCAGCACGAACGCCGACCCGTGCCGGTGCGCGGTGTCGCGGGCGCGGACCAGCGCGTGGATGCCGGAGGAATCGCAGAAGGTCAGGCCGGTCGCGTCGATGACCAGCCGGCTCGGGCGGGTCTCGGTGACGCTGAGGCCGACCTGCTCGTCGAGCCGCTCGGCGGTGGCCATGTCGAGGTCTCCGGCCAGGGCGAGGCGGGTGATGCCGTCGCCGTCGGCGTGGGCGGTGATGTTCATGCCGGCTCCGTACGGTCGGTTCCGGTGGCGGTGAGGTCCGGACCCGGGCACGGCGGCAGCTGTGCGCGCACCCGCTTGCCGCCCTGATGCGACTCCACGTACCAGCGGATCGTCAGCGCCTCGATCATGGTGAGGCCGAGCCCGCCGGTCTCGTCCGGTTCCCGCGGGCGGGGCACCACCGAGGAGCCGTCGGCGACCGAGACGGTGACCTGCCGCCCGTGCGCCTCGACGTCCAGGGCGATCTGGCCGCCGCCGTGCCGGACCGCGTTGCCGACCAGCTCGCTGACCACGGTCATCGTGTCGGCCACCCAGCCGGCGTCGTCGAGTCCCCAGCCGCCGAGGACCGCCGCGACGGCGCCGCGTGCCCAGCGCGGCGCGGTGGTGTTCAGCGGCAGGTCGAAACGTGCCGTCAAGGTGCTCACCTGACCTGCCACCTCCCTCGTGCGCCGGCCGGGACGGCGGATGCGTGCCGCCGACCGGATCCGTGTCGTCCGGATCTGCTCGTCTGACGGTGCTCGTGCGATGGTGCGTCGGTTCGTGCGTCGTTTCCGGGTCCGCTGCGATCGTACGTCGATCCCGGCCGGGGTGGAAGCCGGGAACCGGAAACATCGGGACGGGTGCATCCACCGGTGCTGTGGTCGGCGTGCGCGCCGGCTCACGTCCACCACGAGCGCAGCGCCCCGGCCAGCCCGGCCAGCAGCAGCACGGCCAGGTACGCCAGCACCACCCGCACGTCGCGCAGCAGGCAGGCCGAGCGGCGCAGCCCCTGCCGGTGCGCGCGCAGGTAACCGGCCAGCGCCAGCCCGGCGAAGAACACCACCGCGACCGGGCCGCACCACCAGGTCAGCGCGGCCACGGTGGCGTACACGCAGAGCCGCAGCGGATCCGGCGGCGCGGTCACGGCGCGGCGCCGGGCGCGGCCCGGGACAGGCGCTGGGCGGCCAGGGCGGGCCAGGCCTGCACCGCGCAGAACGGCGCGCACTGGTCCCGCTCGCCGCGGCGGGTGCCCACGTGCACGCAGCACTGCAGCAGCCGTTCCTCGATCATCGTGGCGATGTCCATGAACGGTTTCACGGTGATCCGTTTGACCCGCTCGGCGAGCAGCCCGCGCAGCCGGTCGCGGCCGCCCGGCAGCGCCAGCCTCGCCAGCGTGCCGATGCCCAGGTCGCACGCGGTGCACACGTCGCGCCACAGGTCGCCGACGCGCGGATGCGACAGCGACGACTGCTCGGAGAGCAGCCCGAGCAGCGACTCGCGCACCGCGCGGCGCAGCTCGGCGGGCAGCTGCGTGTCGGCGATCCGGTTGGCCACCGCGTCCGGCGCCTCGGCCAGCAACGCCAGCAGCCGGTCCGGGCCGAGCAGCGCGGTCAGCGAGCGCCACCGGCCGGTGTCGTCGCGCAGCAGATAGCCGACCGAGCAGCAGTGCGGATGCGAGCACGGCAGGGCGGTCAGGTCGCGCCAGGTCACCCGGTCGCCGGTCTGCGGGCCGAGCCGGGCCAGCACCCCGGTGTGGGTGAGCCGCCGGTTCCAGTCGATCGGACCGGAGCGGCCCGAGCCGAACTGCGGCTGGACGGTGACGCCCCCGACGTACGCGGTGGCCAGCGCCCGGTCGATCACCGCGCCGATCTCGCCGTCGTTGACCCCGAGCGCGGCGGTCATGGTCAGCGTGGTGAACACCCCGGCGAGCGACAGCCGGTCGATCGCCCGCTCCTTGTGCTCGGTCAGGTCGGCGCCGCGGTGGTGCCGGTGGGCGGCGCCGGAGACCCCGTCGTACTGCAGGTAGACCTCGACCCGCTCGCGGTGGCGCGCGATCAGGTCGAGCAGCGCGTCGTCGCGGGCCAGGGCCAGCCCGTTGGTGTTGAGCAGCACGCGCACGATCGGCCGGCCGGCCACCTCGTCGAGCAGCCGCGGCAGGTCGGGGTGCAGGGTCGGCTCGCCGCCGGAGAGCATCAGCACGTCCAGGCGGCCGTTCTCGCGCCGCAGCCGGGCGTCGATCCCGGCCAGCAGGGTGGCCACCGGCACCGGCTGCCCCGCGCCCGGCGCGGACTCGGCGAAGCAGGTGGGGCAGCGCAGGTTGCAGCCGTCGGTGAGGTCGGTCAGCAGGATGCAGGTGTGCTGGGTCTGCATCTCCGGCAGCCCGTCCAGGTAGGCGGCGGGCACCGGGGCGAAGTTGCCGGTCACGTCCGGCACGTGCCGCTTGGTGGGGGCGGTCCACTGCTCCAGGTAGGCGAGGATGGCCGGGTCCTCGTCGTACAGGGTGCGGATCAGGCCGTGCCGGGCGCAGCCGCGTTCCAGCCACACCCGGTCGTCGCGGACCGCCAGCCGGCCGGCGAGCCGCGGCACGTCGGCGAGGTCACGGCCGGGGTCCTCCAGGTGGCAGCGCGGGCAGAAGGCGTCGACGTACCGGTGGATGCGGTCGCCGCGCAGCGGCATCCCGGTCATCGCGCCCACGTCGCCTGCGGGGCGGCGCGCAGCGCGCGCAGCCGCCAGCCGAGCAGCGGCAGGCAGCACAGCAGGAAGATCTGCGGCCGGGTCAGGCCGGCGGCGGCGACCTCGTTGCCGCGGACGAACTCGACCGCGAACCGGAACCCCGCGTAGCCGGCCAGATAGCCGGTGAACAGCGCGTCCGGGCGGGTGATCCGGTCCCGCAGGGCGATCAGCAGGGCCAGGGCGACGAGCTGGAAGGCGATTTCGTACGCGAACGAGGGGTGCAGCGGCGTGTCGGCGGGCGTCCCCGGGAAGCGGGCGGCGTCGGCCGCGCTCAGCGTGACGCCCAGTGAGGTGCCGGTCGGCGTGCCCGGGCGCTCGGTGAGCAGGCAGCCGACCCGGCCGACGGCCATCCCGGCCGCGACCGCCGGCGCGAACAGGTCACCGGAGCGCGCCCGGTAGCCGCACAGGCGTTTGGCGGCCAGCACCCCGAGGTACGCCCCGGCGAGGCCGGAGAGGATGCTGCGGCCGCCGGAGAGCCACTGCTGCGCCAGGCCCGGGTTACGGCCGGGGTCGAGGTGCTGGGCCCACCCGGCGAGCCGGCTGGCCAGCAGGCCGCCGGTCAGCGCGCCGGCCACCAGGTAGCACAGGCGCGGATCGCGGCGGTCGCGGCGGCGTACCTCGTGGGCGAGGACGGCGCCGGCCACCGCGAGTCCCGCGCCGACGAAGACGTCGTGGATCTCCGCTGGAAGCAGGGCGATTTGCACCTTTTAAGGCTATAGCATCATCCTGATGTACTGGATGACCTTGCCGCAGGCGGGCCGGTGAGCACCCCGGCGGACGATCTGTGGCGGAGCGTGAGCGAGCGGCTCGACGCGACGCTACGGGCGTGCCGGATTCCGCCGGAGGCCGTCGAGCCGGTGACGGCCGAGCCGGGATCGACCGGCCTGCCCCCCGACCCGCCCGGGGTGCGGCGGGTACGCCGCGCCGTCCGGATCCGCACCGTGCCGCCGGACGTCGACCTGTTCGCCGTCGCCACCGACCTGTGGCAGCGCGGCGGCTGCCAGGTCGGCGAGACCTTCACCGGGTACGGCGGCACCCTGGTCGGTCAGGACCCGGCCGGCCACGTCCTGTCGCTGACCGCCGGGGACGGTGGCACGCCGCCCCTGCTCGTGATCTCCTCACCGCCCATGCCGCGTCCCGACCGCGGCATGACGCTGGGCGTCGTCACCGGCGCCGTACTCGGACCGGTTGCCACCTGCGTGTCGGTCCTCACCGCGCTGAACAGCCTCGCCGAGCCCAACCTGTGGGCGATGTGGCTCTGGTTGCCGCTCTTGCTCGTGGTCGGTGGCCTGCTGGCGCTCTCCCCGCAGAGCCGGCGTTTCGGGACCGGCCTGCTGATCGGCGGCGCGGCCACCGGCATCGCCACCTCCGGCCTCTGCACCGCGATGATGCGCTGACCGGCCGGGCGGACGTCGTGCGGGACGCCCGGTGCGGGCGGGGCGGGCCGGCGTCCGGATGCGCGTGACCACCGGAGCCGGCCGTGGACCGGCGGCCGGAGAACCGCGAGCGCGTCCGGTTCTGCGCACGCGGTAGGTTGCCGGTCATGGCGGATGTACGGCTGGAGCCGATGACCGAGGATCACTACAAGCCGTGGCGGGCCGAGGCCGAGGCGCACTACGCGCGGAGCGTCGCCGCCTCGGGTCAGTCGGCGCGCGACGCGGCCCGCACGGCCGCCGACACCTACGCGCGGCTGCTTCCCGACGAGTTCGCCACCGCCGGCCACCATTTCTGGTACGCCTACGACGGCGACCGCCGGGTCGGTTTCCTCTGGATCAAAGTCACCCACGACACCGGGTTCGTGCACAACGTCGCCGTCGAGCCGGACCTGCGCCGCCGGGGCTACGGCCGCGCGATCATGCTGGCCGCCGAGCGCTGGTGCCACGACAACGCGCTGACCAGGATCGGACTGCACGTCTTCGCCCACAACTCCGGCGCCCGGGCCCTCTACGAGCAGCTGGGCTACACCGAGACCGGCCGGAACCTGGCCAAGAGCCTGTGACCGCGCCCCGCGCGGCCGGTCGCCGGTGGTGGACGGTCCGTCAGGCGCCCCGCCCCGGCGGCGTCGTACGGTGCGAAGAAGCCGCCGAGAGCACGTCTGGACCGGCAGAGACCTCCGCGCTGCCGCGCGCTCCTGTCGTGGTCGATCGGTCAGCGGGTCACGCCTCACCACGTATACCCCAGAGGCGCCACCCCGGCCGGGCCGCCGACGCACGCCGCGCCGGCGTCCCCCGCCGCCCGGTCGATCGACCGCGATGAACAGGTGAGCCGTCCACCGAGTCGTCCGGCCCGGGCACGGGCCGCTCAGGCGACCAGGAACGTGCCGGCCATGAAGATCGTCAGGAAGACCGCGTGCAGCGCCGCGCCGACCATCAGCACGACCCGGTCGACGGTCTGGTTCGCGCCCATCCGGGCCAGCACCAGGAAGATCGCCACCGCCTCCATGACGTAGCGCGCCGCCGACTGCATCGACCGGCCGCCGACCTCCGTCGACATCAGCAGGATCAGGGTGAGACCGGCGTGCGCCACCAGGTAGAGCTGGTCGCGGCGGAACCGGAACGGCCCGGCCACGCACGCCACCAGCAGCACCACCGCGAGCAGCACCGTTCCGGCGTCCAGGACGGCGGCCAGCGTGGCCGGCTCCAGCAGGCGGTGCCCGGCGGCCTGCCGGATCGCGACCACCCACGCCTCGCCCGGGAACGTGTACCGCCGGCCCCACTGGTCCTGGGCGGTGCTGAACGCCAGCGGGTTGCCCAGTTCGACCAGGCAGTAGACGCTGTAGCCGACCACGCCCAGCGGCACCAGCGCCAGAGCGAGCACGTCCGGCCGGATCCGGCGTGGCCGCCACCCGAGCTGGCGCAGGTACTCGAGCGCCAGCGGGGCGACGAGCAGCACCCCGAACAGCCGGGTCGCCGAGGACAGGGCGCCGAGCAGGCCGGCCGGCCACCAGTGCCCGCGGCGCCCGGCATAGAGCGCGCCGACGGCCAGCAGCAGGAACAGCGACTCGTTGTAGCCGATGAACAGGAAGAAGCCCGTCGGGAACGCGGCCAGGTACCAGGCGGCGCGCTGGGCCACCGCCGGGCCGAACTCGTGGTCGGCGAGCCGGTACAGCACCGCCAGCGCGCCGAACGCGGCGGCGTTCGCGACGAGCAGGGCGGCCACCAGCGCGCCGCCCGGTGTCACCGCGTCGGCGGCGTGCACCAGCAGCGGGTACAACGGGAAGAACGCCGGGAAGCCCGGGCCGAGGTGGTAGCCGCTCTCGGCGATGCGTACGTAGTGGCCGGCATCCCACTGGTTCCAGCCCAGGGCCACCGTCCACAGATCCGGCGCGGCGACGCCTCGGCGCGGCAGCCACGCCAGCGCGCTGACGGCCAGGTGAACCACCGTGGCGACCGACCACACCGCCAGGGCCGCCAGCAACGCTGCGTGCCACGGGCGGCGACCGGGCGGCCGGACCGGGTCCGGCGCGGGACCGCGGCGCGCCGCCGTGTCCCGGGTGGGCTCCCCGGCCGGCAGGGTCTTGATCAGCGATTGAATGGCGAGACTCCCATCGATCGGACATCACTGGCGGACGGGAGCCGGCCGGCGGCGTGCCGGCGGCCGTCGCGGGCCGTGGTCACCCGGGCCGCCCGATCATGATCTTCACGGGGAAGAGCCTCGCCCACCACCCGGCGGGCCGGGCGTGGTCCCGCCGGGCCTGGCACGAACCCGGGACCGCGCGCGGGCCGCCGGGCCGTGCCGGTCGTGCCCGGCGGCGGCACGGTGGCCGTCCACGAGGTGAGCGACCGGTGAGGCGTCTGTGTCTACGAGAACCGGAACCTGTCCGGCGGACTGGTCCAGCGGTACACGTCGTCGGGAACGTTGTCGCGCACCCCGATCCCGGTGTCCGATCTGTACGACTGCAAGCGGGTCCGGATCGTGCACGGCCATGCGTCGTCGGCCACGAACAACACCAGGTGCGCCTTCGAGCTGTGGTGGAAGAACCCCGGCAACATCGACGACCATACGTACGTCGGCACGATGGCGCCGTACACGAGCTACGACGGCCTGGGCACCGGCGACGACGACACCAACGACGTCTTCAGCCCCGGCTGCTGACCGCGGCGGGAAACACTGCCGGGCACGTCCTCGGCAGCGTTTCCCGGCTCCGAACCGGGCCACCGCGGCGCGGGCCGGACACGCGACTGCGCGGGTGCGGCCCGCCGGAGCCGATCCCGGCCGGCACGTGGCCGGCGGGCCGGCGCCGCGCGGAAGGTGACCTCACGGCCGTAGGGTGCTCGCGTCGATGACGAAGCGGTAACGGATGTCGCCGGCGATCGCACGGTCGTACGCGTCGTCGATCTGCTCCGCGGTGATCAGCTCGACGTCGGCGCTGATGTCATGGGTGGCGCAGAAGTCGAGTGTCTCCTGGGTCTCGGCAATGCCCCCGATCATCGAGCCGGCCACGATGCGGCGCGCGCCGTTGAGGGCGCCGGGGGAGAAGCTCAGGGTCTCGTTCGGCATGCCGAGATTCACCAGGACGCCGCCGCGGCGCAGCAGGTTCAGGTCGGCATTCAGGTCGAGACCGGCCGCTCGGGTGCTGATGGCCAGGTCGAAGGTGCCGGCCAGGGCAGCCGTCGCCGCGGGGTCGGTCACGACGACGTGGTCGGCGCCCAGCCGGCGGCTGTCGGCCCGCTTGGCCTGCGACCTGGTGAGTACCGTGACCTCGGCGCCCATGGCGTGGGCCAACTTGACGCCCAGGTGCCCCAGGCCGCCGAGCCCCAGGATGGCGACGCGCTTGCCCGGCCCGGCGCCCCATCGGCGGAGCGGGCTGTACAGCGTGACGCCCGCGCACAGCAGCGGCGCCGCGGCGGCCAGGTCCAGGCCGGGGCTGATGTGGAGGGTGTAGTTCTCGTCCACCACGATCTTCTCGCTGTACCCGCCGTCGGTGGTGCGGCCGTCCGGCCCGACGCCGCTGTACGTCCAGGCGATGGCGTCGCAGTGCTGTTCCTCGCCGGCGGCGCAGCTGTCACAGGAGCGGCACGAGTCGACCAGACAGCCGACGCCCGCGCGGTCGCCGACCGCGAACTTCGTCACCTGCGACCCGACCGCGCTGACGGTGCCGGTGATCTCGTGGCCGGGTACGAGCGGGAAGACGGTGAAGTCCCAATCGCCGCGGGCGCTGTGGATGTCGGAGTGACAGACGCCGCAGTACGCGATGTCGATCACGACGTCGTGCGGGCCCGGATCGCGCCGTTCGATCATGGTGGGGGTGAACGGCTTGCCGGGGCCGGCGGTGGAGCGGGCATGGACGGTGGCCACTGTTCGACTCCTCTGTGGGCGCGGCCGGGTCAGACCGACTGCAGGCGGATCATCCCGGTCGGGACGGCCGGGTCGAGTAGCGCGGGCCTGATCTCGACCTCACCGATCGCGATGTCGGCCGGCAGCGATGCGGCGAGCGTCACGACGAGCTTGCCGATGGAGTCGGGCGACATCTTGAACGGCGAGCTGTCCGCCTCGCGGTTGGCGATCGCGCCCGGCGAGATCACCATCGAGCGCACGCCGTGCGGCCGTTCCTCCAGCAGGAGCGTCTCGAACAGCGCGCGGGCGCCCGCCTTGGTGCTGCTGTAGAGGGCGCCGCCCTCGAAGAACCGGTCGGCGGCGTGCGACCCGATCAGGATCGCCAGCCCGGCCGTCCTGCGCAGGTGAGGCAACAGGGCCGACACCATCAGGGCCGGCGCCGCGATGTTCGCCATCAGCGAGCCGTGCCAGTCGCGGGCGTCGGCATCGGCGACGCGCCGGCGCAGGCGGGTGGCCGCGTTGCACACCACCAGATCCACGCGCTGACAGTCGCTGCGGATCTCGTCCAGGGCTTCGGTCAGAGCGGCCGGGTCGGCCAGGTCGCACAGGTGCTCGGGCCCCACCGGATCGGCCGATCGGCTTCGGTTGATACTGACGACGCGATACCGGGCGGCCACCAGCGCTTCGGCAATCGCCCGGCCCGTGCCTCGGTTGCTGCCACTCACCACGGCGGTGCGTGGGTGGACGTCCTTCAGGTCCGACAAGTGCGTCACCTGCCTGTCGTCGCGGTATGCGCCGGACTCGGAACGGCGTTCAACACCGGCGAGAGCTGGACCGACGCCCCGATCCGGTACGCCTCGTCCAGCAGCTGCCGTCCCCACCGTCGCCAGAGGCCCTCCAACCGGGACGTGAGCACGACGGTGTCCATCGATCCGGCGGGCAGCGCTGTCCGCAGGCCGATGGCGTGGTGAAGCCGGTGCCGTCCGCCGTCGAGGTCGGGGCGCAGGGTCTCGTCGAACTCGATCAGTTCGGCGTCCGGCAGATCCGCGGGCAGGTGTCGCCCCGCGCCGAGCACGGCGATCCGGCCGGCGCGGACCGGCCCGGCGGCGCGTACGGCGTCGGCGATCTCGCCGCTGACGTCGCGTCCACGTGCGTTTTCCTGCCACTCGGTCAGCTCGCGGTACGCGTCGGCGATCGGCCAGAGCTCGTTGCGCCGGAACACCGCCCAGGTCAGCTCGCCCAGCGGATCACGGTGCAGGTCGAGGAAGTGATCGAGGTTGACGAACAGGCTTGCCAGATTCTTCTCGGCGTCGCGGTCGTGCGGGCCCTCCAGCACCCATGCCGACCGGCTGAAGCTTATTTTTATACCGTGCCGGACCAGGCGCAGCCCGAGCTCCATGTCCTCCGAGCCCCAGCCCGGAAAGGTCGCCGTGAATCCGCCGACCCGGAGGAAGTCGTCACGGCGGACCGAGCAGTTCATCGACCAGTAGAAGATCCACGGCAGCGGGTGGCGGCCGGGCTCGAAGTCCAGCTCGGCCAGGTGCTCGTGGCGCCAGTCGAAGAAACGGGAATCGTGTCCGTGGCGCTCGACGACCGCGGCGGCGCCGCCCTCGGCGGCGAGCAGCTCGGCGAGACCGGGGGTCGGATCGTACGGGCGGTAGCAGTAGGAGTATCCCGCGACGGCGTGCCCGCCGGCCGGGCCGGTGGTGTGCGCCGTCAGGTGGGCGTCGAGGAATCCCGGGCCGGGAAGGGTGCCGCTGTCCAGGAAGACCACGATGGGAGCGATGGCGGACCGGGCGCCGCGGTTGCGCGCGGCGGACGGCCGGAAGCCGAGATCGGGCTGGTAGACGTAGCGCAGCGGCAGGATCGCCTGGAACGCGTGGCAGACGTCGAAGGTGTCGTCCGTCGAGCCGTCGTCGACGACCACGATCTCGAACCGGTCGCGGGACATGTGCTGCCGCACGAGGTGGTCCAGCGTGGCGCGCAGGTGACGACTCCGGTTGTACGTCGGGATGACGACCGACAAGTCGGGCGCCTCAGGGAGCGTGCGCATGACTCTCCTCTGTGGTGCGGGGGGTGATCACGGGTCACGGGCCGTGTCCTCGAAGCCAGCGCCGATCTTCGCCGGGCGGCGAGGCCCACGCTAGGGCAGATGCTGTCACCGCGCAACCACTGTCTGTTGTGGTCGACGGTTGTCCGGCATCGGAGTCTGCCTATACGCTGTCGCTGGCGTCGCCGGGCCCGCTGTCCGGTCGGCGACCAGCCGGACCCGCGGTCGACCGCGTCCGGATTGGCCCTTGCAGCGAACCGCGTCGCGGGATGCCGGCCGACTTCATCACCTTCCGGATGTGCCGGTCCAGGCTGCCTCATGTCACCGCACCTCGTCACTCAACGTCTCGGAGGACACTTGTGATCGACCTCGGCATCATCGGTGGTACCGGCTTCTACCGCTTCTTCGAGGACGTGGAGTCGCTGACTGTGGAGACGCCGTACGGGGAGCCCAGCGCTCCCGTCACGGTGTGCACCTGGGCCGGCCGTCGCATCGGCTTCCTGCCCCGGCACGGGATGCATCACCAGTACGCTCCGCATCAGGTGCCCTATCCCGCGAACGTGGCCGCGCTCAAGCAGCTGGGCGCCCGGCAGATCCTCGGGTTCAACGTGGTGGGCAGTCTGTCGGCGCACGTCGCCAAGGGTCACTTCCTGCTCCTCGACCAGTTCATCGACATGACCTGGGCGCGGAACGCCACCATCTTCACCGGCCTCTCCGGGGCCCATGCCGATCTGGCCGAGCCGTACTGCGCGCGTCTGCGGCGGCTGGCCATCGCGGCTCTGGCGGACACCGGCGAGGTCGTTCACCCGAAGGCCACGGCGCTGGTGATCAACGGGCCGCGCTTCCAGACCAAGGCGGAGAGCCGCCTGTTCAACTCCTGGGGCGCCGACGTCATCAACATGACCCAGTCCTCCGAGGCCACGGTCGCCCGTGAGCTGGAGATGTGTTACGTGAACCTGTCGTACTGCACCGACTACGGCGTGATCGCCGAGGACATCGCCCCGGCCAGCGGGGATGCTCCGGTGCGGCACATCGACGTCGTGTCGGAGTTCCAGGCCAACATCGGCCGGGTCGAGCCGATGATCCGCAGGACGGTGGAGGCGCTCACCGACGGCCCGGACTGTCCGTGCCGCACCGCTCTCGACGGCTGCTGGCTGGACACCGAGGCCGGGGCGACCCGCCGCTGACCCGTGGGTGGCCGGGCCGTGCCGCGACCCGGCCACCGAGCCTGCGGTGCTCAGGCGGCGGTGGTGTAGACCAGCGCGGCCAGCTGCCGGGTCAGCTCGACGGTCGCGGACCGGCTCGCGCGGTCGGGCCGCGCGATCAGCACGGCCTCCGAGCGGATCAGCGGCGGGCCGATGATCTTCAGTCCGTGTGCGGCCAGAGTCCGGCCCGAGTCCACGACGTCGGCGATCGCATCCGCGATGCCGACGTGGACGGCGTTCTCGACCGCGCCGGTCATGCTGACGACCCGCGCGTCGATGCCGCGCCCGGCGAGGTCCCGGCGGGTGAGGGCGGGTAGCGCGGTGGCGACGCGCCGGCCGTGCAGCACGTGCAGGTCGCTGTCCTCACCGGCCGGCACGGCGTAGTGCACGGACGCCCGGCCGAAGCCGAGCGCCAGCAACTCGACGAGATCGCGCTCCGATTCCGCGACGAAGTCGCGCCCGGTGATGGCCGCGTCGATCAACCCCTCGGCGACCAGGGGAGGGATGTCGCGAGCGCGCAGGTAGAGGAACTCGGTGTTGTTGCCGGGGTCGCGGCACTGCAGCCGCTCGCTCGGCGTCCCGCACCGGTATCCCGCGGCCAGGAGCAGCTCGCGGGCCTTCGGCGCGAGCACGCCCTTGTGGGGCAGCGCGATGCGGTACGGCGGCGCTTCGCTGGTGAACTCGGGCATCGTGCATCGACTCCTTCGGCGCGCCGTGCGTCGGTGTCCGCGTGGACGCGGTGACGAGGGAAAAGTGAGGCCGCAAATAGTGCCGGCGGCCTACCGGCGTAAATGATCAAACCCTTTGCGGACGGCCCGCGGGCTCCCCGAGCATGGTACGTTCCTCAGCCACCGGAGAGAACATGTTCCGATCCATGATTGCAATGATGCAGGTGGATGCCATGTTGATCGTTGCCGCCCGTGGGCGGAAGTGCTGTCGGTGGTTGCGCCGTCGCGGTGCGTGAAGTAACGTCATCGGCGACCTTCAATTGATCATTCCGGTTGTGGGTCCATTCGAAGGGCTTCATTGGACGCGGCTTCGGGGAGCTGTCCGTGAAATTCGCAGTAGTTGGCACGGGTTTCGGCGCAGTACACCTCTCGTGGTTGACCGAATGTCGGTCCGCGTCGGTCGAGGTGTTGTGTTACAACAATGACGACAGTCGTGCCCGGCAATTGGCCGAAAAGCATGGCGTCGGGCAGATCAGCTCGGACCCGGTTGCTGTCATACGAAGCGGCTCGGTCGACGCGGTGGCTGTGATCGCCCCGCCCGGCGCGCGGTCGGAAATTTTGACCGCGGCGCTGGATGCGGGCCTTCTCGTGGTCTGCGACAAGCCGTTGTCGGTCGACGCTGGATCGGCGGAAACCCTGCTGCGGCAGGCCGAGAAAGCGGGGGTCGCCGGATTCGTGACCTTCCAGTGGCGGCTCAACCGGGCGTTGCGGCAGCTGCGGACGATGCTGCGCGAGGGCCGGCTCGGTCGTCTCGTGGCGCTCGATCTGGAGTTCCATCACGACTTCCTCAGCGGTCCGCGGACCGCCTGGCCGTGGCGGCACGATCGCCGCGTCGCGGGCGCGGGAGCGCTCGCTGATCAGGGAGTTCATCTGTTCGACACGATCCTGTGGTTGACCGGTACGCCGTGGTCGGTGGATGCCTGCCGGACGGACACGGTCTTCGCGTCCCGGCAGACGCCCCACGGGGTGGTCGACGGGGAGACGGAGGACGTCGCCTCGCTCCGGCTCTCCGGCGGTGCCGGCGCTTCGGCTCGCATCTTCGTGTCCCGCGTGTCCGCCGGCTATCGATCGATCCGGATCCTGGTGCAGGGCGAAAAGGGCACGGCGGTCCTTTCACTGGACCCGGACGACGGTTCCGGGAACCTCCGGGTCAGTGTTCTCAAACAGCCGGTGGAAGTAACGGAATTCGGACCGGACGCCATGAACGTCTATCGTGCAATCCTTGGTGAGGATGCCGACGCGGCCGATGTGGCGACCTTCGCGGACGCCGTCGCGGCGCAGAAACTCGTGGATCAGGCGCTGTCCCGGGTAACGCATCCGGAACGCGACTGATCGCATTCCCAATCTATTGATAGGCGTTTTGACAATCGCTTATGACCGCGCGTGCGCGTGGCTCCAGGACAGTCCTGGAAAAACACAGATTGGTGGTATTCATGGCTGCAGCGATCCGACTCGCCGTGGCGGGGGTTGGAAACAACATCTCGGCCCTGTTCCAAGGCGCCGAGTTGTATCGGAAGATGCGGGAAGAAGGTATTCCGGAGGATCGTTTTCCGGGTATCAAGCGCCCTCGGATCGGTGGCATCGGAGTCAGTGACCTGGAATTCGTCGCGGCCTTCGACATCCACCCCAACAAGCTCGGCCGGCCTTTCAGCGAGGCGGTGCTGGCGGAGCCGAACAACTATCCGATCCTGGACGTCGACCTGCCCGACGTGCCGTTCACGGTGGCTCCCGGCCTGGCGACCGAGGCCGACGCCGACCCCGCGTCGCCGGCATTCCGGACCCTGGTCAAGCAGCTGACCGACGCCCGTGCCGAGGTCCTGCTGTACTCGCTGCCCACCGGCCTGCAGTGGGCGGCCGAAGCGTACGCGCTGGCTGCCCTCGAGGCGGGGGTGGCATTCGTCAACTGCACCCCCGAGATCGTCGCCCGCTCGCCGGAACTGCTCCGGGCCTACGAGGACGCCAAGGTTCCGCTGGTCGGCGACGACCTGGCCAGCCACCTCGGCACCTCGGTGGTGCACCGCGCGCTGCTCGGTCTGCTCAGCGAGCGCGGGCTGACCCTGTCCAGCTCGTACCAGCTGAACCTGGGCGGCAACGAGGACTTCCGCAACCTGCGGGAGCGCGGAGCCAGCAAGCGCCAATCCAAGATCAATGCATTGGCGCAGGAGGGCGTCGACACCAGCAACGTCGAGGTCATCCCGTCCGCCGGGTTCGTGTCGCATCTGCGCGACAACAAGGTCGCCATCCTCAACATCGAGGGCCAGGGCTGGGCCGGTACGCCGATCTCCCTCGACCTCAAGCTCAAGGTGCAGGACTCCAGCAACGCGGCCGGCGTGATCATCGACCTGATCCGGATCGCCGCGGCCAGCGGGCGCCTGGGCATCGCCGGCTTCCCGGCCGCCGCCGTGCCGGTCCTCAAGTCGCCGTCCGGTGGGCACCCGAAGTACACCGCCGAGGACGTCGCCGAGAGTTTCCGCCAGCTCGACGAGGCCGCCGCCGAGGGCAAGGTCGGGGAAGCGGTGTCCCAGCGATGACCGACCGGCCCGTCACCGAACTCCCGCTGCACATCGCGGTACTGGCCTATCCGGACGTCGACGAGCTGGACCTGTTCGGCGCGTACGCCGTGCTGAGCAAGGCCGGGCTGCTGGCGCGGCCGGGACAGGTGGTCACCTGGATCGCCGCGCCGCGGGAGACGGTGACGGGCTCCGGGGGCGCCGTCGTCACCGCCCACCGGGACCTGGCCTCGGTCGCCGAGGCCCGGGCCGTCGTCATCCCCGGTGGACGGGGTGCGGCGGCCGCCGCGTCGGACCAGCGGATCGGGCAGGCGCTGCGTGACGCGGACGCCTCCGGAGCACGCCTCTACAGCGTGTGTTCCGGTGCGCTCCTCGTCGCGGGCGCCGGGCTCGCCGCGGGCCGCAGGCTGGCCATCCACGCGGGCAAGACCGAGCAACTGCGGGAACTGGGCGTCGAGCCGGCGCCGGGCGGAATCGTACGGGAGGGACGGTTGTGCTCGGTCGGTGGTGACCGTCGGCCGTCGGTGAAGTCGGTCGACATCGCGTTCGCGCTCCTGGACGACTTCCTGCCGGCGCTCGGTGAGCCGGTCATGGCCCGTACCGAGATCGAGCCGGGCCGCCGCGCCGGCCTGCCGGTGAGCGCGGGCGAGCAGGGCGGAGCGCGTCGATGACCGGTGCGGGACGGTGGGTCCTGGTCTCCGGGGCCAGCCGGGGTATCGGCCGCGCGACAGCCGTCGCGCTGGCGGCCGACGGCTATCGTCCGGTGCTCTGGGCCCGATCCGGCGCCGACCTGGCGGCGGTCCGCGCAGAGGTGCGTGAGCGGGGCGGCGAGGCGCGCAGCGCCATCGTGGACGTCGGCGACCCGGACGCCGTGGCCCGTGCCGCACGGGAATCGCTGGCCGGGCTCACCGAGCTCGCCGGCGTGGTCCTCAACGCCGGACAGGGCCGGTGGGCACCGCTCGCCGAGATCGAACCGCAGGACTGGGACGGCACGCTGCGGACCAACCTGTCCGGCTCGTTCCACGTGCTGCGTGCGGCCCTCCCGCTGCTCACCGCCGCACCGGGGGCACTGGTCGTCGGTCTGCTCTCCGATTCCGCCGTCCATCCGTTCCCCGAACGCGCCGCGTACGCGGCCTCGAAGTCCGGCCTGCGGGCCCTGCTCGAGGTGGCTCGCCGCGAGCTGCGCGAGCGCGGAGTGCGGGTGAGCCTGGTCGTTCCGAGCCGGGTGGACACCTTCTTCGAGGGCGCGTACACCGATGCCGCACCCGGAACCCGCAAGGGCGCCCTGACCGCGGCCGACATTGCCGCGCTGGTCACCGGCATCTTCCGACTACCGCCGGAGATCGAGGTCCGAGAGACTCACGTCGCCGCCATGACCTCGACCTTCGGCCCGTTCCAGGAGAGGGCATCGTCATGACCACCCCGCGTTCGAGTCTGATTCCCCGCGGTCACTCGAAACCGATCGGCCGCTACTCGCCGGGCGTGCGGGCCGAGTTGCCGGCCGGCGCCTCGCTGGTGTTCGTCAGCGGCCAGGTCGCCACCGACGACGCGGGCGTCGTGCTGTGCCCGGACGACCCCGGCGGGCAGACCCGGGTGGTGTTCGCCCGGATCGCCGATGTGCTGGCCGAGGCGGGCGCGACGCTGGCGGACATCGTCAGCGTGACCATCTACCTCACCGATGTGGCCGCGCACTTCACAGCGGTGTCGGCGGTCCGCAACGAGCTGCTGCCCGAACCGCCTCCGGCCAGCGTCCTGGTCGAGGTCTCGCGGCTCGCCGAGCCGGGATGCCTGGTCGAGATCAGCGCTGTCGCGGTCGCCGGAGACGGGTCGTGACCGCCGGCGTGCGGCCCGCCACCGAGCGCGAGACGGCCGCGTTGATCGCGACCGCGGCGCGGGCGTCGGTGTTCGTGGTGGGCACGCTCAACATGGACCTCATCGTGCAGGCTCCGAGCGAGCCGGCGGACGACGGCGCCGTCGTCGCCGAATCCATCGTCACCGCGCCGGGCGGGCACGCCGGCAACTGCGCGGCGGCCCTCGCCGCGCTCGGTCTGCGGGTCGGTGTCTCGGCGGCGATCGGCGTCGATGCCGACGGCGACCAGTTGCTGGCCGATCTCAGCAGCCGGGGGATCGCCATCAATGCCGTGCACCGCTACGTCGGCGCCCCGACCGGCCGGGTGATCATCCCGGTGTTCCCGGACAAGCACTACATGCTGATGCATCGTGGCGCCAACAGCCTGCTCAGTCCGGCCCAGGCGCGCGACGCGCTGAACGCTCCGGTGGACGCCGTGGTCATGTTCGACCCGGGCCCCGAGGTGGTCCGGGAGGTGGTCGACACCCTGGCACAACGGCGCCCGCGCCCGCTGCTGTGCTGGTGCCCGGGCGGGCTGTACGCGGGTGATCCCCTGGCCCGGGAGATCGCCCCGTACTGCGACATCCTGATGCTCAACCGCGACGAGCGGTATCGGCTGGAGACCGAGGCCGGTTGGGTCGCTCAGTCGCCTGACCAGCAGGTCGTGACGACGCTCGGCGCGCACGGCGCGTCGGTCCGCCAGGGCGGGCGGGAGTGGTCGGCGCCGGCCTTCCCCACCGCGCTGGTGGACCCCACCGGCGCGGGGGACTCGTTCACCGCCGGCTACCTGCTCGCCACGCTGGCCGGACTCGACCCCGCGGCGCGGGTGCGGGTCGGCAACGCGGCCGGGGCGCTCGCGGTCGGCGCGGTCGGCGCCCGGGCCAGCGTGGCGACCCTTCCCGAGTTGCTGGACCGGTTCACCGGCGCGGCACACGAAACTACAGAACGGATGAACCTCAGATGAGTATGGTCCGAGATCTCGCCCTCGCCGACGAAGGCGGGCGGAAGATAGCGTTCGCCGGGCGGCGGATGCCGGTGCTGTCCGCGCTGGTCGATCGGTTCGCCGAGACGAAACCGTTCGTCGGCCAGCGGATCGCCGCCTGCCTGCACGTGACCACCGAGACGGCGAACATGTGCCGCGCGCTCGTTGCCGGCGGCGCGGAGCTGTCCCTGTGCGCCTCGAACCCGCTGTCGACCAAGGACGACGTCGCGGCCGCGATCCAGCGCGACATCGGCGCCGAGGTGTTCGCCATCCACGGATGTGACCGGGACACCTTCTACCGCCAGGTGCAGGGCGTTCTCGACGTGCGCCCGACCGTCGTGGTGGACGACGGGGCGGACCTCACCACGACGATCCACAACGACTATCCGCAGTTGCTCGACGACATCATCGGCGGGACCGAGGTCACCTCGACCGGCGTGCTGCGCATCCGCAACATGGCGACCGACGGCGCGCTGCGGTATCCGGTGCTGCCGACCAACGACGCCGCCACCAAGCACCTGTTCGACAACCGGTACGGCACCGGGCAGAACACGATCGACGGCATTCTGCGCGCCACCAACGTGCTGATCGCCGGGTCGACGTTCGTGGTCATCGGCTACGGCTGGTGCGGCCGCGGGGTCGCCGCCCGAGCCCGCGGGATGGGCGCCCGGGTGATCGTGACCGAGGTCGATCCGATCCGCGCTCTCGAGGCGAAGCTCGACGGCTTCGAGGTCATGCCGATGATGGACGCCGCCGAGCGCGGCGACGTCTTCGTCACGGTCACCGGCAACCGGGACGCGATCACGCTCGACCACATGCGGCGGATGCGGGACGGGGCGATCCTCGCCAACTCCGGACACTTCGATGTGGAGATCGCCGTCGCGGACCTGACCGACGCCGCCGTCGAGCGGCGCGAGCTGCGGCCGAACTGCGTCGAGTACGTCCTGCCGTCCGGCCCGGGCATCATCCTGCTCGCCGAGGGCCGGCTGGTCGGCCAGTCCGCCGCCGAGGCTCATCCGGCCGAGGTCATGGACATGACCTTCGCGACCCAGGCGCTGGCCCTGCAGTACCTGGTCGCGAACGCGGGCCGGCTCCAGCCGGGCATCGTCGAGATCCCGCGCGCGGTCGAGGACGAGGTGGCCCGCGCCAAGCTGACCGCCTACGGGGTCCGCATCGACGAGCTGAGCCCCGGCCAGCAGCAGTACCTCACCGACTGGCGAGTCGGGACCTGAGATGAGCGGCGGGCGAGTCACCAACGAGCCGCGCGCGAAGAGCAGCGCCGACGGCTGGCGGGGCGTGATCGGCGCGGACTTCACCCCGGCGTACGCCGGCCTGGTGGCGTCCTGCGTGCTGCGCGGCCTGCCGGCGGACGCGCCGGCTCCGAGCGTCCTCGTCACCTACGACGGGCGCCGGTCCGGCCCGGAGTGTGCCGCCGCGGTCGCGGCGGCCGCCGCGGCGGCCGGAGCCAAGTCCGTCCGGCTGGTGCCGCACCTGCCGACCCCGGTGGCCTCGGCGGCGTTGAGCCGGGACGTCGCCGACCTCGCCTTCCTGGTCACCGCCAGCCACAACGCGTCCCGGTACAACGGGATCAAGGTCAAGGTCGCACCGGGATGCTCGCTGCCGGCCGAGGTGGAGCGGCGGGCGGAGCACCTGCTGGCCGCATCGGACGTGCCAGCCGCCGCGGTGGCCGACCTGGCGCCCGAGCCGGTGGCCGACCGGCTGATCGGGGAGCACGTGACCCGGGTGGTCCAGCGGACCAACCCGGCGGCCGACGCGCGGACCGTGGTCGTCGACGGGGTGGGCGGCGTGGCGGGCCCGGCGGTCGCCCGGCTGTGCACGGCGCTGGGCTGGCAGGTCCACCTGCTCGGCGGCTCGCTCGACCCGGATTTCGGCGGCCTGGTGCCCGACCCCACCGTCGATCGGACCCGGGACCGGGCCGCCCACGCGGTCCGGGATCGCGGCGCCGACCTCGGGATCGTGCTCGACGGGGACGGTGACCGGATCGTGGTGGTCGACGACCGTGGCCGGACCGTCCAGCCGCACGAACTGCTGGCGCTGTTGTTGCGCGACATGGCCGGCGGCCGGCCCGGCGACCTCGCCGTGACGGCCGCCGTGGGGATGGCCGTGCGCACCGTCGCGCGCCGGCAGGGCCGGGCGGTCCGGGAGACCCCGATCGGCTTCAAACACCTGTCGCCGCTGCTGGTCAGCGGTGCGGCGGCAGTCGCCGGGGGCAGTGTCGGCGACCTGGCGTTCGCCGAGTACGGCATCGACCGGGACCCGTTCGTCGCGGTGGCCCTTCTGGCCGGCCTGCTGGGGCGCGGCGGCGCCCGGCTCGGTGAGCTCCTCGACGACCTGACCGCCGCGGTCGGCGCGCGACAGTGGTTCGAGTCGCGCGTCGGCGGTGGCGGGAACGCCGAGGTGTTGCACGACGCCGGCCGCGCCGCCCTCGCCGAGGTCGGCCTTTCCCCGGCGATACAGCGGGTGACCAGCATCGACGGTGTCAAGTTCTGGCTCGACGGCGACCGGTGGATGCTGCTGCGCGGCTCCTCCACCGAGGGCGGCGTCCGCGTCTACGGCGAGCTGGCCGCCGACGGCCGCCGTCCCGCCCCGATTCCCGAGCTGCTGGCCGCCGTCGGCCGTGCCCTGCAGCCCTCGCTTCCCTGAAACGCCCGCAGCGGTCGGCGACGACCCGCCCCTTGAAGGGAGACACCCATGTCCCAGGCCCAGGCATCGATCGCGTTGATCGGTGGGACCGGTTTCTACCGGTTCATCGACAGCGCCGGCGAGGTCACCGTCGAGACGCCGTACGGCAAGCCCAGCGCGCCGATCAGCATCGCGGAGGTGGCCGGTCACTCCGTCGCGTTCCTGCCGCGGCACGGGCGCAATCACGACTTCCTGCCCTCCGAGGTGCCGTACCGGGCGAACCTGTGGGCGCTCAAGGAGCTCGGCGTGCGCCAGGTACTGGCCTTCAACACCGTGGGCAGCCTGCAGCGCGACTACCGCAAGGGTGACTTCGTCCTGGTCGACCAGTTCGTCGACCGCACCCGGCGGCGCCAGGACACGTTCTTCTCCGGCACGCAGGCGGCGCACATCAGCTCGGCGACGCCGTACTGCGCCCGGATGCGCGAGATCGCGGCCAAGGCCCTGACCGGGGCGGACGCGACCGTCCACCCGGCCGGCACCGTGGTGGTGATCGAGGGCCCGAGGTTCTCCACCACCGCGGAAAGCCGGTGGTTCAGCCAGCAGGGCTGGCATCTGGTCAACATGACCCAGTACCCGGAGGTGGTGCTCGCCCGCGAGCTCGAACTCTGCTACGCGAACCTCTCCTACATCACCGACTACGACGTCGCCGCCGCCGACGTGACCGACGGTGAACGCGCCGAGGCGGTGTCGCACGCCGGCGTCCTGCAGGCATTCAGCGCGGACTCCAGCCGGGTGATGGACATCGTCCAGCGCATCGTGGGCGCCCTTCCCGCGCAGACCGACTGCGGCTGCCAGCACGCGTTGCAGGGCGCGTTGACCTGACCGTGGCGGGCGCCGCCCGGGCGGCGCCGGTCCGGCCCGATCACCCGTGACGACGAGGAGACCCCAGATGCCCGACCCCCTGGAGCCACGCTGCCGGCTGGTACTCGTCCGGCACGGTCAGACGCCGTGCACGGTCGACGGCCTGTTCTGCGGCTCGCACGACGCCGCGCTGAGCAGCGTGGGTGAGCGGATGACCGAGGCCCTGGCCCGTCATCCCGCGCTCGCCGGGGTGGAGCTGCTGCTGACCAGCCCGGCCCTGCGGGCCCGGCAGACCGCCCGGGCGATCAGCCGGGCCAGTGGCCTGGACCCGCAGGTGGACGACCGTTTGCGGGAGCTGTCGTTCGGCGCCTGGGAGAACCTGCGGCCGGCCGAGGTGCCCGACCCGGCGGCCCACCGCCGCTGGGTCCGGGACCCGGCGTACTTCGCGCCGCCCGGCGGCGAGACCGGCCTGCAGGTTCAGGCGCGGGTGCTCGACCTGGTGCGGGACGCGACCGCCGGCCGGTCCGCGGTCGCCGTGGTCACGCACAAAGCGCCGATCCGGCTGATCGTCGCCTTCTTCCTGGGGATGCCGGCGTCCCGCTACCGGGACATCGGCGTGGTCTCCGTCGGCTCGGTCACCGAGCTGACGATCGGGGCCGGCCGCGGCGACGTGCGTGTCCTGGGCGACGTGACGCACCTGCCGCAGCCGTGGCGCCGTGACCCGGACCGGGCCGCCGACGTGCTCGCCGCCGCGGGCTGACCCCACCTCGCCTGATCCGAAGGATGCGCCATGACCGACACAACGCAGACGCCGCGACCGGCCGACGTCAAGTCGCGCGAGCCGGACGTGCGTGGCCGGAGCAAGAGACTGTGGTGGAACGAGGACGGCACCTGCCTGGTGGAGCTCGTTCCGAGCCTGCGCAGCTTCACCTACGACCGCGACGAGATGTTCGACGGCACCGGCCCGCTGCGCCTGGACTTCTACGAGCTCGCCGCGCAGCGGCTGGCCCGGGCCGGCGTGCGCACCGCGTTCCGCCGCCGGGTCGACGCGATCACGTACGAGGCGGACTACCTGCCGGCGCCGCCGTTCGAGGTGATCGTCAAGAACATCGCCACCGGATCGACCGTCCGCAAGTATCCGGGTCTGTTCCCGGAAGGTCACCGCTTCGACCCGCCGGTGGTCAAGTACGACTTCCGCGTCGATCCCGAGGACCAGCCGATCGCGGAGGACTACCTGCGCGCGTACGGGGTGCCGGTCGAGGCGTTCCACGAGACCGCGCTGCGCTGCAACACCGTCCTGCGCGACTGGCTCAGCCCTCTCGACCTCTGGGACTTCTGCCTGGTGCTGGCCACCGGGCCGGACGGGACACCGGTGGTCATCTCGGAGGTCTCGCCGGACTGCATGCGGCTGCGTGACCAGGCGGGCCGGCCGCTGGACAAGGATCTCTTCCGGGCCGGCGCGGACGAGCAGGACATCGTCGAGCGCTGGACGGCGCTGCTCGCCCAGGTCCGCGCCGGTGCCGCCGGGCCGGGAGAATGACCGTGGAGACCACCGGCGCCGGACACGCCCCGCCGACCGGTCCGGCCGTCCACTGGGACGTCGCCGACCGCGACGGGACCGTGAGCTGGCCCGGGCTGGAAGGCGAACAGTGGACCCTCAGCTGCGACGCCCCGGTCCGGCTGTCCTTCTCGGGGGAGCGACTGGTCACGGTGGACGTGCTCAGCATCTCGGACCGGCTGCGCGGCGTCGGCATCAGCGGGGCGCCGGGCCGGCACTATTTCGACAGCGGCTGGCTCTGGCTGCCGCTGTCGGACGCGCCGGTCACCCGGCAGGTCTCCGGCCCGGCGCGGGTCGAGGTGACCCTGGTGGGCCAACTGCTCGTGCGGGTCCGGTTCCGACTCGACCCGGCGACGTCCGGAGAGGAACGGTGAGGCCGGATCATGCCCGGCTCGGCTCGGTGCGGATGGTCGCGGCGGATCTGGACGGCACCATGCTGACCTCGGCGGGGGCGATCTCCCCGCGGGTCCGGGCCGCCCTGGCCGCCGCGTCGCGGCGCGCGGTACGGCTGGCCTTCGTCACCGGCCGGCCGCTCGCGCCCACCGCCGTCCTGCTGCGCGACGCCGGGGTACGGGGAAGCCTGGCCGCCAGCAACGGTGCGGTGGTGTGCGACGCCCGCGGCCGGGTGCTGCATCGGCGGATCCTCGACGGGGCACGGGCGCAGCGGGCCCTGCGCGACCTGGGCCGGGTTCCCGGCCTGGTGCTGGGCGCGGTGCTGGAGCACGAACTCGTCCTCGACCGGGGTTTCCCGGCCGACCTCGCGCACGAGTGGCGCGACCAGATCTGTGCGGGGTCGGTCGCCACGGCGGTTGCCGACGGCGTGGTGCTGAAGCTGCTGCTGGCGCACGCCACGGAACCGGTCGACACGCTGGCGCCGGTCGTCCAGGCCGCCCTCGGCCGCGACTTCGCGGTCACCTACTCGACCCGCCGGTTCGTCGAGGTGTCGCATCCGCAGGCGAACAAGGGCGCGGCGGTGGCCGCCCTCGCGGAGGCGGCCGGGGTGCCCTGCTCCGCGGTGGCCTGCATCGGCGACATGCCGAACGACCTGCCGATGCTGTCGTACGCGGGAGTCGCGGCGGCGGTGCGCAACGCGCATCCGGCGGTGCTGGCCGCCGCCGACATCGTCACGGCGGGCAACGACGAGGACGGCGTGGCGCACCTGCTGGAGGCGATCGTCGCCGCGCGCGGCGTGGCGCCCTGCGGTCCCCTCGCCGACCATGCCGGATAACCGTACCGATAATGGGAATTCTGCTGGGAGCGGTGTCCCGTCTCCGGCCGCGGCGCGGCAGCCGGACCGCCGACGCGGTGAGTGCCGGGTGGGTGTCGAAGGAGAGGAGCCGCATGACGGACCGGGTGAGCACTGCGGAGATTCCCAAGGCGGAGATGCATGTACACCTGGAAGGCACGGTGCGTCCCGCCACGCTGCTGGCCATCGCCCGCCGTAACGACGTGGCGCTGCCCGCCGACACGGTGGCCGGCCTGGAGCGGCTCTACCGGTTCACCGACCTGCAGCACTTCATCCAAACCTGGATCATGACGACCAACTGTCTGCGTACCGGTGCGGACTTCCGCCGGATCACGCTGGCCTACGTGGAGGAGATCGCGCGGCAGGGCGCCGTGTATCTCGAGGCGATCTTCTCGCCGGCCGAGCGGGTGCAGCGTGGCGTCGACTGGGACGAGATCTTCGCCGGGTACTGCGACGCGGCCGCCGAGGCCGGCGAGCGTCACGGCGTCACGGTGGTCCTGGCGCCGGACCTCTACCGGGGCATCGACGTGCGGCTGGCCGAGGAGTGCGCGCGGGTGGCCGGCCGGTACCGCGACCGCGGCATCACCGGTCTGGGCATCGGTGGCCGGCCGGAGGCCATGCCACTGTCCGCCTACGACCGCGCGCTGCGGATCGCCGCGGACCAGGGGCTGGCCTTCCTGCCGCACGGCGGGGAGGGCTGCGACCCGGAGTCGGTGCGCGAACTGCTGCCGTACGCGCCGGCGCGCATCCGGCACGGCATCGGCGCGTGGCGTGACGAGGAGCTCATGGCCGAGCTGGCCGAGCGGCGGATCGTGCTGGACGTGTGCCCCACCTCGAACCTGCGTACCGGTGCGGTGCGTGACCTGGCCGAGCATCCGCTGCCCCGGCTGCGCGCCGCCGGTGTGCGATGCACGGTCAGCACCGACGATCCGGCGATGTTCCACACCGACCTGACGACCGAGTACCGCGTGGCGGCCGGCCTGGGCGTCAGCGCGACCGACATCTGGGCGGCGGTCGTGGCCGGCGCCACCGCGCCGGAACCGATCCGGACGCGCCTGGCCGCCCGAGTGGAGAGCTCACATGCGCTTTGAGGGCCGAGTGCCACCTCACGAACTCACCTACGCCGACGTCTTCATCCGGCCGGCACGCTCGGCGGTGGCATCCCGCCACGAGGTGGATCTGACGACCGGCGACCGCAGCGGTACGACCGTCCCGGTGATCGCCGCGAACATGACCTCGGTGTCCGGCCGCCGGATGGCCGAGACGCTGGCCCGCCGCGGCGCGTTGGCGGTACTCCCGCAGGACCTGCCGCCCGGCACCGCGGCCGAGGCGGTGGCCTGGGTCAAGAGCCGGCATCCCCGGTACGAGACGCCGGTCGTCGTGCCGGTGGACACCGCGCCCGAGGCGGCCGCGGGGTCGATGGAGCGCCGCGCGCACCGCTGCGCGGTGGTGGTCGACGGGGACACCCCGGTCGGCGTGCTCACCGAGGAGGCCGCGCGTGCCGGCCGGGCCGCCCGGAGCGTCGCGGAGCTGATGGACCGTGACCCCCTCACTCTCGCCGACGGAACGGATCCGCTGGCCGGGTACGAGGCGCTGCACGCGGCGCAGCGGCAGGTGGCCCTCGTGCTCGCCGCGGACGGTTCGCTGACCGGGATTCTCACCCCGGCCGGCGCCGTCCGGGCGAGCATCTACCGGCCGGCGCTGGACGCCGGCGGGCGGCTACGGGTGGCCGCCGCGCTCGGCGTCAACGGCGATCTGGAGATCGCCGTCAAGCAGCTCGTCTCGGCCGGCGTCGACCTGCTGGTGCTCGACACCGCGCACGGTCATCAGGACCGGGTGATCGCGGCGATGCGGACCCTTCGCGAGCTGGCGCCGGACATCCCGCTGGCGGCGGGCAACGTGGTCACCGCCGCCGGGGTCGCGGACCTGGTGCGCTCGGGCGCCGACATCGTCAAGGTCGGGGTCGGTCCGGGGGCGATGTGCACCACCCGGATGATGACCGGGGTGGGCCGGCCGCAGTTCAGCGCGGTGCTGGAATGCGCGGCGCAGGCCGGCGAGCTCGGCGCGACCGTGTGGGCCGACGGCGGCTGCCGGCACCCGCGCGACGTGGTGCTGGCCCTCGCGGCCGGCGCCTCCGCGGTGATGGTGGGCTCGCTGCTGGCCGGAACGCACGAGTCGCCCGGCCCAGCCCGCCGCGACGAGCACGGCCGGTTGTACAAGGACCACTTCGGAATGGCCTCGCGGCGGGCGGTGACGGCCCGCACGGCCGGCGAGCCGGCCCTGGTGCGAGCGCGTAAGGCGTTCTTCGAGGAGGGCGTGTCCGGCGGCCGGCGCTACCTGGACCCGGCCCGGCCGGGCGCCGAGGATCTGCTGGACGTCATCACGTCCGGCATCCGCTCGGCATGCGCCTACGTGGGGGCGCGGACGCTGCCGGAGTTCCGGGAGAACGTGGTGCTGGGCGTGCAGAGTCCGGCCGGCTTCGCGGAGGGTGAACCGCTCCGGGCGGTCTAGTCCACCGTGGTTACATGACAGGATCGTCCAGCACCCCCACTCCAGGAGAACGTGTGAACGTGACGCCGACCATCGACCACATCGTCTGGGACTGGAACGGCACGATCTTCGGTGACAGCCGCGCCCTGATCGATGCGACGATCGACGCCTTCGCGGCCTGTGGCATGGCGCCCATCACCCGCGCCGACTACCAGCGCCACCACATGCAACCGATCACCGAGTTCTACAACCGGCTGGTCGGCCGGCGCCTCACCGACCGGGAACAGGCCGACCTCGATCGCAGCTTCCACGAGGCGTACGCCCGGCACCGCGCCCGGGTCACGCTGACCGGTGACGCCGCGGAAGCCCTGGAGCTCTGGGCCGGCACCGGCAAAACCCAGTCACTGCTGTCGATGTACCCGCACGAGCGCCTGCTGCCCCTGGTGCACGAGGCCGGCATCGCGCATCACTTCACCCGGATCGACGGCACGGACGGCATCGAGATCGTCCGCAAGGCCCCGCACCTGCGCCGGCATCTGGAGCACCTGGGCCTGCCGGCGGAGCGGGTGCTGATCGTGGGCGACAGCGTGGACGACTGCGTGGCCGCGCGGGAATGCGGCGTGCACTGCGTCGTCTACCACGCGGGCGAGGACGCGCTGCACGCCCGGGAACACTTCGCCGAGCTCGACGTACCGATCGTGCCCAGCCTGCGCGAGGTCCTCGACCGCCTGTCGCACGACGGCGACCTGCTGGCCGTGCGGGCGCTCAGCCCCGAGACGCCGGTCGTCGCCGCGGTGCCGGGCGAGTGACCGCGACGTGATCCGTGGTGCGCACACCGCGGATCACGTCGCCGAGCCGGTGATCCGGGCGGTCACCGCCGGCACGACTTCGGTCGCGAAGGCGGTGACCGCCTCGACCGCCGCCGGATGACTGAACCCGGGCAGCCGGCCCCACAGGCACAGATGGTCGAACGGCACCTGCCGGTGCAGGTCCACGATGCGGTCGGCGACCGTGGCCGGGGAGCCGACCAGCACCGCGTCGCGGGCGACGGTCTCCGGTCCCGGTACCGGTGGCACCGCGGCGCCCGCCGGCAGCTGGTGCGTCGCGAAGCCGTGGTCCAGCGCGGCAATCGCCGGAGCGGCCTCCCGCCAGGCCGTGGCGTCGTCCCGGGCGACGTGCACGGTGGCGCCGAGGACCAGCGGCACGTGCCCGGTGCGCCCGGCGTCCGCCAGAGCCTCGCGCCACCTGGCGTACCGCTCGGTGACGCCGGCGCCGCCGTACAGCAGCAAACCGTCGGCGATCCGCGCCGCCCGGTCGAACGCGGGCCCGCTGAAGGCGCCGACGTAGATCGGGACGCGCCGGCCCGGGACCGGCGTGAAGGGCCCGTCCGGCAGCGTCCAGCGGCGGCCCGCGAAGCCGGTACGACCGGTCTGCCACACCTGCCGGCAGATGGCGACCGCCTCTTCCAGACGGGACGGCCGCTGCCGTGCCGGCACGCCGAACAGCTCGTTCTCCCGGTCCACGTAACCCTGCACCAGGGTGAGCGTCAGCCGGCCGCCGGAGACGAGGTCCGCGACGGCGACGTCCTCGGCCAGCCGCAGCGGATGGTGCAGCGGCGCCACGACGGCGTTCGTACCGATGCCGATATGCCTGGTCCGGGCGGCCACCGCGGCGGCCATGACCAGCGGCGAGGGCAGAAAGCCGTCGATCGCGCCGTGGTGCTCCGGCAGCCACACGGTGGCGTAGCCGAGGGTCTCCGCCAGCACGATCTCGTCGAGACACTCGGCGTAGTAGGCGGCGTCGGTGATCCCGGGCAGCGGGCGCCGGAAGTCGTGGACGACCCCGAAGGTCGGCGCGGTCATCGCGGCGACCCGTCGTCGTGATGGTCGGCCGGTGTCCACGAGGGGGTCGACACCGCCCACAACCGCATGCCGTCCGGCCCCGCGCGGAAGCCGTGCCGGACGCCGGGTGGCACGACCACCACCTGACCGGCGGTCACGCTCGACTCCGTGCCGTCCAGCAGCACGCGCCCGGAGCCCGCCGCGACGATGAACGTCTCCTCGGTGGTCTCGTGCCGGTGCACCGGTATCCGGCCGTCCGGGCGCAGCGTGGAATGCGCGAGGCTGTGCCGCCGCTGCGAGCCGGGCAGGTGTGCGCCCACGACCTCGCGCAGCTCGTGGCCGCCGTCGGCCGGGCCGATCGGCGCGAGGTCGGCCGGATCGACCACGGTGGCCGGACGGTCGCGTACCTCGGTCAGCATCAGCTCGGCGAGCACCCGCTGCTCCCGGTCGGGGAAGGGCACCAATCCGCTGGCGGCGGTCTGCCACGTGCCGTCGAGCAGCCAGCGGCAGCCGAACATCATCAGGCCGTTGAACGGGTCCCACAGGTCGTCGCCGAGCGAACCGTGCGGGTAGGCGAGGTTCAACGGGCTCGCGTCGCCCAGCACGAACAGGTGCGACCCGTCCGGCCGGGTGAAGCCCGCGACGCCCGGCCGCTGCTGCCGGCACGGCCACCGGTGCAGATGGTCGAGGTCGAACTCGGTGGGCGCGTGGCCGGCGTTGATCAGGATCGCCCCGTCCGGCAGCCGGTCCATGACGGCCGCGTCCAGGGTGCCGTCCCGGCCGGACGCGGTGACGACCACCTCGGCCCGGGCAGCCGCGGTCGTCGCGTGCGGCGCCGTCGCGCAGCCGTGCAGGCGGGCCTCGACCAGGCGCAGCGGGTCCGGGTCGGCCACGGTCACGATGGCGCCCAGCGCGCGGGCCTGGGTCGCCACGCCTTTGCCGACGTTGCCGTATCCGAGCACCAGCACCCGGCGGCCGAGCAGACCGATCCCGGTGAGTGCGGAGAACGCCGTCCAGAGCGCGTCGGCGACGTGGAAGCGGTGCTCGACGAGCTGCTTGAGGGGGATGTCGTTCCAGTTCAGCACCGGCATGGGCAGTGGCGCCACGGCGGACAGACGATGGATGCCGGTGGTGGTGGACTCCATCGCGGCGCGGGGCGGGCAGCCGCGCCGCACCAGTTCGGCGATGAGCTCACCGCCCATCTCGGTGACCAGGTCGGGACGCCAGGCGACCGCCTCGTCGAGCGCGGCGCGCCGGTCCGCCGGTTTCGGCCCGCTGCTGAGCACCCGGGCGCCGCGCCCGCGCAGCTGATCCACCACGGCCGGATCGGCGGTCCCCGGGTCGCAGCTGCCGATCAGCAGCTCGGCGCCGGTCGACATCAGCCAGTCGAACAGCGGCATCATGTTCGGCACCAGGTGCAGCCAGCAGGCGAGCCGGCGGCCGGGATAGCGCAGCCCGGCCAGGTCGCCGGCCACCCGATGACTCACCGGCAGGGACCGGCGCAGCCACGGGTCACCCGGCACGTCCCGTTCGGTCAGATGCTCCATGCACGGTCCCCTCGCTGTGTCGGATACCCGCCGCTACGGCGAGTCGGCTCCCTCGACCGCCATCGCACGCGCCGGCATGTTGTCGGCCGGACGGCGCAGCGCGAGGAAGAGTGTGGTGAGAAACGCGGCCGTGCTGCCCGCGGCGCCCAGCGCGAAGGCGGTGGTCAGTCCGGTGTGCGGCAGCACCGCCCCGACCAGGGCCGAACCGCAGGCGCTGCCGCCCAGGAAGACCGCGGTGATCCAGGCGAACGCCTCGGTCACCGTGCCGGTCGGCACCACCCTGCCGACCAGGACGAAGCAGCAGGTCAGCACGGGCGCGAGCCCGAGGCCGGCGATGCCCATCAGGACCAGCTGCAGATTCGGGCCGGGCACCAGCACGAGCGGCCACGTGGCGACGGCCATGATCAGCGAGATGACGAGCAGGCGGCGCAGCGGGTCACCGGTCCACTGCCGAGCCCCGTACGCCAGACCACCGACCAGGCTCCCGACCGAGAATGCCGCCAGCTGCAGGCCGGCCAGTCCGTCCCGGCCGAGCATCTCGGCGTAGGCCACGGTGGCCACGTTGAGCACACCGACCAGGCTGCCCAGGAACACCATGGTGACCAGCAGCACGACCAGCGTCCTGGAGCGCAGCGCTCCGGCCCAGTCCGGCACCCGTTCGGCGCCGCGCCAGGACCGCACCGGCGGCAACGCCACGAACGCCAGGGTGCCGACCACCGCGATGCCGCCGATGACCAGTACGGCGGTGGCCGGGTCCACGGCGCCGTACAGCAGCACGACCAGCACCGGGCCGGAGACGAAGAGGATGTTCTGCAGCGCCGAGTCGAGCGCGTAGGCCACCTCGACCGTGGACTCGTCCGGCAACACGCTCGGCCACACGCTGCGCAGCGCCGGTTCCAGCGGCGGCATGAAGAAGCCGGCGAGCCCGACGCCCAGGAGCACGATCGGGGTGTGCCGCACGCCGAACCCGGCCAGCAGCGCGAATCCCAGCCCGGAGATGAGCGCGGCAACCGGCAGCGGCACCTTCTGCCCGCGCTTGTCGATGAGCCGGGCCAGCACCGGGGCCCCGACGGCGGAGCAGGCGGCGTACAGCGCCGTGATCGCGCCGAGGCGGCCGTAGGCGACGTCGTGCGCCCGCAGGAACAGCACGATCGCGAGCGAGCCCATGCCGGCCGGGAGGCGGCCGAGGAAGTTCCAGATGAGCAGCGATGATGCGTACCTTTGGCGGAGGCAGAAAAGGTATTTGCGCATCAACATCCATCCTTCGGGTGACCGAGTCGGCGCGCCGGCAGCCGAAGCGCCATCTTCGCAGTACGCCACAAACGTGGGCAAGCCGCCGTAGCTAGACATCGATCAAGTCGCATGACAGGCTATCCCACGGTTCCGTCGCCGCCGCGGGATGTGCGGCGCTGCCCCCGGACGGCTTCCTGCTCGGGTCTCGCCGAGGCGGTCCGGTGTGGACCCGGCGGCGAAAGCGGAACACATGGCGTCAACCGATCGAGGAGCGCGAATGCACAGTCCTCCTGCCGGAACCTACGACGTGATCATTCTGGGGGGAGGGGTGGCGGGTTGCGTCCTCGCCGCCCGCCTGAGTGAGTCTCCAGAGACCTCCGTTCTGCTCGTGGAGGCCGGCCCGGACTACGGGCCGGACCGCTCCGCATGGCCCGAGAAGGAGCTCAACGCGCGCGTCCTGCCCCGCGAGGACGTCTGGGAGCCGGTCGCCGAGCCGTACCGGATCCGCGCCCGGGTGCTCGGCGGCTCCTCGGTCATCAACGGCTGCTGGCACACCTGGGGCAGCGCCCACGACTACGCCGAGTGGGCGGCCGTGGCCGGTCCGGAGTGGTCCGAGGCGGCGCTGGAGCCGTTCCGGCGGCAGGCCGTCGCCAAGATGCGGGTGCGCCCGGTGCCGGACAGCGAACTGTCCCCCTGGAGCAGCGGCTCGCTCACCGCGGCCGGCGAGCTGGGCTACCCGTGGGAGGCCGACATGGCGGCGCCGTCGTCGGGCCCCTCGTGCGGCTGCCCACCCGTCAACGCGGTCGGCTCGCTGCGCTGGAACGCCGCATTCGCCTATCTGGAGGAGGCCCGCGCACGCCCGAACCTCACGATCCTCGACCGCACGGCCGTCCATCGGCTGATCATCCGGGACGGCGCCGTGACCGGCGCGGAGGTCGAGCGGGACGGGCAGCGCAGCACGCTCACCGGCGGCGCGTACATCCTCTCCGCCGGCGCCTTCGGCTCGCCCGCGGTGCTGCTGCGCAGTGGGGTGGGCCCGGCCGCCGACCTGGAGTCGCTGGGCATCCCGGTCCAGATCGACCTGCCCGGCGTCGGCGCGAACCTGACCGATCATCCCAGCCTCGTGCTGCCGTTGACGCCCACCGCGGAGCTCAATGCCGCGCTGCTGGAACGCGAGGAGGCCGGCGAACTGTACGCCAGTCAGGTCGCGATCAAGGCGGCCAGCCCGCTGTGCGCGGACGGATCCTGGGACCTGCACCTGCTGCCGACCGCCGGCGCGCCGCTGTTCGGCACGCTCCCGCGCGGCCAGTACGAGGTCGGCATCGCCGCTTTCCTGATGAAGCCGCACTCCCGTGGCCGGGTGTTCCTGCGGTCGGCCGATCCCGCCGTGCCGATCGGCATCGAGCCGGGGTTCCTGAGCGACCCGGAAGGCCGGGACCTGCGGGTCGCGCGGTGGGGGCTGACCCGGGCGGTCGAACTCGCCGGCAGCGTGGCGCTGAAGTCGCTGGCCACCGTGCGCCCCGGTCCGCTGCCGCACGAGTTGCCCGACGCCGACCTGCGCGCCCAGGCCGGCAGCTACTGGCATCCGGTGTCCACGTGCGCGGCCGGCCGGGACGGCGATGAGGCGGCGGTCGTCGACGGGACCGGCCGGGTGCGCGGCCTGTCCAACCTCCGCGTGATCGACGCCTCCATCCTGCCCACGATCACGGCCTCGAACACCCAGCTGCCCACGCTGGTGGTCGCCGAGATGCTGGCTGCCCGGATCCGCGGGCAGTGACGACGCGCCGCGTCGCCCCGGCCGCGCGACGGCCGGGGCGACGCGGCGCGCGAGACGATGTCGTCGACCCGGCGGCCCCGGGGCGTTCCGGCGCTGTATGCGGAGCCGCCGGGACCGTCTCGCGGCAGTCCGGCCGCCCGGCCGGGAGTCGCACCCGGGAACCGCCGGTTGGCCGGCATCCCCGGCTCACGTGCGCGCCCGGCCCGGCTTCAGCGCCTCGAACGGGACATGCCGCGTCGCCGGAATTCCCGATCCGAACACCGAGAAGCCATCCCGGCGCGGGCCGGCGGAGGCGCCGGTCGGCAGCCCGCCGGTCGGTGCCCGCGTCACCGTCCCGTGCGGAGCGACGTGACCTGCCAACATGGTGCGGCCTGTTGCGATGTCGTCACCCCATTGGTTAGCGTCGATGGCCGCGACCGATCGCCCGCGGCGCGGTCCGCCCGCGGCCGTGGTCGAGCGTGACGTCATGGATACGAGCGGGGGACTTGATCCAGCGTGACCGTCGACGAACATCGGATGCCGGCCGTGCTCGCCACGATCGCGCAGATCTGGGCAGCGCTTCTCGGCAGCTGTCCGGAGCGGGACAGCTCCTTCTTCGAGGCGGGCGGCGACTCCCTCACCGCGGTCCGGCTGCTGGCGCGGATCCGCCGCGAACTCGGGATCGAGCTCACGCTCACCGACATCATCACGCACCCCCAGCTGGCCACCCTGGCCGCTCTCGCCGAACGCCGCCGTGCCGTCGCGGACGCCCCCGCGGACCCCGAACCGGTGATCACCGCCGCCGGGCGGCACCCGGTCAACGCCAACCAGGCCGCGCGTCTGATGCGGGCCCGGCGGGCGCTGGCCGCGGGCACCGGCGGCTGGAACACCACCACCTCCGTCATCGCCGCGGGCTACCGCATCGAAGGCGATCTCGATCAGGCGGCGCTGTCGGCCGCGGTCGCCACCGTCGCGGGCCGGCACGACGGGCTGCGCACCGCGTTCTCACCGGACGACTTCACCCAGTGGGTGGTGCCCGGCGCCGTTGTCCGGCTGCAGACCGTGGCGGCCGGCGGCCCGCCGCTCGGCGAGCTGGCGACGCGGCCGTTCGACCTGGGCGCGGGTGTGCTGGCCCGGTTCCTGCTGCGCCGCGTCGGCCCGCGCGAGCACGAATTCTGGTTCGGAGTGGAGCACCTGGTCGCCGACCGGGCGGCGGTGCGCATCCTGCTGGAGGAGATCTCCCAGGTCTACCGCGCCGCCGTCACCGGCGCGTCCCCGCCCGGACTGCCCGAGCCCCTGCCGAACCACGCGGTCGGATACCTGGAGGACCGCTACTGCGCCTCGGCGGCGGGCCGTCGCGCGTACGACTGGTGGGCCCGGTACGCCGGTGACCGGCCGCTGTGGCCGGCACTGGACTATCCGGGGTCGCGGCAGCCGCGGGGCGACGAGTGGGAGCACGGCGTCACGCACCGGGTCGAGATCGAGCCGGACGTGGTCGCGGGGCTGGCCGCCCACGCCCGGCAGGACGGGTCGCTATGGCTGCTGGTCTCGCTGGCGGCGCTCATCGGGGCGGTGGCCGAGCGTACCGGCGCGGACCGGGTCCCGGTGCTGGTGCCGATCGGCAACCGGCAGCTGCCGGGCACGGAGAGCGTGGTGTCGTTCCTGACCACCAACCTGGCCCTGGACGTGCCCGGCCTGCGCGAGGCCGAGCCGCTGGACGCGCTCAAGCAGGTGCGCGAACTGCTGGTCGACGCGCTCACCCACGCGGCGTACCCGGCACAGCGGCTGATCCGCGAGCTCACCCCGCAGGACTGGGGCCATCCCCGCCGCCACCCGATCCTCTACCTGGACCTCGACAGCACCGTGGCGTGCGATCTGGAACTGGCCGGGTGCACGGTCACCGACCTGCCCGAGCCGGACGGCGCGGTCGGCCTGGGCATCTGGATCTGGATGCGGGCCGCCGCGGGCGGCATGCGTTTCACACTCAGACACCCCCGCGGCTACCTGCCGCCGGAGGAGAGCGCCGAGCTGGCGCAAGCGATCCGGCGCGGCATCGTCCGCCTCGCGGGCGCACTGAGCCGAGGGGAGCACAGGTGAAGCAGGTCCGCCACGGCCGTCGCCGGCCGGGGGTGCCCGGATGACGCCGCGCAGCTGCGTCGTGCTGGGCTGCGCCCGCAACGGTACGAGCATCAGCACCGCCGTCATCGCCGGGCTTGCCGGGCACCGGCTGGGCCCGGCGCTGCTGCCGCCCGATGAGTGGAACCGGGGCGGCTACTTCGAGAGCGAGCCGGTCAACGCGATCAACGACGAGCTGCTCGGCCGGCTGCCGTCGGTGACGCCGTGGGTTCCCGCGCCCCGCCACCGCTACCTCAGCGCGGTGCCCGCCGACCGGGTCGCGTTCGGGCCGGTGCCGGAGGCGATGCGGGGCACCATGGCCGAGCTGACCGGGCAGCGCCCGTTCTGCCTGAAGGACCCGCGCTTCTGCTACACGCTGACCGCCTGGGAGCCGTACCTCGACGACGCGCTGCGGGTGTGCGTCTTCCGTGACCCGCAGTCCGCGGCGCGCTCGCTGGTCCGCTTCGGCTCCGAGGTCAGCGCGGTGCCGATCGACCGGGAGATCGCGCTGGAGATCTGGCGGCTGGCGTACGCCAGCGCGCTGAGCCAGGTCTCGCGCGGCGAGTGGCTGTTCGTCGACGTCGACACGTTCGGGTCCGCCCGTACCCGCAAGCGCCTGGAGGCCGCGATCGGCGCGCCGCCGGCGTGGCACCTGTTCGACGCCCGCCGGGTCGGCGGCGAGCCGGGCCGCGGCCGGGACGACCTGCCGGCGAGCGTGCGCGAGGTCTACGACGAGCTGCTCGCCCGCAGCTGACCGGGTGAGGGGGCACCGGGTGGAGACCGCATGGACGCGCGTGATCGCGCGGGTGCTGCAACTGCCGGAGCGGCGGCTCCTCGCCGACGCGCCGAGCCGGTCGTTCGTCGCGCTCGGCGGGACGTCGATGCGCGGCGCCGAGCTGACCGCGCTCGCCGAACGGGAGCTGGGCCGCGCCCTCGATCTGGCCCGGCTGCTCAGCGCCGAACCACTGGCGCGGGTCGTGGCGCAGGCGGCGCCCGTCGCGCCCCCGCCCGAGCCGGCGCCCCCGGGCGCGGACGGCCCGCTGGATCTGCTTCCCGGGCAGCACGCCATGCTGGAGGCGGCGGACGTGCTCGGCAGCACCGCCTACCACCTGCTCTTCAGCGCGGTGCTCAGCGGGCCGCTGGACCGCTCCCGGCTGCGCGCGGCGCTCGACGAGGTGGTGTCCGCGCACGAGTCGCTGCGTACCTCGTTCACGCTGCGCCCGGACGGGACCCGGGGGCGAGCCGTCCACCCGCGGTGGAGGCCGGCGCTGCGGGAGCAGACGTTGCGTCCGGCGCCGGGCGAGGACCCCGTCGGGTCGGTCCACACCGGGCTCGCGGCGGCGAGCGCCCGCCTGCTGCACCCGTACGGCGCCCCGCCGGTGCATCTGGTGCTCACCCGCGTCCCGGACGGACCGTACGTGCTGACCCTGCTGGTGCACCACGCGCTCGCGGACGGCTGGAGCATCGGCATTTTCTGGCGCGACCTCGCCACCGCCTACGCGGGCGGACCGGTCACGCCGTCGACCACCGCGCTGGTCGCGGCGACCGCCGGTACCCAGCGGCAGGCGAGCGCCGCCGCCGAGCGTGCCCGCCAGCTCGCGGACGCGCCGTCGACGGTGCAGCTGCCGTCCCGGATCAGTCGTCCGGCCACGTTCGCCCCGGCGGCGGCCCGGCAGGTGTTCACCCTGCCGGACGGGGTCCGGGCCGGTTGCGACACGCTCGCCGCCGCCCTCGGGGTGACCCGCAACGCGCTGCTGCTCGCCGCCTGGGGACTGGTCGTCGCCCGCCGCTGCGACCTCGACGACCTGCTGGTCGGCGTGCCCGCGGCGGGCCGGCCCACGGCCGGGATGCGGGACGTCGTGGCCCTGTGCACCCGTGTGGTGCCGGTCCGGTTGCGACCGCGCGGGCGGATGTCCGTCGGCGACTACCTGACCGATGCCGCCGCGGCGCTGTCGCGGGCGCTCGCCTACGCCGACGTGCCGTTCGAGCGGCTCGTGCGGCACCTGCGCCGGGGCGGGGACCTCGCCCGCAACCCGCTGGTGCAGACGGCGTTCGCGCCGCACGACGAGCTGGTCCCGGCCCGCCTGGCCGCGGGCGGGGTGGAGTTGCGGATCCACGAGGGTCACTGCGGGGGGACCCCGTTCGACGCGATGCTGTACGTGCGGCGCTGGTCGCCCACGCCGGTGCTGGCCGTGGAGTACGCGGCCGCGGTGCTCGCGCCGGACGAGGCGGCGAGCCTGGCCGAGTCGTTCGTCGCCGCGTTGACCGAGCTGACCGCCGACCCGGGGGCGCCGCTGGAGACGGTGCGCACCATCGCCGAGGCGGACCGGGCGCTGCTGCGCGCGTGGGAGCAGGGACCACCCGTGTCGCAGCTGCCGGACCTGTGGGAGCTGTTCGCCGCCCAGGCCGCGGCGACACCGGCGGCGCCCGCGGTCTCCGGGGCCGGAGCCACCCACAGCTACCGCGAGCTGCTGGACGCGGCGACCGGCCTGGCGGCACGGCTGGCCGAGGTGGGCGTCGGGGTCGGCGACACGGTCGTCGTGGCCGTGCCGCGCTCGCCCGACGAGATCGTCGCGGTGCTGGCCGCGCTGCGCCTGGGCGCGGCGTACGTCGGCCTGGACGCCGAAGCGCCCGCGGCGCAGCAGGCCGCGATCCTCGCCGCGGCCGAGCCCCGGGCGGTCGTCGGCCGGCCCGGCGCGGGGCTGCGCGCGCCGCTGCCGGCGGGCTGCGTCCCGGTCGGACCGGGCGAGCGCGGCGCGCACCCGCCGCCCCGCCCGCCCGCCGATCCGGAGCGGGTCGCCTATGTGGCGTTCACCTCGGGGTCGACCGGCCTGCCGAAGGGCGTCCGGGTGCCGGTGCGCGGCGTGGTCCGCCTGGTGCACCGGGCCGGCCACGTCCGGCAGGGACCGGGGGAGCGGTACGCGCGCCTGGCGCCGCTCGCGTTCGACGCCTCGACCCTGGAGATCTTCGCCCCGCTGGTCAGCGGCGCCGCGATCGAGGTCTTCCCGGACACCCCGCCGAGCCCGTCGGCGCTGGCCGGCTTCCTCGCCGAGCGCGCGGTCACCGTGCTGTGGCTGACCGCCGGACTGTTCCGCCTGCTCGCCGAGCACCGGCCGGACGCCTTCGCGGGACTGCGGCAGGTGCTCACCGGTGGCGACGTGGTGCCGCCCGCGCAGGTGCGCCAGGTGCTCGAACGGTACCCCGGCCTGCGGGTGAGCAACGGGTACGGCCCGACCGAGAACACCACCTTCACCACCGTGGGACACCTCGACGACCCGGCCGAGGCCGACGATCCGTTGCCGATCGGCCGGCCGATCGCGGGAACCCGGGTGGCGGTGGTGGACCGGTCCGGACGCCGGGTCCCGCCCGGCGCGGTGGGCGAGCTGCGCACCTCGGGTCTCGGCCTCGCCCTCGGCTACGCGGGCGACGACGCCGCGACCGCCGCCGCGTTCGCGCCCCTGCCCGACGACCCGGACGAGGTGTTCTACGCGACCGGCGACATCGTGCGCTGGGACGCCGACGGGATGCTGCGGTTCCTCGGCCGCCGTGACCGCCAGGTCAAGGTGTTCGGGCACCGGATCGAGCTGCACGGGGTGGAGCGGGCGCTGCGCGAGCACCCGGCGGTCCGGGACGCGTACGTGGCGGTGGTCGGCGACGGCGCGTCGGCCCGGCTGCTGGCCGGGGTGGTCGCCGCCCCGGGCACGGACCCTGCCACGCTGCGCGAGCACGTCGGCCGGACGCAACCCGCCTACGCGGTGCCGTCGGACTGGGCGCTCGTCGCGCAGCTGCCGCTCACCGCCAACGGCAAGGTCGACGTCGCCGCGCTGCAGCGGCACGCGGCGGTCGCGCCCGCCGACGGTCCGGTCGCGCCCGCCGACGGTCCGGTCGCGCTCGCCGACGGTCCGGCCCCGCCCGCGGTGTCTGCCGGTGCGGCCGGTGCCGCCGGTGTCGCCGGTGCCGCCGGTGTCCGCGGTGTCGGCGGGGCCGGTGTGCCGGCGGCCGGGCCCGTCCGCCGGCTGGAGCCGGCGGACGTCGAGGATGTCGTCACCGCCGTCTGGATCGACGTGCTCGACGACGACGACTTCGGGCCCGAGGACGGGTTCTTCGAGGTGGGCGGCAGCTCGGTGCAGCTGATGGCGGTACGCAACCGGCTGCGCGACACCTGGCCCGGCTGCGCGCTCTCCACCCTGGACATGTACCGCCACCCGTCCGTGCGGGCGCTGGCGCGGCACATACACGCCCTGCTGCCGGCGGCGGGCTGAGCCGTGACCGGACACCGATGGGCCGACGGCATCGCCGTCATCGGCCTGGCCGGGCGCTTTCCCGCCGCCGCCGACATCGCCGCCTACTGGGCCAACCTGCGCGCGGGGCGGCACTGCGTGAGCCGGTTCGACGACGAGCAGCTCGCCGCTGCCGGGGTGAGCGCCGCCGAGCGCGCCGCCGAGGGCTACGTGGCCGCCGGCGGGGTGCTGGCCGGCGCCGACCTGTTCGACGCCGACCTGTTCGGCATGTCGCCCCGGGAAGCCGAGATCACCGACCCGCAGCACCGGATCGCCCTGGAGTGCGCCTGGCAGGCGCTGGAGGACGCCGGAATCGACCCGGCGCGCACCGCGGCCGCGGTGGGCGTGTTCGCCGGGACCGGCGTCAACACGTACTTCACCCGGTACGTGCTCGGCGATGGTGAACTGGCCGACTCCTTCGGGCCGTTGCCGCTGGTCGTGGGCAACGAGAAGGATCACGTGGCGACCCGGATCGCGTACCGGCTCGGCCTGCGCGGCCCGGCGGTGACCGTGCAGACGGCGTGCTCGACCTCCCTGGTGGCCGTGCACCTGGCCTGCCAGAGTCTGCTCACCGGCGACAGCGACGTGGCCATCGCGGGGGGTGTCCGCATCACCGTCCCGCAGGAGGCCGGGTACGTCTACGACGAGCACGGCATCAACTCGCCGGACGGCCACTGCCGGGCCTTCGACCGCGCCGCCCAGGGCACCGTCGGCGGCAACGGGGCCGGCCTGGTGGTGCTCAAACGGGCCGCCGAGGCGATCCGCGACGGCGACGCGATCCGCGCGATCATCCGCGGGTCGGCGGTCAACAACGACGGCGCGGCGAAGGTCGGCTACACCGCGCCGAGCATCGACGGCCAGGCCGCCGTGATCCGGCGGGCGCACCACGCGGCGGGCGTCGGCCCGCACGACATCGACTACGTGGAGGCACACGGCACCGGCACCGAGGTCGGCGACGCCATCGAGGTGGCCGCGCTGGCGCAGGCGTTCCGCACGCAGCGGCGCCGCACGACGCCGTGCCTGCTGGGCTCGGTGAAGCCCAGCATCGGCCACCTGGACGCCGCGGCGGGGATAGCCGGCCTGATCAAGGTGGTGCTGGCGCTGGGGCACGAACATCTGCCGCCGAGCATCGACTGCGCCGAACCCCACCCGGACATCCCGTTCGCGGACGGGCCGTTCGAGGTGGTGACGGCGGGCCGGGCGTGGCCGCGTACCGACCGGCCGCGGCGGGCGGGGGTCAGCTCGTTCGGCATCGGCGGGACCAACGCGCACCTGGTGGTCGAGGAGGCGCCGCTGCGCGAGCCGTCGTCGCAGCCACGGTTCCCGCAGCTGCTGCCGCTGTCCGCGCGCGACGCCGACGCCCTGGCGGCGATGACCAGCGACCTGACCGGGCATCTGGCCGCGCACCCGGAGCTGGACCCGCCCGACGTGGCCCACACCCTCGCGTACGGCCGGGCCCGGCACCGGCTGCGCGGCGGCCTGCTGTGGGCCGGCGACGGCGACCTCGTTGCGGTCCCGGCCCGCACGGCGGCGCGCAGCAGCGTGTGCCTGCTCTTTCCCGGCCAGGGCAGCCAGTACGACGGCATGGCGGCCCCGCTCTACGCCGCCTACCCACGCTTCCGCGAGGTCATCGACGAGTGCTGCGCCCACCTCGCCCCCCTGCTGCGCGGGCGTGACCTGCGCGACCTGCTGCTCCGCGCGGATGGCACGCCGACCGGCGAGCTCGACCGGACCTGGCTCACCCAGCCCGCGCTGTTCGTGACCGGCTACGCGGTGGCCCAGCTGCTGCTGAGCATGTCGGTCGAACCGGCGCTGATGCTCGGCCACAGCGTCGGTGAGTACGCCGCCCTGTGCGTGGCCGGCGGTGTGTCGCCGGCCGACGCGCTGCGCCTGGTCGCGGCCCGGGGCCGGTTGATGCAGGACATGCCGGGCGGGGCGATGCTCGCGGTGCTCGCCGGCGAGGACCGGGTCCGGGCGCTGCTGCCGGACGGCGTCGAGGTCGCCGCGGTCAACGCGGCCCGGTCGGTGGTCGTCTCCGGACCGCCGGACCTGATCGAGGTGACCCGGGAACGGGCGGACGCCGGCCACCTGCGGACCCGTCGGCTGCGCGTCTCGCACGCCTTCCACTCCGCGGCGATGGACGGGATGCTCGACGCCTTCCGCGCCGAGGCGGCCTCGGTGGCGTTCACGCCGACCACCCGGCCGGTCGTGTCCGATGTGACCGGGCACGTGCTGCCCGCCGGCACCACCATCACGCCGGCCTACCTGGTCGAGCAGTTGCGGCGGCCGGTCCGGTTCGCCGACGGCGTCGAGCGGCTGCTGGCGCTGCGCCATCCCGTGCTGATCGAGACCGGCCCGGGACGCACCCTGGTCACGCTCGCCGGGCAGGGCGCCGGCGCCGGCGCGGTCCGGCTCACCACGATGGGCGCCCGGGACGAGCCGGACGCCGGGGTACGGCCGTTCCTCGGCGCGGTGCTCGGCGCGTGGGCGGCGGGCGCGGCGGTGACGTTCCCGGGGCGGGGGCGGCCGGTGCCGCTGCCGGGATACCGGTTCCAGCGGCGCCGGTACCGGCTGGACCGAGCCCGGCCCGGGGCGCCGGCGGGCGCCCCGCTGGACCCGGTGGCGGCCGGGCCGGCCGAGGTCTCGCGGACCGGCGCCCCGCCGGACCCGGTGGCGGCCGGGCCGGCCGAGGTCTCGCGGACCGGCGCCCCGCCGGACCCGGTGGCGGCCGGCCTGGACGCCGCGCTCGGCGAGATCTGGCAGTCCCTGCTCGGCGGCGAGCCGCCGGGACCCGGGACGAACTTCTTCGAAGCCGGTGGCGACTCGCTGCTCGCGGTCCGGCTGATCGCCCGGGTACGCAAGCGTCTGGCTGCCGACCTGGAGTTCGAGACTCTCCTGGAGACGCCGACGTTCGGCGGCATCCTGCACGCGGTGCAGGCCGGACGCGGCGGCGCGACGGGGGCGCCGCGATGAGCGCGGCGCCGGCGAAATGGTGGACGGTGGTGCGCCGGGCCGCCCGCGAGCCGATCCGGGTACGCCTGCTCGTGCTGCCTCCCGCCGGGATCGGTCCGATGCCGCTGCGGCCCCTGGTGACCGGGCTGCCGGACGACGTCGAGGTGTTGGGCCTGCAACTGCCCGGCCGCGAGCGCCGCCACGGCGAGCCGCCCGGCGCGCGTCTGACGGACGTGCTGGCGAGCCTGGGCCAGCTGCGCGAACGAGGTCGTCTCCCGACCGTCGTCTACGGCCACCGCCTCGGCGCGCTGCTCGCCCCGCTGCTCGCGGCCGAGCTCGGCGACGACTGCCGGGCGGTCGTGCTGAACGAACCCCCGGACGGTGCGCTGCCCGGGCGGGGAACGGCATCGTCGGGGGACGGCTGGGCCGGGGTGGCGCCGGTGCCGGCGCAGGAGCTGCTCCCCGGCGATCCGGCCGCGCGGGAGTCGCTGCTGCCGGTGCTGCGCGCCGATCTGACGCTCGCCGGGGCGGCCGCCGAGGCACTGCCCGAGGTGCGTCTGGCCGCCCCGCTGACGATCCTGACCGGCCCGGACCGTGCCCCGGACACCGTCGGCGTGTGGCGCGACCGTACCCGCGGGCCGGTCGAGCTGCTGACCGAGCCGCCGGGCGGCCCCGGGGAGTCCCCGGCCGGGCGGCCGGCCTGTGCGGCCGCGCTGCACCGGGCCACCGAACGGGTCGAACGGGTGCCCGGCGTCGGCATTCTCTGCCTGCCGTTCGCCGGCGGCGGCGCCGGGTACTTCCGGAGCTGGAGCCGCCGGGCGCCCACCGGGTACACCGTGCGCGGACTGCAACTGCCGGGCCGGGAGAGCCGGATCCTGGAGACGCCGGTCACCGACGTGCGGGCCGCGGCGCGGTGTCTGCTGCCGCAGGTGGCGCAGGCGCTCGACGAGTGCACCCGGGTGGTCCTGTTCGGACACAGCCTGGGCGCGGTGCTCGGCTTCGAGCTCGCGCTGCTGATCGACCGGACCCGGCCCGGCGCCGTGAGCCACCTCTACGCCAGCGGCTCGGCGGCGCCGCACCGGGGCCGGGCCGAGCGGGCGACCGGCCTCGACGACGACGCGTTCGTCGCCCGGGTGCGCGAGTTCGCCGGGCACCACGACGCCGCGCTGGACGACCCGGAGCTGCGCGAGCTGCTGCTACCCACGCTGCGGGGCGACGTGGCGATGCACGAGGCGTACCGGGCCGAGCCCGGGGCGCGGCTCGACGTGCCGATCACCGTGCTGCGGGGGCGGCACGACGAACTGGTGTCCGCGGCCGAGGCGGCGCGCTGGGCGGAGGTGGCCGGCGCCGCCGTCACCCAGGTGGAGCTGGCCGGCGGGCACATGTACCTGCTGGACCAGACGGACGCGGTGCTCGCCGTGATCGCCGGGACAGCGCCGTCGGCGGCAGTCGTGCCGCACGCGCAGAACGGAGCGACGTGAACGCGCAGGAGAACACCCGGGGACCGCAGGCGGATCGACCGCCGATCCGCGGCCTCGGCGACGGCGTGGCACTGACCCCAGCCGACCGGATCAGCATCCACCAGGCGTTCGCGCGGGTGGCGCGGCGGCAGCCGGACCGGGTCGCCGTGTCGGCGGGTGGCTGCGACCTCACCTACCGGCAACTCGACGAGCGGTCCGAGCGCGTCGCCGCGGGACTGGCCGCGGCCGGTGTGACCCGCGGCGACCGGGTGGCCGTCTGCCTGGACCGTGACGAGACGCTGATCGCGGTGCTGCTGGGCGTGCTCAAGGCGGGTGCGGCCTACGTTCCCGTCGATCCGGCGTATCCCGCCGACCGGCGGGGGTACACCGTGGCGGCGGTCGGCGCGCGGGCGGTGGTGGCCACCACCGGGCTCTTCCCGGCCGGGACGCCGGTGGTCACGCCGGACGAGCTGGTCGCCGCGCCACCGCCGCCCGGCTTCCGGCCGCCGGACGCGGGCCGCGAGGACGTCGCGTACGTCATCTTCACCTCGGGTTCGACCGGGCGCCCCAAGGGCGTCGTCATCCCGCACGGCAACGTCCTCGCGCTGGTCGCGGCCACCCGGGGCGCGATGGGGCTGCACGCCGGCGACGTCTGGTCGATGTTCCACTCGGCGGCGTTCGACGTCTCGGTGTACGAGATGTGGGGCTGCCTGCTCACCGGCGGGCGGCTGGTCGTCGTGCCGTACTGGACCGCCCGCACGCCGCCGGACTTCCTGGACCTGCTCGCCGAGCGCCGGGTGACCGTACTGAGCCAGACGCCGTCGGCGTTCGCCCCGCTCATCGACGAGGACCGGCGGCGACCGGCCGATCTGGCGGTCCGGCTGGTGCTGTTCGCGGGGGAGACGCTGCCGACCGGGATGCTCGGCGGTTGGCTGGAGCGTCACCCGTTGACCCGCTGCCGGCTGCTGAACCTGTACGGCATCACCGAGACGACCGTGCACACCACGCTCAAGGAGATCACCGCCGCCGACGTGCGGCGCGGCTCACGCTCGGTCGGCCTGCCGCTGCCCGGCTGGACGGTGTCCATCCGCGACGCGAACGGCGACCCCGTGCCCGACGGCGGCACCGGCGAGATCTGGGTGGGCGGGGCGGGCGTCGCACAGGGCTACTGGAACCAGCCGGAACTGACCGCGGCCCGCTTCGTCCCCGACCCGCTGACCGGGCGCCGCGTCTACCGCAGCGGCGACCTCGGCCGGATCGCCCCGGACGGCACGATCGAGCACCTGGGCCGGATCGACGACCAGGTGAAGGTACGCGGCTTCCGGATCGAACCGGCCGAGATCAGGTCGGCGCTGCTCACCTCGCCCGCGGTGGCCGAGGCCGCGATCGTCGTACGCGGGGACGGGGCCGAAGCGGCCATCGAGGCGTACGCGGTCGGGTCCGCCCCGGTCACCGTGCCGCACCTGCGCGGCCACCTCGCCGCGCTCCTGCCCGACTACATGCTGCCCGCATCGATCACGCTGGTGGACGCGCTGCCGCTGACCGTGAACGGCAAACTGGACGTGGCGCGCCTGAGAACCGCGCCGAGCGCGCCCGCCGCCCGCGGCGTGACCGGCGCGGGCGACGTCGAGGAGCGGATGCTCCAGGTCTGGGAGCGGGTCCTCGACACGGAGCTGTCGGTGTTCGACGACTTCTTCGAGGTGGGCGGCAACTCGCTGCTGGCCGCGCGGCTGTGCGTGGCGGTGCGGGAGGCCGGGCTGGGCCGGTGCACGCCGAGGGAGATCTACGTCCATCCGACGGTCAGCGAGCTGGCGCGGGTGGTGAGCCGTGCTTGAGGTCACCGTGGAGCAGGTCGCGTCGGGCTCCGGCGGGCGCCTGCTGGTGGTCGACTTCCGCCGGCCGGACGCGCGGCCGACGCTGACCGCGGCGCTCCTGCCGCACCTGGACCTGACCGTGTGCCGGGCCGACCCGGTCAGCGACCTGACCGCGTCGGGCCGGCCCGCCGACCTGGAGGAGCTGGCCTCGGCGTACGCGAACCGGCTCACGGCCCCGGCGCAGCGGCCGGACGTGGTCGCGGGTTACTGCAACGCCGGCACGCTGGCGCTGCGGGTGGCCCGGCTGCTGAGCGACCGCGACCGCGAGGTGCCGTGCGTGCTGGTGGACCCAAGCTGGCCGACCGGGGCCAGCATCCGAGCCGAGTTCGCCGCCATCCGGGCCTCGCTCGGCGTCACCCGTCCCGGCCCGGCGGCCGAGGCGGGCGAACCGACCGTCGAGGCGATGACCCGGCAGCTGCGCCGCGACCTGCTGGCGATGTTCGCCGGGGACGGCGACGAGCCGGACGAGGCCGAGATCGCCGCGGCGGCGTTGCTGCCACGCTACCGCGCCTGGCTGGGTTTCCTGATCGCCTCGTCCGCACCGCCGCCCGCGCCGGCGGTGGACCCGCTGGTGATCTGCGGCCGGGAGGCGGTCGGCCCGGGGGCGTGGCCGGCGGACCGGTGGCGGCCCACCGTCCTGGACCTGCCCGGCGCGGACCTGCTCCAGCCGGGCTCGCCCGCACCGGAACTCGTGGCGCGCCGCATCGCCGCGCTCGCCGACCTGAGGGGGCTGCCATCGTGAACCGGGCCATCCTGCGCCGCGTCCTGCCGGAACCGGGCCCCGGCCGGCACATGGTGGTGGCGACCCTGCTGATCAGCATCGGCTTCAGCCTCTACTCCTCGGCCAGCGTCCTGTACTTCCACCAGCACGTGGGTTTCCCCACCGGACGGATCGGGCTCGCGCTGACCATCGCCGCGACGGTCAGCCTGCTGGTGCAGGTGCCGCTGGGCCACCTGGCCGACCGGTACGGCCCGCGTGAGGTCACCATCGTCATGGAGACGCTGGTCGGACTGGCCCTGATCGGGCTGTGCCTGGTCACCTCGTTGGCCGCGTTCACGGTGCTGGTCAGCATCATCGCGATCGCCGAGACCGGAGTCGTGTTCAGCGCGCTGCTGGCCGGGGTTCTGGGCAGGGAGGACCGGGTCAGGATCTCCGCGCACATGCGCAGCGTGTTCAACGGCGGCTTCGCTCTGGGCGCCGGGCTGGGCGGGGTGATCCTGGCCGTCGACAGCCGGGCGGTCTACCTGGCCGCGCTGGGCGGTTACGGCGTGGTGCGCCTGGTGATCGCCGCGGCCCGGTTCCGGCTGCCGCACGTGCCGCCCGTGCCCAGGCAGGCCGCCGGCGCGCCGAAGCGCTCCGCCCTGCGTGACGTGCCGTACGTGGTGCTCGGCCAGGTCAGCAACGTCTACGTGCTGTGCGACAAGATCCTGCTGGTCGGCATTCCGCTGTGGATCGTCGGGCACACGCGGGCCCCGGCCTCGCTGGTCGCCGTCCTGCTCGGCATCTCCACCGGCATGGTGACGCTGTTGCAGGTACGCGCCAGCCGGGGCGCCGGCACGGTGGCCGGGGCGGGGCGTCTGCAGACCTGGTCGCTGCTGTCCACGGCGGTGTGCTGCGTGCTCATCGGCGTGTCGGCCTGGGGCGGCGACGCGTGGGTGAGCGCGGGGATCCTGCTGGCCGCGGTGATCGTGCTGACGCTGGGCGAGATGTGGGGTTCGGCGGCGGAGTGGGAGCTGCGCTTCGAACTGGCCGACCAGAGCGCGCAGGGGCAGTGGGGCGCGGTGTTCGGCCTCGGCAACGCCGTGCCGAACATCCTCGGGCCGCTCATGGTGACCGCGCTGGTGGAGCGGTTCCTGTTCGGCGGCTGGCTGGCGCTGGCCGCCCTGTTCGCGGTGGTCGCCCTGCTCTCCGGACCCGCGGTCCGCTGGGCGGTGCGGACCCGCGACCGGTACACGACCCGGCCCGACGTCCCGGCGGCGGCCGAAGCAGCCTGATCGGGCCGGAACCCCGGGACAGCTCCCGGATCCCGCAGCATCGCGGCCGGCCGTCGGTTGCGCCTCAGGACGAGCCGGTGCGGCGCGGCTCGTCGCCGCCGGCCGTGCGCAGGTGGGTGCGGGCGCGGCCGAGGGTGTCCGCGAGGGTGACCAGTTGATCCCGGTCGAGCAGGTCGATCAGGTTCTCGCGGACCACCCGCAGGTGGCCGGGCGCGGCCCGGCGCAGCGCCTGGACGCCCTGCTCGGTGAGCGCGGCCAGGACGCCGCGGTCGTCTCCGGCGCAGGCTTCGCGGCGGACCAGGCCGGCCTTCTCCAACTGGGTGACCTGATAGGTGAGTCCGCTGCGCGAGGCGACCAGGGCGAGCGCCAGTTCCGCCATGCGCATGCGCTGCCCGGGTGCCTCGGCGAGGCGGGTGAGCAGCTCGTACTGCGGCTGAGTAAGGCCGCCGTCCTCGCGCAGCTGCTGGTCGAGGCGCCGTTGCAGCAGGTTGCTGGTGTCCAGGAAGGCCACCCAGGCCCGCATCTCGATCTCGTCGAGCCACCGCTCCGTCATGTGATCACGATAGCAGTTGATTCGAATTGGAACGACGTGTAGCGTCCAGCGTAGTTCGAATTCGAACGACCTCGGATGCTCACCCTGGAGACAACGATGAAGATCGCAGTGCTCGGCGCCGGCAACGTCGGATCCGCTCTCGCCGCCCGTCTGACCGAGCTGGGCCACCACGTCACGCTCGCCGCCAGCGATCCCGGCTCACCCCGGCTGGCCGCCGCCGCCGCGGCCTCGGGCGCGGACACCGGCGCCCCCGACGAGGCCGCCGCCGCGGCCGACCTGGCCGTGATCGCCGTGCCGTACTCCGCGATCGACGACCTGCTCACCGGAGAGGTCCGCGACGCGCTCGCCGGCAAGATCGTGATCGACGCGACGAACCCGCTCGCCCCCGACTTCATGTCCCTCACCGTCGGCCACACCAGCTCGGCGGGCGAGCAGATCGCCGCCCGGCTGCCCCGGTCCCGCGTCGTCAAGGCCTTCAACACGGTCTTCGCCGCCACGCTCGGCACACCGGTCCTCGCCGGTACGGCGCAGCTGCTGCCGGTCGCCGGTGACGACCGGGACGCCAAGAAGGCCGTGATCGACCTCGGCGATCAGCTCGGTTTCGACGCCGTCGACGCCGGCCCGCTGACCAACGCCCGCTACCTGGAACCGGCCGTCGAACTGCTCATCCAGCTCGCGTACGGCCAGGGCCTCGGCGCGAACATCGGCCTGCACCTGGCCCGCGGCTGACCATCGCACCGGCCGGGCCGGCGCACACCCGCGCCAGCGCGCCGACCGCCCGGGTCAGGGCCTCCGGGATGCCGGTAGCCGGTCGCCGGCGCCGCCGTCCGGCCGGGCCCGGCGGTCACGCGGGCCCGTCCCGGGTGCACGGTGCGGGTCCCCGGGTGCTGTCGTCGGGGTCCGGGCGACGTCGGCCGCAATCCCGCCCGCGGCGGCCGCCGTGGCGCGCCGGTCACCGCAACATCCCGTCCGCCAGCCGTAGCCGCCGGGTGATCCCGATCGCGTCGAGGAACCGTTCGTCGTGGCTCACCACCACGAACGCGCCGCGGTACGCGGTGAGCGCGGCCTCCAGCTGCGCCACGCTGTCGAGGTCGAGGTTGTTGGTCGGTTCGTCGAGCAGCAGCAGCTGCGGCGCGGGTTCGGCGAACAGCACACACGCCAGGGTCGCGCGCAGCCGCTCCCCGCCGCTGAGCACGCGGACCGGCAACGCGGTCCGGCCGCCCCGGAACAGGAACCGGGCCAGCAGGTTCATCCGCTCGGCGTCGGGCCGGGCGGGCGCGGCCGCGGCGAGGTTCTCGGCCACCGACCGGTCGTCGTCGAGCAGGTCGAGGCGCTGCGACAGGTACGCGACGTGCGGCCCGGCTCCGGCGATCATGCGCAGCAGCGTGGACTTGCCCGCGCCGTTGGCGCCCACCAGCGCGATGCGTTCCGGCCCGCGGACGGTCAGCTGCAGACCGTCGCCGGCGAACAGCGGCCGGCCGTCGTGGACCGCCTGGAGGCGCTCGCCGTGGAACAGGGTGCGCCCGGACGGCACCGCGGTCGCGGGCAGATCGATCACGATGCGGTCGTCCTCGCGGGCCGCGCGCCCGGCCTGGTCGAGCCGGGCCTGGGCGCCGGCGACCCGGTTGGCGTGGGTCTCGTCGGCGCGGGCGGCCGACACCTGGGCATCGCGTTGGAGATTGCCGGCCACGATGCGTGCCAGACCCGCGTCGGCCAGGTTGCGCGCGGCCGTCGACGCCCGGCGGGCGGCCCGCTCCCGGGCCTGCTGCGCCTCCCGCTTCTGCCGCTTGAGGTCCTGTTCGGCGTTGCGGACCTGCCGCTGCAGCACCTCCCGCTCGGCGGCGACGGCCTGCTCGTACGCGGTGAAGCCGCCGCCGTACCAGCGGATCTCGCCGTGGTCGAGGGCCGCGATGCGATCCATCTCGTCGAGCAGCGCGCGGTCGTGGCTGACCACCAGCAGGCAGCCGTTCCACGTGCGCAGCAGCTCGGTCAGGCGTTCCCGGCTGACCGCGTCGAGGTTGTTGGTGGGCTCGTCGAGCAGCAGCGCGTCGGGCCGGTTGAGCAACTGGGCGGCGAGTCCGAGGGTGACGACCTGACCGCCGCTGAGCGTGCCGAGCGGGCGGTCGAGCGCGATGGCGCCGAGGCCGAGCCGATCGAGTTCGGCGCGCGTACGTTCCTCGACGTCCCAGTCGTTGCCGACGGTCGTGAAGTGTTCCTCGGCCGCGTCCCCGGACTCGATGGCGTGCAGGGCCGCGACGACCCGGTCGACACCGAGCACCTGCGCGACGGTCTGGTCGGTGGTGAACGGCAGGTGCTGGGGCAGGTAGCCGAGCGCGCCGTCGACGGTGACCGAACCGCCGGTGGGGCGCAGCTCGCCGGCGATCAAGCGCAGCAGGGTCGTCTTGCCGAAGCCGTTGGCGGCCACGAGACCGGTGCGGCCGGCCGGAACGGCCATCGACAGGCCCTCGAAGACGGGGGTGTCATCGGGCCAGGAGAAGGACAGACTGGTGCAGACAATGGACACGGGGGAATCCTCGAAGTCGGGAAGCGCCGGGCATGACGACGGGGGCCGCGCGCTGCATCAGCGGCGGCCGCATCGGGGTGTTCACCCCGCGATGTCGTCGTCTGCCGTCACGTCTCTCCCCGTTCTCCGGACGGGCCATTATCACCGGTACGACGCGCCGGACGCATCCGAGTTTCCCCGCATCGGGGGTGAGGAGCGACGCGGTGCCGCCGGGCGCCCGGCATCCGGCCCGGGGTGGGCAGGTCCGCGCTGCTGACGCACGTCGTCGAGGCCGCGGGCGGGCCCGAGGTCGTGCGGGGCCGGTGGCGTCGGGTCGGAGATGCGGCTGGTCGCGGACGCGGGCGGACCGCCTCGCTCAGGCTTTCTGCGTCGTGTCGCCGGCGCCGAGGATGATGGCGCTGAACCAGCTGGTGCCGATGCGGCGGACAAGGTCGGGCAACAGCTCGCGGTCGCTGAGCGCCGGCCAGGACAGGAGCAGGTGGCGCCACTGCCGTCCGACCGCTTCCAGTTTCTTCTCCGCCTCATGGCTGAGCATCTCGGTCATCCGCGCCGGCCAGTCGGGGCTGCGGATGTCCGCGTCCGGAGCCGCGAGGGTCATCACCTCCTGCTCGACCTCGGCGAGGTCCAGCAGCAGGTTGACCACCCGCCGGTGGGTGGCCGCCTCTCCGCGATCCGAGTCGACGAGGAACTCCACGGCTTCGTAGTCGGCGGTGGCCAGGCCGACGAGTTCGGCGCGGTCGGCGGGGGGCGCCTGGGGGAGCTGACGAAGCAGGATGTCCTCCGCGGCGATGAGGGAGAGCATCGCCGGGTCCTCCTGATCCGTGACCAGCGGGGGGAGGTTCGCGCCGACGCCTTCCAGCTCACGCAGGACGCCGATGAGCTCGTCCTCGGCGTCGGCGCGTAGCCGGTACTGGATCGGCTGGCCACCGCGGCGGCCCTGAGCTCTGGTGCCGCCGCGCTCGACGAAACGGGCATCGCGGGCCAGGACGGTCCGGACGGTGTTCTCCTTCACCCCGCTGTACCCGGCGAGGTCGGTGACCGTGAACTCCCGGAGCGCCAGGATGGCGTTCAAGACGCGATAGCGGCTGAGCACGGCCATCGCTCACCTACCTTTGCCTGCCGGGATGCTGCCGAGTCACCCTCGGATGTCTCAGCCTTCTACATCGTCATTCGTTTGTCAAGTGAATAGCCAAGATGCCGTGGACCAGTTGGTGCAGATCGTCGGTGCTCAGGTACTGCCGGATCTGGGTCACCAGACCGGCGTCGACCCTTCCCATCGTCGCCTTGTGCACGCGCGCCACGAAGAGCTCGCGTTGTCTGTTGCTGAAGGTCGAGCTGTTGAGCCGGGTGCTCAGGCGGGTGAAGGCCGCGGCCGGGTCGGTGCGGGTTTCCGGCAACTTGGCCAACAGCGCCACCGTGCTCTGCGCGGCCTGGGCGCCCATGGCGCGCTGCGCCCAGGATCGGCCGTGCGGAGTGCGTTGATGGCGGGCCCGGTGCACCTTCTCGGCCGCCTCCAGCCGGGCGGCAGCCCGGCGCGGGGCCAGCAGATCGAGTCCCGACGCGTCGCCGAGCCAAGGATAGTCCAGCGTCTGGTGCGCGAGGTAGGCCGCGACGTCCATCCAGCCCTCGGCGAAGCGGTCACCGGGATCGGGCTGGCTGCGTCCGGACTGCCAGGGACCCTGCAACACGTGGCAGACGCACTCGTGCAGCAAGACGTACGGCAGGGAGAACACCGTCAGCTCGTCCAGCAGGCCCGGGTTGATCACCACGTCGACGCGGGCCGACGGCCCTTCCGGTTGATCTTCGAGGTACGTCGTCGCGGTGAGCTGGATCGGCAGCTCGGACTGCACGGGCATGCCCTGGTGCCCGAAGGTCACCGACACCCGTTTCACGACGTCGTCCGGGACGCCCTCGCCGTGGCGGTGGTACAACTCGACGGCCGCCTGCATCGTCGCGGCGAAGGCGGACATCAGCAGGTCCTCCCGGAGCTGGCCCGCGTCGCGGAGCACCCGGTCGATCTCGTCCAGCAGGGGAGCGCACGTTCGTTCGGCATCCCGGTCGGGGAACGGGATGCCCGCCCTGATCTCCGTACCCAGGTGACTCAGGTAGGAACTCAGCGAGCCGGCGGGGCAGAACTCGATCTGTGCCGCGGTCGAGGTGAGCAGCCGTTCCCTGACCGCGTTCCAGAACAGGCCGTATCCGGCCGCCTCCAGCTGCACATGGTGCAGATCCAGCACCTGGAACACCAGGGCTCGCGCCCAGAAGGCCTTCTGCACATGCGGTGGCAGGGACCGATCGGTGCTCACGGTTCAGGCGGTTTCTCATCCCGGATGGCGTCACGGCCGTACCGGTCGCGGATCCGCGGCAGCAGGACCTGGTTCCACAGCGACACGAGCACCTCGGAGACGGCCGGGGCGAAGGCCACGATCAGCGAGACGGCCGCCGGGTCGATGCCGGCGCCCCGCACGCTGACCCGGATGGCGCCCGGCCGCTCCGGTGCCGGCACCGCGCCCGGGTCGATACCGGCGCCGGCCAGTTCCTTGCGCAGCTCTTCGCTGGTTTCCCACTCGACCCAGAATTGGTCGATCTCGCGCTGGACCTCCTCGGCGGTGCGCGTGCCACGCCCGTACCACAGCTCCGTCATCTCGATCCCTCCCGTCGCGGAAGCCGCCCCTGGAAAGTGATCTCTGTATCGCGATGTCTCCTGGATCAGCCGGGCAAGCCGGTATGCACCTCGCCAAGCTGCGGGAAGCCGCTAAGGCCGCATCCGGGGTAAAGATCCGAATCTCACCAGAATAATACGAGGTTCTCCGGGTTTGACGTTCGGAAAGTCATAGACGTCCTTGCCCAGGCCCGTGCCGGCGACCGGATGACCACGTGGAGCGGTCGCGCCGCCGGCGGGCCAGCTCGCGCAGCGGCGAAGGCGGCGCCGGGCGCAGCGACCCGGACGGCCGGCCCTTCGGCGCCGGACGGTGGCGCCCGGGCGCGCGCCGGGACCGGACGGAATTCGGAAGCAGGTCCGGGCCCGCTCGGTCTCCGGAACCGGGGGCCGCGCGGGACGCGTCCGGTGAATCCGGCCCCGGCGCAAGCGGCCGGCGTCTTCGGCGAGCGCGGGTCGCTCGTCGTCGAACGGACGGCGGGTGGCGCGCCATGCCACGAGCCTGTCGCGTGCGTCGATCTCGACGTCTTCGTCAACAGTCGTGTCATCCGGTCGCCCGGATGCACGCGGTGTGCGCCGCGGCGCCGTCAGGAGCGGGCCGGGCGGCGATCATCGGCCGCGGCAATCCCGCGGCCACGCCCTTCCGGTGGCAGCGGTCCTCGCGCTGCGGAGACGATCCGCCACGTCATGGCGCCGGCTCCGTCCCGCGCCGGCGGCCGTCCACGGAAAGCGACAGGGGTTCCGCGAACGTGCCGCAGAATGGTCATGCTCATGAAACGAGGAGCGCCGCGCCCGGATGATGGCGTCGATTCCCGTTCTCCCGGATCCGATCATCTCGGACCGCCGGCGAGATCATCGATCCGGCCGGTGGGCCGGACGCGGCTGTGCGCGGTGCGGAAGGACGCAAGAGAGGTCACCATGACAGCCCATCCAGGCGTCGACAGCGAGACCGCCAATGTTCGTGGCGAGATATACAGCGCGAACACGCAGGCGTCGATCGTGCTGGCCACCATCGCCATCGCCGTGGGCCCGTTCGCCGCCAACGCCGGAAACCTCATCGATCGATGGTGGCTGATCAAGGCGCTGGTGCTGACGGGCTGCGTCGCGGCTTTCGGCGCGGTCTGGTTCCTGTTGAACGTCGTACTGCCACGGCTCGACGCATCCGGCCGTGGCAGCTTCCTGCACTGGGCCCGACTCGACCGGGACAGCCTCCGCGACGCGCTCGGACAGGATTATCAACTCGACGAACTTCTGGTGCTCTCGCGGATCGCGACGGCCAAGTACCGGTCCCTGCGCCGGGCCGGTCGCCTGTTGAAAACCGGGTTGGTGATGCTCGGGACAGCGATTGTCCTGAACCTCATCCACTAGTGCGTCGTCCATGAACGGTCGCTGTGTCTGACACCGGCCGGACCGCGATGCCGGCGGACGCGCCAACTCGGCGCCGCACTGATCGCCGCGCACTGAACCACACGGTTCGCCAACCAGAGCCTCTCCGTCGCCGCCGATGAGGCCGAGAATCGAGTCACTCTCCGGAGACCCCGGCCGGTCGAGGGCCGGCAGACCGGATGCACGCTTGCGCCGACAGTAGTGCGGCGGCGGCAGGGATCAGCGCCCCGGCGTGTGGGCATGGCTGCCAGCCGGTGGATCGGTGGCGTGGGCGCTCATGGCTGGCGCGATGGTACGGGCCAGGTCGCGGACCGCTGTTCGTAGACGCTCGACGCCGCCGCGGTCGGTGATCCGCCGGACGAGCTCACCATCGAACGAGCCGAGCAGCGTGTGGGCGAGGAACTCGGCGTCGGCGTCCGGGCGGATCTCGTGGACGAGGCCGACGAGGTGTGCGTGCCAGCGCTGGTAGGTGGGGTCCTGGTGTTTGTCGGCCGCGCAGGCCTGCTCATGTGCGGCGATGAGGGTGATGTTCTTCGCCGCGAGGGTCGCCAGTTCATCGAGGAATCCGATCAGCCGGTCGCCGGCGGGAGCCCCCGGGCCCAGTGGTGGCGGGCCGTTGTCGATCGCGTCGCGGATGCGGGCCGCGCGCTCGGCGAGCAGCTCCCGGAACAGGCCGGTCCGGTTGCCGAATCGCCGGAACACGGTGCCCTTGCCCACGCCGGCCCGGGCGGCGACAGCGTCGAGGGAGACATGCTCCAACCCTCGCTGGACCAGCAGTTCCTCGGTCGCCCGCAGAATCGCGAGGCGATTGCGTGCAGCGTCCGCCCGCTCGGCGGCCATGTCAGCTCCTAGAAAATGGACTGTCAGTCCGGATAGCCTCGCACACGTCAAGCGGACTCATGGTCCGCTTCATCCGTGGAGGTGTAGTGATGCAAGCAGTGATCGCCGACCGGGAGGCCCGCGGGGGGTTCCGGCGGGCCGACATTCCGGAGCCGGTGCCGCAGGCCGGCCAGGTGCTGATCGAGGTGAGGCATGTCTCGCTCAACCGTGGCGAGGCCCGCCACCCGGGTGCCTTCCCTGCCGGTGCGGTGCTCGGCTACGACGCCGCCGGCGTGGTGATCCGAGCGGCCGAGGACGGCACCGGCCCGGCTGTCGGCGAGCGGGTGGTCGCCTTCGGTCCTGGCGCCTGGGCCGAGCGTGCCGTCTTCGCCACCGCCGATGTCGTCGTCGTTCCCGAGAGCCTCGATCTCGGCATTGCCGCCGCGTTGCCGATGGCCGGCATCACCGCACTGCGGACGCTGCGCGCGGTCGGCTCGGTGCTGGGCCGTGAGGTGTTGATCACCGGCGCCTCGGGCGGTGTCGGCCGCTTTGCGGTGCAACTGGCCCGGCTGGGTGGCGCGTACGTCGTCGCATCGGTCGGTTCGGTGCAACGCGGTGCAGGGCTGACCGAGCTCGGGGCCGATGAGGTGGTGGTCGGCCTGGACGGCATCACCGGCCCGTTCGATGTGATCCTGGAGCATGTCGGTGGGGCGCACCTGGTCAGGGCGTGGAGTCTGCTCAGGCCCGGCGGGGTGCTGCAGAGCATCGGCTGGGCGTCGGGTGAGCCTGCGGTATTTCCGCCCAACTCGATCTTCGCGCACGGGGCGGCGAAGACCCTGCGGTCCTTCGGCGACGCGGCCGACCCTGGCCGTGATCTGGCCACGCTGGTGGACCTGGCCGCGCGCGGTGCCGTCTCGGTCCAGGTCGGCTGGCGTGACTCCTGGAAGCGCATGGAAGGCGCGATCCAGGCATTGCTCGGCCAGCAGGTGGCCGGAAAGGCTGTCATGGACATCGACTGAATGATCGCTCAGGCTCCGCCGCATCCGGCGCCTGTGGGATGGTTCCAGGTCCAGCACCGGCATCCGGATGTGCCGCGGACAACGCGCGCTCGACTCTCGGTAGATCGTGACCATCCGTGACGATTCCATCAAGAGTCAGCCAGAGGCCAAGATGGCTCCGGCTGCTGGTGGTGGTAGCGGTCAGCGACCTGAACCGGCTCCGGTGCTCCGGTGCGCGCACCGTCCTCTGGTGGGAAAGCCTGGCCAGGGCCTGCCAGGATGACCTCATCCTGTCCCGGCGGGAACGGGTGGTAGGTGTCGAACGTGGCCAGCGCCGATTGCAGGTGCGTGGTGATGCCGGCGGCCCAAGTGCGGACCCGGCGCGGTCGAGAGAGTCGGATCTCACTGAGGCGTCCTGTTGATCGAGGTGGCAGGGCCTGCGCGGCGGCGCGACGCGCCGCCGCGGCCGAATCGATCCCGGCGGATCTCGGGTGCCGTCCCGCCCGAGGCGGCACGCGTCGCGCCACCCGTCCGGCCCGCCCCGGGAGCCCGCCCGCCCGGCCGGAGCGCGCCGCGCCGCCGCCCGGGTCAGCCCTGGAAGGTGGCCGGGTGGGGGCCGGTGCGGCCGGCGCGGTCCAGAGCGTCGATCGCGGTCAGTTCGGCGGCGGTCAGGTCGAAGCCGAAGACGTCCAGGTTGGCGGCGATGCGCGCCGGGGTGACCGACTTCGGGATCACGATGCGGCCCTGCTGCAGGTGCCAGCGCAGCACGACCTGGGCCGGGGTGACGCCGTGCGCCCGGGCCGCGGCCACGATCGGGGCCTCGGTGAGGACGGCGCCCTGGGCGAGCGGACTCCACGCCTCGGTGGCGATGCCACGGGCGGCCGCGGCGGCGGCGGTCTCCCGGTTCTGCAACGCCGGGTGCAGCTCGATCTGGTTGACGGCGGGGACGGTGCCGCCCAGCGCGACCACCCGGTCGAGGTGCTCGGGCAGGAAGTTGGAGACGCCGATCGCGCGGGCCAGGCCCTCGGCGTACAGATCCTCCAGGCCCTGCCAGGCGTCCAGGTAGGCGTCGGTCGCGGGGGCCGGCCAGTGGATCAGGTACAGGTCCACCCGGTCCAGGCCGAGCCGGTCCAGGCTGGCGCGGAGGGCGTCGCGGGCGGCGCGGCGGCCCAGGTCGGTGATCCACAGCTTGGTGGTGACGAACAGCTCGTCACGGGGCAGGCCGGACGCGGCGAGCGCGCGCCCGACGCCGGTCTCGTTGCCGTAGACGGCCGCGGTGTCGATGCTGCGGTAGCCCGCCTCCAGGGCGGTGGTGACCGCGGCCCGGGTCTCGGCGTCGGGGATCTGGAAGACGCCGAGGCCGAGCTGCGGGATGGTGACGCCGTTGTTGAGCGTGACGGCGGGGATGGCGGTCATGGTGTCCTCGTTTCGTGGGTCGGTACGGTCAGCGCGTGGCGCTGCGGGCGGGTGCGGAGTCGGTGCGGGCCACGGCCGGCGCGCGGGTCAGCGCGCGGCGGCCGTGGTGGTGGGGGTGGCGAACTCGCCGCCCGGAAGACGGGTCGCCAGCAGGTAGACGAGCAGGGCGGCGACGGTGACGGCGGCGCCCGCCCACAGCGGCGAGGTGTAGCCCAGGCCGGCGTCGATGGTGCGGCCGCCGAGCCAGGCGCCGAAGGCGTTGCCGACGTTGAAGGCCGCGATGTTCGCGCCGGAGGCCAGGGTCGGGGCCTGCCCGGCGTGCCCGAGGATGCGCATCTGCAGGCCGGGCACGGTGGCGAAGCCGAAGCCGCCCATCAGCAGCAGGCCGGCGACCGTGGCGGCCTGGTTGCCGGCGGTCATGGCGAACCCGGCGAGGATCACGGCGAGCCCGGCGAGCAGGACGATCAGAGTGACCGCGAGGTTGCGGTCGGCGGCCCGGCCACCGGCGATGTTGCCGGCGAAGAGGCCGACGCCGAACACGATGAGCAGCCACGGGACGGCCGCGGCGGGGAAGCCGCCGACCCCGGTCAGGGTGTAGGCCAGGTAGCTGAAGGCGCCGAACATGCCGCCGTACCCGAGAACAGTCACCAGGATCGACAGCCAGACCTGGCCGCTGGCGAAGACCTTGAACTCGCCGAGCAGACCGCCACCGGCCGGGACGGGGGTGGCCGGGGTGAGGACGGCGATGCCGGCGAGGGCCAGCACGCCGATCACCGCGATCGCCCAGAACGTGGCGCGCCAGCCCGCGGCCTGTCCGAGGAACGTGCCGAGCGGCACGCCCAGCACGTTGGCGACGGTCAGTCCGGCGAACATGACCGAGATGGCCGCGGCTTTCCGCTCGGCCGGCACCAGGTCGGCCGCCACGACCGAGCCGATGCCGAAGAACGCGCCGTGGCACAGCGCGGCGAGGACGCGGCCGAGCAGCATCGGGCCGTAGCCCGGGGCGAGCGCGGAGAGCAGGTTGCCCGCGATGAACAGCACCATCAGGGCCAGCAGCGCGCGGCGGCGGTCGATGCGGCCCAGCGCGGCGGTGAGCGCGATCGCCCCGACCGCGACGGACAGGGCGTACCCGGAGATGAGGCCGCCGGCTACCGCCTCGGTGACGTGGAAGTCGGCGGCGACCTCGGGCAGCAGGCCGGCGATCACGAATTCGGTCAGGCCGATGCCGAACCCGCCGATGGCGAGTGCGTACAGAGCGATGGGCACGAAGAACTCCTCAAGCGCGTGCAATATCCAGCGTGTGCACTAATTGCATATGCAACGAACAGATAGTTGCAGGCGCGCTATATCCGCGCAAGGCGGTGTAGGGTGAGGAGCATCTCGCGGGAGGAGACCGGCATGGGGATCGCCAACGACGCGGTCGAGATCCGCGCCCAGGGCTGGCGGCGGCTCGCCGCGCTGCACGGCCTCATCGAGACCGCCCTGGAGAAGGAGTTGCAGGCCGCGCACCGGCTGTCAGTGGTGGAGTACACCGTGCTCGACGCGCTGAGCCGCCAGGACGGGTGGCACATGCGCATGCAGCAACTCGCCCGGGCGGCCGCCCTGTCCAGCAGCGCGACCACCCGCCTGGTCACCCGCCTGGAGGACCGGGGCCTGCTCACCCGCATCCTGTGCGCCGACGACCGGCGCGGCATCTACACCGAGCTGACCCCGGCCGGCCAGCAGCTGCTGGCCCAGGCCCGGCCGACCCACGACCGGACGCTGGCCGGCTCGCTGGCCCGGGCGGAGCAGCTGCCCGAGTTGCAGAGCCTGGTGGGGGCACTGCACGCCACCTGAGATCCCGGCCGCGCCGGATCGGATGCGATGCGGTCCCCGGGCCGGCGCGACCGAGGCGTGATGGCGAACCCCGACGCGCGGCGACGTCGCCGGCCTCCCGGGCGAGGCGGCACGCTGGGCCGCGGATCGCCGGAGAGCAGGGTGACCGGGTCAGAGGTTCTGAGCGAACTTGATGAAGTCGCCGATCCGGAACTGGCCGGTGGCCGGGGCGATGGGCGCCGCCGGGCGGAAACCCGGGTTCCGCTTGAGGAAGCCCTCCTTGTCGGGATCCATGATGCCGAGGATGACCTCGGCCACGAGCCGGCCGCCGACCGGGCCCAGACGCTCGCCGGAGCGGGTGAGCTCGGCCTCCTTCAGCAGGTAGAACCAGAGCGGCGCCTTGCCCTGCCAGCCGGCGTTGCCCGGGTCGGGCAGGCCGAGCTCCGCGTTGGTCAGCGGCGTGGCGCCCATCAGCCTCGCCACGTCCTGACCGGCGGGCAGGCCCAGGCGCTTGCCGCGGATCAGGTTGCGCTCGGCGAGGGAGGCGCTGGTGCCGTCGGACACCACCGTGCTCGGCAGGTTGAACAGCGGCAGCGACAGCTTGCCGTCGATGCGGCGGGCCCGGTTGCGCGGCGTGGTCGGCTTTCCGGGTACGTCGAAGAAGTGCCACCAGTCGATCTCGAGGCGGGCCGGCAACGGCCGGTTACCGCGCAGGTCACTGCCCTCGGCGCCGAAGATGGCGGCCGCCGCGGGCGGGGTGGTGCGGGTGTTGAGCAGGTAGCCGGCTCGGATCATGCTGTGTCCGAAGCGGTACGCGGCGACCGAGTACTCGATCGGGATCATCGGGCGGTGCGGGTTCTTCGGCTTGTAGAACTGCCGCTTCACCTTGCCCTTGTTGTCCAGGAACCGGCCCACCACCTCGGCGCCGGCGACCTGTTCCAGGAAGTCGTGAATGATGATCCACTGGTAGTGCCAGCGGGTCAGCCGCTGCGCCTCCGCCAGGCTTGTGGCCAGGCCGGTCTCCAGGAGGCGGTTGTGGAACTTCGCGAAGACCAGGTGAAGCTGGGCGACGATGAGGTTCTCGTCGTTGCGGGCGTCGCCGATGATGGCGCCGCCGTCGGCGCGGCGGGGCAGGTCGTCGACGCCGTTGGCGTTACGGACCACGCGCATCCGGGTGCGGTCCGCCTCGTACAGGCCCGGGTCCTGGTCGGGGCCGCGGCCGTAGAGCGAGCCCAGGTCGAACAGCGGGGTGTCGAAGTTGGTCAGAGCCCGTGGGTCGGTCTGCTGCTCGGGCAGCGGGGTGCGGTCCAGGGTCATGTCGTGGTCGATGAACTGGCCGAGGAAGGTGAATCCGGCCGGGATACGCGGGTTGTCGAAGTCGGTCGGGTTCGGGCCGGTCGGCTCGCCCATCTGCGCGGCGAGCGACTTGAGCAGCTCGTCCGGCGGTGCGTACGCCTCGGCGTGCTTGAACATGACGCCGAAGCGGCCCTCCTTGTCCCGGCCGGCCCGCACCGCGATGTCGCTGCCGCGGGTCCACTCGACCGCATGTCGCCAGACTGCCGGCACATCGGGGGCCGCGGCGCTGGCCACGGCGGCGCAGGGCGGGGTCAGTGCGCCTGTGCCCACCGATGCCGCGACGGCTCCCGCGGTGCCGGCGAGCAGGGTTCGCCGGCCGAGTTTGGTCGATTTGTCACCGTGCGCCGCTGGCTCTACCATTTCGCTCTCCTCTGGCAGTTATTGCCGCTATTGAGGACCCATGCCAGCAAGTTAACGGCTTGCGGTGACCCGTCGTGGGCGTTACCGGGGAACATCGGGCTTACGGCCCGGTCGGGCTAACCCGACCCGGCGACCTTCGCCTCCGTTGGGGGGAGCCGGCCGCAACCCGTGGCGCCCGCGTCACGTTGGCGCGGCCCGGCCCGGCCCGGCGCGGCCCGGCGCGGCCCGGCGCGGCCCGGCGCGGCCCGGCCCGGCGCGGCGCGGCGCGGGAGCGTGGCGTCGTTCGGGGTCACGGCGCCGGGGAGGTGGGCTGCGGGCGCCGGGCGTCGAAGACCCCCTTCGCGGCGAACGTGGCGTTCAGCGCCCGCGGGAATCCGGCGTAGACCGCGCAGTGCAGGATCGCCTCGACGATCTCGTCCCGGCTGAGGCCGACGTTGAGCGCGGCGCCCACGTGGATCCGCAGCTGAGGTTCGCAGCCGCCGAGCGCGGTCAGCACACCGATCGTGACCAACTGCCGTGAGCGCGCGTCGAGGCCGGGCCGGTCGTAGATGTCGCCGAACGCGAACGCCGCCACGTGGTGGCTGAGCGCGGGCGAGACGTCGGCGAGCGAGTCGACGACCGCGGTACCGGCATCGCCGTCGATCCGGGCCAGGACGTCCAGGCCGTGCTGACGCCGGGCGAGGTTGCCGGCGTTGTCGACATCGTGCTGCGTGGTGCTCATGGCTGAGTCGCCCCTCCGTACATTGCGATCTTGTATTCGGTGGCGGCCAGCGCCAGCTGGAGCTGCGCGAGCTGGGCCCGCAGCGTGTCGCGGTGCTCGACGAGCAGGTCCAGGCGGTCCGGGATGGTGACATCACCGCGGTCGACGAGCGTGACGTACTGCCGCAGGTCGCTGATCGGCATTCCGGAGGTGCGCATCCGGGTCAGGAACACCAGCCGGCGCACCGCGGCCGCGTCGTAGACCCGGTGGCCCGCCGCATTGCGCGGCACCGTGACCAGTCCGGCGCGCTCGTAGTAGCGCAACGTGTGCGGACTCACTCGTACGTGCTCGGCGGTCGTGGCGATGTCCCACCGGCCGGAGTCGTCGTCCATGACGAGGTTCCGCAGAGCGTCGACCGACACCTCGTCCGGGGGGTCGACGGCGAGCCGCAGCGCCTGCATCAACTGCTCGTTCCCGTTCATGACCACGACGGTAGGGCTTCGAGCGCGCTCCAACGCAAACCCGCACCGTCCGGTGTGAGGTCACCGGCGACGGCTCCGGTCAGAGGGTCGTGGGCAGTCGCACGGTGAAGGTGGTGCCACGGGGCCGGTTGGGGCCGGCGGTGATGGTGCCGCCGTGGGCGTCGATGATCGCCTTGGTGATGGCCAGTCCGAGGCCGGTGCCCTTGATGCCGCGGTTGGTGGCGGTGCTGGCCCGGAAGAACCGCTCGAACAGGTGCGGGTACTGCTCGGGCGGGATGCCGATGCCGTCGTCGCTGATGGTGATGGTGGCGTGCTGGTCGTCGTGGTGTGCGGTGACGGTCACGTGGCCGTGCTCCTCGCTGTACTTGACGGCGTTGGACAGCAGGTTGTCCAGGGCTTGGCGCAGCCGGGCCGGGTCGGCGTGGGCGGGCAGGTGCCGCGGCAGGTCGACGTTCATGGTGAGGTGCCGGGCGTCGGCGGCCGGGCGGTGGTCGTTGATGCTCTGGTCGATGAGGCGGCGCAGCGACACCGGGCGGGCGTCGATGCTCATGCGCCCGGCGTCGAGGCGGGCCAGGTCGAGCAGGTCGTCGACGAGGTGTTGCAGGTGGGCGCTGTGCCGGTCGACGAGATCGGCGAAGGCCCGGTGGTCGTCGGACAGGTCGGGGTCGTCGTGCGTCATCTCGATGTAGCTGCGGATGGTGGCGATGGGATTGCGCAGTTCGTGGCTGACCAGGGCGACGAGTTCGTCCTTCATCCGGTCGAGTTCCTGCAGCCGGTGTACGTGCTGCTGCTGTTCGGCCAGCAGTTGCTCGCGCTGTTCGGCCAGGTGCCGGCGTTCGGTGATGTTGGTGCTGATGCCGTCGATGAACAGCCGGTCACCCTCGTGCCGGGCGACGCCGCGGGCCCACAACCACCGGACGACGTTGTCGGTGCCCAGCAGCCGGCACTCCAGCTCGGCGGACCGGCCGTCGGCCAGGGTGTGCAGGAAGGTGTCGAGGGCTCCCCGGTCGTCCGGGTGCACGTGGCGCCGCATGGTCTCGGCCGGGTCGGCGTCGGTGGGGAAGTGCCCGCCGAACACGCCGCTGCTGTTACGGCTGGCGAACACGACCCGCATGCCGGCGTCCGGCAGGACCTCCAAGGTCCAGACGAAGTCGTTGACCTGGTCGATGATCCGGTCGAGGTCCCGGCGAGCGGCGGCCAGTTCGTGGGCGAGCTCGTCGGCGCGCCGGCGTTCGACGTGCTGCCCCAGCTGGCTGCACACGTCGTGCAGCACGGCCAGCAGCTGCGGGTCGGGCTCCTCGATGGTGTCGTGGTGGAACGTCAGCACTCCGACCAGCCGCTCGCCGCCGTGCACCGGGAGCCCGATGGCGTCGTGCGGACCGGCCTGCCGCAGCTCGGCGTCGCGGGCGCCGGGGGGCAGGTCGCGGGTGCGCCGCGGTTCGCCGGTGGCCCAGACGAGACCGGGCAGCCCCTCCCCGCGGCGCAGGGGGCGCTGCGCCGCGCCGCCGGGCACGGACACGTCGCGGTCCGCTGCGCTCCACACACCGAGCCGGTGCAGTAGCTCGCCGTCGGGCTGCCAGTACTCCCCGTACGTCCACCCGAAGGCGCCGGCGATGGCGGCGAGGGTCGCGGTCGCGGCCTGCTCGGCGCTGTCCGCGTCCGCCAGCGCCTGAGCGACCGCGTGCCGCACCCGGCGCAGCGCCTCGCTGGTGTGGCGTTCGGTGATGTCGTGCAGGGCGACCACCGCGCCGAGGCGGCCGCCGTCGGGGGTGTCGATCGGCCGGCCGTTGACCGCGAAACGCCGGGCCGGCACCCCCGGCTCGCGGAGGACGATCTGCTCGTCGTCGATGCGTTCGCCGTTGAACGCCCGGGTCAGCGGCACCTGGTCGGAGCGCAGCGGGGTACGCCCGTCGGCGGCGTACAGGTGGAAAACGTCGGCCCAGTGCTCCGGGCCGACCTTCTCGGCGCCGGGACCGAGCACCGCCTGCAGCGCCTGGTTCAGCAGGGCCAGCCTGCCGTGGCTGTCGCAGGCGGCCACCCCGGTGTCCAGGCTGTCCAGCAGCGCCTGCAGGAACGTGCGTTCATGTTCCAGCTCCCGCTGGGCGGCCTTGCGGACGCTGATGTCATGCAGGAACGCGTGACAGCGATCCTGGTCGCGGCCACGGCCGGCCTGCAGGGTCAACTCGACGGGGAACTGCCGCCCGGCGCGGTCGACAGCGGCGATCTCCAGGCGCTGCCCGGCCGGCGGACACGCGCCGGTGTCGATGACGGTGGCCAGAGCCTGCTCGTACGCGTCCCGGCTGGGCGGCGCGATCAGCAGCTCGGCGGCCGAGCGGCTGACCGCCTGCTCGACGCTCCAGCCGAACAGCCGCTGCGCCGCGGCGTTCCACGCGGTGATCGTGCCACGCTCGTCCAGGGAGATGAACGCGTCGTTGGCCGTGTCCAGCACCGTGCGCAGCCGGTCCGCCGTCGCCGCCAGCCCGGCATGGGCCATCCGCAGGGTGAGCTGCGATGCGGCGACCTGCGCCATGTCCTGCGCCGCCGTCAGTTGCCGCGGCTCCCACTGCCGCACCCTGGTGTCCAGCACGCAGAACACCCCCAGGACCGGCCCGTCCGGCCGGCGCAGCGGGAACCCCGCGTAGGCCAGCGCGCGCTGGCCCACCGCCGGAGCAGCGCCCAGCAGCGGATGGAGGCGGATGTCGGCGGCCACCATCGGCTCACCGGCGTCGACGACCCGCTGGCACAGCGCGTGGCACAGCAGCGTCCGCCCGCTCGGGTCCGCCGCCTCCGGCAGCCCCGCCGCGCTGAGCAACACCTGCCGACCGGCATCGGCCAGCATCACGGCCGCGGCCGGGGCGTCGGCCAGCCGCGCCGCCGAGCGGGTCAGCCGATCCAGCACCGGCACCAGCTCGTCGTCCCGCGGCCCGGCCACCGCCCACGCCGGCAATCCGCTCGGATCACCGGCCCGCTCGCCCTCGGCGGTCCCCACCTCGCCTCACCCCCCACCCATGGTCCAGCGATTTCCCGCGGGGTGCGGCGATTCCCGCGGTACGGGGACCGGCGCCTGGCGCGGGACCGGGGTCCTCGGCGCGGCCCGCCCGGGCGCCGTGCGGCTGAGCTGATCAGGTCCGCGGCTGCGCGGCCGGCGCGATGATGAGTTGATGGGGGAGGACGAGCGCGGCGGCGCGGCGGTCACCGGGTCCGGAGGGATGCCCGCGGCGGTGATGACCGCGATGGAGATGGATGCCGGCGGGATGACGCAGAGCGCCGCGGACCGGATGGCGGCGCTGACCGCGCGGGCCACCCGAGCCGCCTGCGCGATGATCAATATCAGGGACGGCCGGCGGCTGCGGTTGATCGGCGGCTACGACGTACCGGCGCTCTTCCGCCGCGGGGAGCCGGTGCCGATGTTCTCGACGCTGGCCGGCATCGTGATCAGCGGTGGCTTCCCGCTGGTCATCACGGACGTGGACGCCGACGACCGGGTGCCGGTCGACGCGCCGGCCCGCTCGGCGGGCCTGCGCGCGTATGCCGGGTTCCCGATCCTGGACCCGGACGGGCAGATCGTCGGGGTGTGCGCGGTCATGGACTACCGCACCCGCGCCTGGTCGGCGGAGGAGCTGACCGCCGTCGACGACGGGGCGCAGGCCTGCACCGCGTTCGTCGCCGCCCAGTACGCCCGCGAGCGCGAGCACCAGCAGCGGCTGTTCCTCGACACGCTGCTGGACAGCCTCGATACCGGGGTGGCCGCCTGCGACGCCGCCGGTGAGCTGGTCGTGGTGAACCGCTCCCTGCGCGAACGCCTGGGGACACCGAACCTGCAGCGCAGCGCCGAGGACTGGGCCGCCCGCCTGCCGATCACCGACACCGACGGCACCCCGATCCCGGCGGAGGGCACGAGCCTGCTGCGCGCACTGCGCGGCGAGGCCGTCCGCGGCGAGGAGAACATCCTGCACCTGCACGGGGAACGCCGGCTGTTCCGGATCAACGGGCATCCGATCACCAGCCCCGACGGGCAACGCCTCGGCGCGGTCGCGGTCTTTCACGACATCACCGCCGCCCGCCGCGCCGAGCAGCTCCAGCAGGTGCTCAGCCGCACCAAGGACGACTACCTCAACCTGGTGGGCCACGAGCTGCGCACCCCGCTGACGGTCATCGACGCGTACCTGGATCTGATGCACGCCGCGGACCCGGACGAACCGGTGGCCGACCTGCTACCCATGATCCACGCCGCGCGGCGCGGCAGCATCCGGCTGCGCCGGCTGGTCGAGACGCTGCTGGACCTGTCCGCGCTCGACGCCGGCCGCAGCCCGTTGCGGCCGGCCGACATCAACTTCAGCACCGTCGTCACCGGCGCCGTCCATGACCGGCAGGCCCAAGCAGCCGCCAAGAACATCACCCTCACCTGCGACGCCGCGCCGATCACGCCGCTGCACGCCGACCGGCACCGGCTGTACCAGATGGTCACCGCGCTGCTGGACAACGCCGTCACCTACACCCCGGCGGGTGGAGCCGTCACCGTCCGGCTGACCAGCACCGGCCACCTCGCCGACCTGGTCGTCAGCGACACCGGATTCGGCATCCCCGAGCACGAGCTGCCGCACGTCTTCCAGCGCTTCTTCCGCGGCGCCATCACCACCGAACTCGCCATCGCCGGAACCGGTCTCGGCCTGACCATCGCCCAGCTGATCGTCGAGCGCCACCACGGGACGATCACCGCCGGGCCCAACCCCGACGGGCAACGCGGCACCACCATCCGCGTCACCCTGCCGCAGACGACCGGCGCGCCCGCCGGCGCGTCGCCGTAGCCGGGCGCCCGCCACCGGTATGCGAGCTGGACCGGGCCGCCCGGCTCGACACCGCCCGGCGGGCGGGCCCGGCTACCAGCGGAAGGTCTCGGTCCGGCCGGCGCTGGGCGAGGCGGCCCGCAGGACAGCGTGCCGCAGCCCGGTCAGGCCCAGCTCGGCCGTGACGTACCGGTTGTCGATCTGCATGGTGAACGCGCCGTGGCCCGGGTCGGCGCTCGTGTAGTACCCCTCCCACGACCAGACCGAGCCGGCGCGGGCGCGCAGCGTTCCCTGGTAGTCGCCGGTGTAGTCGAACTCGGCGGAGACGTAGAGGTTGTTCGCCTGCGACTTGAGTGTGGTGTAGCCGGTGACGTTGTTGCGGCACACGTAGAACAACTCGTTCGGGCCCGGGCCCGGCGCGACGGCGCGCAGCGCGTTCTCCAGCAGCGCGTCGTAGTCGACCTCCACGGTCACGTACTGGCCGTTGGCGTCGGAGAGGATCGACACATCGGAGTAGCACTGCTTGGCGGCGGCGGCGGTGCCGGCCGGACCGACCGCCTCGCGCATCCGCTCCAGCACCGCCGGGCCCCGGCCCGCGGCGACCAGCACAGCCGTCGAGCGGAACGGACTCGCGGCGGCCGGGGCGGCGCCGGCCGCCACGGCCGGCAGCACTGCGGCGAACAATGCGGCGACCGTCCGGAATGCTGTGCCGGATCTGGACCGACGTCGGTTCATCGCGCTGTTTCCTTCCGTTGTATCGGGGCGCGGCGTCACCCGGAGCCATTCTCGACACGAGAACTCACCAATCTCGGCGATGGTGTTCCCGTGGGCGGTGACACCCGCGTTGAGCTGCGGTTCGACGACACCGAAGCCTAGCGAGCGCATCGCTGCCGCTCCGGTGGAACACCGAATTCGCTACCGGGGCGAGGGTGCGGCTCGTGGATGGATCCCGGACGTGGTGATAGTGCGGCGGCCGGTCCGGAAGGGACCCGGGTGAATTCCGTTGTCAAAGGAGCGCGGCGGCGGAACATGCCGAAGCCGGCGATGCCGTGGCGGGGCGCGACGGGCGGCTTCGGGGGCGCCGATCGGTACGATGAGGCCGGTGCCGCGCCGAGGGATATCTGCGACATATCCCTCGGCGCGGCCGGAGCCGATCAGTACCCGCCGTAGGTGTCGTGGGTGAGGTAGGTGCCGGTCGGCGGAGTGATGGTGATCCGGTTCTGCCGGGGGCCCTTCTCCCAGCGGGCGACGCTGCCGTCCGGGTTCTTCACGATGTACTGGAACTCGATGTAGGTGTTCGGCGGCAGGGCGGCGCCACCGGTCCAGGTCGGGAACGTGGTGCGGGTGGTGGCGAGGGGGACGGCCTTGGCCGGGTCCCAGGCGCCGAGCGCCGGGATGCTGCCGACGACGTACACGTTCTGGCCCCAGGTGGTGAAGTCCGCGGTCACGTTGAACGTGGCCGCGATGGGGGCGACGTCGGCGGCGCTCGCGGTCACGGGCACGTTGTCGACGGCGGCCGGGGCCGCGAGAGCCGGTCCGGTGACACCGAGAACACCCGCGATCAGGCCGGTGGCGACCACGCCGAGGCGGACGGTGGTGCGGTTCGTCATGCGGATCTCCCTGGGAAGAATGGGTCTACCGTCTTCCGCAAGAACTGGAACATCTTGCGGTCCCACAGGCTTGGCTGCGGGGCGGCAAACTCCACCTTGGACGGGAAGGCACCTCGGGTCAAGCTCATCGCCCAAGCTGTGAGCTGCATCTATGTGTCATGACTGCGCCACATTCCACCGCTGGAGCGGCCAAACATTGCAATGAAATTTCTTTCAAGCCGTGTCCGGTGGCCGTCCTGTTCGACGGTTTGCGGCCGTCGGCCGCTTCGCCGGCGTCTGTGCCACCGCCATGAGCCGGTCCCGTCGCCGTCGCAGGCCACCCACCACCGGCTGCTGACGCGCTGTCGGCCGGGAGCCCGGTCGCTTCGCGCTGCAAGCCGAACTCCACGTGCGCCGGTTGATCCCGACGCGGTCGCCATCCGTGTTGCTGCTTGTCGAGATCAATTACGACCGAGGTCCGAGGAGGTTGACGTGTTCGCCATTGATCGCCGGGTGCGCTGGCGCCGGCTGGGTGGTGCGGCGCTCGCCGCGGCGGCTCTGACACTGCTCGGCCCGCAGCCGGCACGGGCCGAGCCGGGCGTGCCGGTCCCGCCGAACGACCTGCTGTCCGACCGCGGCCGAGGCGAGGTCACCGACGCCGACCGCGACTTCGCGGTCAAGGTCCGCCTGGCCGGGCTGTGGGAGATCCCCGCGGGCGAGATGGCTCAGCAGAAGTCGACGGACCCCAGGGTCCGGGCGATCGGACGCGACATCGCCGCTCAGCATGTCGTGCTGGACCGGCTGGTCCGGGACGCCGCGAAGAAACTCGACGTCCCGCTGCCGGACGTGCCCACCAAGGACCAGCAGACATGGCTGGCCGAGATGCGCGCAGCCGAGGGCGAGGAATTCGACCAGATCTACATCGACCGGCTCCGCGCGGCACACGGCAAGATCTTCCCGGCGATCGCCACCATCCGGGCCGGCACCCGCAACGACACGGTGCGCAAACTCGCCCAGCGAGCCAACCAGTTCGTCATGACGCACATGACGCTGCTGGAGAGCAGCGGCATCGTCGACTTCGCCGCTCTGCCGACCGTGCCGGCGCCCACGACCGCCGCCGCCAAGGCCGGCGCCGACCTGGCGGCGGTGCGCTCCGCGGCCGGATCCGACACCCCGTCATCGTCGGTGAGCGCGCCGGTGATCGCCCTCCTCGCCGCCGTCGGCGCCGGCCTGGCCCTGGTCGTCAGCAGGCGGCTCATGCGGGACCCGCGTGCGCGATACCGGCGGCAACGGCGCCGGCTCTAGGGCCGCGCATCCCGCCCGCCCCGGCGAGTCACGCGACCGGGCACTCGCCGGGGGAGGCGGTCGACCACCGCGTCAGGACGTCGGCTACAGTGGGTGCCTCAGGTGCTGAGGGGCGCCTGCCCGCGCAAGAGGCTCTCACCCTCCCCACACGATCGTCGTCTCCTCGACAACCCTCACGAGTCGTTTTCGGCCACACGCGGATGGCCATCGGAAACGCAGTGGAGTTGTCATGTCCTCTCTGCCCTCCCTGGCCGTGGTCACCGGCGCTGGTTCCGGCATCGGCTACGCCCTCACGCAGGCTCTGCTCGCCCGGGGCGTCGAGGTGGTGGCCGTCGACCGCGACACCAGCCGCCTCGACGACCGCGTCCAGGCGCACCGGTTCGACGTCCGTGACGGAGCGGCCATGCGCGAACTGGCGGAGTCGCTGGCGGCGCGACCGGTGAATCACCTGTTCGCCAACGCGGGAGTCGGCGTCGCCGGCGATGTGCTGTCCGCGCCGGAGCAGGCGTGGCAGTGGGCCTGGGACGTCAACGTGGTCAGCGTGCTGCGCACCCTGCGCCTGTGGTGGCCGCACCTGGTCTCCGGCCGGGGCAAGGCGGTGGTCACCGTGTCGGCGGCGGCCCTGCAGAGCTACCCGGGCGCGGGCCCGTACCGTGCCACCAAGGCGGCGTTGCTCAGCGCGCTGGAGGGTCTCTACTACCAGGCCCAGGGCAGCGGTGTCGGGGTGCACGCCCTGTGCCCGGGTCTGGTGCGCACCGACATCACCGCGGTGCACCGCTACGCCGAGGCCACGCAGGCCGCACCGGCCGGGCCGAACCCGTTCGAGACGTTCATGCGTACCGCGGTGCGCGAGGCCGAACCGGCCGACGCGTTCGCCCGGCGGGTCCTGGACGGCCTGGACCGTGGCGCACCGTTCTACTGGTTCACCCATCCGGAGACCATGGCGTGGACCGAAGGGCGCCACCACTGCGCGGTCCACGCCGGCACGCCGTTCGCCGACTTCGGGGCGCCGGCGTGAACGAGCTGGTCGCCGAACTGAAGACTCGCGCGCGACTGGGCCTCAACGCCGCCCGGCGCGGCGATGTCGGCCTCATCGACCGGGCCCGGGCCGGACTCGGGCGTGTCCCGTCGCCGGTGGCCGAATGGCGCTTGCGGCACTGCCTGACCCTGGTCGCCAACGAGGCCGGCTTCGACGGCTGGGAGCAGGCCCGGCGGGTGCTCGGCGGCGAGGCCGTGACCGGCGACGACATGGGCGCCTTCTGGCACGCGCCACGCTGCGCCGGACTGCTCAGCCACTGGTTCACCGGATACGCCGAGGCCAGTGCGTTCCTTGCCGGCGCCGACGGTCGGGTGCTGCTGCCGTACCGCCGGCAGTTCGTCGTCGCCGACGACAACTATCTGGAGGCGGTCGGCGTACCCGGCGACGCCGAACCGTGGCGCCGCGCCGGGCGTGACCTCGTCGCCGCCTACGGCACGCCCGGCTGGCTCGCTCTCGCCCGGCACCGTCTGCACGCCACCCGCTCGGCCGACGTCCCGGGCCGCCGCACTCAGATGATCAGGCCGTGACCGTACGGGTACAGCGGATCGGCCGTGTCGTTCGGCACGTCCTCCCGTGACGCCGCCACCGCGGCCATCGACGACGGCAGTTCGAACGGCAGGGTCCCGCCCGACGGGGAACGTCCGAACAGCACGTCCAGCAGCGCCTCGTCGCTCGATCCGAAGCTGCCCACCAGCGCCGCGGCCTGCCCGGTGAGCGGGGTCAACACGGCCGGCCGGTCCAGCCAGACGTCCACCACGGTCGGCACGGTCGAGGCGACCTGGAGCACCGGGGCCAGTTCGTCGGCCGTCCACTCCAGGCGCCCCGCGTGGAAGAACGCCTCGAACCCGCCGCCGCGTGGCTCGAACGGCGCGGCGCGGCGGACGATCGCCACGTCGGCCCGGGCCGGATCGTCGACCACCTCGGCGTAGCCGGCGGCGACTGCCGGGTCGACGCCGTCCAGATAGACCGCGGCGCCCTCGGTCAGCGGGAGGACGCCGTCGTTGTCGAGGACCACCAGGGACCGGCGCTGGGCCTCCAGACCGGCGGCGCGGAACGCGGACCGGCCGACGACGCGCGCGGTGGCGTCCGGGTCGACGTACCGGCGCTCGTCGAACAGGCCGAGGCGGAACTTGTCCCGCAGGATCCGGCGCACCGAGACGTCGACACGGGCCTCGCTGACCCGGCCGCGCTCGACGAGCTCGACGATCAGTTCCGGGCACTGCTCGCCGCCGAGCTGGTCGGCGCCGGCCTGCAGGATCCGCTCGATGCGGCCCAGCCGGTCCAGGTGCTCCACACCCCACGCGCGTGCCGGCATCGGCGTGCCCATGATCTCGGCGTCGGTGACCAGGCCCCAGTCGGTGCAGACCACGCCGTCGAAGCCGTACCGGCCGCGCAGCAGGCCCTCGATCACGCCGCGGTTGAAGCCGAAGCCGACCTGCTCGTGCTCGGTGTCCACCGGCATCCCGTAGTACGGCATGACCTGCGCGGCGCCGGCGGCGAACGCGGCCTCGAACGGCTTGAGGTGGTAGTCCCACATGCCGCCCGGGTAGACCTGTTCGCGGCCGTAGGGGAAGTGCGCGTCCTCGCCGTTCATCTGCGGTCCGGCGCCGGGGAAGTGCTTGACCATCGCGGCCACGCTGTCCGGGCCCAGCGCCGGGCCCTGCAGACCCTGGATGTACGCGGTCAGCAGCGCGGACACCATGTCGGCGTCGGAGCCCAGGGTGCCGCTGGTGCGGGCCCAGCGCGGCTCGGTGGCGAGATCGGCCATCGGGTGCAGGGCGACCCGGATGCCCGCGGCCACGTACTCCTGGCGGGCGATGTCGGCGAACTCGCGTACCAGATCGGGGTCCTTGGTGGCGCCCAGGCCGATCGGTTCCGGCCAGGCGGAGAAGCCGCCCGCCGCCGCCGAGGCCGCCGGGTTGTCGATGACGCCGTGCCGCGGGTCGGTCGAGACGGTGACCGGGATCCCGGGTCCGGTGGACTCGGCGAGGGCCTGGATCCGGTTGTGCCACTCGGCGATCCTGCGCGGCGCGACCGGCCCCGTGGTCAGGATGTTGACGTGGTTGATGAGCTTGCCGGCGACCAGATCGGTGGCGGAGGCGACCATCGCGTCGCCTTCGTGCAGCGTGCCGTCCGGGTTGACGATGATCATGGTGTGGAACATCAGGCCGGCCTTCTCGGCCAGGCTCAACCTCGAGAGCAGGTCGCCGACCCGGTCGTCGAGACAGCGGGTGGGGTCTTGGTAGGGGTGCATCGTCGTGTCTCCAGGCGGTATGGGTGTGGGCGGGCGCCGCGGATCGTGACCAGCAGCGATCCGATTCCCCGGCGGTGTGGGAGGGGCGGGATCAGCGGGCGCCGCGAACCATGTGGACCAGCAGCGATCCGGCGACGGCCACGACCGCCCCGGACAGGAACAGGGCGCTGTAGTTCGCGTCGCCGCCACCGATGGCCAGGATCGGCGCGGCCAGGATCGGCACCAGCGACTGGGGCAGGGCGTTGGCGATGTTGAGCACGCCCATGTCCTTGGCCGCGTCGTCCGGGTTCGGCAGCACGTCGGTGGCGAGCGCCAGATCGACCGCGAGGTAGACGCCCTCGCCGAGGCCGAACAGCGCGCAGGCGGCGAGGAAGACGCCGAAGCTGCCGGCGAACGCGATGACCGCCAGGGACGCGGCGATGACCAGGCCCGCGCCGAACACGAACGGCCTGCGGCGCCCGGTGCGGTCGGACAGCGTGCCGCCCACTGCCGAGCCGGCGACCAGGCCCGCCGTGGTGATCAGCGTGGCCAGCAGGATGCCGTTGGCGACGGTGCCGCTGGTGTATCCGAATCGGTCGATCAGCAGGTAGGCCTGGTAGGTGGTGAGCGAGGAGAGGCCCATCCAGAGCAGGAAGCGGCTCAGGATGTTCCAGGCGAAGTCCGGGTGGCGGCGCGGGTCGACGGCGAAGGTTCGCAGGAACGCGCCGAGGCGGTACGGCGCGAAGTGTCCCTTCTCGGCCGGGCGGTCCTTGAGGATGGTCACCAGCAGGGCCACGGTGGCCACCCCGATCGCGGCGGGAACCGCGAACATCAGCAGGGCGTTGCCGGCCAGGGCCGCGGCGAGCGCGCTGCCGGCCAGGATCGCGACCGAGGTCATCAGGCCGAGGATGCCGCTGACCTTGCCGCGCTGCCGGGCCGGGATCTGGTCCGGCAGCAGCGCGGTCAGGGTGGCCAGGGTGGCGTTGACGCCGAGCTGCGCCAGCGCCCAGCCGGCGGTGAGCACCGGCACGCTGCCGCCGAGCGCGACGACCAGCAGGCCGGCGAAGCCGACCACCATGCCGCCGATCAGCCACGGGCGGCGGCGGCCGAAGCGGGAGGTGGTGCGGTCCGACATGGCGCCGAAGAAGGGGTTGCCGAGCAGCGCGAGGACGGCGCCGACGGACAGCACGGTGCCCAGGGCTGCGGCCTTGTCGTCCGGGGCGATCTGGGAGACCCGGATGGACATGGTCACCACGACCGGCGTGAGGATCGTCAGGTACGCCCCGAGCTGGGCGAGCGCCATCGCGACGATCAGCCGGGCGGGTGCGTCCGGTGCGGGGGGAACGGCCGTGGTGGTGGCCGGCCGGGACGAGACAGTGGTCATCGCACACCTCGATGGTCGGGGGGAGGGGAGTCGGGCGCGACCGGGCCGGCTTCCGGTGTGTTAACGCCGCGTGTGCTGAAGGTATCGACTCGATGTGCGCTGAACCAGGGGCGTCAGCGCTGCTCATGGTCAGGATTCGTCTGGGCCTCCGCTTTCTCGCCCGGCGTTGTGCCGGTTTTGTTGCCGACTGGGCGTGACCCCGGTCGCCGTCGGGGGCGGATTATGTCCAGCTTCGGCAAAACCGCAGGTTAGGCTCGCCGTATGTCTCCGCCCGCCGGTGGCCGCCGCGTTCACCAAGTCCGCCGCGATCTGCTCTTCGCCGCCGTCCGTGACGCCGGCCGGATCAGCCGCGCGGACCTGGTGCGCCGCACCGGCATGGCCAGGATGACGGTCAACGGCTTGGTCGCGGAGCTGGTCGCGGCCGGGCTGCTGGCCGAGGAGGAGGCGGTGCCGGACGGCACCCGCGCGGGCCGGCCCGCGCGTTCGGTCACCGTGGCCGCCGCCGCCGGCGGTGTGGTGGGCGCGGTCGTCGAGGCCGACGGCGTACACGTGGTCACGGTCGATCTGGCCGGTCGTCCCCGCGCCGAGCGCCACCTGCGGGTGGACACCGCCGACCCGCAGGTCGTGCTCGACGCGATCGCCGAGTTCGTCTCCTCCGCCGGCCGGGTCTGGTCGACCGTGGTGGGCCTGTCCGCCCCGATCAGCGGCGGCGTGGTCCAGTCCAGCAGCGTGCTGCCCGCCTGGTCCGGCATCGCCGCGGCCGGTGAGTTGCGGCGCCGACTCGCCCACCGGGTGACCGTGCGCAACGACGCCGACCTGTGCGTGCTCGGCGAGGTGCGGTACGGCGTCGCCGCCGGGCATCAGCACGTCTGCCACCTGCGGGTGGCCTCCGGGATCGGCTGCGGTCTGCTGCTCGGCGGTGTGCCGCACACCGGCGCGACCGGGGTGGCCGGCGAGATCGGCCACGTGCAGGTGGACGAGACCGGCGCCCTCTGCCGGTGCGGCAACCGTGGCTGCCTGGAGACGATCGCGTCACCACGGGAGATCCTGGCCGCGCTCTCCGCGACGTACGGCGAGCCGCTCACCGCCGCGCGGGCCGTGGAACTGGCCCGGCACGACGCGACGGCCGAACGGGTCCTGGCCGACGCCGGGCGCATGATCGGCCGGGTGGTGGCGGATCTGGCCAACACCGTGAACCCGTCGCTGGTGGTGCTGGACGGACCGCTGATCGAACCGGACGGGCCGTTGGTGCACGGGGTCCGGGACTCGCTGCGACGGTATGCGCAGCCCGAGGTGGCGCAGAGCACGCAGGTGCGGGTCAGCGCGCTCGGTGGCCGGGCGGCGCTGCTGGGGGCGGTGGCGGCCGCGCTGCGGGCCACACCGTCGGCCCGGGGGGACAGGGCTTTCACCCGAGCGGGTGCCGGGCCCGTCGCGCCGTTCGCCCTCGCACCGGCGGCGGTCGTCCCCGCGGCCGACGCCCCGGCTAGCCGGGATGGCGCGGCCCCGGCGGCGGGTGAGGGTCTGACCAGCCGGGATGGCGCGGCCCCGGCGGCGGGCGATCCCCCGCCGGCCGGGTCGTCCGCGGCGGTCGCGCCGGCCGCTGCCGCGCGGCGGCGGGAACTGTCGCCGGCGCGGCGGGAACGTCTCGTGCGCCGCGACATGATCACCGATGTGCTGCGGGGGCGGGGGCCGACCGCGCGCAGCGACATCGTACGGCTCACCCGGCTGCCCCGGGCCGCGGTCGTCGACCTGCTCGCCGAGCTCTGCCACGACGGCGTCGTCGAGCCGTGCCCCCCGGGCGCGAGCCGCTCCGGCCGGCCTTCGCCGCACTTCCGGCTGGCCGCCGCGGCCGGGGTGCTGCTCGGGCTGGCGCTGGGACCCGAAGGCGTCCGCGCGGTGGTCGCCGACGGCGCGGGCCGCGTGATCGACGACGGCTTCCGGCCCCTGCCGGCCGGTCACGAAACGCTGCAGCTGATGCGCACGGCCGCCGAGTTCGCCCGCGAGCTGATGGACCGGCACGGCGCGCACGCCACGGTGGCCGTCAGCGTGCCGTCGCCGGTACACCCGCTCACCGGCCGCTTCGGCGCCCGCAGCGTGTTGCCGATGTTCTCCGGCTTCTCCCCGGCCGAAGAGATCGCCGCGGTGCTCGGGCGTCCCGTCCAGGTCCACAACAACGCCCAGTTGTGCGCCCTCGCCGAGGCCCGGCGCGGCGCCGCCCGTGGCGCCCGCGACGTGCTCTACCTGCGCGCCGACCAGTTCACCGGCGCCGGCATCGTGGCCGGCGGGCGGATGCACCAGGGCGCCATCGGCTATGCCGGCGAGGTCGGTCACCTCAACGTCCGGGAGATCGGGCCGCTCTGCATCTGCGGCAGCCGCGGATGTCTGAGCGCCTTCCTCGCTCCGGCTTATTTCGGCGCGCTGCTGGAGCGGCCCCGTCTCGGCTCGCTCAGCGAGGACCGGCTGGTGGCCCTCGCTGTCGCCGGCGACCGCCCGGCCCGGCGCGCCCTGGTCGACGCGGGCCGTCTGATCGGGCGGACCGTCACGCCTCTGTGCGACGTGCTCAACCCGGCCGTCGTCGTGGTCGGCGGCCGCTACACCGAACCGGGCGCGTTCGTGGTCGACGGCGTGCGGGAAGCCCTGCACCGCCACTGCGCCCCCAGCGCCGCCGCCGGGCTGACGGTGGTCCCCGCCGCGCTGGGCCGCGACGCCGAACCGCTCGGCGCCATCGAGTCTCTTCTCTGACCCGGTCCGCGTCCCCGCGCCGGAAGCGGCCGCCGGTGATCGCGTGGTGGCGCGCGGACGGGGAGCCGGGACGGCCGGCTCCCCGTTTCCCGCGGTGTTACAGGTTGTTGCGGATGGCGGTGATCAGCTCACCGTTGGCGGTGTCGCCGGAGAACTCCCAGAAGAACGCTCCGCCCAGACCCTGCTGCTTGGCGTAGCTCATCTTCCCGGCGATCGTGGCGGGGGTGTCGTAGCTCCACCAGTTGCCGCCGCACTTGGCGTACGCGGTGCCGGCTACGGTGCCGGTGGCCGGGCAACTGTTCTTGAGAACCTTGTAGTCCTCGATGCCGGCCTCGTAGGTGCCCGGGGCCGCGCCGGTGGCGGCGCCGCCGGGTTCCGCCTGGGTGACCCCGGTCCAGCCACGGCCGTAGAAGCCGATGCCGAGCAGGATCTTGTCCGCCGGGACGCCCTTGCTCTTCAGTTTTGCGATCGCGGCGTCGGAGTGGAAGCCGGCGGTGGGGATGCCCGGGTAGGAGGTGAGCGGGGAGTGCGGGGCGGTGGGGCCCTTGTCCGCCCAGGCGCCGAAGTAGTCGTAGGTCATCGGGAAGATCTTGGTGAGCTTCTGCGCCGCGGTGGCGTAGTCGGTCGCGTCGATCTTCCCGCCGTCGCTGCCGTCGGCGGTGATCGCCGCGGTGATCAGGTAGCTCTGGCCGAACTTGGCACGCAGGGCCGAGACGACCCTGTCGAAGGCGTCCGGGCCGCTGGTGTCGCACTGCAGGCCGCAGGCGTTGGGGTACTCCCAGTCGATGTCGATGCCGTCGAACACGTCGGCCCAGCGCGGGTCCTCGATCATGTTGTAGCAGGAGTCCGCGAACGCGGCCGGGTTCTGCGCGGCCTGGGTGAAGCCGCCTGACCAGGTCCAGCCGCCGATCGAGTAGATGACCTTCAGGTGCGGATACTTCTTCTTCAGCTTGCGCAGCTGGTTGAAGGAGCCGCGCAGGGGCTGGTCCCAGGTGTCGGCGACGCCGTCGACCGACTGGTCGGCCGGGTAGGCCTTCTCGTAGTCGGCGTAGGAGTCGCCGATCGAGCAGCGGCCGTTGGCGCTGTTGCCGAACGCGTACAGGATGTGCGTGATCTTCGACGCCGAGCCGGACGTGTCGATGTTCTTCACGTGGTAGTTGCGGCCGTAGACGCCCCACTCGGCGAAGTAGCCGACGACCCATTTGTCGCCGGACGGGCCGGTCGGCGGGGTGGAGGGTGAGGTCGGCGGGGTGGACGGCGAGCTCGGCGGCGTGCTCGGCCCGGTTCCGTCGTCACAGGCGCCCCTGTCGGTCCAGACGCCCCACTGGCCGCCGGCGGTGGGCACGTCGCCCTGGGTCCACCACTTCGCCGAGTAGTTCCTGCCCTGGTACGACGCGGTGGCGCCGCCGGTGTAGACCTGGGTGGCGTTCCACGCCGGAGCGCAGGGCGTGGCCGCGGACGCCGGCGCTAGCGGTAGCAGCATCGCCGCCGCCGCGATCGCCGTTGCGGCGCCGGCCCCGAGGGCACGGCGTAATGACCTGGTCATGATGACACTCCGTCCTAACATCGATAAGCATCGATTGATTTGAGCGCGGGACGCCCTTGTCGCGCGCTGCGGTGCGGTCAGGCTGCGGTGAACCCGGCGTCGGAGAAGACCCGGGTGGCCAGCGCCGAGGTCATCAGCGCCCGGAAGGCGTCCGCGGTGACCGGGTTCCGGCTGTGCGCGGCGACCGTGAGGACGTACCGGTCGGCGTGCTCCAGGCCCTCGCGGAAGTCGACGACGCGCAGATCGGCGCCGGCCGCGACGACGTCGGTGCGGTGCACCAGGGCCACGTCCGCGGCTCCGGTGACCACGGCGGCCACCGCGCCACGCCCGTCCGCCCGCACCGTCACGCGATGCCGTCCGGTGCCGAGGCGAGCGGCGTCGCCGCAGCTCGTGCCGGTGGCGCACAGGGCCACCCGGACGCCGGGCCGCAGCAGGTCCGCGGCCGTGGTCCCGGTCGTCGTGCGGGCCGTGGCCAGCACCAGCGGGTCGCGGGCGACGGTCACGGAAGCGCCGTGGGCCGCGGCGCCCGCGGTGGCGGCCGGGTCGCCGGTGACCAGGACGTCCACCGCGGCGCCGCCGGCGAGGTGCCGGGCATGGCCGGCGCCGTACTCGACGAGCACGTCGGTGTGCGGGAATGCCTCCTCGAAGCTGGCGGCGAGCCGGTCGAGCACCGGGCGGAGCTGGTGGTCGGCGTGTACGACCAGGCGTCCGCGTGGTTGCCCGTGCGCCGTCGCGGTGCCCGGGGCCGCGGCGGCATGGTGGTGCTCCCCGGATGCGGCGCCCGGCGCCGGCGCCTGCTGCGGCGGCGCCGGAGCGGAGCAGGCCGCCGCGCCCAGCGACGCGGCCACGGCGATCGCGGCGGCGACCCGTCGAGCGACGATCATCGTTCTGGCCTTCCATGGTCGGGCGGTTCCGGCGGTTCCGGCCGGGCCGCGCGGCCCGGCCGGGTGGTCACCGGTCAGCAGGCGCCCTTGTCCTGCCAGACGCCCCACTGGCCGCCGCTGCCCGGTTCCTCGCCCTGGGTCCACCAGCGGGCGCTCCAGAGGTGCCCGGCGTGCGACACGGTGGCGCCGCCGGTGTAGACGGCGGAGGCGGACCACGCGGGCGCGCAGTCGCCGCCGGGCGGCGTCGTGGGCCCGGTCGGCGGCGTGCCGGGCTGGCCGCCGGTGCCGCCGACGTTGACGTCGGCGCAGGCGTAGAAGGCGTTCGCGGTGTCGTAGATGTTCCAGACGCTGAGGATCTTGTGGCGGCCCGCCGGCAGGTTCGTCAGGGTGTGCGACACGGTGGACGGTGGCTGCGAGGCGTTGCCGCTGATCGTCTGGTGCAGCTGGCCGTCGACGTAGTACTGCCAGTTGAGGGTGCGGTGCGCCGCGGTGTTGCGCCAGGTGAACGACGCCGTGCTGCCGATGTTGCTCACCCGCCAGCCCGCGGCGTCGTTGTCCAGGACGGTGAAGCTGCTGCCGCCGCTGCAGGTCCGCGCGCCCTTGGGCGCCTCGACGCTCTGCGGCTCGTAGGCCACCTGGCCGCAGTTGGCCACGACGCCCGTGGCGCACTGGTCCTGGCGGCTCGGCGGGCTGGTCATCCAGCCGTGTGCGGCGGCCGGGGCGGCCGGCAGGACGATCGCGGCGAGCGGCGCCAGCATCACCGTCGCGGCCGCCACGGCGGATCTCTTATTGATCTTCATGTCACTCCTGAACGCAGGGGGATGAGCGGGGAAGTGCGGCGAGACTTCGACGCCCGCCGATAATCATCAGAACGATTAACAGTTAACTTTGTCAACAGTACGAAGGAGAAAGTGCCGCCGGAGAACGCTCTCTTCGCAATCGGCCGCAAAAGAGCGCTCTCTATTGGCCATCACGTCGGCGAATGCATCGACCACCGTGCCCGACGTGACCGCCGCCGCGGTCGGCCCGAGGCCGGCACGGGCCCACCGGCATCCACCGGGGCCGCTCAAGGTTTTCTCACCCCGTTCTCCAGCGCCTCTCCAGCGCCGTCGCCACGGTGGAGAAAACCCTTCGCTCCCTACGGCATGGAGGTTCCAATGGCATCGCCGCCCCGCCCCGTCGTCCTGGCCGCGGCTCTGCTGCTCGCATCGACCGCTCCGGGCGGACCCGCCGTGGCAGCATCACCGGATACGGCGGCCACGACCGTGGACACCAGCGTGGTACTGCGTCCCGACGGGGACGTCGTGCGGGAGTGGTCCAGCGGCACGCCGGGCCCGGCGTGGGCCGCGCTCGACGACGCCGTCGTGCAGCCCGCGTCGGTGTCCGCCGCCGACTACATCTACGCGAGCGGCGCCGGCCGGCGTACCGAGGTCACGCTCGGCAGCACGCCGCTCTCCGCCGGCACGGCCGCCGTGACCGGCTGGTTCTACGCCAACACCGGTGGCGCCACCCAGCTGTCGGCCGAACTCGTGACGTCCGGCCGGGCGGTGGCGGCCACCACGGTGGCGGCCGGCGCGGGGTTCGCCTGGCGTTCGGTGAGCGCGACCGGAATCGGTCAGGCTGATCTGGACGATCTGCGACTGCGGTTCACCACGGCCGGGGGCGGCGACAGCAACGTGCGGGCCGCGTACGCATCCGCGGCGGTGAGCCCGGGCCCGGCGTGCACACCGGGCTGGGGCTCCTTCGGCCCCGGGGCGTGGCCGCCGGCCTGCTGGCGGCCGTTCGAGGCGAGCAGCCCGTTCAACACGCCGCTTCCGGCGAGTCCGCGGCTCATCGGCGGCAGCCAGCAGCGCTCCGACGCGATCAGGGCGCGGATCCTGGGCGACATCTCCGCCCGGGACTACCCGGGCCACATCAGCGCGGATCCGAGCGGTCTCGGCGGCGAGCCCACCTACTACGCGCAGCCGGGTGATCCGTCGTACGTGATCGACTGCCTGTCGTACGGCGGCGCCTGCACCATCGACGGCATGAGCGTGCGCATCCCGGCGCAGGCCGCGCCGGAGGGCGGCTGGTCGGCGCCGGCCGGCGCGGACCGGCATCTGACCGTGGTGGATCAGAGCACCGGATGGTCGTACGACATGTGGCAGGTACGCGGCAGCGGCCTGCCCGCGCCCGGCGGCACCCTGCAGATCTCCTTCGGCGGCCGGTCACGCGTGGTCGGCGAATGCCCTCCCGGCGTGCCGGCGGACGGCACCAACTGCGAGCCCACCGGCGTCGGGCACGGTACGGCCGCGCACTTCGCGGGGCTGGCCGGCCGGGTACGCGCCGAAGAGCTCCAGGCCGGCCGGATCGACCACGCGTTGAACATCGTGATCGACTGTGACAACGGCAGTTTCGTGTACCCGGCCCGCGGCAAGGGCAGGACCTGCGCGAACACCGTGGACGCACCGCCCATGGGCGCTCTGCTGCACCTGGCGATGACGCCGCAGCAGATCGACGCGCTGCCGGTGCAGCCCTGGAAGAAGGTCTTCCTGCGAGCCATGGCCGAGTACGGCATGTACTTCGGCGACACCGGCTCGCAGAACCTGTTCTCCATCGAGACCGAGTCGGGCAACCAGTACACCGCGTTCGGCCGGCCCGACCCCTGGCTCGCCTACGGGCGGGCGAACTGGGAGCCGTACACCGCCGACGGGGTGACCTCGTACGTGGCGAAGCTCTACAACCGTCCCGGCGACCCCGATCCCACCCTGGACTGGACCTCGGCGGTGTGGAGTCACCTGCGGGTGCTCGACCCGTGCGTGGCCCAGCGGAGCTGCTGATCGCGTGAGCGTTCCCGCCGGCGACCGTGCGCCGGCGGGAACGCTCAGTCGTTCAGGACGGTGACGTGCAGCGGCAGGACCGACTGCCGGCGTTCGGGCATCCGGATCACGGTGAGCAGCGCCCACCGGCCGGCATGCGTGCGCAGGCACATCTCGGCGCCGGGGGCCAGCCCGGCCAGCCGGACGTTGCCACCGCCCTTGCGGGACAGGCCGCGGCAGACCTGCGGCGGGTCGCCGGGATTGACCGCGTGAACGGCGTTGAAGGCGTTGGTCTCGGTCAGGTCGACCCCGGAGATCTGGTCGTGCGGCGCGTCCGGGCTGGTGCGGTACAGGTCGAGATGGTGGTAGTCGGGCGAGCGCGGGTCGTTGGTGGCATGCCAGTCGCTGGGCTGCCCGGCGGGGATGTCGAGGTCGTAGCCGATGCCGGGCCGGACGGCCACGTCGAACTCCGCGAAGATCCCATCCGCGGGCGGCGCGTGCGGCGTCCCGCGGTCACGCGCGCCCAGCCCGGCGACAACCATGACCGCCAGGACGGCCACCGCGGCGATCCGTCCCCGTCCGGGCCGGCGCGCCGCTCGGGAGGGCGCCGTGGGCCGTGCCCGGGACCGGGCCACCGGTGGCGGCGGCAACGCGCGCCGGGCGTCGTCGATCCCGAGATCCGGGTCCTGCCGCAGGATCCGCTGCTCCAGCCGGTGGAGTTTGGGGCCGGGCTCGACGCCCAGTTCCGCGACCAGGCGGGCCCGGGCGGCGCGGTAGACGCCGAGCGCGTCGGCCTGCCGGCCGGACCGGTAGAGGGCCAGCATGAGCTGCGCCACCGGCTCCTCCCGCCACGGGTTCGTCAGCACCAGGCCCTCCAGCTCGCCCACCACCTCGGCATGCCGGCCCAGCGCCAGATCGGCGTCGATCCGCAGCTCGGTGGCCACCAGCCGGCACTGCTCCAGCCGGGCCGCCTCCCGCCGTGCGCTGTCACCGGGCGCATTGCCGTACGCGGCCCCGCGCCACCAGCCGAGGGCGGCGTGCAGCAGATCCGCGGCCTTGTCGTACTCCGCCGCCTCCAGGGCCGCCCGGCCCCGGCGCACCGCCTCCTCGAACCGGCGGCTGTCCAGCTGGTCCGGCGGCAGATCCAGCACGTAGCCGCCGGGGACCGAGCGCAGCACGCGCGGTTTGTCGCCGGGGCCGCGCTCCGGTTCGAGCAGGCGGCGCAGCTGGGACACGTACGTCTGCAGGGTGTTCGTGGCGCTCACCGGCGGACCGTCGGGCCAGACCTCCGCGCCGAGGGCATCGAAGGAAACCAGCTGTCCGCAATGCACCACCAGGTACGCCAGCACGGCGCGCGCCTTGGCGGCGCGGACGACGACGTCCCGCCCGCCGTGCCGCACGGTCAGCGGACCCAGTACCAGGATCTCCACGGCCCCCACCCTGTCACCGATAGCCCGGTGTCAATGCACAGCGTTGCGTATCGGACAGTTCGAGCTCCTGTTCCGACGCCTCGTCGCCGGACGCCGGCCGTGCCAGCAGCGGTTCGGGTGCGTTCCGCGATCCGCACGCCGGGGACGTGGCCGCCGCCGGCGCCGGCGTGCTGACGCGGCCCCACGACGGCCGGCGCGAACCAGCGCCGGACGCTGCCGGCAGCGCCCGCGGCCGTCGCGCCGGCCGGCGGGCGGGACGGCCGCCGTCGCCCGTCGGCTAGAGTGCCGCTGGTGCGGGTAGTGGTGACCGGAGCGGCCGGGTTCGTCGGCAGCCATCTCGTCGCCACGCTCGCCGCCGCCGGGCACGACGTGCTCGCGGTCGACGCGCCGGGCCGGGCCGCGTCACCGGAGGCCGCCGTGGCCAACCGCGCCGCACTCGCCCGAGCCGGCGTGCCGGTGACCGACAGTGATCTCGCCACCGACGACCTGGCGCCGCTCGTGCGGGCGGACGCGATCCTGCACCTGGCCGGCCGGCCCGGGGTGCGCAGCTCCTGGGGGAGCGGGGCGGCCGACGCGTACCGGGACAACATCACCGCCACCGGCCGGCTGCTGGCCGCCTGCGCCGCCCGGCCCGCCGGACGGCGCCCGCGGTTCGTGCTGGCGTCGAGCTCCTCGGTGTACGGCAGCGCCGAGCGTCCCTGCGCCGAGGACGACCCGATCTCGCCGCAGAGCCCGTACGCGCGATCGAAAGCCGTGGCGGAACGGCTCGCGCAGCGGGCCGCCGCCCGGGACGGGGTGCCCACCGTCATCCTGCGCTACTTCTCCGTGTACGGGCCGCGGCAGCGGCCGGACATGGCCTTCCACCGGTTCATCGAGGCGGCGCTGGACGGCGTCCCCGCGCCGCTGTACGGCGACGGCCGGCAGAGCCGGTCGTTCACCTTCGTCGGCGACGTGGTGGAGGCGACCGTGCGCGCGGCGCGGGCGCCGCTGGCCCCGGGCACCGTGCTCAACGTGGGCAGTCCGGTCCCGGTCGGCGTCCGCGACGCCCTGGCGCGCATCGGTACGCTGCTCGGCGCCCCGGCGCCGACCGTGGCGGCCGCCGCCGCGCCCGGTGACGTCGCGCGCACCTGGGCCGGCGCCGACCGGGCCGCGCGGCTGCTCGGCTGGACCGCCCGGACCGGCCTGGACGAGGGACTGGCCCGGCAGGTCGCCTGGCACCGCGAACGCCGCGACCCCGGCCGTGAGCTGCACCGGCCCGGCCGCGACACCGACCATGACCAGCACCGGCCGGACCGGGACACCGACCATGACCAGCACCGGCCCGGCCGCGACACCGACCATGACCAGCACCGGCCGGGCCGCGACCAGCACCGGCCCGGCCGGGAGCGCCGGGAGCCGAGCCGTGCCTGACCTCCACCGCGCGGCCTACATCGCGTTCGACCGCTTCCCGTCGGCCAAGGGCTCCGCCGTGCACATCCGGCACATGGCGGCCGAGCTGTTCACCCGCTACGGCGGTGGCCTGCTCTGCGTGCTCGGCGGCGGGGGCCTGCCCGGGTACCAGCGGGAGAACGGCGTGGAGATCGTCCGGTTCGGCGCGGTGGTGCCGAACCTGCTGGACCGCGCCGAGGCGTTCTCCGCCTGGGTCGCCGAGCGCCTCGCCGCGCACCGCGCCACGCTGCGGCTGTGCCACGTGCGCGACCCGTGGGGCGCGCTGCCCGCCCTGGACACCGGCGCCCGCCTGGTCTACGAGGCCAACGGCCTGCCCTCGATCGAGCTGCCGTACGCCTGGCCCCGGGCCGCGCCCACCACCCTCGCCAAGATCGCCGACCTGGAGCGGACCTGCCTGGCGCGGGCCGACGCGGTGGTCGTCCCGTCCCGGGTCATCGAGCGGGCGGTCATCGGCCGGGGCGTGCCGGCCGAGCGCGTCCACCTGATCCCGAACGGCGCCGACCCGGTGCCGGCCGGCCTGCCGCGCCCGGCCGGCGCCCCGGACCGGTACCTCGTCTACGTCGGCGCGCTGCAACCGTGGCAGGGCGTCGACGTGCTGCTGCGCGCGTTCGCCCGGCTGGCCGACCTGACCGGCCTGACGCTGGTGATCTGCTCCTCGGTGCCACCGGCACGGGCCCGCCCCCTGCACCGGCTCGCCGAACGCCTGGGCATCGCCGACCGGGTCCTCTGGCGGTACACGCTGCCGCACCGTGAGGTCGCCGCCTGGCTGGCGCACGCCGACGTGTCGGTCGCGCCGCTGACCGCCAGCGCGCGCAACGTCCAGCAGGGGTGCAGTCCGATCAAGGTGTGGGAGTCGATGGCGGCCGGCACCGCGGTCGTCGCCTCCGACCTGCCGGTGATCCGCGAGGTGCTGGGCGAGCACGGGCGGCTGGTGCCGCCGGACCGCCCGGCCGAGCTGGCCCGTGCCGTCCGGGTGCTGCTGGAGTACCCACAGGCCGCCGCGGACCTCGCCCGGCAGGCCCGGCAGCACGTCGAACAGGGCTTCACCTGGGCACACGCACGGGCTCGGCTGGCGGCCGTCTACGACCGCCTGGAGGCCCGCTGATACCGTCCGGTCATGTTCTGGCGCAGGCAGAAGGCCGCCATCGCGGATTTCCATCCGGTACACCAGGCGCTGATCTTCGACCGGGCGTTCTCCGCGGCGCTGCCGGCGGCCGGCTGGGCCGCGCTGACCGCCAGCCTGGCCCGGCACGGGCTGGTGCGGCGCCGCAAGTGGGCGCTGCCGCAGCGCGCCGTGGACGTCGTCGTGCCGCTGATCGTCGAGCTCTGCTCCGATCTGGGGCCGGACGGCACCCTGTCGGTCACCGCCGACCTGCGCGGTCCCGACGCGCCCGGCAAGACCAGCGCGCCGCGCGACCTGCCGGTGCGCCCGCCGCTGCGGTCGGCCACCGAGACCCGGACCGTGGACCCGTGGCTGCGGATGCGCGGCGAGCTGCGCGACGGCAGCGTTCTGGAGATTCTGGTCGTCGACCGGGAATGCCGCCGCCGGATCACCAAACGCAACCCGCGCGGCAAGTACAAGTCCAAGCGCAAGAGCAAACTGAGCCAGACCATCCGGGTACGCCGGAGGCTGCCCAAGAACGTGGCCGGCCGGCGGCCCGCCACACCGCCGCCACGCTGGATCGGGGTGGTCCTGCGACCGGGGTCGCGCCGCAGCGTGCTGGCCACCGCCAAGCTGTCCCGGTTGCCGGCCAGTGGGCCGGAGCAGGTCCACCGGATCCTGACCGTGGCCGTCGAGCCGTTCCGCTGGACGCCGCAGCCCGGCGCCGGACAACGAGGTGTCGCATGACTCCCTGCGCGGTCACCACCGGCTTCTTCACGCTGGGCAAGTGTGGGCAGATGGCGGTCGCCGGCTGCCCGGCGTGCGGCCGGCCGATCTGTGCCGACCACGTGGCCGACGGCGGGCTGTGCCCGGAGTGCGCGGCCGCCCGCAACCAGGTCGGGCATCCGGCCGCGGCCGCCGCGCAGCGGCGCCGGGCGTACCGGCACAGCAGCTCCGCCGAGTACCGCGACACCGGCTGGTACGCCGGGTTCGACGCGTACGACCGGGCGGCGTTCGACCCGGGGTCCGCGGCGGACCAGGACTACCTCGACGACGGTGACGACGCGCTCGTGGACAGCTGATGCGGCTGCTCTGGATCACCGAGAACTACCCGCCCAGCCCGGGCGGGATGGCCAACTCCTGCGACCGGATCGTGCGCGGGCTGCGGCAGGCGGGCGTCCTGGTCGACGTGGTGCACCTGAGCCGCCGCGCCACCCCGCCGCGGGTGTCGCACGAGCCGGGCGGCCGGCTGCACACCGTGCCGCTGGGTGAGGACCCGGAGCACGCGCTGCGCCTGCTGTGGACCACGCTGGTGCCGCAGGCCGGCGGGTACACCCACGTGGTCGCGTTCGGCGGCGTCTACCCGCTGCTGGCCGCGCCGGTCTACGCCGCCTGGGCCGGTCTGCCGCTGGTCACCCTGCTGCGCGGCAACGACTTCGACACCGGCATGTTCTCGCTGCGCCGCCAGCCGGTGGTGCTGGAGGCGCTGCGCTCGTCGGCGCACGTCTGCGTGGTGGCCGCCGGCACGGCCCCGCTGGTGACCGCGCTGGCGCCGGCGACCCCGGTCACCTGGATCGCCAACGGCATCGACACTGATCAGTGGGAGATCCTGCCGTCGGAACGGCAGAAGGCGGCGGCGTGGCGCGCCGAGCACGTCGCCCCGGACCGCCGCACGATCGGCGTGATCGGCCAGCTGAAGAGCAAGAAGGGCGTGCGTCTGCTGCTGGACGCGGTGCGGGCCGGCCGGCACGCGCAGCGCTTCCACGTGGTGCTGGCCGGCGAGCTGGAGCCGGGCATCGACGCGTGGCTGCGGGCGCACCCGGAGACGGCGTACACGGTGCTGCCCTTCCAGGACCGCTACCAGCTGCTGAGCGTGTACGCCGCGTGCGACCTGGTGGCGCTGCCGTCGTTCTACGACGGCCTGCCGAACGTGGCGCTGGAGGCCGCGGCGCTGGGCGTCCCGCTGCTCGCCTCGGACGCCGGGGGGCTGGCCGACCTGGTCGACGAGGAGATCGGCTTCCGGTTCCCGGCCGGTGACGAACATGCCTGCCGGGCGGCGGTGCACCGGGCCGCGCTGGCCGGCGACGACGAGCTCGCCGCGCGGGGCGCCGCGGGGGCACGGCGGGTCCGGGAACGGTTCGGTGTGGCCGCCGAGACCGACGGCTACCTGCGGGTGCTGGCCGCCGTACGGTGATCGTCTGCTATGCGCAGGGCGGCGGCCTCGGGCACCTGACGCGGGTCCGGGCCTACCTGCACACCGTGCACGCCGACGAGCCGGCCACGGTGCTGACCACCTCGCCGTTCGGCGCCGATCCGCGGGTGCTCGGCCCGCACCGGCCGCGGTCGCTGCCGCCGGGCGCCGATCCGGCCGCGGTGCTGCGCGAGCTGCGCCCGGACACCCTGGTCGTCGACGCGTTCCCGGCCGGGATCCGCGGGGAACTGCGCGCGGCATCGGTGCCGCCGGGCACCCGCACCGTGCACCTGGCGCGGCTGCTGCGCTGGGACGCGTACCGCGAGCTGCTGCCGCCGGACCCGATCCGTTTCGACCGGACCTGGACGGTGGAGCCGGTGACCGGCGCGCACGGCGCCCACCTGACGCGCACCTCGGCCGCGGTCGCTCCGCTGTCACTGACCGACCCGCCGGCCGGGGTCGGCCCGGATGGGGGTGTCGCGCACGGTGCCTGGCTGATTCTGCACAGCGGCCCGGACGCCGAGATCGACGAGCTGATCGGGTACGCCCGGGAGTGCGCCGCCCTGGAGGGGGAGCGGCCCCGGCTGGTGCTGGCCGCGCCGCGCCGCCCGTGCGGACTTCCGGACGACGTCGGGCACCTCGCCACGTACCCGGCCTGGCCGCTGTTCGAGCGAGCCGCCCGCATCGTCACGGCGGCCGGCTTCAACGCGGTACGCCAGGCGGCGCCGTGGCGCGCGAAGCACCGGATGCTGCCGTTCCCGCGCCGCTGGGACGACCAGTTCACCCGCGCCGCGCGCGCCCGGCGGGAGGTGGCGCTCGGCTGAGCGGGAATCGTCCGCGGGGCCGGGCGCGGGTGGCGACGATCATCGATGGCTCGGGACGCTCGCGTCGCCGCGCTCGACGAGCGCGGCCGGCGCCGTCCTGAGTGGACCGGTGCGGGTGTCCCGAATCCTGCAAATTCTTGCAGACGCGGGCCGTATTTCCGCGCGCGCGGCGCAGCGACGCTCGTTGCTGGCCGGTCCGTGGTCGTCCCCGGCACGGCGATGGTGAGTGTCCACTGTCTCATCGCGGTGAAGTCGATGGGGAAGACGCTGGCCACCGTACCGCCAGCCGGCTCGACTGATCGTCAATCTTGAATGTCGCCACATGGCGTTCACTTCCAAGAAATGAAAGAACTTGCAAAGCTCCGTGCCCACTCCACTATGGTCATCGGCGTACCCGACATCGCCGTCCGGCCGTGACGTCGGCCGCACCACCGCCATCGCGTCACGCCCCAGGCTCTCAGCGTTCCCACACGAGCGACCCGCAACGAGCGTCAGGTTCTCTCCTCCGCATGACGCTCGGCGGTCCCGGATTCGCGCTCGTCGTCAGGAAGGAAAGTCCATGACCATGTCACGCATGCCGCGTAGTGTGCTGACGGTGGCCGCGGCGCTCATCGCCGCTGCCGGAGTCTTCGCCGCTCCGGCCGACGCCAGCCCGTCCCCGGCCGGCACGGGTGCGCCTGTGCTGCACTTCCACGCCGATGGAAGCACGTCGGTCGAGGGAGTCATCGAGTCCGGCCGTCCCGTCCAGATCGACTTCGATCCGGCTCGCCTGTCCAAGTGCCGCGGCACGGACGAGTACGGCGACTCCTGGGGCATCTCGGTCCAGTACCGCATCGACGGAGGTCAGGTGCGGGTGTACCCGGTCACCGCAAGAGTGACGGCCGACGGCACGGACACCACGGTCAGGAGCCTGGGCATCCTGCAACTGCGCCCGGACACCCGGCACCTGCAGATGTGGTTCGTCGGCGAGGACCGCACCGGATGCCACGAAGAGGACACCGACCACGGCGCGAACTACCAGTTCGACATCAACCAGCCGCCGGTGCTGGCCCGCGCCACCTACCAGGCCGACTGGTCCGAGACCCTGACCGGGTCGCTGCGCCAGGGCGGTGCCCTGGTGATCGACTACGATCCGGCTCGGCTCCCGCAGTGCCGTACCACCTACCGGGGCTACCCCGCCTGGCAGATCGACGCCTTCTACCGATTCGACGGCGGCCCGGTGCGGTCCACACCGGTGAACCAGGGCGCCGAGGCGATCCCGATCCGCATCGACGTTCCGGCGAACGCCCAGCAGATCGAGACGTGGTTCACGATCGGAGTTCCCTACCCGCCCACCGGGTGCTCGGCGTACGACTCGGACTACGGCAAGAACTACACCTTCTCCATCGACTGACACGAGCGTGGGCCAGTCGGTGCACCCGCCTGGCCCGGTACGCATCACCGCACCCCTCGAAGGGGCGGGCACGCGGCGCCACCGGCAGCACGGGTGCCGGTGACGCCGCCCAGGCCCGTCAGCGGGCGAACAGGCCCGCGCTGATGCTCAGGAGCCGGTCGAGAGCGGCCCCGTGCCCGCCCCCGCAGTCCGGTACGACCGTGGTCGCCGACGGGGTGACGAACCGGTACTCGTAGCCGTCGGCGCACACCGGCGCCCCGGGTGACGGCGCGGCCCGCGCGGCCAGATCCGGCGTGCTCAACAGCCGCCGCAGCTCGGCGGTGGTGGCGGCCGGCACCCGTACCGGCTCGGGCGCCCGGCCCTCACGGGTGAGGGTGGCGGACCCGTCGGCGGCGATCGAGGCGCTCTCGTCGAGGCCGGCGAACCCGCCGCGGCGGGTGACGGTGAGCGGGAACGCATTGCTCACGGTCGCCGCCGGTTCCGTGGTCGCCCCCGGCTCCGGCGGCGCGGAGGGCACCGGCGGCGCGGTGGCCGAGGTGGCCACCGGCGGCGGCGTGGTGGCGGCCGAGGACGGCCCGCTTGCCGGCTCGCCCTCGGCGCAGCCGGCAGCGGCGGCAAGCAGCAGCGCCGCAAGCACTACGGAGGTGTGTGACTGTCGCACCGCGGTGTCTCCAGGATCGTCGTGATGGCGGGCCGGCATCGGGCCGGGGCGGCGCGGCGCCACCCCGGCCCGATGCCGACGGTCAGCTCGCGGCGGGAACGTTCCAGCCGAGAACAGCATTGCCCGAACCGCTGTACGAGACGATCCGGTACCGGTAGGTGCCGGCCGTGCCGGTGTAGGACAGCGCCTCGCGTGACGTCTCCCCGGTCGAGCGGGCCACGACCGCCCACCGTCCGCCGACGTTCTTGTCGAGGTACAGGTCGAAGTCGGTTCCGCTGGGCCCGGCGAGGCAGGCGGTGTGGCGCCCGCGGCCGGCGGTGAACGTGTCGGTGGCGACCGTCTGGCCGGTGGTGACCGCGCCGCTGTCGTGCGAGGAGAACCCGGCCTGGCAGTCGCCGGTGGGCGACTGGGTCGGGGCGGGGCCGCCGGTGGCGCTCGGGCCGGCGGTCGGGCTGCCGGTCGCCGTGGGACCGGCCGTCGGGGTGCTGCCGCCGGTGCAGGCGGGCTCGCCGCTGCCGGCCGGGACGCTGACGGCGCTCCAGGCGGCCTTGACGGTGGCGCACTCGGGGCCGTTGCCGAACAGCTGGGCGGCGGCGGCCACCGAGGCCGCGCGGGCCTTGGCGTGGGTCCAGCCGCTCGTCTTGCGCATCAGCGTGTTCATGTAGATCTGGCCGGCCTTGCGGATGCCGATGCCGGTCACGGTGCTGTTGTTGCAGGTCGGGCTGGCCGGCTGGCCGTTGGTCGGACGCGAGCCCTCGGCGAGCAGGTAGAACCAGTGGTTCTGCGGGCCGGCCGCGGCGTGCACCTCGGTGGACGGGATGCTGCTGGAGAAGCAGTTCGGGTCGCCGAGCTTGGACGGATCGGCCATGTTGCGGATCGGCCCGTTGCCGGTCAGGTTCGCCACCTCACCGGTGGTGTAGTCGCCCGGGTCGTTCGGGTTGTTGGCGTAGAACTCGGTCAGCGCGCCGAAGATGTCACCGGTGGACTCGTTCAGGCCGCCGGCCTCGTTGCCGCCGCTGGAGCCGCCGGGGGTGAACTGGTTGATCGCGTGCCCGAACTCGTGACCGACGACGTCGATGCTGTTGAGCAGGCGGCGGCCGTCGGAGGAGCGGCCGATCTCGATGCGGGAGCCGTTCCAGAAGGCGTTGACGTCGGCCAGGCCCTGCCGGATCGGGAAGCCGCGGCCGTTGCCGTCGATGCCGTTGCGGCCCAGCCACTCGCGCAGCATGTTCCACTCCTGCTGGACGGCGTACATCGCGTCCACGCAGCCGGTGACCAGGTCGGTGGCGCTGCCGTTGCCCCAGGTGTCGGTGGTGCTGGTGAACGGCGCGCCGTTCTGCCCGCCGCAGGCCAGGCCCGGCCGGGTCGGGTCGTTCATGCTGAAGCTGCCGCCCGAGCCCCGGGTGTCGATGTTCACGGTGCCGTAGTAGGCGCCGCGGCCGGTCGCGTCGACGATGTCGTCACGGGTCAGGTCGTCGATGACCTTGCCGGTGGCGGCGTCCACGAACACGTGCAGGTTGCTGGGCGCGGTTCCCTGCGCGGTGCGCTTGGTGCCACTGACGACGACCTCGTACGCCAGGACACCGGCACCCTGCGCGACGACCGTCAGCGTCGGCTTGCCCGTGGTCCGTACGGTGGTGAGCTTCTTACGGGCGGTCGCGGCGGCGGCCCCGGGGCTGACCTTCGCGGAGGTGCCGACCGTCAGCGCCTGCTCCTGGGCCACGTAGTTGCCCAGCACCGTGCCGGCGGTGTCGGTGACCACGACCGCGTCGCCGCCGTGCACCGGAAGGCCCCGGTAGGTGCGCTCGTAGGCGACGTACTGCAGGCCGTTCTGGCTGATCACCTGGCGCCGGACGAGCTTGTCGCGGCCACCCTTGAAGAAGATCTTGGGCTTGTTCGCCACGAGCGCCTGCGCCGACGTCGTCGCGCGGGAGGTGGCGAGGGTGGTCGGCACCGGTTCGGCCGTGGTCGCCGTGGGGGGCTTCGTGGTGGCCGCGTTTCCCTGCGGCATGGTCAGGGCGATGGACCCCGCTACGGTGACGGCCGCAAGGCCGGTCGCCACCGCGACTTTGTGCTTCAACGGTGCTCCTTGCACGGATGCTCACGACGCCGATTGCCGGGTGGTGCCCGGTCGAGCGCCGTCGTGAGGTGAGGGGATTCGCTCGTGTCCCGAGCGAGTGCAAGTCTTGGTCGAAGCAATACCTCGGTCAATGCACTTAATGCATGCTTAATCCTCGGAAGCTTTCCGTTTCAGTTCCTTACGGTGCCCTTACGGGAACCTTTATCGGAGCGATGCGGTACGTCACGATGGGTGCCGCCGCCGTGACGACCCCGGGCTCGGCTCCGCACGCGCCGCCCTGGACCCGCCACGCGGGCCGGCCCACGGTGCCGTTCCGCCCGCGGATCGGCGCCCGAGCCGTTCGGCGCAATGGCTGCCGTGACGCCGGAGCCGCCGTCCGGGACGCCTTTTCGCGCGGCCGTCGAGGTGGTCGCCGGTGTGGTGCGGCGGACCCGGGACCTTCCCGATATCGGCGTGGCCACCCGCGACCCGGAGGGCCCGATCGCCGATGGACGGCGGAGGGATCCGGGGCCGGACGGGTCCGGGCTCACCGCGAGCGCCGCCGCGCGTGCGGTGCCGCCCGGGTGACCGCCTCACCACGGCGGGTCTACCGGGCGGGCTCCGGCGGGGAGAGGCGGATGCCGACGCCGCGGACGGTGTGCACGTAGCGGGGCTGGGCGGCCCGTTCCCCGAGCTTGCGGCGCAGCCAGGTGACGTGCACGTCGACGGTCTCCAGCGACCGGCTCTCCGCCGGCCACACGTCGGTCAGCAGCTGACGGCGGGTCACCACCGTGCCGGCCCGCCGCATCAGGTACGCCAGCAGGTCGAACTCCAGCCGGGACAGTTGCAGCGGCACCCCGTCGAGGGTGGCCGTGCGCGCCTGCGGGTCCAGCGACAGCCCGCCCACGGTCAGGCCGGCGACCGCCGGGCCGCCGTGGCCGCGGCGCAGCACCGCCGCGATCCGGGCCTCGATCTGCTCGGCCGAGTACGGCTTGACCACGTAGTCGTCGGCGCCGGCCCGCAACAGCCGGATCATCTCGCTCTCCTGCTCGCGGGCGGTCGCGACGACGATCGGCACCTGCGAGGTGGCCCGGATCCGGCGCAGCACGGCCGCGCCGTCGAGGTCGGGCAGCCCGAGGTCGAGCACCACCACGTCCGGGGGCCACGCCGCCGCCTCGCGCAGCCCGTCGAGGGCGGTCCCGCACAACCGCACGTCGTGCCCGGTCGCGCTCAGCAACCGGCCGATGGCCTGCCGGACGTCGACGTCGTCCTCGATCACCAACACCTGGGACATTGCCACACCGTATCGCTCGTGCAGAATACGACCATGGGCCGGAGCTGGAGTTATGTTGCGGGGTGGCTCGCGGTGACGATCACCGCGGTCGCCGTCTCCTGGTTCGGTGTCCAACTCGGCATCGCCCCGGCGATCACCGACGAGCCCCCGGTGGCGATCGACGTGAACCGCCGGTACACCGAGATCCGGTTCGGGCTCGCCGAGTCGGCGACCCCGAGCCCGGCCGCTTCCCGTCCGGCCACCCGTCGATCGTCGAAGGTCCGCCCGTCGCGTACCACGGCGTCACCGGCGCCGCGGAGGACGGCCAGCCGACGCCCGAGCGCCACCGTCTCGTCCAGCACCTCGCCGTCCCCGTCGCCGACGGCCGACCAGCGGCCCCGCTACCGGATCAACGCCGACGGCGGGACGATCACCGTCGCCTACTCCGCGACCCGGGTCGACGTGGTCGGCACCGATCCGCTGCCCGGCTACGCGGTCAGCGCCGTCCGGCGCAGCGACACCATCGTCGTGGCGCGGCTGTCCGGTCCCGGCCACACCTCCGCCATCACGGCGTACTGGAACGGCGGCCCGGCGGCGCAGGTCATCGAGGAGTACGGCTCCTGAGCGGGCCGTCGAGGGCCGCTCCGGCGATGCCACGTTCCCGGCGGTGGAGCCGCGATCCGCGTTCCCGGCGGTGGAGCCGCGATCCGCGTTCCCGGCGGTGGAGCCGCGATCACCACGCCGCGGCCCGGCGCCGCGCCGGTCGTCGACCTTGACCTCTGAGCCGGCAACCAGGCCGGGCGTGCTACCGCCGCTGGTGGAGCACGGCCGGTACGGCTATGGTCGGCGGTCCCATGAGACGCAGCTACGTACTGGTCGCCCTCGCCGTCACCACCCTGGTGGCGCTGGCGTTCGTCATCCCGCTCGCGCTGCTGGTGCACAGCGCCGTCCAGGATCGTGCGATGCGCGAGGCCGAACGGCAGGCCCTCGGCCTCTCCGCCGTGGTCGTGGTCGCCACCGACCGCGACCTCGTCCTCAACTCGATCATGAGCACGCGCGCCGGGCAGCATGGTGAGCTCGCCGCGCACCTGCCCGCCCTCGGCACCGTCGGAGTCAGCCGGGTCACCCCCGGCGCCGTCATCCAGGTGCGGCAGCGCGAGACGGCCGGCACCGTCACCGTCGACGGCGGCCGGGTCTACCTGCGGCCGGTCGCACTGCCGCAGGGCCTGATCGCGGTCATCGAGGTGTTCGTCCCGGGCACGTCGCTGCGGGCCGGTGTGCCGACCGCGGTGCTGGTGCTCGTCCTGGAAGCGGTGGTGCTGGTCGGTCTGTGCATGGTCCTCGCCGACCGGCTCGCCGCCCGGGTCGTCCGGTCCACCCGTGACCTGGCACGCACCGCCACCAGCCTGGGCGCCGGTCAACTGCATGCCCGGGTACGCCCCAGCGGCCCCCGCGAGATCGAGGAGGTCGGCGCGGCCCTCAACGTGCTCGCCGACCGGTTCCTGGAGCTGCTCGCCAAGGAGCGGGCGCTCGCCGCGAACCTGTCCCACCGGCTGCGGGTGCCGTTGACCGCGCTGCGGCTCAACGCCGAGGCGCTGGCTGCCGGCGACGACCGGGACCGCCAGCTGCGGGTCGTCGACCGGCTGGAGCACGAGATCAGCGCGGTGATCAGCGAGGCGAGCCGCCCGCTGGCCGCCCGTCCCCGCCTGCACTGCGATCTCGGCGCGGTGGTGGCGGACCGCACCGCGTTCTGGGGCGCCCTCGCCGAGGATCAGGGCCGGCCGTGGCAGGCCGACCCGCCGCCCGAGGGCATCACCGTGCCGGCCGCCTGGTCCCGGGTCACCGAGGCGCTGGACGTGCTGCTCGGCAACGTCTTCCACCACACCGGCGAGGACGCGGCCTGCCGGGTCACCGTCGTACGGGCCGCCGCGTCGGCGACGGTGATCGTCGACGACGCCGGCCCCGGCTTCACCGACCCGGACGCCGCCCTGGCCCGTGGCGCCAGCGACGCCAACTCCACCGGCCTGGGGCTCGACATCGCGCAGCGGCTCGCCGCCGACACCGGCGGGGGCCTGACGGTGGGTCGCAACGAGTGGGGTGGTGCCCGGGTGCGACTCACCCTGGGCACGTTGCCGGATGAGACACCGGCCGCCGCCCCGCGCCGGCGCCGCTGGTGGCGCGGTCTCGGCGGGGTCCACGCCCGCCTCTGAGATCCGGGCCGGCACGCCGCCGCCCCGAACCGTCCCCGGTCAGGCGGCGGCGGCGACGTGGAGGGTGTCGGCCGCCGCCCGGGACCGTCCCCGGTCAGGCGGTGGCGGCGACGTGGAGGGTGTCGGCCGCCGCCCGGGACCGTCCCCGGTCAGGCGGTGGCGGCGACGTGGAGGGTGTCGGCCGCCGCCGGGACCGTCCCCGGTCAGGCGGTGGCGGCGACGTAGACGGTGTTGGCCGACTCGCCGCCGGTCAACGGATTGGCGAAGGTCACCACGTGGGCGTCCGCCGTGTGGAAACACTGCCGCAGGGCGGTCAGGAACGCCTCGTCCGGGGCATCGTCGGACCACAGGCCGAACACCCCGCCCGGCGTCAACCGGTCCGCGACCCGGCCCAGCCCGGCCGGTGTGTACAGGTCGGCGTGGGTCGCGTCCAGGACGTTGCCGGGCGAGTGGTCGATGTCGACCAGGACGGCGTCGAAACGCCGGTCCGGGGCGGCCGGGTCGAAGCCCTCACCGTCGCGCAGCAGCGCGAAGAAGTCACCGTGCAGCAGCCTGGTCCGCGGGTCGGTGGCCAGCGCGCCGCCGCCGGGCAGCAGGTCACGGCGGTGCCAGTCGATGACCGGCTCCAGCGCCTCCACCACGGTCAGGCTCCGGACCCGGTCGTCGGCGAGGACGGTGTGGGCGGTGCAGCCGAGGCCCAGACCGCCGACGACCACGTCGCACGGCCGGTCGGGCAGCATCGCCAGACCCAGCCGCGCCAGCTCCCGCTCGGCGACGGTGAACATGCTCGACATCAGGTACTCGTCGCCGAGTTTGACCTCGTACACCTCGATCCCGGTGATCGGTTCCCGGCGGCGGCGCAGGCTGATCTCGCCGAGGCGGGTCGAAGCCCAGCCGAGTTCGGCGAATCGGGACGGCATGGGTGTCCTCCGGAGCGGTGCACAGCGCGGGGGCCCGATGCCCCGGTGGGGAACGTACGACGCCGCCGACCCTAGTCGCTCCGGCGCCGCGGGGCCCCACGTCACCCGCCGGATCGTCCGTTCCGGGGACCCGGCGGCCGGTCACCGGGGTGCCGCCGCGGGTCGCATCGGGCGGGAGCCGTTCGTCGATCGCGCGGTGACCGCGGACGAACGCGGGACCGTCCGGTCGGACGGCCCCGCGTCGTGTCCCGCCCGGCGTCAGCGCGCCTCGGCCGTGTACAGCGCCGCCACCTCGTCGTCGGTCAGGGCCCGGTCGTACGCGTGCACCTCGTCGATCGACCCGGACCAGTAGTCGGTCCGGTTGCCGGCGTACCTGGCCCGGCCCAGCGACAGCGGCCCGGTGCTGACCGTGTCCGGCCCGGCCGCCGTGGCCGCGACCCGCTTGCCGTCCACGTACAGCCGGATCTCGCCGCCGGCGTGGTCACGCACCCCGACCAGGTGGTACCAGCGGTTCAGCTCCGGGGTGACCACCAGCCGGGCACGGTTGCCGCCCGGCGTGCTGAACGCGAACGCGCCCTGCCCGTACTGCAGGTAGAACGGGTTCTCGGTGCGGCGGCCGTCCTGGCTGACCGCGGTGGCGTAGTTGCCGGGCAGCTCGTCGAGCGTCACCCAGGACGCGACCGTGTAGTCGCCGGTGGTGTCCAGGACCGGGGCGGCCGTGTCCGCGTGGTCGCCGTCGCCGTCGAACCTGAGCGCGGATCCGCGCACGCCGGGCGCCCAGCCGGTGTCGCCGGTCAGCGTGAGGTCGCTGTCCCCGCCGCTGTCGGCGGCCGTGCCGCCGCTGCCCTCGTCCAGGCGCCAGTCGCCGTGCCCGGGGAAGACCGCGTCCGCGCCGGCCGCCGCCCCGGCGGCGATCACCCGCTGGTTGATCGCCCGGACCGGCGCCGGGTCGACCTTGATCTGCCGCCGGTCGTACGTCCACAGGCCGTTGAGCTCGTTCTCCAGGTCGGTGATCTGGGTGTAGACCGAGCCGGACAGCTCCGCCCCGGCGGCCTCCAGGTAGAAGCGCTGGGTGTTGTCGACGTACTTGGCGGTCAGCGCGGCCCTGTCGGCCACCCCGCTGTAGATCACCGTGGGCGCGCCCGGCCACATGTGCCCCGGCGTGCGCAGGGTGAACCCGCCGTGCTCGCCGTCCATCGCGATGCGGGTGGCGTCCGGGTACGCCGGATCGGTGTTGTTGTAGTCGTGGTGGTCGATGACGTCGCCCTTGCCGGCGTCACCCTTGGAGTTGCAGCAGTTCACCCCGCTGTGCGCGTTGACGATCCGGGACGGGTCGGCGGCCTTGACCCGCTCGGCGATCTGCCCGGTCGCGGTGCGGTCCCACTCGCCCCAGCCCTCGTTGAACGGGATCCAGCCGATGACCGACGGGAAGTTGTGCAGTTCCGTCATCTCGCGCAGGCCCTCGGTGAGCCATTGCTGCCGGGCCGCCTCGGTGGTGTTGTCGCCGGACACGAAGTCCTGCCAGACGAGCAGGCCGAGCTCGTCGGCGTGCCGGTACCAGCGGGCCGGCTCGACCTTGATGTGCTTGCGGACCGCGTTGAAGCCGAGCTTCTTGGTCTCCACCAGGTCGAAGCGCAGCGCCGCGTCGCTCGGGGCGGTGTACAGGCCGTCCGGCCAGAAGCCCTGGTCCAGGGTGGCCAGCGAGAAGATCGGCCGGCCGTTGAGGACCAGTTTCGGGAAGCCGCCGACGTCGCGCACGGCCACCGACCGCATGCCGAAGTAGCCGCGGACGCGGTCCCTGCCCAGTTTGACGTCGAGGTCGTACAGGTAGGGGTCGTCCGGGCTCCACAGGTGCGGCTTGTCGATGGTCAGCCGCAGGGTGGCGCCGACGGCGCCGGTGACGGCGCCGACCCGGTGGCCCCTGCGGTCCAGCGCGGTGGCGGTGACCCGGGCGCCCGGCTCGGCGCCGGCCGACTCGACCCGCACGGCGAGCGAGTCGGTGGTCAGGTCCGGCGTGGTGACGACGTCGTCGATGCTCACCTCGGCGACCGGCTCCAGCCACACCGTCTGCCAGATGCCGGACGTCGGGGTGTAGAAGATGCCGCCCGGGTTCGGCGACTGCTTGCCCTTCGCCTGGTTCGGCCCGGTCGTGTCGGTGACCTCGACGATGATCTCCTGCTTGCCGTGCCCGCGCAGCGCGCCGGTGATGTCCGCGGTGAACGCGGTGTAGCCCCCGGTGTGCTCGGTGACCAGCGCGCCGTTGACGTACACCTTGGCCTGGTGATCGACCGCGCCGAAGTTCAGCCTGAGCCGCCGTCCGGAGCCGATGCGCCAGTCGCGCGGCACGGTGACGAGCTTGCGGTAGAACATGTGCGATTCGCGCCGCTCGATCCCGGACAGCTGGGACTCGACCGGGAACGGCACGATGATCCTCTCGGGCAGCTTCGTGCCGAAGGCCGGCTGCTCACCGGCCGCCGCGCCGGCGAACTCCCACGGCCCGTTGAGGTTGAGCCAGTCCTTGCGGATCAGCTGCGGCCGCGGGTACTCCGGCAGCGGGTGCTGCTCGTCGAGCCGGTCACCCCACGGCGTGGTCAGCCGGTGCGTGGAGGTGTTGGCCGCCGAGCGGATCACCCGCGGGACGCTCTCACCGCCGACGACCAGGCCGCCGGCGCCGTCGTAGTCGACCCGCACCCGCTGGCCGGCCTGGATCGGCTCGCTGAGGGTGACCACCAGCCGGGTACGGTCGCGGCGGTCGGCCCGGATCGAGCCGATCGGCATCGGCGTGGTGTCGGCCTCGATGCTCAGGTGCGTCGCGGTCTGCGCGATCACGTCGACCGGCGCGTCGAAGTCGGCGGCCACCGTGCGGCCGTCGGCACCGACCTCGAAGGCGACCGGGAAGACCTGGAAGCCGTCCGGCGGGGTGAACGCCGACTCCGGCACGAGCTGCCTGGGCAGGCCGGCGGCCGACCAGCGCAGGAACAGGTTCGCGCCGCCGACGTCCTGGAACATCTCGATCCGGACGTCGTGCGCCTCCCCGGCGACCAGGTGCACCGGCGCGCTGGTCTGCTCGATGTCCCAGTCGCCGACCCAGTGGTCGATGACCGGCTTGCCGTCCAGCAGGAACCGGAACCCGTTGTCGCCGACCAGGAAGAACGTGTAGTCGCCGGTGGCCGGCGCGGTCAGCCGCCCGGTCCAGCGGGCGGTGGTGTGCTCGGTGCGGCCGAGAAACGACTGGAAGCTGCCGGTCAGGTCGGCCAGGTCGATGTTCGGGTCCAGCGAGATGCCGCCGAGCTCGGCGAAGTCACGCGCGCCCGGGGCGGACATCCGGAAGTACTCGCCCTTGAGGCCGTGCACCGCCGGGGCGGTTTCGGCGGCTGCGGCCGGGGCGGCGCCCGGCGGCGCCGCGAGGATCGACAGGGCCAGGAGGGCGGCCATCAGGAGGGCTCTTACCGGCGATCGCGCCATCGAGTGTTTCCCTTCGCGCAACGACGTAACGAGATCACATTGAGCTAGTTACATGTGTCATGTCAACGAAAAGAAACAGGAATCGACATTTCCGCTAGTGCCCGCAAGCGCGGCCCGCTTCCGGCCGGACCTTCGGACAGCACCCGATCCGCAACGCCGCCGCTGCGCCGCCCGCACCCGGGCGTGCCGACCAGACCGGCATGCTGACGCTCGCAGAGTTCGCCACGCCGGTGGTCGCCGGTCTCGCCGGGATGCTCGGGGTCTACGCGGTCGAGGACATCCTCGGCCGGCTGCGCCGCTCCGGCCGGTGCCCCCGCCGCTGGCGCTGACCGCCGGGCTCAGGTCCAGTAGAGGATGCGGCAGGACGGCAGCCGGTCCGCCAGCTCGTGCTGGAACCAGGATCTCAGCTGCGCCATCGTCTCGGCCGGGTAGACGTACTTGACCGCGCCGAACCTGCCGTGCTTGCGGCTGCGCGCCTGCTCGTCCATCTCCACCCGGGTACGCGGATACCACCCCAGCAGGACCTCCTTGCTGCCCGGCGTGAACCGGTGGGTGATCAGCTCGGCGGTCAGGTCGAGGCCGGGCACGTCACCCACCGCCGCCGCGACCGCGTCCAGCAGCTCGCCGTAGTGGGCCTGCCAGTCCGGCACCGCGATGATCGGCGCGATCGTCACGCCGACCGGGTAGCCGTCGCGGGCCAGGCGCCGCAGCCCGGCGAGGCGGTCCTCCAACCGGCTGGTGCCGCCCTCGACGCGGGTGGTGACCGGGCGGCAGTTGACGCTCGACCGCACCCGGGTACGCCCGTGGTGGGCCAGCCCGACGAACCCGTCCACGTCGTCGAACTTCGTCGTCCAGCGCAGCTGCACCGGAGCGTCCCAGGCGCCGAAGTGCTCCACCGCGCGCCGCCAGCTGCCGGTGAGGTGCTCCAGCGCGAGCGGATCGGTGTAACAGGACGCCTCGAAGGTGGTGCCCTCGTCGCGCCGGTCCGCGCGGCGGCTGGTGATCGTGCCGCGGCCGGCGTAGTCGGCCAGCCCGGCGAGGATGTCGTCGAGATCGGCGTAGATCCGGGTGACCGGCGGCCCGGTCAGCGAGCCGGCCAGGTAGCAGTACTGGCAGTGCGCCGGGCAGCCCTCGGCCAGATCGACGCGCCAGTCCGCGCTGGGCGCGATCGGCTGCAGCTTCCGGCGCGACGGCGGGCTCACCACGATCGCCATGGTGGCTTTCGCCCGGGCGTACGTCTCCCGGTCGCTCTCCCCGCGCAGGCCGGTGAGCCGGTTGCCGCGCAGCCGCTCCACCTCGAGACCGTGCGCCTCGACCAACGCCATGATCCGCCGTCCGTGCGCGTGGTCGTACGCCGCCGGGGTGGCCACCACCCGTTTCGGCGTCCACCGCCGGGCCGGGCGCGGCGGCGGCGCGACCGCGTCCAGGTCGTGGGTGTCGACCGCCTCGCCGCTGGCACTGTGCGGGGCCGCCGGCGCGCCGGGCGCCAGCGGCCGGGTCACGTCCACCGAGTCGGGTCTCACCCGCCGGTGGGTACCCGGGCTGCCGCGGGTCTACCGCCGCGGGTCAGCCCAGCAGCTCCGGACGCCGCCACCCGGCGCCGCGCACGTGCTGGTCGAGGAAGGCCAGGACGGTCGCGTACCACGCCTTGACGTTGCCCGGCTTGAGGATCCAGTGGTTCTCGTCCGGGAAGTACAGGAATTTGTGCTTGCCCGGGCCCGAGGGCGACGACATCAGCGCCCACCACAGGCTGAGCCCCTCGCCGATCGGCACCCGGTAGTCCCGGTCGCCGTGGATGACCAGCATCGGCGTGGTGATCGCCCCGGCGGAGCGGTGCGGCGACCAGGCCGCGGTCATCTCCCGGGTCATCTCCCGCGCCCAGTACGACGCGACGTCGGTGGTCGGCACGAACTGCTCCAGCGACCACAGCGACGCGTGCGTGACGATCGCGTCGAACCGGTCGGTGTGCCCGGCGATCCAGTTGGCCATGTAGCCGCCGAACGAGCCGCCCATCGCGGCGGTCCGGCCGGCATCGACGTCCGGATGCTCCCCGGCCGCGTCGGTCAGGGCCAGCAGATCGGTGTACGGCCGGTCGCCCCAGGCGCCCCAGCCGCGGGCGATGAAGTCCCGCCCGTACCCGGTGGACAGGGCCGGGTCGGGCAGCAGGACGGCGTACCCGTGCGCGACCGCGATCCACGGGTTCCACCGCCACGACCAGCTGTTCCAGGAGCCCTGCGGGCCGCCGTGGATCCACAGCAGCAGCGGCGCCGGCCGGTCCGCGCCGGCGGTGTCCGGCAGCGCCAGCCAGGCGCGCAGCCCGGTGCCGTCGGCCGCCGTCGCGGTCACCTCGGCGAGCCGTCCCGGGATGGCCGGGGATTCGGCCGGGCCGGGCAGGACGGTCAGCTCGGGCACGCCGTCGAGCGCCACCCGGACCGGGCTGGGCGGGCTGTCGACGGCCGAGCGCAGCGCGTAGACCCAGCGGCCGTCCGGCGCGACCTGCCAGTCGGTGTACGCCCCGTCGTCCGGGGTCAGCCGGGTGACCGCGCCGCTGGCCGCGTCGACGCGCCACAGCGGGGCCCGGCCCCGGTCGTCGGCGGCGGTGACCAGCGCGGACCCGTCCGGCGTCCAGCGCGGCGCGCCGGGCAGCCGGTCCCAGGCCCCGGTCAACGCCCGCACCCGGCCACCGGCGACCGGGACGGTGGCCAGCCAGGCGTCGCCGGGGTCGGTGGCGGTCGAGCGCCGGACGGCGACGAACGCGACCCGCGTGCCGTCGGGGGAGATGCGCGGCGCCTGGTAGTCGTGATCGGCGTCGTCGGCCAGCGTCCGGCGCTCGCCGGAGGCGACGTCGACGGCGACCAGGGTCTGCCGCTGCGCGCCGCCCGGCCCGACCACCTGCCACTGCGCGACGGCGGTCCGGCCGTCCGGCGTGACGTCCCAGGTGCACACGTCGTGCAGGGCGAGCCCGGCGTGGCCGGTCAGGTCCCGCAACGGCAGCGCGGCGTCGCCGTCGGCGAGGTCCCCGGCCAGCAGGCGGGTGGCCGCCGGCCCCAGGTCGTGGTCCCAGTACCGCACCGGGTACTGCTCGTGCAGGATCGCCGAGACCCCGGCCTCCTTACGCGTGGCGCGTGCCTTCTCGTCGGCGGCCGGGTCCGCGGACGAGGGCAGCAGCGGCGATCCGAGCAGCACCGTCCCGCCGACGCCGGCCACGACCCGGCTCACGCCGCCGGGCGGGGCGGCCAGCACGTGGGCGTCGCCACCGGCGGGCTGGCGCCAGAGCGCGGTCACCGGCTCCCTGTCCGGGTCGCCGCCGGGCCGGGGCCGGGCCGAGGTGAACAGCAGGTCACCGCCGGGCGTGAAGCCGGCCGGCGACTCGCCGGCGTCACTGCGGGTCAGCCGCCGGGCGGGGCGCTCACCGGCCGGATCCACCTCCCAGATCGAGGTGCGGTAGGCGGTGTTGTCGCGGTGCGGCGTGCCGACGCCGACGACCAGCCGGCGGCCGTCGGGTGACAGGCGCAGATTCTCCAGGCGGGGCAGAGCGACGTACGCGTCAAGGTCGGCGAAGACGTCCTGGGCATCCATGGTCATCCCTCTTCCTACCATTGGCCGGTGCTCGCCGGGCTGCCCGCGGGCGGGCCGCGCCGGGCCACCGGCCCGGCCCTTGACCAGTGACGCGGCGGCGGTCACGGCCCGGCCTTCGAGGTTCGCCGGAACGGGCGCGCAACGGCCGTTCCCGCGCAGATAGTGAGGGGACAGCGGATGCCACCGGCGTGACTTCGGAGGAGACATGGCCGCGCAGAACTGGTTCGCCGATCGCAGTGTCAACACCAAGGTGCTCGGCGCGGTCGGCGTGGCCGCCCTGGTGGCGGTGCTGGTGGGCATCACCGGGTTGATCGGCATGGCGCGGGCCAGCGACGCCGCCGAACTGATCTCCACCAGCAACATCGCCAGCGTCAGGGCGGTCGGACAGTTGCAGACGATGGCGGAGAAGACCCAGTCGGACTCCTCGAACCAGGCCCTGTCGCCGGACGCGGCGGTGAGCAGACGGTTCGCCGACGCGGTCACCGCCGACGTGCAGGGCTTCGACGACGCGCTGGCCGCGTACCGCGCCAGCGATCCGGCCGGGGCGCCGGCCGCCATCGACGCGTTGGAGTCGGCCTGGGACCAGTACGCCGGCCTGGCCCGGGGCACGCTGCTGACGCTCGGCACGGCCAACCGGCTGCGGGAGTGGTCGGCGGTGCGGGACACCCAGAGCCAGCCGTTGCTGGCACAGGTCAACGACCGGCTGCAGGAGCTGACGGCGGCCGAGAACGCCGACGCGGTGAAGAACTCCGAGGGGGCCAAGAGCGCCTACCACGTCAGCCGCAACCTGTCGCTGGCGATGCTGATCGCCGGGCTCCTGCTGGCGCTGGGGCTGGGCCTGCTGGTGGCCCGGCGGATCGTGCAGTCGCTGACGCGGGTGCGCATCGTCTGCGAGGCGCTCGCCGCGAACGATCTGACCCTCTCGTGCGGCCTGACCTCCCGGGACGAGCCGGGCATGATGGGCCGGGCACTCGACACCGCGATCGCCAACCTGCGGCAGACCGTGGGCACCATCGAGCAGAACGCCGCCTCGCTGTCCAGCGCCTCCGAGCAGCTGACCGCCACCGCGGCGCAGATCGCCTCGTCCGCGCAGGAGGCGGCCACCCAGGCGCAGTCCGTCTCGGCCGCCGCCGAGGAGATCTCCCGCAGCGTCGACACGGTGTCGGCGGGCAGCGTGCAGATGGGCGCGTCGATCGGCGAGATCTCGCAGAACGCGGCCGAGGCCGCCCGGGTCGCCGCCGAGGCGGTCAGCATCACCGCGTCGACCTCCGGCACCATGCGTAAGCTCGGCGAGTCCTCCGCCGAGATCGGCAACGTGGTCAAGGTGATCACGTCGATCGCCGAGCAGACCAACCTGCTCGCCCTCAACGCCACCATCGAGGCGGCCCGGGCCGGGGACGCGGGCAAGGGCTTCGCCGTCGTGGCGTCCGAGGTGAAGGACCTCGCGCAGGAGACGGCGCGGGCCACCGAGGACATCGCCCAGCGGGTGGAGGCGATCCAGGCGGACGCCGGCGGCGCGGTCTCGGCGATCGAGCAGATCTCCCAGGTGATCTCCAAGATCAGCGACTACCAGACGACCATCGCGTCGGCGGTCGAGGAGCAGACGGCCACCACGACCGAGATGGGGCGCAGCGTCTCGGAGGCGGCGACCGGCACGAACGAGATCGCCCAGGGCATCACCGGGGTGGCGTCGGCGGCCGAGGCGACCAGCCGGGGCGTGGCCGACACCAGGCAGGCCACCACCGAGCTGGCGCAGATGTCCCAGCAGCTGAGCGGGCTGGTCGGCGGCTTCCGCCGGTGAGGCGCGCCGGCCGCCCCGATCGCGCGGTGCGCCCGGCGCCCGGCGGGGTCGGTTGGTGCCCGGCCGCGCCCCGCTCCGGATTGGACGCCCGTCAGCCGTGCCGGTGGCGGGTGCGCAGGCCGGCCCACAGCAGCAGCACGCTGAGACCGATCAGGGCCGGCTCCAGCGCGAAGGCGGCGACCAGTCCGTGCCGGTCGGCCAGCGCGCCGAGCAGGTACGGCGAGGCGCCCGACACCAGCCCGGCGATCAGCTGGGTGCGCGCGTTGGCCCGGTCCTCGCGGCCGGCGGCGGCGTCCAGGGTCAGCGCGAGCCCGAGCGGATAGAGGTTCGCGATGCCCACCCCGCAGGCGAACAGGCCGAGGACGGCCAGGACCGGGCGGCCGGTCAGCCAGAACAGGGCGAAGCCGGCGCCGGTGACGGCCAGCGACGCGTACAGCACGGTGGCGGCGCGGCCGGGGCGGCGGGTGAGCCGCGCGCCCAGCAGACGACCGGACAGGATGCCGAGATAGTTGGCGCTGAGCGCGGTGCTCGCGGTGGCGGCGGACAGGCCGGTGCGCAGCAGCATCTGCGGCCCGAAGTACACCAGGCAGAACTCGATCGCCGTGCCGGCCGCGGTCAGCACGGCGAGCAGCCAACAGGCCGCCGGCAGCCCGCCGCCCGCGGTGGCGGCGTGGCGCGGTGGCGCGGCCGGCAGCGGCTCCCGGCGGTAGCGCAGGTAGAGCACCGCGAGGACGAGCACCGGCAGCGCGAACGTGGCCCGCCAGCCCAGCGCGCTGGCCGCCAGCGCGCCGAGCACCAGCGGGGCGAGCACCGCGGAGGCGCCGGCGCCGATGTTGGCCTCGGTCAGGGCCTGGTCGCGCCGGCTGCCGTGCCGGTCGGACAGCACCGCCTGCAGCACGGTCAGCAGCGTCGTCCCGGCCAGGCCGAACACCGCGGCGCCGAGCAGGGTGCCCGGCACGCCGCCGCCGAGCGTGAACAGGCCCGCGCCGGCGGTGGTGGCCAGCGCCGAGCCCCACAGCAACGCGGTGCGGCTCAGGCGGCGCGTCAGCCCGGCGAAGCCGGCCCCGGCCAGGGCCGCGCCGGCCGCCCAGAGCACCTCGTAGACGCCCAGCAGCGTGTAGGAGAACCCCAGCTCGGCGCGGAGCAGGGTGAGGGCGGGGCCGAACGCGTACAGCCAGAAGGTGAAGCAGCCCAGCGTGGCGTAGGACAGCACGGTGGGCGCGTCGCGGACGAACACGGTGCGTTCCGGGTCTTCTGTGTATCGATACACAAGTAGAGTCTGCGGCATGGAACGCTCCGCCACCACCGCCCGGCCCCGGCCGACCATGCGCGACGTGGCCCGTGCCGCCGGCGTCTCGCCGATGACCGTCTCCTACGCCTACTCCCAGCCCGAGCGGGTCTCCGCCGAGGCCGCGGCGCGGGTGCACGAGGCGGCGCGGCAGCTCGGCTACCCCGGGCCGCACCCGGCGGCCCGCTCGCTGCGCCGCGGCCGGGCCGGCTCGCTCGGCGTCGTGCTCGGCGAGCGCCTCAGCTACGCGTTCGACGATCCGCAGGCGGCACGTTTCCTGGCCGGGGTATCCGACGTCTGCGCCGCCGAGGGCGTCGGGCTCACCCTGGTGCCGATCACCGGCGCGCCGTCCGACGCCCAGCGGGTCGCCCAGGCCGCCGTCGACGGCTTCGTGGTCTGGACCACCAGCGACGACGACCCGGTCCTGGACGCCGTCGCCGCCACCGGCCTGCCCGCGGTCGTCCACGCCGGCCCGCACGGCCGCGACATGCCGGTGATCGGCATCGACGACCGGGCCGCCGCGGCGGCGATCGGCCGGCTGGCGTTCGCCCGGGCCCGGCGTCCGCTCGTGCTCGGCTTCCCGCTGGACCGCCACCGCGAGCGCCGCCTGCTCACCGGCGACGAGCAGGTGGCGGTCCGGTTCCCGGTGACCCGGCACCGGTGGGAGGGCTTCCGGGACGCCTGGACCCGGGCCGGCCATTCGCCCGCGCGGCTGCGGCTGGCGGTGTGCCCGGTCAACCACATCACCGAGGGCCAGACGTTCACGTCCGAGCTGCTGCGCGGCAGCGACCCGCCGGACGCCATCGCCGCGATGAGCGACGAACTGGCGCTCGGCGCGCTGCAGGCCGCCGCGAACGCCGGCCGGCACGTTCCCGGCGACCTGACGGTCACCGGCTGGGACGACAGCGACGCGGCCGCCTCCGCCGGGCTGACCACGCTGGCCCAGTCGCTGCGCGAACAGGGCGCGCAGTGCGCCCGCGCGGCGCTCGGCCGCCCGGCCGGCACGGCGGTCCAGCACGGCTGGCGGATCGTGGTGCGCACCACGGCCGGATCAGCCGGCAGCCCCCCGGAGAGCCGGCCCGCCGATCCCGGGTGACCTCCACCGTGGCCGGTCACCGGCCGCCGGCTCGAAGCCGGCAACCCGGCGTGGACCCGATCGCGCATCCGTCCTCCCCGGACCGCGCGGCGCAGCACCCCGGTGTGGCCGGTGCCCGAAACACCGGCGCGGCGCCGCCGGAACACCGCGACCTTCTGGGGCGCCGGCATCCGGGCCGCGGGACCGTCCACCGCGGCGCGCGCTTCGATAGTGGTGAATCGCGGCACTTCCTCTTGCTCCCCGCGCGGCCCGCAAGGTGGAGTCGGCGGATGGCTCTGATCGCGTACGACGACATGGACGCGGCGGCGTTCGCGGAGACCCGGCACCTGCGGGACGACGACCTTGCCACCTGGCGCGCGGCGATCGGCCGGTACTTCCGCCCCCGGCCCGGGATGCGCCTGCTCGATCTGGGATGCGGCACCGGCAGCTGGACGCGGGCATTCCGTGCCTGGTGGCCGCGGGTCGAGGTGGTGGCGGTGGAGCCCGCGGCGGCGATGCGCGAGCGCGCCGTGATCAGGCCGGTGCTGCCCGGCGCCGCCGACGACATCCCGCTCGCCGACGCGAGCCTGGACGCCGTCTGGCTCTCCACCGTCATCCATCACCTTCCCGACCTTCCGGCGGCGGCCCGGGAGATCCGACGGGTGCTGAAGCCGGGCGCGCCGGTGCTGATCCGGTCCGCGTTCGCCGGCCGGCACGAGGCGATCAGCCTGTTCCGCTGGTTCCCGGAAGCCGTCGAGGTGCTCGACCGCTATCCGAGCATCGCCGGGGTCGAGGCCGCGTTCGCCACCGCCGGATTCACCACCGCGGGCTGCGAACCCGTTCCGCAGGTGTCCGCCCGATCGCTGGCCGAGGCCGCCGCGGGGCTCCGGCGTGCGGCGCACACGCCGCTGCAGCTGATCAGCGACGAGGCGTACGCGGCCGGGGTCGCGCGGCTGAACGAGGCCGCACGCACCCGGTCCGGGCCGGTCGTCGACGCCCTCGACCTGCTGGTGCTGCGGTGAACGGCACCGGGACCGGCCGCGGCTGACGACGGCGTCCGCGTCACGGGTCGGCGCGGGGATAGCGAAGGTACGGCCGCCGCCGCGCCTGGAACGCGGCCAGCTCCGCCGCCCACGCCCCGGTCACGTCATCGGCCGTCGCCCCGGCATCGATCATGGTGCGCAGCCGGGCGGAGCCGGTGAGCAGGTCGATCCAGTGCCGGGCCCCGTCCGCGCGCCAGGCGAACCCCGGCTCCCGGCGCGCCTCGACCAGCATGGCGACCGCCGTGCGGATCGGGTCGTACGCGGTCCGGTCGGTCACCTTCACCTCGACCCCGGCGCACAGCCGGCCGGTGAACCCGTGGAACGCCGGGGTGAAGTAGGCCTCCCGGAACTCCACGCCGGGCAGGTCGAGCGCGGCCAGCCGGTCGCGCCAGCGGTAGTCCATGCCGGGCCCGCCGATCAGCTCGAACGGCCGGGTGGTGCCGCGCCCCTCGGACAGCGACGACACCCCCTCGACCATGCCGGTGCCGGGGTAGACGAGCGCGGTGTCCGGAGTGGGCACGTTCGGGCTGGGCAGCACCCAGGGCAGATCCGTGTCGGCGGCGTACAGCCCCCCGTGCCAGCCCCGGCAGGAGATCACCTCCAGGCGCACCGGCCGTCCGGCCTCGGCGGGCAGGAACTCGCCGTTGTAGAAACGGGCCAGCTCGCCGACGGTCATCCCGTGCTGCTGCACGATCTCCAGCCGGCCGACGCCGGAGGTGAAGCCGCCGGTCATCATCGGCCCGTACGCCCGGCCGCCGATCGGGTTGGGCCGGTCCAGCACCAGGTAGCGCAGCCCGAGCCGGGCGGCGGCGGCCATCGAGTCGTACAGGGTGTAGATGTAGGTGTAGAAGCGGGCGCCGATGTCCTGGATGTCGAAGACGACCGTGCGCACCCCGGCCGCGGTGAACATCCGCGCCCATCGCGCCGGCGAGGCGCGGTAGGCGTCGTGGACGGTCAGCCCGGTGCGCGCGTCGGTGCCGGTGCCCTCGCTGCCGCCGGCCTGCGCCGAGCCGCGGAAGCCGTGCTCGGGACCGAAGACCCCGCCGATGGTGACGCCGCCGGCGTGCATCCGGTCGATCAGGTGGCGGTACTCGCGGTCCACGGCGGTCGGGTTGGCGACCACGCCGACGCGCTCGCCCCGGACCGCGGCCCAGTCGTCGGCGGCGAGCCGGTCCAGGCCGGTGCGCACCGGGACGCGGGGGAGCGGGCCGTGCTCCGGCACCGCGGCGGCCAGCCGCGCCGGGCCGGTCGGTTCGGGCGGGCCCGTCGGTTCGGCCGGGCGGGTCAGCCGCGCCGTGCCGGTCAGCCTGACCCCGGCGGTCAGGCCGGCCCCGGCGGTCAGGCCCGCCGCCAACAGCCCGCGGCGGTTCACCCGGCGCTCCGGGCCGGGCCGCGGCCGGGCGGGTGGTGGTCCGCCGTCATCCCCGGGTCGCCGGTCGTCATCCGGCCCTGTCCGACGCTGGGCGCCGCCGACGTGGAGCGCCGGCGGCGGAAACCGTCACCCGCAGGGTGGTCCGGGCGAGCGAAGTGACGGCTCGAATGCTCATGGTGACTGAAAGTAGTCTGATCATGGCGTGGTGGCAATGATCTTCGTTCCTTCCGCGAGTCGCGGGAGACGCCTGCGCCGCTTCGGAGCGGCTGCTGGGGGCTGCCTGCGCCGCTTCGGACCGGTTGCTGGGGGCTGCCTGCGCCGCTTCGGACCGGTTGCTGGGGGCTGCCTGCGCCGCTTCGGACCGGCTGCTGGGGGCTGCCTGCGCCGCTTCGGACCGGCTGCTGGGAGGCGCTGATGACCGGATCGCGGCTCCTGCCCCGGTTCGGCCTGGCCGCCATCCTGTCCGTCGCGTCGCCGTCCGTCGCGTCGGCGGTCGGGACGGCGGTCGGGACGGCGGTCGCCGCGCCGGTTCGGGCGCCGGCGGGCACGCCGGCTCAGGCGCCGGCGGTCACCCCGGCCGACATCCGCTTCCGGCGCGACGTGCTGCGCCCCGGCGACGCGCGCCGGGCCGGTCTGCTGCCGGGGCCGATCGCGCGGCTGCCGGGTACCGCCGCGGCGTACCTGCGACCGACGCCCGAGCATCCCGGCCATCCCGCGTACGCGGGCGCCACCGTGCTCGCCGCGCACCACGGCATCGTGGTCGCGCGGTTCGCGGTCGGCGACGCGGTCCGCTACACCGCGCGGCCCGGCGGGATCGCCGAACTGCCCCCGCGGCGGCGCATCCCGGCGCGCGCCGACACGCTGTGGGATCTCGCCTCGGTCTCCAAGCTGTTCACCACCATCGTGGTGCTCCAGCAGGCCGAGGCCGGGCGGGTGTCGCTGGATGCGCCGGTCGCCGCCTACGTGCCCGAGTTCGCCGCCGGGGGCAAGGCCGGCGTGACCCTCCGCCACCTGCTCACCCACACGTCCGGGCTGCCGGCGTACCGGCCGCTGCACCGGTGCTGCCGGACGCCCGCGCGGCGGCTGGCGGCGGCCCTGGCCACCCCGGTCGGCGCCCGGCCCGGCGACCGGTACGTCTACTCCGACATCGGGCTGATCGCGCTCGGCGCGCTGATCGAGCGGGTCACCGGCGGCCCGCTGGCCGACGCGGTGCGTGCCGGGATCACCGGCCCGCTGCGGATGCACGACACCGGCTACCGCCCGGACCCCGCGCGGCGCGACCGGATCGCCGCCACCGAGTACCAGCCGGCCGCCGGCCGGGGCCTGGTGTGGGGCGAGGTGCACGACGAGAACGCCTGGGCGCTCGGCGGGGCCGCCGGGCACGCCGGTGTCTTCTCCACCGCCGACGACCTGGCGGTCCTGTGCCAGGCGCTGCTCGACGGCGGAACCTACCGCGGCCGGCGGATCCTGTCCGAGCCGATGGTCCGGCAGGCGCTGACCGACCACCACGCCGGCCTGCTGCCGCGTGGGCCGGGCAGCGCCCGGGGGCTGGGCTTCGAGCTGGCCAACCACGCGTACATGGACGCGATGGCCTCGCCGGTCACCTTCGGGCACACCGGCTTCACCGGCACGTCGATCGTGATCGACCCGCTCGACCAGTCGTTCCTGATCGTGCTCGGCAACCGGGTGCACCCGGACCGGGGGTGGGGCGGCGCCGGGGTGGCCCGGCGCGCTCTGGCCCGTACCTTCGCCTCCGCCCACCCGGTCCACCTGCCGCCCGGCGGCGCGTGGCGAACCGGCCGGCGCGACGGCGCGACGATGACGCTGACCGCGCCGCTGCGGCGCGCGGCCGACGGCCGGGCGCGGGCCGCCTTCCTTCTCCGGTACGACACCGAGCCCGGCCGGGACACCGCCCACGTCGAGTCCTCCGCCGACGGCGTCACCTGGACCGCGCTGCCGATGAGGCTGCGCCACGGCCGCCGGTCGTGGCGCAGCGACGGCCCCGTGACCGGTTTCGGCGGCCGGTGCTGGTGGCGCGTCACCGCGGCGCTGCCGGCCGGGGCGACGCGACTGCGTTTCACCTACCGCACCGACGGCGCCGCGCAGGGCCGCGGTGTCCTGGTGGCCCGCCTGCGGGTGGCCGGACCGGGTGGGGTTCCCACCGGCGGCGCCGCCCGGCACACCGCCGACGGCTGGACCCTCGTGGGTGGCGGACGGCCGGTTCCGATCACATCCCGGCCGGGGTGACGCCGGTGCGGGCGTACCGGTGATCGGGTGCCGGACGCCGCGCCGGGCGCGAAGACAGGCCTTTTGCCTCTGGCGGGTAATCTCCCGGCATGACCGACAGTTCCGCCGTCGAGGATGCCGCGCCGTCCGAGGCGCCGACCGATCCCGGCGGGGCGGTTCTGCTCGCACAGACGTTCGTGGCCGAGGACATCACCGTGCTGCGTCACGCGCTGGCCGAGCGCGTCGCCGCGGCCGGGCTCGGCGGCGAACCGGCCGAGGGTTTCGTCCTGGCCGTCCACGAGCTGGTCACCAACGCGGTCCGGCATGGCGGCGGCGCCGGCCGGCTGCTGCTGCGCCGTGCGCACGACACGCTGATCTGCGAGGTCAGCGACCACGGCGGGGGCACCGCGCGGGTGCCCGGCGACCTGCCGGCCACCGACGTGCCCGGGGGGCGCGGGCTGTGGCTGGCCCAGCGCCTGGCCGAGGACCTGCGCATCGAGGCCGGCCCCACCGGGCTGCGCGCCTCGGTCAGCGCCCGGCTGGGCGGGCCGGCCGGGCGCGGCTGAGATCCGGCCTCAGAGCACCGCGTCGCCGAGTTGGCGGCGCAGTTTGGTGAGGGCCTTGGCGAGCAGGCGGGAGACGTGCATCTGGGAGATGCCGATCTGCTCGGCGATCTGACTCTGCGTCTGGTTGCCGTAGAAGCGCAGGGTGAGGATGCGCTGCTCGCGCTCGGTGAGGGTGGCCAGCGCCGGGTTCAGGGCGGCGCGCAGCTCGGCGAGCTCGTAGCCGCTGTCCTCGCTGCCCAGGGTGTCGCCGAGCTCGGCGCCGGTGTCGGCGACCGGGGTGGAGAGGCTGGTGGAGTTGTAGGCGCGGGCGCCTTCCAGGCCTTCGATGACCTCGTCCTCGGTGAGCTGCAGGTGGGCGGCGATGTCGGCGACGGTGGGGGCGCGGCCGAGGGTGTGGCTGAGCGTGTTGTTGGCGGCGGTGATGGCCAGGCGCAGTTCCTGCAGGCGGCGGGGAACCCGGACGGACCAGGTCTTGTCCCGGAAATGGCGTTTGAGTTCGCCGATGATGGTGGGGATGGCGAAGCCGGCGAAGTCGACGCCGCGGTCGTTGCGGTAGCGGTCGACGGCTTTGATGAGGCCGATGACGGCGACCTGGTGCAGGTCGTCGCGGGGCTCGCCGCGGTTGGCGTAGCGGTTGGCGAGGTGGCGGGCCAGCGGGAGCCAGGCCGCGATGGCGTGGTCGCGCAGCGCGGGGCGGTCGGGGTGCCCGGCGGGGAGGGCGGCCATCGCGTTGATCAGCTCGCCGGCCCGATCGGTGCTCGTGGTGGCATCGGCCGGGGCGGCGGTGTCGATCAGGACGGTCATGCGGAACTCCTCGCGTGGGGGGCGACGGCGGGACGGCATCGTGCGCCGACCTATGTGCCCGTGCGCGCGGCCCCGACAAACCATCCGATCGGGCCGGGTTTTTCGGCCGCAAGGGGGATGCCTGAGCGATTTCCCCCGGCCGTGACCAGCGACATGGCACGCATGTGCGACATCCGGCCGCCGATGTGCATACTTACCGCCGGTCAAGACTTCCATTCACCGCTGTGGCTGTGGCAGAAACGGGGCTTTTCGGATGGTGCAGAGCGCGGGCGCAGTCGCCGACGGTGATCTGAGGCAGCTGCTGGCGGGCCTGACCGCGGTACGTGACGGCGACTTCCGGACCCGGTTGCCCGAGGACGGCGACGGGCTGCTGGGTGAGATCGCCACCGTCTTCAACGGCATGGTCGACCAGCTGTCGCTGTTCACCTCCGAGGTGACCCGGGTCGCCCGCGAGGTCGGCACCGAGGGCCAGCTCGGCGGGCAGGCCGAGGTCCCGGCGGTCTCCGGCACCTGGAAGGACCTGACCGACTCGGTCAACGCGATGGCCGGCAACCTCACCGACCAGGTGCGCGACATCGCCCAGGTGGCCACGGCGGTGGCCCGCGGCGACCTGTCCCAGAAGATCACCGTCGACGTGCGCGGCGAGATCCTGGAGCTGAAGAACACCATCAACACGATGGTCGACGAGCTCTCGTCGTTCGCCGACGAGGTGACCCGGGTGGCCCGGGAGGTGGGCAGCGAGGGCCGGCTCGGCGGGCAGGCCGAGGTGCCGGGGGTCGCGGGGACCTGGCGCGACCTGACCGACTCGGTGAACTTCATGGCCGGCAACCTGACCAACCAGGTCCGCAACATCGCCCAGGTGACCACGGCGGTGGCCCGCGGCGACCTGTCCCAGAAGATCACCGTCGACGCCCGCGGCGAGATCCTGGAGCTCAAGAGCACCATCAACACGATGGTGGACCAGCTGTCGTCGTTCGCCGACGAGGTGACCCGGGTGGCCCGGGAGGTGGGCACCGAGGGCCGGCTCGGCGGGCAGGCTCAGGTCAGCGGCGTCGCGGGCACCTGGCGCGACCTGACCGACTCGGTGAACTCGATGGCCGGCAACCTGACCGGCCAGGTGCGCAGCATCGCCCAGGTGGCCACCGCGGTGGCCCGCGGCGACCTGTCCCAGAAGATCACCGTCGCGGCCCGCGGCGAGATCCTGGAGCTCAAGAGCACCATCAACACGATGGTGGACCAGCTGTCGTCGTTCGCCGACGAGGTGACCCGGGTGGCCCGGGAGGTGGGCACCGAGGGCCGGCTCGGCGGGCAGGCCGACGTCAAGGGGGTCTCCGGCACCTGGAAGGACCTCACCGAGTCGGTCAACGTCATGGGTGACAACCTGACCGCCCAGGTCCGCAGCATCGCCGAGGTGACCACGGCGGTGGCCCGCGGCGACCTGACCCAGAAGATCCGGGTCGACGCGCGCGGCGAGATCCTGGAGCTCAAGGAGACCATCAACACGATGGTCGACCAGCTCTCCGCGTTCGCCGACGAGGTGACCCGGGTGGCCCGGGAGGTGGGCACCGAGGGCCGGCTCGGCGGGCAGGCGCGGGTGCTCAACGTCGGCGGCACCTGGAAGGACCTGACCGACAACGTCAACGTGATGGCGTCCAACCTGACCAACCAGGTGCGCTCGATCGCCCTGGTGGCGACCGCGGTGGCGCAGGGCGACCTGAGCAAGAAGATCACGGTGGAGGCCAAGGGCGAGGTCGCCGTGCTGGCGCAGACCATCAACACCATGGTGGACACGCTGGGCGCGTTCGCCGACGAGGTGACCCGGGTGGCCCGGGAGGTGGGCACCGAGGGGCAGCTGGGCGGCCAGGCCCGGGTGCCGAACGTCGCCGGCACCTGGAAGGACCTGACCGACAACGTCAACTCGATGGCGAACAACCTGACCGGCCAGGTGCGCAACATCGCCCAGGTGACCACCGCGGTGGCGCAGGGCGACCTGACCAAGAAGATCGACGTCGACGCGCGCGGCGAGATCCTGGAGCTCAAGACCACCATCAACACCATGGTCGACCAGCTCTCCAGCTTCGCCGCCGAGGTCACCCGGGTGGCCCGGGAGGTGGGCAGCGAGGGCCGCCTCGGCGGCCAGGCCGAGGTCGAGGGCGTCTCCGGTACGTGGAAGCGCCTCACCGAGAACGTCAACGAGCTGGCCGGCAACCTGACCCGGCAGGTACGCGCCATCGCCGAGGTGACCAGCGCGGTGGCCACCGGGGACCTGACCCGGTCGATCACCGTGGACGCCTCCGGTGAGGTGGCCGAGCTCAAGGACAACATCAACTTCATGGTGGAGTCGCTGCGCGAGACCACCCGGGCCAACCAGGAGCAGGACTGGCTCAAGACCAACCTGGCCCGGATCTCCTCGCTGATGCAGGGCCACCGTGACCTCGAGGTGGTCGCGACGCTGGTGATGAACGAGCTGTCCCCGCTGGTCAACGCCCAGCTGGGCACGTTCCTGCTGGTCGACGACGCGGCGGCGGGACCGGCGCTGCGCGTGGTCGGCAGCTACGGCCACAACGGCGCCGGCGGCCGGTTCGCCTTCGGCGAGTCGCTGGTCGGGCAGGCCGCGGTGGCCAAGCGGCGGATCGTGGTCGACGACCTGCCGGCCGGGTACTTCACCGTCTCGTCCAGCCTCGGCTCGGCCACCCCGCTGCAACTGGTGGTGCTGCCGATCGTGGTGGAGGACCAGATCCTCGGCGTCATCGAGCTGGCCAGCATGACCCCGTTCACCCAGGTGCACCAGGACTTCCTGGATCAGCTGATGGAGACCATCGGCGTCAACGTCAACACGATGGTGGCCAACGCCCGTACCGACGTGCTGCTCACCGAGTCGCAGCGGCTGGCCGCCGAGCTGCAGGCCCGCTCGGAGGAGCTGCAGGCGCGCTCCGAGGAGCTGCAGCGCTCCAACGCGGAGCTGGAGGACAAGGCGTCGCTGCTGGCCCGGCAGAACCGGGACATCGAGACGAAGAACTCGGAGATCGAGCAGGCCCGCCAGGAGCTGGAGGCGCGCGCCCAGCAGCTGGCGCTGGCCTCCAAGTACAAGTCCGAGTTCCTCGCGAACATGAGTCACGAGCTGCGTACGCCGTTGAACTCCCTGCTGGTCCTGGCGCAGCTGCTGGCGCAGAACCCGACCCGCAACCTGAGCCCGAAGCAGGTGGAGTACGCCACCGTCATCCACTCGGCCGGCACCGACCTGCTCCAGCTGATCAACGACATCCTGGACCTGTCCAAGGTCGAGGCCGGCAAGATGGACATCGCGCCGGAGGCCTTCGAGCTGCGCAACCTGCTCGACTACGTGGAGGCCACGTTCCGCCCGCTGACCTCCTCGCGGGGGCTGGCGTTCGAGGTGTCCACCGGCGCCGACGTGCCGACCGATCTGTTCACCGACGAGCAGCGGCTGCGGCAGGTGCTGCGCAACCTGCTGTCCAACGCGGTGAAGTTCACCGAGGCGGGCCGGGTGCAGCTGCGCATCGAGCGGGCCCGCCGCGACGAGCTGCCGGAGGCGCTGGCCGAGCACGCCGAGGTGGTCGCCTTCCGGGTGATCGACACCGGCATCGGGATCGCCGAGCAGCAGCTGACCGCGATCTTCGACGCGTTCCAGCAGGCCGACGGCACCACCAGCCGCCGCTACGGGGGCACCGGCCTGGGCCTGTCGATCAGCCGGGAGATCGCCTACCTGCTCGGCGGTGAGATCCAGGCGCAGAGCGTGCTCGGCCAGGGCAGCACCTTCACCCTGTACATGCCGGTCGAGACGCCGGTGGCGCACGACGGCGGCCCGGTCGCCGAGCCGCCGGCCGACCTGCTGATCGCCGACCCGGCCGTCGAGCACGTGATCGACGGGCCGGACACCCGCCGGCTGCTGGTGGTCGAGAGCGACTCGCACGGGCTGCTCACCCTGATCGCCCGGGGCGCGGCGGCCGCGGTCGCCGACACCCACGGCGCGGCGCACGTGGTCACCGCGGTCGACCCGGAGACGGCGATCGCCGAGCTGCTGGCGCAGCCGTTCCACACGATCGTGCTGGACCTGTCGCTGCCCGCGGACAGCGGCTCGGCCTTCGTCAAGGCGCTGCACGAGCAGACCGGGCTGCGGCACGTCCCGGTGCTGGCGTACCGCACGCACCCGCTGCCGCCCAACCATGACACGCTGCTGCAGGCGCTGGCCCAGACCCGCCCGCTGGAGCTGCTGTCCAGCCTGGACGAGCTGCGCGAACGCATCACCCTGCACCTGTCCACCGACGCCGGCACGCCGGTCATGCCGCCGACCGTCGAGACCGGCGTGCTCAGCGACCTGGCCGCTTTGCCGGGCCGGCTGGCCGGCCGCAAGGTGCTCGTGGTCGACGACGACGCGCGCAACGTCTTCGCCCTGACCAACATCCTGGAGCTGCACGGCATGGAGGTGGTCTACGCGGAGAACGGCCGCAAGGGCATCGACGTGCTGGCCCAGCACGACGACGTCGACCTGATCCTGATGGACGTGATGATGCCGGAGATGGACGGATACGCCGCCACCGCGGCGATCCGCTCCATGCCCAAGTACGCCCAGTTGCCGATCATCGCGGTCACCGCCAAGGCGATGCACGGCGACCGGGAGAAGAGCCTCGCCTCCGGCGCCAGCGACTACGTGACCAAGCCGGTCGACGCCGAGGACCTGCTGCAGTGCATCGAACGGTGGCTGGGCGGGGCGGACCGGTCCTGAGCCCGCCGGCCGGCGCCGTCCCCGTGTCGCGGGGGCGGCGCCGGTCCGGCCGAGTTCGCCCGATGTCCATCTCACGATGGTTGACCCGGCACCCTAGCTTGTGGGCGGTGAAGATCCGCTACGTGCTCCACAACGCGTACGGCACCGGGGGCACGATCCGTACGGTCGTGAACCAGGCCAACGCGCTGTGCGCCACCCATGACGTCGAGATCGCCAGCGTGTACCGTTCGGCGCAGGCGCCGGTGTTCCGGCTCGACCCGCGCGTGCGGCTGGTCTCGCTGACCGACCTGCGCGAGGACGGCTCGCGGTGGACCGATCCGGCGGGCACCAATTCCCGGTTCTGGCGCAAGACCCGGCGTTTCCGCAGCCCGCTGCCGCACCGCGCGGACTTCCGGTACAAGCGCTGGGACCCGCTGGTGGACCTGCGGGTGCTGGACTATTTCCGGGCGGAGTCCGACGGGGTGCTGGTGACCACCCGGCCGGCGCTCAACCTGATGTCCGCGTGGTTCGCGCCGCGGCGGCTGGTCCGGGTCGCCCAGGACCACCTGAACTTCCGTAGCTATCCGGCCCCGTTGCAGGCCGCGATCGTGCGCGCCTACCCGCGGCTGGACGCGGTGTCCGTGCTGACCCGCGCCGACCTCGCCGCCTACCGGGAGGCGCTGGGCGACTCGGTACGCCTGGAGCACATCCCGAACGGCACCCCGGCGCCCGACGGCGTACCGGAGGGTGAGCGCGCCGCGGTCGTGGTCGCCGCCGGGCGGCTCACCCGGCAGAAGGGCTTCGATCTGCTCATCGACGCGTTCCAGCGGGTGCACGCGGAGCACCCGCGGTGGCGGCTGGACATCTTCGGTGAGGGTCGGGCCCGGCCGAAACTGACCGCCCGGATCGCCGAGCGCGGGCTGGACGGTGTCGTCCGCCTGCGCGGGCGCACCCGCGAGCTGGACCGGGAGATGGCCCGGGCGTCGGTCTTCGTGCTCAGCTCCCGCCGGGAGGGGCTGCCGATGGTGCTGCTGGAGGCGATGCGCACCGGGCTGCCGGTGGTGTCCTTCGACTGCCCGACCGGTCCGGCCGAGGTGGTCGAGGACGGCGTCAACGGGGTGCTGGTGCCCGCCGAGGACGTCGCCGAACTGGCCGCCGGGCTGTCCCGGCTGATCGGCGACGCCGGCGAGCGCGCCCGGATGGGTCAGGCGGCCCGGCAGACCGGCGCCCGGTACGCGATGCCGGTGATCGCCGCGCGGTGGGTGGAGCTGTTCGCACAGCTGAGCCGCCGCTGACCGGCGGGTCGCGGCTGGGGGCCGGTGCGCCCGGTCAGGCCTGCCGGGAGACGTGCACCCGGCGCATCCGGGCCGGTGACCGCGGCTGCCGGTGAGCGAGGTGGTCACGGACCAGCGGGGCGGCCCAGACCAGGACGACCGCGACGGTCAGCAGGCCGGTCCGGGGGCCGGACGGGGCGTGCAGCAGCAGCGCCAGCAGCCACGCGGCCAGGACGGTCGTACGGAAGATGTGGTCTCGCATGCGACCGGGATGCCCGCCCGTGGTGGCCCCCGGGGGCCAACCCGTGGCCCGCGCGGGTCAGTGCCGGTACCGCGGCAGCGCCGCCTCCACCGCCAGCCCGCCCGGGTGCAGGGGCCGGGCATGCAGCGTCCCGCCGAGGTCGGCCAGCAGGTGGCGGACCACCCACAGGCCGAGGCCGTGCTCGTCCGGTGGGGGAGTCCGGCGGCGCAGCGCCACGTGCAGGCCGGGGGTCGGACCGCCCTGGTCGATCACGGTGATCCGGAGCCGGCGGGCCCGGACCCCGGAGCGCACCCGGACCGGCCCGGTCCCGTGCCGGACCGCGTTGCTCACCAGGTTGATCAGGATCTGCTTGGTGTGCCGCGGATGCACCGGCCAGCGCAGCGCGACCCGGCTCGCCGAGACGGTCAGCCGGCCGGGCGGGGCGGTCACCGCCACCGCGGGAAGGATCGTGCCCAGCGGGGCCGCGGGGACCGCCTCGTCGGCCAGTCCCTGGGCGGTCGCGGCGGCCTGCTCCAGGACCTCCTTGGCGTAGGCGGCGTGCTCGGCGGCCAGGCGGGCCAGCTCGCGGCGGTGCGGCTCGGGCGGTGCGCCCTCCAGGGCGCGGACCAGGCCGGCCAGTGTCGCCATCGGCGGGCGCAGCTCGTGGCAGACGCTGCGGACCAGCAGCAGTCCCGGATCCGGCCGGGCTCGTCTGCGGATCAGGCGCATGACTCGTCCGCGGCGGGGCACCCGGGCGTCATGCGCACCGGAATCCGACTGGCCGTCATCGACGATCACCACCTCTTCGTACGGGGGTTGGAACTGCTGTTGCCGGAGGTCAGCGACGGCCGGGCCACCGTGGTCGCGGCGACCGGCGACGCGGCGTACGCGGCCAGCGTGGTCCGCCACGCCGTGCCGGACCTGGTGCTGGTGGACCTGCACATGCCGCCGCCCGGCGGGGTCCGGGCGATCGCCGCGGTGCGCCGGGCCGCCCCACGGGCACGGGTGCTGGCCATGTCCGGCGACGACGATCCGGCGGTCGCGGTGGAGGCGCTGCGGGCCGGGGCGAGCGGCTTCCTGCCCAAGAGCAGTGACGCCGCCGAGCTGATGCAGCCGCTGCTCGCCGCGCTCGACGGCTGGGCGGTGCTGCCGGACGGCGTGCTCGCCGCGCTGGTCGAGCAGGGCCGGCGGCGCTCGGCGCCCTCGGCCGTCGAGTCGCTGGGCGGGGCCGACCGGGAGCTGCTGCGGCTGATCGCCGGTGGCTGCTCCACGATCGAGATCGCCGATCGGATGCACGTCTCGGAGCGGACGGTGAAACGGCAGACCGCGACGCTGCTGCGCCGGCTGCACGTGGCCAGCCGCGCCGAAGCGGCCGCGCTGGCCGGCAGCGCCGGGTTGCGGTAGAGGGGCACGGCCCCCGGATGCCCCGGCTGAGCGCGCTCAACCCAACGTTCTGACCAGCAAAAACCCGTTGAGCCCGATGATCAGCAGCGCGACGGCGCCGGCACACGCCGTGGTGGCCGGGTGGTTGACCTGGTCGCCGAGCACCCGGCGGCGGCCGGTCAGCCAGATCAGCGGCACCAGCGCGAACGGCACCCCGAAGGAGAGCACGACCTGCGACCAGACCAGTGCCCCGGTGGGGTCGACGCCCAGCGCGAGCACGGCCATCGCCGGCGCCATGGTGATCAGCCGGCGGGCCAGCAGCGGGATGGCGCGGCCGATGAAGCCCTGCATCACCACCTGCCCGGCGTAGGTCCCCACCCCGGAGGAGGCGAGGCCGGAGGCCAGCAGGGCGATCCCGAACGCCAGCGCGGCGTGCCCGTCCAGCACCGCGGCCAGGCCGTGGTGGATGCCCTCCAGGGTGTCGGTGCCGTCGATGCCCGAGCCGAAGAAGAGCTGCGCCGCGATCACCAGCATCGCCAGGTTCACCAGCCCGGCCGCGCCGAGCGCGACCAGCGTGTCGGCGCGCTGGTAGCGCAGCGCCTCGCGGCGGCGGCCGGGGTCGGCGGCGGCGCTCGCCCGGGACTTGGTCAGCGCCGAGTGCAGGTAGATCACGTGCGGCATCACGGTCGCGCCGAGGATGCCGGTGGCCAGCAGCAGGCTGTCCGAGCCGGCGAACGACGGCACCAGACCGGTGGCGAACGCCTGCGCGTCGGCGCCCGAGCGCAGCGCGGTGTAGAGGAAACCGATCAGGATCACCCCGAGCAGCGCGCCGATCACCGTCTCGAACCGGCGGTACCCGCGCCGGTGCAGCTCCAGCAGGGCGAACGCCACGACGCAGGTGACCAGGCCACCCAGCGGCAGCGGCATACCGAACAGCAGATTCAGCGCGAGGGCGCCGCCGACGATCTCCGCCAGGTCGGTCGCCATCGCCACCAGCTCGGCCTGCACCCACAGCCCGCGCGACACCGGGCGGGGCAGGTGGGCGCGGCACAGCTCGGGCAGGTCACGTCCGGTGACCAGGCCGAGCTTGGCCGACAGCGACTGGACCAGCATGGCCATCAGGTTCGCCGCCACGATCACCCAGACCAGCAGGTAGCCGGAGGTGGCCCCGGCGGTGAAGTTGGTGGCGAAGTTGCCCGGGTCGGCGTAGGCGATGGCGGCCACGAAGGCCGGGCCGAACCACGGCGCCACCCGGGCCACCCGGTTCTTCAGCGGAACAGCGAGATCGAGAACCACCATGCGGGCCCCATGCCCCGCCCCGCCGGCCTGCTCGGGCCACGGACGTCCCCGCGGGGCCAGTCCGCCGGGTAACTGATTCGTCGTACAAGCATCCCGCTGAGAGGAGCAAGTCGTGTTCAAGCACGTCGACTACCTGCAGTTCCAGGCGAAGCCGGAGAAGCCGGACGCCCTTTTCGCGGCGAAGCTGCAGGAGCTCGTCGGTGGTCAGTTCGGTGAGATGACCGTGATGATGCAGTACCTGTGGCAGGGCTGGTCGTGCCGCGTGCCCGGCAAGTACAAGGACATGATCATGGACATCGCGACCGAGGAGATCGGTCACGTCGAGATGCTCACCACCATGCTGGCCCGGCTGCTGGAGGGCGCCCCGAACGAGGCGACCGAGAAGGCCGCGGCGGCCAACCCGCTGCTCGCCGCGGTGCTCGGCGGGATGAACGTCCAGCACGCCATCGTCACCGGTGGCAGCGCCCTGCCGCGTGACTCCGCCGGTGTGCCGTGGAACGCCGGCTACATCGTGGCCAGCGGCAACCTGCTCTCCGACTTCCGCTCGAACGTGGCGGCCGAGGCGCAGAGCCGGCTGATGACCAGCCGGGTCTACAACATGACCGACGACCGCGGGGTCAAGGACATGCTCCAGTTCAACCTGGCCCGCGACACCTACCACCAGCAGCAGTGGCTGCTCGGGATCGAACAGCTGATCGCGGACGGCTTCACCGAGAACGGCATCGAGGACTCCAACGCCGAGTTCGAGCACCCCGAGGCCAACCACACGTTCTACAGCTTCGACCCGGAGAGCAAAGCGGGCGAGGGGCGCTGGGCGCGCGGGCCGGCGCTCAACGGCAAGGACGAGATCCGCTACGTGCCGGACGCGCAGCCGCTGACCGACGACAAGCCGCTTGGACCGGCGCCGGACCCGAAGCTGTACGTCACCTACGACGGCTCGATGGGCAAGGGCAAGCCGGGCACCGGAGCCGGCGCGCACGCCCAGGGCGTGGCCAACGTGGTCAACAAGATCAAGGGCGCGCTGGAGTAGGCGCGTGCGGAACGGGGCCGGCCCTGCCACGGTCCGGCCCCGTTCCGTGTCCGCTCAGGAGTTGTCGTCGGCGGTCTTGCCGGACGGGCCGTACGGGGACGTCTGTCCCGCCGGGGTCGGCTGGTTCGCCGTCTTGTCGTGGCTGCCGTGCGGCGGCTGGGTCGGATCGGCGTCCTCGGTGCGCTGCTTGCTGGTCGGCGACTCGCCGCTGCGCCGCAACTCCGGCTGCTGAACGTTCGTCATCACGAGCTCCTTTCTCCTCCGGACCGGCGGATACCCCGATCAGCGCGGAATATGTCCGGACCTGCCCCGTTTGCCGTGCGCTGGATCGGGAACCACGGTCGAGCGGCTCCCGCCATCCGTCGTTCGACAGCGAGGTGCACGGCGATGACGCTTCCCGGCTACCGGTTCCGCCGGCTCACGACGATCATGTACCCCGACCCCGGTGATCCGATGGAGTTCTGGGGCGCCTTCAACCCGACCGTCGGCCGCACCCCGGACGGCCGGTGGCACCTGATCGCCCGGGTCACCGCCGAGGGCAACGTCTCCCGGCTGCGCATCGCCGAGCTGCTGCTGGACGGTGACGTGCCGGTCGGGGTCCGGCGCGGCGACGTGGTGCTGGGACCGGACGAGCCGTGGGAGCGTGGCGGCGGCCGGGGCGGCGTCGAGGACCCGAGAGCCACGTGGGTCGCGGCGCTCGGCATGTACGTGATGGGATACACCGCGCAGGGCGGCGCCTACGGCGCCCAGGCGGCACTCGCGGTCTCCGCGGACTTCCGGACCTGGCGGCGGCTGGGACCGCTGCATTTCGCGTACGACACGGCGCTCAAGCACGACCTCAACGTCTTCCCGAACAAGGACGTCGCGCTCTTCCCCGAACCGGTGCGCGCGCCCGACGGCCGGCTGTCCTACGCGTTCCTGCACCGGCCGATGTGGGGTGCGGTGATCGACCTGCCCGCCGGCCTCACCGACGCCCGGCACGGCATCTGGGTGTCGTTCACCCCGGTCGAGGCGGTGCACCGGGATCTGCGGAACCTGGTGCTGTTGGACCAGCACCGGCCCGTCGCCCAGCCGGAGTTCCCCTTCGAGTCCACCAAGATCGGCGCCGGCCCGCCGCCGGTCCGGGTGCCGGAGGGCTGGCTGCTGGTCCACCACGGGGTCAGCGCGCACGACACCGGAGACCCGGTGCCGCGCCTGGACTACGCGGCCGGCGCGATGCTGCTCGACGGCGATGACGTCACCCGGGTCTGCTACCGGACCAGCGCGCCGCTGCTGGCGCCGGAGACCACCGAGGAACGGGCCGGCATCGACCGGCACATCGTCTTCCCCAGCGGCCTGGCCCGCATCGGCGCGGCGGACTATCTCTTCTACGGCATCTCCGACCGGTACATCGGCGTCGCCGTCCTGGAGCGCGCCCCGGGCACCGGCGACGGCAACCCGTGGCAGCCGACCGTCGCGCCACCGCGCTGAAGCTCCTCCAGGGGCAGGTCGGCCCAGACCACCTTGCCGCCGCCGGTGCGGGCGTAACCCCAGTCCGCGCTGCTGGACGCCACCAGGTGCAGGCCCAGCCCGCCGGGCCCGGCGGGGTCCCGGTCCGGGTGCAGCACCGGGGGAGAGGCACATCCGTCGTGGACGGCGAGGCGCAGGAACCGGCCACGCAGACCGATCTCCAGGGTCATCATGGTGTGCGCGTGCATGACGACGTTGCTGACCAGCTCGGTGACGATGAGCGTGGCCGGGGCCAGCAGGTGGGCCAGACCCCACCGCAGGCAGCTCTCGGTGACGACGTTGCGGGCGTGCCGTCCGGCGAACGCGACCGGGAGCAGGTCCTCGACGACGCCCGAGGCTCCCGCACGGCCGCGGTGCACCCGCCCGCCGGTGGGCCCGTCGGTCGTGTCGCCGTCTCCGGAATGATGCATGGTCGATTCCCTCCCTGCGGGCACGGCACGACTACCCGGGTTGCGCGGGCTTACGCCGGTCACCGGACCGACATTTCCCGCGGCGGTGCCGGGCGGGTCCGGCCGTGCCGCTGCGCCGCGCGTGCCGCTGCGCCGCGCGTGCCGCTGCGCCGCTGCGCGGGCCGGCGGCCCGGCGCGGCTGTGGTCCACGTCGTACACCATCCGGTCCGGCGCCGGGATCATCGGTCCGGCGCCGGGCGGGCCGGCCGGCGCGGGAACCGGCCGTGTCCCGGTGGCCGCACCGACGTTTGCCCGGCTGTCCTGGGGGAAGTCGCCGGTCATGAGCGATACCCGAGAACCCGTCACCCGGCACCCGACCGACGAGCCGGACGGCACGACCGCGTACGCCGCCTCGCTGCGCCCGCCCGGCGAGTCCGTGACCGGGGACACCGAGCCGGAGAGCGGCGAGGACACCGGCCCGGACCCCCGGACCGGATACGACCCTGCCGCCACCTCCGGGGACACCGACGTCTACCGCCCGGACTGAGCGGCCGGCGTCACCGGCACCGTCCGGCCGCCTTCCGCGGCCGGTGACTTGGCCGAACGGCTCTGGAGGACCTTCATGGCTGGCACATGGCTGCTGGGAACCGGCGTCCGTGACGATGCGCGGCGACCGAGAGCGGTTCTGGTCGCCGTGCAGCAGCAGGAGCCGGCGCAGGACGGCGCGCCGGGCACACCCGCCTCGCTGGCGGAGCTGCGCCGGCTCGCCGACACCGACGGCCTGGCGGTCGTCGACGAGGTGGTGCAGCGGCGCGGACGTCCCGACCCGGCGACGTTCGTCGGCTCGGGACGGGCCGACGCGCTGGCCACGGCGGTGCAGGACGGCGGCGCCGACCTGGTCATCGCGGACGGCGAGCTCACCCCGGGGCAGGCGCGGAACCTGCAGGACGTCGTCGGGGTGCCGGTCGTCGACCGGACCGCCCTGATCCTGGACATCTTCGCCGAGCACGCCCGCAGCAGCGAGGGGCGCGTGCAGGTGGAGCTGGCGCAGATCGCGTACCAGCTGCCCCGGCTGCGCGGCGAGGGCCGGGCGCTGTCCCGGGTCGGTGGCGGCCGGATGGCCGGGGGCGCCGGCATCGGTGTGCGTGGCCCCGGTGAGATGCGCCTCGAAGTGCAGCGCCGCAGGCTGCGCCAGCGGGCCACCCGGCTGCGCGCGGACGCGGTGCAGCTGGCCCGGCGGCGCGAGATGGCCCGCCGGCGGCGGCTGCGCAACCAGGTGCCGGCGGTGGCGATCACCGGTTACACCAACGCCGGCAAGTCCGCCCTGCTCAACCGGCTCACCGGCGCCGAGGTGGTGACCGAGGACGTGCTGTTCGCCACGCTCGACCCGACGGTGCGGCGCACCACCGTGGACGGCCACGCCTTCACCCTCACCGACACGGTCGGTTTCGTCCGTAACCTGCCCCACCAGCTCGTCGACGCCTTCCGCTCGACCCTGGAGGAGGTCACCCGCAGCGACCTGGTGCTGCACGTCGTCGACGCGTCGGCGCCGGACGCGTTCGGCCAGATCACCACGGTGCACGGGGTGCTCCAGGAGATCGGCGCCGGGGACCTGCCCGAGCTGCTGGTGCTCAACAAGATCGACGTGGCCCCGGAGGAGTGGGTCACCGCGCTGCGGCGCGCGCACCCGGACGCGGTGCCGGTGTCCGCGCTGACCGGCGAGGGCGTCGGCGAGCTGCGGATCGCGCTGTCCGCGTACGCGAAACTGGCGACCCGGCCGGACCGGTGAGCCCGCACGCGGTGTCCGGGCGGGCGACGAGCGTCCGGGTGCCGAGGGCGACGGCCGGCGCCAGCCGGTCGAGCGGGCGCTGCACGCGCGGGGTGACCCGGGACGCGACGATGCCGGCCCCGCCGCCCGGAGCAGCACCGGCCGGATCAACACCGGCTCGGCCTCCGGCAGTGTCGGCTCGGCCTCCGGCGGTGCCGGCTCGGCCTCCGGCGGTGCCGGCTCGGCCTCCGGCGGTGCCGGCTCGGCCTCCGGCGGTGCCGGCTCGGCCTCCGGCGGCGACGCCGGCGCACCGTGCTGCGTCCGGCGGACCTCGCGGCTGCGCTTCAACGCCGTCGAACCCGGCCTCACCGCCCGGCTTCCGCCTGCGCCGGGACCCGCGCCCGGCTCGCCGCCGTTCCGCCAGCCGCGCATTCCCCAGGGCGCCGGACCGTCTCGGCGGCGGTACCACCCCGGAGCGCTGCGGCGGCCCGTGCCGCGCCCGGCCGGGTGCCGGTTCGCCCGATGGGCCTCGCCGCCCACGCCGGCATCCGGCCGCGTGTTCTGCCGCTCAGCGGGATTTCCGGCCGTTCCGGTGAGCGCGAGGTGCGCACACACTGTGGAGTTGTGGCCCGCCGGGCCGCCCGCGGTGTGGCTCGTGATATCGATCAAAGACAATATCTATGTCGCATTGTCGCACGTCAGGGCCGTGGTCCCGCTCCGACCCGGCTGGTTCGACGGTAGACGGTGGGCGGTCAGGTGAGTAAATTCAGGCTTAAGCGGAAAATCTCCGGTTAAGGAGTACCCCGATGCTGCAATTCCCTCTGGTCCGGGAATGTCCGTACGCGCCCCCTGCGGAGTACACGCAGATCCGCGAGGACGAGCCGATCACCACCGTCCGTCTCCCGAACGGCCGCGAGGCCTGGGTCGTCACCAAGCATGAGCACGTCCGCCAGGTGCTCAACGACCCGAGCTTCAGCGCCGACCGGCTCCACCCCGACTTCCCGAACCTCGCGCCGGCCGGGCAGCCGATCCCACGTGACGACACCGCCCGGAGCATGCTGATGATGGACCCGCCGGAGCACGGCCCGGCGCGCAAGACCGTGCTCGGCGAGTTCACCGTCCGGCGGATCGCCGCTCTGCGGCCGCGGATACAGGAGATCGTCGACGAGCGGATCGACGTCATGCTGGCCGGACCCAGGCCGGCCGACCTGGTGGAGACGCTGTCTCTGCCGGTGCCGTCCATGGTGATCTGCGAGTTGCTCGGCGTCCCGTACGCCGACCACGCCTTCTTCCAGGCCAACACGGCGGCCATGATCAAGCGCGAGACGACGGTGGACGACCGGCAGGCGGCCTTCGAGCGGATCCGCGACTACCTGGAGGACCTGATCGTGGTCAAGGAGGCCGACCCGCCGGACGACCTGCTCGGCCGGCAGATCCGCAAGCGCCGGTCCGAGGGCGCCTACGAGCGCGCCCCACTGGTCAGCCTGGGCTTCCTCCTGCTGGTCGCGGGCCACGAGACCACCGCGAACATGATCTCGCTGGGTACCCTCGCGCTGCTGGAGAACCCGGCGCAGATGCACGCCCTGCGGGCCGATCCGGCCCGGACGCTCGGCGCCGTGGAGGAGATGCTGCGGTACTTCACCATCGTGGACACCGTGGTGGCGCGGCTGTGCACCGCGGACACCACGGTCGGCGGCGTACCCATCCGCGCCGGCGAGGGCGTGCTGACCCTCGGGCAGGCGGCCAACCGGGACCCGGACGCGTTCGACGCTCCGGACGACTTCGACATCGACCGGCCGGCCCGGCACCACGTGGCGTTCGGATTCGGCCCGCACCAGTGCCTGGGCCAGAACCTGGCCCGCGCCGAGCTGCAGATCGTCTTCGACACGCTGCTGCGGCGCGTGCCCACGTTGCGACTCGCCGCGCCGGTCGCGGACCTCCCGTTCAAGTCCGACGCCGCCATCTACGGCATGTACCACATGCCGGTCACCTGGTGACGGAGGCCACCATGAAGATCGTCGCTGATCTGAGCCGGTGCGTGGGCGCCGGCCAGTGCGTGCTCACCGAGCCGGCGCTCTTCGACCAGGACCCCGAGGACGGCACGGTCGTGGTTCTCGACGAGCAGCCGTCCGGTGACCTGGTCCGGGCCGCGTACGACGCCGTCCGGGTCTGTCCCAGCCAGGCCCTGTCGATCGAGGAGTGAGCCCGGCGGGAGCGGACCCGCCGAACGTTTCGGGAAGTGTGCCAGGGTTGTCACCCATCAGGGCGGACAGTCCGGGATGGCCGCGTGGTCCGTTCGGTGCCCGGGTAGGACCCGTGCACCGCCGGACGGCGGAACCCCGGATCACCGCGACGACAGGGAGACATCGCCATGGCCACCATCACTCACCCGCGTACCGACGGCGCCCCGGTCGCCTACCGTGCGCACGGCGAGGAGACCAAGCCGTCCTTCAAGACCACCGAGCTGATCGTGTACGTGCTGTCGGTCATCGGCGTGCTCGTGGCCTCCAAGATGGTCGGCGACGGCGCCGCCGACAACGGGGCGGACCGCTTCGCCGCCGACCGGGCGTGGTGGTACATCACGCTCCTGACCATCGGTTACATGGTCAGCCGCGGCCTGGCCAAGGCGGGCAGCCGCAGCCACGACCACGACCCGCGCACCCGCTGACCGCGGGGCGCTCCGGCGAGGCCCGGCGGGCCCGGCCGATCCGTACGGATCCGCCCCCGGCCGGGCCTCGTCACGTGTCCCGGGCCCACGGTGGTGAGCGCGGCGGGAAGGTACCCCGTCCCGGCGGTCCGGCGGGGGGCGGCGTGGTCCGCGGCGCCGGCCGGCGATCCGCCCACGCGAACGCGGTGATCTCGACGGCTTCGGCTGTGCCGGGCCCGCGGGAACGCGGTGATCTCGACGGCTTCGGCCCCCGGCGGGCCCGCGGGAACGCGGTGATCTCGACGACTTCGGCGTCCGGCGGCCGGGCGGCGCGCGGCGAAGACGGGACGCTCGGCGCGGGTGGCGGGACCCTGTACCCGCTTCCAGCCCGGACCTTGATCATTACCGTGGGGGAGGAAGATCAGGAAGGGTGAGTTCCGTGAACGAACTCGACGCCGGCGCGGGCTGGCAGGACTTGTGGCTGGGCAACACCGACACGCGGACCGGGCGGGACGCCGGATCCACCGGGGCGACCGGCCGGGCGGAGAGCCGCGACGGCTCGATCAGCGTCACGGTGGGGCCCTCCGGCCAGGTGGAATGGCTGGCCCTGGACGACCGGGTGCGAGATCTGTCCGGCCCGCAACTCGCCCGCGAGATCATGATGGTGATGCGCTGCGCCCGGGCCCGGATCCCGGCCGCCGGGTAGGCGGCACGTCCCCCGTGGGCCGCCGCGCCCGGGTCCGGATCCCGGCCGGCGAGCGGGCGGCACGTCCCCGCGAGCCGGTGCGCCCGGGTCCGCGGGGATGTTCGGCTCGCGGGGATGTTCGGCTCGCGGGGACGTTCGGCTCGCGGGGACGTCCGGCCCGCGGGGACGTCCGGGTCAGCGGCCGGCTCCCGCGCCGGCCTCGACCAGTCCCGGCACCGACGACGCCGGGTCGAGGGCGTACGCGTAGTACGTGCGCGGCTCGGCGACCGACCCGCCCGCCTCGCACGCGCCCGATCCGGTGAACAGGTTGGCGCGCTGCACCAGCCGCCCCGGGCCGCTGTCGGCGTAGCCGCTGGTGGAGTGGCACGGGTACGGGACCGCGGTGAACGCGTTGCCCTCCACCACGACCCCGGCGTTCATGGTCGACGCGACCCCGTACAGCTCGTTGCCGTCGAACCAGTTGTTGTAGACGTGCACCGGCTCGCCGAACCGGACCCGGGGATGCCGCTGCCGGGAGCCGTCGAACCAGTTGTGGTGGATGCTGACCCTCAGGTGCCCGACGTCGCTGGACGACGCCCCGTCGGAGTGGCCGATCAGCATGCTCTTGTCGGTGCCGGCGAACCGGTTCCACGACACGGTGACGTAGTCGGCGCCGCGCACGATGTCGATGGATCCGTCGACCGGGCGTACGAAGGTGTTGTGGTCGATCCAGATGTGGTGCGACTGCTGGCCGACGTTGATCGCGTCGTCCTCGGCGTCGACGAAGGTCAGGTTCCGTACGATCACGTTCCGTGATCGGTAGAAGTCGAACCCGCCGCCGGTGATCGTCGGGTCGGCGCCGACCCCGACGATCGTCTTGTTCGGGCGCACGCCGTGCTTGCTGGTGATGGCGATGGTGCCGGACACCTGGATGACCAGCGGGCCGACCGTGTCGATCGCGTCGAGCAGCTCGTCCGTAGTGTCCACCGTGACGGTCGGCCCGGCCACCCCGCCGGTGGTGCCGGACAGCCCGAGCGCGGCCACCGAGGCGAAACCGTCCGGGGCGGCGGCCGCCGGCGCGGCGACGGCCAGGCCGCCGGAGAGCAGGACCGCGGCCAGCAACGTGTGCATCAGATCCTCCCCACGCCGGCGCCGGCGGTGACCAGCGACGGCACCGACGTGGCCGGGTCCAGTGTGTAGCCGTAGTAGGTGCGCGGCTCGGCGACCGTGCCGCCGGCCTCGCACGCGCCCGAGTTGACGAACGCGTTGGCCCGCTGCACCAGCCGGCCGGGGTTGCTCTCCGCGTAGCCGCCGGTGGAGTGGCACGGGAACGGCACGTTCTCGAAGTAGTTGCCCTCGGCGACCACGCCGGCGTTCTCGGTGGACGCGATGCCGTACAGCCCGATGTCGCGGTAGTGGTTGTTGTAGACGTGCACCGGCTCGCCGAACCGGACCCGGGGGTGCCGCTGGTGGGAGCCGTCGAACAGGTTGTGGTGGTAGGTCACCCGCAGGTGGCCGACGTCGGACGGGTAGTTGTCCGAGTGCCCGAGCAGCATCGTCTTGTCGGTGCCGGCGAACCGGTTCCAGGACACCGTGACGTAGGTGGACTGCCGCTTGATGTCGAGCGACCCGTCGTACGCGGGCAGGAACTCGTTGTGGTCGATCCACACGTGGTGCGCCTTGTTGGTGACGCTGATCGAGTCGTCGGAGGCGCCGCTGAACCGGATGTTGCGGATGATCACGTTGTTGCCGGGCCGGGTGGTGGTGCCCAGTTGCAGGCCGCCCCCGGTGATCTCGGCGGACGAGCCGACGCCGAGGATGCTCTTGTCGGCCACCACGGTGACCATGCCGCCGACCGCGATCCGCCCGGCGACCAGGATGGTGTACGGGGTGTTGGCCCCGGCGTACCGGGCCAGGTCGGCCGCGGTGCTGACGGTGACCGTCGGCCCGGCCACCCCGCCGGTGGTGCCGGACAGCCCGAGCGCGGCCACCGAGGCGAAACCGTCCGGGACGCCGGGCGCCGCGGTGGCGGCGTGCGGCGCGTCCAGCAGCGCCGCCGCGGTCAGCGCCGCGAGGGCGGTGGGCAGGAGTCCACGCATGTGATCACACCTTTCCGGTGCCGGCGCCGGCCGGCACGATGGTGGGCACCGAGGCCGCGCGGTCCGCGGTGTACGGGTAGAAGGTGCGCGGCTCGGCCACCGTGCCGCGCGTCTCGATGGCGTGGTTGCAGTCGACGAGGATGTTGTCGCGCTGCACCATCCGTCCGAGCGGCCCGCTGAAGTCGACCCGGCCCGGGTTGTTCACGCTGACGAAGTAGTTGCCCTCGACGAACAGCCCGGCGTCGTTGGTGGACGCGATGCCGTAGCTGTTGTCCAGGTAGTAGTTGTTGTAGACGTGCACCAGCGGGGCGAACCGGACCCGCGGGTTGCGCTGGTCCGAACCGTCGAAGAAGTTGTGGTGGTAGGTGACGCGCAGCCGGCCGGCGTCCTGCGCGGCGTTGTCGTCGTCGTGGCCCAGCAGCAGCGTCTTGTCGTGGTCGTGGAACCGGTTCCAAGAGACGGTGATCAGGTCCGAGCCGCGTTTGATGTCGACCGCGCCGTCGTCGCCGTCGGAGAAGTCGTTGTGGTCGATCCAGATGTGGTGGCTGAACATCTGCACGTTGATCAGGTCGTCGGGCGACCCGGAGAACCGCAGGTTGCGGATGATCACGTTGTGCACCGCGGCCGGCGGCGGCGTGGTGAGGTCCTCGTCCACCGGCAGCCCGACGGTCAGGCCACCACCGGTCAGGGCGGCGCCCGGGCCGAGCCCGACGATGGTCTTGTCGGAGGCGACCGGGTGCATCCCGTCGTGCGCGCCGACCGGCAGCGCGATGGTCCCGGAGACCTGGACGACGTACGGTCCGGGGCGGGCGATGTGGTCGAGGAAGGCGGCGGCGGTGGTCACCGTGACGGTGGGCCCGCCGGCGCCGCCGGTGGTGGTCGCCTGGCCGTGGCCGGCGACGGTCGCGAAACCGTCCGGTCCGGCGGCCGCGGGGACGCCGGCCGCGGCGAGCGGGACGGCCGCCGCGGCGCCGGGGATGGTGGGGAGGGCAGGAGTGACGGCCGCCGCGGCGCCGGGGATGGTGGGGACGGCGAGCGTGACGGCCGCCGCGGCCGCCGCGCCCAGCGTTCGGGGAAGACGCATGGCGATGATCCTTTCGGCGGCCGGCGGGACGGCCGGGGGACCGGCCCGCCGGCGCGTGCTCAGAGCCGGCCTGCGCCGGCGCCGGCGGTGACGACGGCCTTCACCGCGTTCGGGTCGTCCAGGATGTACGGGTAATACGCCGAGGCCTCCTGCACCGTGCCGCTGCACTCGGGCGTGCCGGACTCGCCGACGAACACGTTGTTGCGGGCCACGCAGCGCCCGGCCGGGCCGGCGTAGGTGTTGGTCACCGGCTCCTCGACGTCCTCGAAGTAGTTGCCCTCGACCAGGCACCCGGCGTTGTTCTGGCAGGCCACCCCGGTGTCGGTGGTGTAGAGGTAGTAGTTGTTGTAGACGTGCACCGGCTCGCCGAAGCGCACCCGCGGGTTGCGCTGCGGGGTCGCGTCGAACCAGTTGTGGTGGTAGGTCACCTTGAGCCGCCCGGTGTCCTGCGCGCCGTTGCCGTCGTCGTGCCCGAGCAGCATGTTCTTGGTGTGGTGGTGGGTGTGGTTCCACGACACGGTGACGTACGACGACCCGCGCTTGATGTCGATCAGCCCGTCGTAGCCCTGCGCCAGGTCGTTGTGGTCGATCCACACGTGGTGCGAGAACATCTGCACGTTGATCGAGTCGTCGCTGGCGTTGCGGAACGTCAGGTTCTGGATGATGACGTTGTGCACCGCGTCGGCGGGCGGCGTGGTCACCGCCGAGACAGTCAGCCCGATGTTCAGCCCGCCACCGGTGATGCCGGCGTCCGAGCCGACGCCGATGATGGACTTGTTGCTGCTCACGTCGTACATCCCGGCGGGCAGGGCGATCGTGCCGCGGACGCAGACGGTGAGCGGGCCGGGCGCCGCGATCGCGCTCAGCAGCTCGGCGGCGTTGTCCACGTCGACCGTCGGCCCGCCGGCGCCCCCGGTGGTGCCGCCCTGCCCCCACGCGTTCACCGTGGCGAAGCCGGTCGGCGCGCCGGTGACCGAGCAGTCACCCGGCGGCGGGGGCGAGGTGCTCGTCGGCGGGGTGGAGCCGCCGGGCCCGGGCGCGGCGGTGTCCACGACGACGTCGTCGTAGGAGGCGCTGGCGTACGCGGCGACCAGCCCGATCCGCCCGGAGCCGAGGGCGGTGTCGGTGGCCCGGAGCGCCTGGACGCCGTCGATCGAGCCGCGTAGCGTGCTGCCCTGCACGGTCAGCGCCAGGGTGTGCCAGGTGCCGGTGGCGCCGCCGGTCGCGGTGGTGGCCAGCACCGTGGTCGCGCCGCCGGTGACCCGGTGCAGCTGGGCCGCGCCGCCGCCGGTGAGCACCAGCGCGTAGTAGGAGCTCGACGACTGGGCGCGGGCGGCGATCCCGGCCGTACGGTCGGTGGCGCCGAAGGCGATCGGCTTGACCCGGGCCTGGACGGTGTAGTCGGTCCACGAGGTGATGCCGGCGAGCACCTTCGCGTTGGCGCTGGTGCTCGTCTGGCGCAGGGTGGGAGAGCCGTCGGTGACCACCGACCAGGAGCCGCCGGAGCGGCTCCAACCGTTGGCGTTGCCGTCGTCGAAGGTGTCGCCGAACAGGGCCTCGGCGTACGCCGGACCGGTTGCCAGGGTGCCGGCGAGTATGGCGGCCGAGGCCGCGGCGACACCGCCGATGATCCATCGAATACGTTTCATACCGGATCCTCAGGTGGGGGACGGGTGGATCTCACGGGCGCGCCGAATTGCCGCCTGACCGGGGAGGCGGGGCCGCCTTACCCGGGTGGCGGGGGCGAAAAAGAATGATCAGGAAATGTCTACGGAATGCGCTTTCCAGCTGCGTAACGTCCGTGAAACCTTGAGCCGACCATAAATTCGCCAATCGGAGGCAGTCAATGCTTTCCGTTTGCAGGAATGTTGCAGGCACGCCGACGCGAGGATTCCGCCGACGCGCGGGCGTCGCGGTGCGCGGGGGTCTCCCGGCGGGTGTCCGGGTGGGCGTCGCGGTGCGCGGGGGTCTCCCGGCGGGTGTCCGGGTGGGCGTCGCGGTGCGCGGCGGTCTCCCGGCGGGTGTCCGGGCGGGCGTCGCGGTGCGCGGGCTTCTCCCGGCCGGTGTCCCGGCGGGCCGGCGGGGGGAAGGGTGCTAGAACTGTTAAGTGACTTTACCGAGCGCGGTCTATCGTGGAGCTCCGGTCCTTGACGCCGGCAGAGGGGGTGGCCGAGGATGGGCCGACTGTTGACCAGCCTGCCTACGACTCACCGGGGGCTCCGATGACGCGTCCGGTCGGCTCGTCCAAGCTGCTGCGCGTCATGAACGAGAGCGCGGCGCTCGCCCACCTGCTCGACGCTGGCCCGCTGACCCGTTCCGACCTGCGCGGGCTCACCGCGCTGTCGATGCCGACGATCTCCGAGGTGCTGCGCCGGCTCACCGGGGCCGGACTGGTCGATGTCGTCGGGTACCACAGTGGCCGCCCCGGGCCGAACGCCGAGATCTATGGCGCGAACCCGGACGCGGCGTACGCGGCCGCGGTCTCCGTGCGCGACGTCGGCACCAGCGGCACCCCGTCGGTCACCGCCGCGCTCTGTGACCTGACCGGCGCGGTCCGGGCCCGTCTCGAGTCGCGCGTCGACTTCCTCGCCACCGATCCGGCGGCGGCCGTGGTGGACGTGGTCGCCCGGTTGCGCCGCCGAGCCGGGACTCCGGCCGAGCGGATCCGGCACGTGCGCCTCGGCGTGCCCGGGTCGTACGACCCGGCGACCGAGACCATCCGGCTGGTCGAGGTGCCCGGCTTCGCCCGCCCCGGCCTGGTGCCGCAGATCGCCGGGAGGCTCGGCACGCCCGTCGGCGTGGACAACGACGTGAACCTGGCCGCGGTCGCCGAGCGCAACCGCGGCGCCGGCCGTGACGCGGAGAACTTCGCGCTGCTCTGGATCGGTCAGGACGGCCTGGGTCTGGCCATCGACATCAACGGCGCGCTGCTGCGCGGCAACCGCGGGGGCGCCGGCGAGATCGGCTACATGCCGCTGTACTCACCCGACTCCGCGGACCGTAAACTCGACCTGCAGAGCCTCTTCGGCGGCGCCGCGATCATGGAGCTGGGCCGCGACCACGGGATCCCCGGCGACACCCCGGCCCAGGTGGTCGCCGCCGCGGTCACCGCGCCCGGCGAGTTCCTGGCCTGCCTGGCCGACCGGATCGTGGTGGGTCTGGCCGCGGTCGTCGCGGTCCTCGACCCCTGCCTCGTGGTGCTCGCCGGTCCGACCGCCCGGGCCGGCGGCGACGCGCTGCTGACCGCGGTGCACCGGGCGTTTAGGCGAGCCGCCCCGCTGGAGGGATCATTCGCGGTCACCGCCATCGACGACGACGCCGTGCTGCTGGGCGCGCTCGACGCCGGTCTCGCCGCGGTCCGCGACGGCCTGCTCGCCGCCATCCGCAACGATCAGACCCCGGCGGGCGCGGCGCGCCGGGCCCGCTGACGGACTCGCCGCGCCTCACCGCGTCGCCTGACGGAGGCTACCGGGGCCGCCGCTCGAAGCTGCGGGCCTTCGAGCGGCGGCTCGGATCGAACGCGTCGACCGCCCCCGCGCCCTCGCCTCCGGGGCCGTTCCGCCAGCCGAGCACCTTGCGGGCCGCGGACCGGACCGTCCGGTGCCCGGGCGGGTACGCTATCTCGAAGTGTGACTCCTTCGGCCGGTCGAAGTCGCCACCCCAGACCACCGCGCCGTCGAGCTCGGCGAGGATGTCGCGCACCACGACCAGTTCGGCGGGGTACAGGCCGCCCCTGACGCCTGCCGGGTAGGCGTGCGGGCGGATCGCGATGGCCGATCCGGACAGGTGGTTGGACTCGTAGGGTTCGTGGACGGTGGAGTCACCGGTGTGGCCGTGCACATCGCCGGGTCGCAGCTGGTCGATCTCGTAATGGAAGCGGCGGGCCACATGGGTGAGCAGCACCGCCGCGTCACCGGCGGCCAGCTTGACCCGCTGACCGCTGCCCTCGATGGGATGCCAGGCGGTCTCCTCCAGCACCGGCCAGCCGTTCGCGGAGGTGGAGTCACGCCACGGGCGCGCCCCTCCGGCGGCCGGAGCGGCCTGCGCGGCACCGCCGGGCCGGATCACGGCCACGGCCGCACCGGTGATCGCCGCCGTACCGAGCAACCGGCGACGCGACAACTTGACGTCTTTCACGACGTTGGTCCCTTCTCGTTCATGGGCCGTGTCCTCCGGCGCACCGATGCCCACCCGAGGCCCGCCAGACTGGCCACGAGGAGCAGCAGCAACACGGCCACCGTGGGGTTCACCCAGGCGGCGACCAGGTCGTAGCCGGCGTGGCACTTCCTGCTCAGCGGGAAGAGCCGGAAGTAGTCGTCTCGATGAGCGCGGTAGTACGTGTCGTCGTACGGCTCGTGGTGCTGGAACCGGCAGGTCTCCTCGAGGTCGAGTCCACCCGACAGGGCGCCCAGCAGCCACGCCAGCACGAGCAGGAGGAACGACGCCCACGCCGCATGGCCGAACCAGCCGGGCCGGCGCCAGTCGCCGGCGCGCAGGCCGCGCCCCAGCCGCCACAGGCTCCAGGCCGGGACGGCCAGCAACGGCAGCAGGGGCAGCAGCGAAGCGACACGCTCGAAGCTCATCGTTGTGGGTTCGCCCTCTCGGCTGCCTGACGCAGGTAGTCCTGGTGGTTGGCCTTGAGGGCGGCCGCCATCCGGCTCTCCATTCCCCTGCGGGCCTGCAGTGCGTCCACGAATCCCTGCTCGAAGTCGACCAGTTTGTCATATCCGCCGGGCAGGTTCTGCAGGACCGTCGGGAGCATCGCGCCCTTCATCGAGATGAGCTGCTTGCGGGCGATGCCGAGGGTGGCGTCGCTCGCGGTCAGCGCGTTGTGCGCGGCGAACTTGCAGTTCTCCGCGGTGCCCCACCGCTGCTGGAAGTAGTCGTTGAACCGGCGCAGCCCGCCGCCGCCGTTGTAGTGGTGCGTGACCGCCTGCAGGATCGTCCGGCCCGAGCGCACCGCCTGGGCGATCAGGAAACCGTCGGCGTCCTCGACGAGATCGCTGAAGCCGAACGTGGACTCCACTCCCGGTTTGGCCAGCTTCGCCTCGCAGAAGGCCCGGCCCGAGGCGTACTGCTCCTCGGAGTTGCGCCAGTCGCTGTAGAAGGTCATCAGGTCGCCCGCCCAGCCGGCGACGTCCCCGCCGTTGGCCGACTTCTGGTTCGCGTCCGGAGGCACCACCAGGTGGCCGTTGGCGGTGGCCATGAGGTGCTCGGCGCCCAGCTCGTAACCGGTGTAGGGATCCTTGAACGCCTTCATGATCGTCATGCCGCGATCGTTGGCGTACTTGACGAACTCCTCGTCGTAGGCGCCGATCAGGATCAGCCAGCCGAGTTCGTTGTCCCAGCTCTTGTTGCCGTACTCCTGGTGCCGGATGTACTCCATCACCAGCTGGGACGCCGACCTCGTGCCCTTGTTGGGGTAGGCGACGGCCAGGTCGTACAGCCGCTGGATGTAGGAGAGGAATCCGTCCGCGGGGCCGGCGATGTCGTTGACCGTCGACGTCCCGGGATCGGAGTTGCGGCGCCACACGTCACGGTCCAGGTCGAAGACGTCCGAACCGTCGGTGACCTTGAATTCCTTGATCTGATTGAACGACCAGTTCGACGGGAGCGTGAAGCCGAGATTGCCGGAGAAGCCCCACGACATGCCGGAGACGAAGGAGAAACGGGCGAACGTCTTGTTGGTGACGTTGATGCAGACGTTGCGGGAGCCGTAGACGCCGTGGATGTAGCGCTTGCCCTTGCTGGCCAGCCCGGCGGACACGCCCTGGAAGTACGGGACGATGGCGCTGTCGATCTCCTCCTGGGTGGCGTCGTAGTCCACCGCGAAGTAGATCACCGTGCCCCTGTTGAATCCGTAACCCAGGGCCAGCTCGTGCGCGTTGAGCGCCTCCTGGAAACCCCGGCTGTAGGTGAAGTCCTCGAGTTTGCGGGCCCGGTCCTGGAAGATCGGGAAGACCTTCAGGCCCGCGGCGAAGATCCGCTGCAGCTCCCCGGGCTTGATCTCCTTGTCCAGGTCCGAGCCCGGCGGGTCGTACAGATAGCGGCCCACGATCTCGTAGCCGTTACGGCGCAGCCACGCGGCACGCGTCGCGGTGATCTCGAAGCGGGTGTCCGACCCGGTCGCCGGACGATCGGCGTCGCCCATGGAGACCAGCAGCTGGGCCCAGGTCGGGTAGTCGCCGATCCCGTTCTCCTCCAGCTGGGCGAAGCGCTGGAAGGCCTTGACGAAGTCGGCCAGGCCGGCGTCGTAGGAGCTGCGCTTGTTCGTGCGGTAGACGCCGACGGGCTCGTTGAACACGCAGGCCGCGGAGAAGAGCTCGACGAAGATGCCCGAGTCGCCGCTGCGCAGGGTGTGCGCCCGCAGGCCGGCCTGCGTGCCGGGGCCGAAGTTGCCGTTCGGGCTCAGGCCCAGCTCGTACTGGATGGCGATCATCAGGGACTTCTGCACGTCCCGCGAGTAGATGCCGTCGCAGGGGCCGATGCTGTACGCGTCGCGTTGCCAGTAGCGACTGTTCAGCCAGCGCTGGATATCCCGGATCTTGTCGGTGCCGCCGGCCACCACCACGTAGGCGTCCATGTTGAGGATGCACTTGGCGATCCGTACGTCGATCTTGCCGTCGCCCTCGGGGATGCCCATGTTGGAGCGCAGGTCCATGACCGCCTGCCGGGTGACCCCGGTGAACCATCCATAGCTCTCCGGCTCGACGCCCCAGTAGCCCTTGCAGAACAGACCGTGTTGAAGGATGGCGACGATGTTGCGGTTGCGGTCCCAGCCCATGCCGAGCTCACCGAGGGCCTGGAACCGGGACGTGGTCGTCGGGCCGAAGCTGGCGGTGACGGGCGTGATGCCCAGCTCGTGCTGCAGACCCATGATGAGCGAGAACATGGTCGACCATCCGGTACGGCCGTTCTCGGGGCATCGTTGATAGCCGGCTACCGCGCCGTAGGTCGCGTTGACCCACTTCTGCGCCTCGAGGACCTTCGGGTCCGACACGGGTGATCCTTTCGTCGCGTTCCGAATCGGTTCTCAGCCCGCACCGGCTGTCCGGGCCGGCGCTCGCCGGGTCGCCAAGCGGACACCACGTTCACCCTCGCATGTGTGCCACGCGAGGGGGAGCGCAATGCCGTGAGTCGTGGGCGGTGCCCGGCTTGTCGTCGGTGCGCCGGGCATCGCGGAGTATCGGCAGGCGAGTGTTCATGGCTGGCCGCGCCAGGCCACGTGATGATATTTACCGATATCGACGCCAAGAGCAAGGGGCATTCGGCGTACGGGGCCGGGATTGCCGCCGGACCCGGACTGCGGTGCTCAGGGCAGGTCGGCGAAGAACCGGGTGATCAGGTCGCTCGCGTCGATGTCCTGGCTGGTCGCGCCGAGCGCCCTGGGTTGATCGCCCCGGCTCGCCGGCCACGTGTGGCCACCGCCGCGGACGGTGTAGAGCAGGACCGGCCCGCCCTCCGGCCGTGCCCGCCAACTGGTCCGTCGCACCCTGGTCCCGTCCCGCTGGTCGACGTCGGGCAACCACTCCCGGACGCCGTCGCCGGCGCCGGCCGCGAACGCGCGCGCGGTCTCCTCCGCGCCGATCGTCGGGGTGGGCGGCTCCTCGAAGCGCGCCGCGGCCGGGGGTGGTGTGGCCAGGCCGCTGTAGGGGCGCAGCGGGTCATCCGTGCCGTAGATCAGCAAGGTGGGGATGCCGCCCCGCGCCGCGGGCGCCGAGGGCGCGACGGGAAGCTGGCCGGCCACCGAGGCGACGGCGTGGAACCGGTCCGGGGCCTGGACGGCCGCCCGCAGCGCCATGTTGCCGCCGTTCGACACGCCGAGCAGGAAGATCCGCCCGGGGTCGGCGCCGTGCCGATCGGCCAGGTGCCCGGCGAGCGCGGTCAGGAAGGCCACGTCCGCGTCGGGGTCGGGGCGCAGCCGGGTCGGCCGCCACCCGTCCCCCCACGCTCCGTGCCGCCCTTCCGGGTACACCACCGCCATGCCGCGTCTCGCCGCCCAGGAGCGCAGTCCGGTGGCCCGCTCCATCTCGGCTCCGGAGCTCTGCTTGCCGTGCAGCGCCACCACGACCGGATAGCGCTCCTGCGGGGGGCGGAAGAGCCGGTAGGTGCGGCGTACGCCGCCGATCGACAGCTCTCCGTCGGCTCTGGTCAGGGCGACCGGGGAGACCCGGCGAGGGCTGGGGCCGGGGCTGGCCGCCGGGGCGGCGCTGCCGGCGGCGGAGGCGGGGTCCTGGCCGGCGGACGGGGCGCTCTCCTGGCAGCCGGCGAGGAGCGTGACGGCGACGACGAGGGCCCCGACGGTGCGCAGACGCGCCTGGCCGGTGCGCCGCGACCGTCGTCGCGGACCTGTAGCGGTCACCCCGAAGGGCGGATCTCTGCGTACGGCCGTCACCGGTCACCCTCCACGCTGAGCATGCGCACCGCGGGAATGTTAGCAGATGGCCGATATGTCCGGGTCCTGCGCGGGGCGACGGTGGAATGCGGCGCTCAGGGCGCGCCGGCGGTCGCCGGTTCGGCCGGCGAACGACACGGACCTACCGTACAGCGGCTCTCGATTTTCTGCCGCCGGCCGAGGGGGTCGTGCGGCGGGTCCCCGTTATACAGATACAGACGTTTTGCGACATCGTTGCGGCAGTGTGACATTGGCTACATTGATGCCTGCGTATGGCCCTGCCTACGGTGATCTAGACATCGACGGTCCTGGATCGTGGTCGCTCCGACGTGGTCGGTGGTGTCGCCAATGGCGCCCGCAAACGGCCCCGACTGGGACAGCAACACGGGGGACAACGTGAATACGGATGAAAGCATCGCCATGCCCGCTGGCCGTCATGGCGACAGCAACCTGCATCATGTCGAGTTCTACGTAGCCGATGCCGAAGCCGTGGCAGCCGACCTGGCGGCCGGGTACGGCTTCCAGCGTGTCGGCGCCGCCGACCTTCCCGGCGGATGCCGCTCGGTGGCCATCCGCAACGGGCGGGCCACCCTGATCCTGACCTCGGCGACCGACGACGCCCACCCGGTCGCCCGGTACGTCGAGGCGCACGGTGACGGTGTCGCGAGCATCGCGCTACGGGTCGGCGACGCCACGGCCGCCCGGCGCGACGCGGTGGACCGGGGCGCCCGGCCCGCGGTCACCGCCACCCACCTGGCGCACGCGCCGGGCTGCGTGATCACCGAGATCCACACGTTCGGCGACGTGACCCAGCGCTTCGTCGAGCTCCCGGCGGAAGCGGAGGAGGGCGCGATCCCGTGGCTGCGCGCCACCGCGCCCGCCACGCCCACGCCCACCGGCGTCCAGCTGCACGAGATCGACCACATCGCGATCTGCCTGCCCGGTGGAGACCTGGCGCGGACGGTCGCGTTCTACGAGTCGGCTCTCGGCTACCCCGTCGTCTTCGAGGAGCGCACCGAGGTCGGCGGCCAGGTGATGAACTCGAAGGTGGTCAAGGAGCCCGGCGGAGCGCTCACCCTGGTGCTGGTGGAGCCGGGACACCTCAGCGGCGAGCCCGGTCAGGTGGAGAAGTTCGTCAAGGCCAACGGCGGAGCCGGCGTCCAGCATCTCGCCTTCGCCACCGCGGACATCGTCCGGACGGTCGACCAACTGCGCGGCAACGGCATCGCCTTCCTCACCACCCCGGCCGCCTACTACGAGCTCACGCATGAGCGGCTCGCCTCCGGCCGGCACGCCATCGAGGACCTGCGACGGCTGCACATCCTGGCCGACGTCGACCAGTCCGGCAAGCTCTTCCAGATCTTCGCCCGGTCGACCGCGCCGCGGGGCACGTACTTCATGGAGATCATCGAGAGGGACGGGGCGACGACCTTCGGCAGCGGCAACATCCGGGCTCTGTACGACGCCGTGGAGATGGGGCAGCGTGGGCAGGACCGCTGATCGGTCGGCGCCCTGGTTCCACGTGGAGGATTTCGAGAGGTCGGCGGCGGAGGCGCTGCCCGGACCGGTGTGGGACTTCGTCTCCGGCGGCGCCGGCGACGAGCGGACCGTCGACGCCAACCGGACCGCGTTCGCCCAGGTGCGACTGACCCCGCGGATCCTGATGGGGGTCGCGGAGCCGGATCCGTCGACGCGGCTGTTCGGCCGCGAGCTCTCGATGCCGGTGGCGGTGGCCCCGATGGCGTACCAGGAGCTGATGCACCCGGACGGGGAGCCGGCGGTCGTGCGGGCCGCGGCCGCCGCGGGCGTCCCGTTCACCGTCGCCACCCTCGGCAGCCGGCGGCTGGAGGAGTTGGCGGATCTCGGCGCCGACCTGTGGTTCCAGCTCTACTGGCTGCGGGACCGCGGGCGGGTGCGTGAGCTGCTGGCCCGCGCCGAGCAGGCGGGCTGCCGGTGCGTGATGCTGACCGTGGACACCCCCCGGCTCGGCCGGCGCCTGCGCGACATGCGCAACGGGTTCGCGCTTCCGGCGTCGATGTCGGCGGCCAACCTCGTCGATCCGCTCCAGGACCTCTCGCACACCGGCGTGCAGGGCGAGTCGGCGGTGGCCCGGCACAGCACCGCGCTGCTCGACCCCAGCCTGAGCTGGCGCGACCTCGACTGGCTACGGCAGAACACCGGGCTTCCCCTGGTGCTCAAGGGCGTCCTCGACGCACGCGACGCGGCGCAGGCCGCGCGGGCCGGCGTCGACGGCCTGGTGGTGTCCAACCACGGCGGCCGCCAGTTCGACGCCGCGCCGGCCAGCCTGTCGGCGCTGCCCGACGTGGTGGCGGCGGTCGGTGACACCTGCCCGGTGCTTCTCGACAGCGGTGTGCGCAGCGGATCGGACGTGCTCAAGGCGCTGGCCCTCGGGGCGTCCGGGGTGCTGGTCGGCCGCCCGGTGCTGTGGGCCCTGGCGGCCGGCGGGGAGCGCGGCGTGGCGCGACTGCTGTCCGTCCTGCATGCGGAGCTCGTCGACGCGCTCGCGCTGGCCGGGTGCCCGGCCGTCGGCCCGGCCCGGGAACTGCGGGTCCGGTTGCCGGAGTGCGGCTGGTCCGGCCGGACGGGGCGGGCGGCGCATGACGGTTGAAACCGGCTCGGGACCGACCCCGCCACGCCTGGTGACGCTGTCCGTCGAGGAGCTGCACGCGTCGCTCACCGATCCGGCGCTGGAATCGATGAATCTGCTCAACGAGATCGCCGCCCGCTTCCCCGACGCCGTGTCGTTCGCCGCCGGCCGGCCCTACGAGGGCTTCTACGACATCGAGGACGTGCACCGCTACCTGCGGACGTTCTGGTCGTACCTGGTGGAGGAGCGCGGCCACGACGCCGAGCGGGCGACCCGGCTGCTGTTCCAGTACGGGCGCACGAAGGGCGTCATCCACGAGCTCATCGCCGGCCAGCTCGCCGTCGACGAGGGCATCACGACAGATCCCGAGGACATCGTGGTGACCGTCGGCGCACAGGAGGCGATGTTCCTGACCCTGCGCGCCCTGCGCTCCGACGACCGTGACAGGCTGCTGAGCGTCTCGCCGATGTACGTCGGCGTGACCGGCGCCGCCCGGCTCGTGGATCTGCCCGTGGTCGGCGTGACGGCGGGCGCCGACGGTGTGGACCTGGCGGACCTGGCGGCCAAGGCGGAGCGGGTTCGCGCGGCCGGACACCGCCCCCGCGCGCTCTACCTGGTGCCGGACTTCTCCAACCCGACCGGGATCAGTCTCCCGCTCGGGACCCGGCGCCGGCTGCTCGACCTCGCCGACCGCCTGGACCTGCTGATCCTCGAGGACAACCCGTACGGCATCTTCGCCCACGGCGAGCGACGCATGCCGACGCTCAAGTCGCTGGACCACCGCGACCGGGTCGTCTACCTGGGCTCCTTCGCCAAGACGTCGCTGCCCGGGGCCCGGGTCGGGTTCGTGGTCGCCGGCCAGCGGGTGACCGACGCCGCGGGGGCGGACCGCGGCTCGTTCGCCGACCAGCTCTCGAAGATCAAGAGCATGGTCACGGTCAACACCTCGCCCCTGGCGCAGGCCGTGGTGGCGGGCCAGCTGCTGGCGAACAAGGGCAGCCTGGTCGCGGCCAGCACCGCGGAACAGTTGGTGTACCGGCACAACATGCGACAGCTCCTCGACGGCCTGGCCCGCCGCTTCCCCGACCCGCACGCCGCGGGAGTGAGCTGGAACAACCCGTCCGGCGGCTTCTTCGTGACGCTGACCGTGCCGTTCCCGGCCGACGACCTCGCCCTGGCCGACAGCGCCCGCCGGTACGGCGTGCTGTGGATACCCATGCACCACTTCTACGAGGCACCGGGCGGCCTGCACCAGATCCGACTCTCGTGCAGCTGCCTGAACCCGGCCGACATCGACGAAGGACTCGACCGACTCGCCGCGTTCGTCACCGGACGCGGCCGGAAAGGAGAACCCGGATGACCGACACCAGCGACTCCGCCGACCGCACCGAGCACGTGGTCGTCGTCAACGACGAGGAGCAGTACTCGATCTGGCCCGCCGAACGGCCGGTCCCGGCCGGCTGGCACCCGGCCGGCCAGCGTGGCGACAGGCAGGCGTGCCTCGACTGGATCGACGAGCACTGGACCGACATGCGGCCCAAGAGCCTGCGGCAGGCATTGGGCCGGCGATGACGGCGCCCCAGGACGGTTCGCACGTCGTCAGCCTGCTGGACACCTTCGCCGGACACGGCGACCGGGTGGCGTTCGACGAGGGGGCGCGCACGCTGACCTACGCCCAGCTGCCGGCCATGGTGTACCGGCTGGCCCGGGCGCTGTCGGCCGGCGGGCTGCGACGGCACGACGGCATCGTGGCCCTGGCCGCCAACCGGCCCGAGATGCTGATGGTCCAGCTCGCCGCCCAGCTGATCGGCTGCTACTACGCCGGCGTGCCCGGCGTGCTCTCGGTGGACGATCAGCGGGCGCTGATCGCCGACAGCGGGGCGCGGGCGCTCCTCTACGACCCGGCCCAGCACGCCGAGCGGGTCGCCGAACTGGTCGGGCACCAACCGGTCGACATCCTTCTGAGCCTCGGCAGCGGCGACGCCGGCGTGGACCTCCTGGCGGCCGCCGCCGGGCACAGCGCCGACCCCGTGCCCCCGCGGGGCGACCCGGCCGACATCGCCGAGCTGGTGTACACCAGCGGCAGCACCGGGCGGCCCAAGGCCGCGTCCTTCACGTTCCGGCAGTGCGCCGCACTGGTCGACTTCTGGCGCCGGCAGCTGGCCGGTGACTCGCCGGAGGCGGCCGTGTACCGGGCGGCGGGGTGCCGGGTGCTGTGGTCCATGCCGTTCCTGTGGCTGTCCGGGCCGACCGTCCTGCCCGCCCTGACCGGCGGCGCGGCGTTCGTCGTCCGCAACACCCCCGCAGCGCGGGACGTGCTGCGGGCGGCCGAGCAGGAGGCGGTCACCGTGCTGACGATGCCGCCGTCGCGGATGTACCGGCTGCTGGACGAGCCGTACCTGGAGCACGCCGACCTGTCCCGGTTGGAGCTGCTGGTGTACCACAGCTCGGCGGCGACGCCCGCGCGGCTGCGGGAGGCGGGGGAGAGGCTGGGACCGGTGCTGCTGCAGAGCTACGGGCAGACCGAGACCAAAATGATCTCCGCGCTCGACCCGAGCGAGCATGCCCGCCCGGACGGCGAGCTGCTGCGGTCGGCGGGGCGGCCCCGGCCCGGTGTCGAGGTGCAGGTCCGCGACGACGCCGGGACCGTGCTCGGCCCCGGCGAGGTCGGCGAGGTCTGGGTCCGGTCTCCGATGATCATGGAGGGGTACTGGCGTGCGCCGGAGCTGACCGCCGCCACCAAGATCGACGGCTGGATCCGCACCCGGGACGTCGGCCGCTGGGACGCCGACGGATACCTCTACCTCGTCGACCGGCTGCGCGACGTGGTGATCGTCGACGGGATCACCTGCTACACCCGCGAGATCGAGGACGTCCTGGCCACCCACCCCGCGGTGCGCCGGGCGGCGGTCGTCGGCCGGCCCGACGACCAGACGGGCGAGGCGGTGCACGCCTTCGTGGTCCTCGCCGCCGGCGCGCGGGTCGACGAGCAGGAGCTGCGGGACCTGGTCGGCGCCCGCAAGGCCGCGCCGCACGTGCCGCGGACGATCACCGTCGTCGACGACATCCCGCAGACCGCCGTCGGAAAACCGGACAAGAACGCGCTCCGGGCCGAGCTGGCCCGGCGTGCCGAGCCCACCCAGCCGTCACCACGCACGCCGTTACCGCGCTGACGGGAGACAGCCATGTTGACACTGAAGTACCGGGACCTGATGCGCGACGCCGGTGCCGCCGGCGGGGGATACCGCTGGTGCTGCATAGTCTGCGGCCGGCAGTCCGACGAGCTGCTGCGCAACCGGTGCGCCAGCTGCGACGGGGCGATGGACGCCATCCACGACCTCGCCCGGGTGACGGTCCACGACAGCCACGACCCGCTCCAGCGGTACGCCGGCCTGCTGCCGGTGCGTGACCCCGCCGCCCTGCGGTGGCTGGGCGAGGGCAACACGCCGTGCTTCCACGCGGAGGCGCTGGGCCGTCGACTCGGCCTGGACGCGCTCTACCTCAAGGACGAGACCAGAAACCCGACCCGGTCCACCAAGGACCGGATGGCCTCGGTGGCGCTCGCCCGGTACACCGAGCTCGGCGTCCGCGAACTCGCCCTGGCCTCCACCGGCAACAGCTCCACCGCGTACGCCCGGGCGGCCCGCCTGCTCAGTGGGTTCCTCCTGCACATCTTCGTCGGCCGCGCGTTCCTGTCCCGGCTGAACTACCCGGATCACCCGTCGGTCCGCACGTACGTCCTCGACTCGGACTTCGTCTCGGCCGGCAACGCCGCCAAGCGGTACGCCCAGGCGTCGCACGTGCTGTTCGAGGGCGGCTTCTTCAACCCCAGCCGGCGCGAGGGCCTGAAGCTGGCCTACCTGGAGGCCTACGACGAGATGCCGGTGGCGCCCCGGCACGTGTTCCAGGCGGTGAGCAGCGGCATGGGGCTGCTCGGCGGCTACAAGGGAGCGCTGGAGTACCAGCTGCTCGGCCGGTTGCCCGAGCTGCCCGCCTTCGTCGGCGTGCAGCAGGACACCTGCAGCCCGATGGCCGCCGCGTACGCCGACGGCAGCGCGGTGTTCAGCTCCCGGTACACCGTGCCGAACCCGACCGGGCTCGCCGAGGCGATCCTGCGCGGCGACCCGACCCAGGCGTACCCCTACATCAACAGCATCTGCCGCGGCACCGGCGGCCGGATCATGTCGGTCGGCACCGAGGAGATCCGGCAGGCCCGGCGGCTGCTGCTGGAGACCGAGGGGCTGGACGCCTGCTACGCCAGCGCCACGGCGCTCGCCGGGCTGATCGCCATGCGCCGTGCCGGGGACGTCGCGCCGGACGCGCCGGTGCTGGTCAACCTGACCGGCGCCGACCGCCCCCGGGGCCTGGTCCCCAAGGCCGTCCAGCAGGTGGGGGACGCCCCGCACGAGCCGCAGGCGACCCGGTGAGCGCCGTGCGGGCCACCGTGATCGGCGCCGGGATCATGGGAGCGGCGGTGGGCTACCACCTCGCCCGGACCGGTGCGGCGGTGCAGATCCTGGAAGCGGCGGCCCCGGCCACCGCCACGACCGGCGCGACGTTCGCCCGGCTCAGCGCGTTCGACAAGTCGCCGCGGGAGTACTTCGAGCTCAACCACGCGGGGATGATCGAGCACGCCCGCCTCGCCGAGCAGCTCGGGACGGCCGCCTGGTACCACCGCAGCGGCTCGGTGCTGCTGGCCGAGGAGGCCGGCGACGATCTGGCCGCCCGGGCCGAGCTGTTCCAGCAGTGGGGATACGCGCTGCGCTGGCAGGACGGCGACCGGACCACCCGCGAGCTCGGGGTGCGGGCCGAGCTGCCGGACCGGGTGCTGCACGCCGACGACGAGGGCTGGGTGGACGCCGTGGCCCTGACCCGCCGGCTGCTCACCGAGGCGGCCGGACACGGCGCGGCGCTGCGGACCGGGGCCCGGGTGACCGGCCTGGAGCGCGGCCGCACCGGCTGGACGGTGACGGTGAACGGCGCGGAACGGCTCGGCTGCGACATCGTGGTGAACGCCGCCGGTGAGGGCAGCGTCGCCGTCGCCGCGCCGGCCGGCTCCGCGCTGGCGCTCGTACCGAGCCAGGGTCTGCTGATCCCGGCGGCCACGCCGGACGGAACGCTGCGGCGGACCCTGCACGGTTCGCGGGTCAGCATCCGGCCGGACGGCCCCGGCCGGGTGCTGCTGCGCTCGGAGCCCGTCGACCGCGTCCTCGCCGGGCACGACGCACCGCCGGAGCCGTCGCTGCTGCGGAAGCTGGCCGGCGAGGTGCTGGCCCATGCCACCCGGCTCGTCCCCGGACTCGCGCCGGCCGACCCGCGGATCGGCCGGCGGGTCCTGCCGCGCGGCGGGTACCCGCGCGTCGGCGGGTCGCCCGAGCTGCCCGGTTACTACGAGGCGGTCGCCCACAGCGGCGTCATCCTCGCGCCGCTGGTGGGCCGGCTGATCGCCGAGGAGATCAGCACGGGCCGGGTGCCGGACCTCGTCGGACCGTACCGGCCGCAGGCGGCCGCCGAGCAGGGAGGGCCGGACCATCGAGACGCATGACGGCGGACGGCCGGATTTCGGCGGTCTCCCCTCGGTACCCCTGGTGCCCGGCCCCACCCCGCTGCACCGGTTCGACTGGGCCGCCGGCCCGGCGTACGTCAAGCGCGACGACACCTGCTCGCCGGCGTTCGGCGGCTGCAAGGCGCGTTCGCTCGAACTCACGCTCGGCGCGGCGCTGGCCGAGGCGGCGACCCTGGTGCTGACCGCCGGCACGGTCGGCTCCAACCACGTCGCCGCGACCGCCGTGCACGCCCACCGGCACGGCCTGCGGGTCAAGGCCTTCGTCCTGCCGCAGGCGCCCGGTGCGCTGGTGAGCCGGAACGTGCGGCTGGCACTCGGCGCCGGCGCGCAGCTGGCGCTGACCCCGCGCGGCATGTCGCTGCGGCCCACCGGGGAGCTGTTCACCACCGAGCTGGAGCGGCTGCGGCGGGCCGGGGAGCGGCCGTACGTGATCCCGTTCGGTGGCGCCGACCCGCGCAGCGCGACGGCGCACGCGTACGCGGCCGCGGAACTGGCGGCGCAGGTACGCGCCGCCGGTCTGCGCACACCGCTGCACGTCTACCTGCCGGCGGCGTCCATGCTGACCGCCGCCGGCGTCGCTGCCGGGCTGGCCCTGACCGCGACGCCGGCCCGGGTGGTCGCCGTGGACGTGGTGGGTGACCGGCGGATCGCCGGGGACGGCCTGCTCGCCCGCGCCCGCGAGACCGTCGCCCGCCTCGGCGGGGACGCCGCGGCGGTGCGGCCCGACGGCGTGGAGGTGCGCGACGCGTGGGCCGAGCGGTCCTTCGGCACCTACGCGGCGCCCGGGTCCACGGTGGTGCCGCTGCTGGGCGGCGACCGCATCGAGGTGGAGGAGGTCTACGGGGCCAAGGCGTTCGCGCACTTCCGCCGGGACGCCACCGATCCCGGCCGGGCCCCGGGCACCTGGGTGTTCTGGCACACCGCCGACACCCGTCCCCTGACACCGCGGCAACCGGTCGGGCACCCGCCCGCGGACCTGCTGCCATACCTGACGCCCGGTGGGGCGACCGAACACGTCCGAGGAGCTGACTAGTCGACATGTGCGGTATCGCGGGATGGGTGGCCTACGGCCGCGACCTGGAGGCCGAGCGCGAACGGGTGGAACGGATGACCGCCACCATGCGGCTGCGCGGCCCCGACGACGGCGGCGTCTGGATCGGCGGCCCGGCCGCCCTGGGGCATCGCCGGCTCGCCGTCATCGACGTCGGCGGCGGCCGGCAGCCGATGACCTCACCGGACGGACAGGTGGTGCTCAGCTACAGCGGCGAGATCTACAACTTCCAGGAACTGCGGGAGCAGCTGCGCTCGCACGGCCACCAGTTCCGCACCCGCAGCGACACCGAGGTGGTGCTCGCCGCCTACCTGCAGTGGCCCGAGGACTTCGCCGCCCGGCTCAACGGCATGTACGCGTTCGCCGTGTGGGACGCCCGCAGCCAACAGCTGCTGCTGGTCCGCGACCGGCTCGGCATCAAGCCGCTCTACTACTACCCGACCGCCGACGGGCTGCTGTTCGGCTCCGAGCCCAAGGCCATCCTCGCGAACCCGCTGGCCGAGGCGGTGATCGACGGCGACGGCCTCTGCGAGCTGCTGACCTTCGCCAAGATGCCGGGCCATGCCACCTTCCGGGGCATGTACGAGGTCCGGCCGGGCGAGATCGTCCACCTGCGCCGTGGCGGGCTGAGCCGCGCCGCGTACTGGAACCTGCAGGCGCGCGAACACACCGCCGACGCGGCCGCCACCGCCACCGCGGTGCGTGAGCTGCTGGAGGACGTCGTCGCGCGGCAGCTGGTCTCGGACGTCGCCCTCGGCACCCTGCTCTCCGGCGGACTGGACTCCAGCGCGATCACGGCTCTCGCGCAGCGGTCGCTGGTGAGCAGCCGCGGCGAGCCGGTCCGTTCGTTCACCGTGGACTTCACCGGGTACACCGAGAACTTCACGACCGACGCGTTCCGGGCGACGCCGGACGCGCCGTACGCCGCCGAGTGCTCCCGGGCGCTGGGCACCGACCACCGCACGGTGGTGCTCGACTCCGCGCAGCTGGTCCGGCCCGAGGTCCGCCGCGCCGTGCTGCGGGCCCGCGACCTGCCGTACGGGGCGGGCGAGATGGACATCTCCCTGCACCTGTTGTTCCGGGCCGTCCGCGAGCACTCCACCGTCGTGCTGTCCGGCGAGGCCGCGGACGAGGTCTTCGGCGGCTACCCGTGGTTCCACGACAGCGCCGCGGTGAACGCCGGCACGTTCCCCTGGATGGCCGCGCTCGGCGGGTCGTCGTCGGGGGGATTCGTCTCGCCGGAGCTCACCGCCCGGCTCGATCTGGACGGCTACGCCGCCCAGCACTACCGCGACGCGGTCGCCGAGGTGCCCCGGTTGCCCGGGGAGTCCGCGGCGCAGCGGCGCGCCCGCGAGGTCTGCTACCTGCACCTGACCCGGTTCGTGCCGATCCTGCTGGACCGCAAGGACCGGATGAGCATGGCCACCGGCCTGGAGGTACGGGTGCCGTTCTGCGACCACCGGCTCGTCGACTACGTCTTCAACGTCCCCTGGTCGATCAAGAGCGCGGACGGCCGGGAGAAGAGCCTGCTGCGGGCGGCCGTGGCGGACATGCTGCCCGCGTCGGTGGCCCAGCGCCGGAAGGCGCCGTACCCCTCCACGACCGACCCGGCCTACGCGCGGGCGCTGGCCGGCCAGGCGACCACGCTCCTGGACGCCCCGGCCGAACTGATCCACGTCGACGCCGTGCGGGAACTGCTGCGGCGCCCGCCGGACGCGATGACCCGTGCGGAACGGGTGCGGTTGGAGGCGGCGCTGGCGCTGTGGACCTGGGTCCGGGAATACGACGTACGGGTGGAGTCCTGATGACGAACGCGGTGCACAACGGCCGGCGACCAGGCCCGCTGCGGTTCTGCCTGACCGGCGCGGCCGACCTGACCGTGCAGTGCGCGGAGGCGATCCTGGCGGCCGGCCACCAGGTGGTCCTGATGGTGTCGGGCAGCCGCCGGGTGACCGACTGGGCGGCGCAGTCCGGCGTGCCGGTGCTCGCCGGCTTCGCCGCCCTGGACCCCGGCCGCGCCGAGGCGGACTTCGACTACCTGCTCAGCGTGGTCAACGGCACCATCCTGGACGCGGGCGTCCTCGCCCTGCCCCGGGTGTGCGCGATCAACTATCACGACGCGCCGCTGCCCCGGTACGCCGGCGTGCACGCCACCTCCTGGGCGATCCTCGACGGCGCGGCCCGTCACGGCATCACGTGGCACGTCATGACCGAGCGGGTCGACGGCGGCGCGATCCTGCTCCAGCGGACCTTCGACGTCCCGCCGGGGGCCAGCGCCTTCGACCTCAACCTGCGGTGCCACGAGGCCGCCCTGGACTCCTTCGCGGAGCTTCTGGAGCGGCTGGCCGCCGGCACCGTGCAGCCGCGTGAACAGCCGGCGGCCGGGCGGTCCTACTTCGGCGCGGCACGGCGCGAGCCCGGTGGCGGCCTGCTCTCCTGGAGCATGCCGGCCGAGCATCTCGACCGGATCGTGCGCGCCCACACCCTGGGGCCGGTGACCAACACGCTGGGGACCGCCAAGGTCTGGCTGGACGGGGAGTGCTTCGTCGTCGCCGGGCTGGACGTCCTGGCGACCCGTGCGGCGGCGCCGGCGGGGACGGTGCTGGCGGTATCCGACGAGGGCGTCGACGTGTCCACGACGACGCGCGACGTGCGGCTGCGGGAGCTGACCGACCTCGGCGGCCGGCAGCGGGCCGCGGCCGCCGTACTGGCCGAGCGCGGTGGCCGGCCGGGCGCCCGGCTCACCGAGCCGGACGAGTCCACCCGGGCGCGGTACGGGCGGGCCCTCGCCGACTGCGCCGCGGACGAGACGTACTGCCGGCGGGCGCTGGAACGGGCGGCGCCGGTGGTCGCGCCGGTGGCCGCCGCGGAGGGGCCACGCGCCCGGGTCGCGGTCCGGCTGCCGCAGGCGTGGGAGCGGCGCCGCGCCGAGCTGCTCGGCCGCGACCATGCCGGCGCGGTCGTCACCGCGCTCCTGCTGTACCTGGCCCAGGGCGGGGCCGGGCCGGTGTCGGTGTCGGTGTCCACGGCCGCCACCCGCGACCGGATCCGCGGACTGGAGGCCTTCCTGACCGACGGCGTGCCGATCACCCTCGCCATCGGGTCCGACGCCACCGCGGCCGGGCTCGTCGACGAGGTGGCGCGCCTGATCAGCACCGTCGACCGCCGCGGTGTCCACTCCCGGGACCTGCCGGTGCGGTACCGGACGCTGCCGCGGCGCACGCCGCCGGTGGGCGTCGTCGCCGACGCGGACGCCGACGTCCCGCCCCGCTGGCCGCTCACCCTGGTGGTCGAGCGCACCGGGCGGGTGTGGCTGGACTCCGCCCCCACGGCCGCCGGGCCCGGCTACGACACGGCCGGCCTGGAACGCATCGCCGCCGGGCTGGCACAGGCGATGGACCGGCTGCTGACGGCGGCGGCCGGAACCGGCGGCCCGCCGGCCGTCGAAGCGCGGGACATCGCGGGGTGGGAGTGCGGGCCGCGGTCCGGCCGGGGTGACGCCGACCTGCTTACCGCCCTCGCCCGGCGGCTGGCCGGCGAGGGGGAACGCACCGCCGTCGTCTGCGCCGGCGCGGCGTACAGCTACCGGGACCTGGATCGCCGCTCGGCCGCGCTCGCGCAGCGGCTGCGGGCGGCCGGCGCCGGGCCCGAGACCACGGTCGCCGTGCACGGCGAGGCATCCGCAGAGTTGATCATCGCGTGTCTGGCCGTCCTGCGCGCCGGGGCGGTCTACGTGCCGGTGGATGCCGCCTGGCCCGCCGGGCGCACAGCCGCCGTCCTCGCCGACGCCCGGCCGGCCGCGCTCGTCACCTGCGGGCCGACGGCACCGGCCTTCGACGGTCCCCGCCTGACGACCGGTCCCGGCGACGACACCGGCGCCGGGCCGGCCGGGGAGTGGTCGCCGGTGCACCCGGACCAGGCCGCCTATCTGATGTACACCTCCGGCTCCACCGGCCGCCCCAAGGGCGTCGTCGTGACCCGGCGCGGCCTGACCAACCGGCTGCTGTGGTGGCAGGAACGTCACCCCGTCGACCCGGACGACGTGCTGTTGCAGACCGCCTCCTGCGGGTTCGACATCTCGGTGTGGGAGATTCTCGCCGGGCTGATCGCCGGAGCCCGGGTGGTGGTCTCCGAGCACCGGCGGTACGGGATCGTGCCGTACCTCAGCGACCTGCTGGTCAGCGAGCGGGTCACGGTGACCCACCTGGTGCCCTCGGTGCTGGAGCAGCTGGCCGGTGACGGTGCGCCCGGCGCCGGGCGCGGGCTGCGTCTCGTCGTGACCGGCGGGGAGGTCGTCACGCCGGCGCTGCGCGACAGGTGTCTGGCGTGGACCGGCGCGACGCTGGTGCAGGCCTACGGGCCGACCGAGGCCAGCATCAGCGTGCTGCACGGCCGGTGCCGGGCCGGGGAACCGGCCGACTGCGTCCCGCTCGGCACTGCCCTCAGCGACACCGCCGTGGCCATCGTGGACGGCGACGGGCGGCGGGTGCCGGCCGGGGTGGCCGGGGAACTGGTCGTCGCCGGCGCGGCGCTGGCCCGCGGCTACCACGGGCGCCCCGCCGAGACGGCGGCCCGGTTCCGCCCGGACGCGCTGGGCCTGGACCACACCGGCGCGGGCCGCGTGTACCACACCGGCGACCGGGCCCGGTACCTGCCCGACGGCACCGTCCAGTTCCTGGGCCGGGTCGACGACGAGCTGAAGATCCACGGTCACCGGGTCGACCCCGCGGCGATCGAGGCGCTGCTGCACGCCGTGCCCGGGGTCCGCCGGGCGGTGGTGCGCCCGGCCACGGACGCCGCCGGTGGCACCCGGCTGGTCGCGTACGTGACCGGTGACCACGACGACCCGGCCGTGCTGCGCGCCCACCTGGCGGAGCAGCTCCCGCAGCCGCTGGTGCCGACCGGATGGGTCATCCTCGACGCTCTCCCGCTCACCCCGACCGGCAAGGTCGACCACCGGGCGCTGCCGGACGTGGGGGCCGGCGGCACCGGCGCCCCGGTGACCGGCCGGCCACCGCGCAGCGAACTGGAGCGCGACCTGTGCCGGCTGTGGGCGCGCCTGCTCGGCGTCGCCGAGGTCCACCCGGACGACGACTTCTTCGCCCTCGGTGGACACTCCCTGGTCGCGACCCGGGTCATCGCCGCCGTCTGGGCCGAGCACGACATCCGGCTCACCTTCAGCGACGTGATGGGCTCGCGTACGGTCGCCGCGCTCGCCTCGCTGGTGCAGGACCGCCGCGGCGCGGCCGAAGCCCCCGGCAGCCCGCCGCCCGGGGCCGCCGGACCCGGTCCGGAGGGCCCGTTGGCGCTGACCGCCGCCCAGTTGCGGGTGCTCTTCGAGGAGGAGTTCCTGGGCGGTCCCGGCGTGTTCAGCGTGCCGGTCACCACCCGGTGGCGCGGGCCGGTGGACGAGGCGCGGCTGCGCGCCGCGCTCAACGGCCTCGCCGCCCGGCACCCGTTGCTGCGCGCCGGCGTGCTGGCCGGCGGTGAGCAGCCACGGCTCGTGCTCGCCGACCGCGTCGAGGTCCCGTTCGCGGTCAGCGACCTCGGCGCGCTGCCGCCGGCGGAGCGCGACGAGCGGCTCGACGCGGAGCTCGCCGCCATGCTCAGCGAACCGTTCGAGCTGGCGCGACCGCCGCTGCTGCGGGCCCGGCTGATCCGTCTCGGCGGCGACGAGTCGGTCTTCGCCGTGGTGCTGCACCACCTGGTCTGCGACCGCTGGTCGATGGAGGTCCTCTTCGACGACCTGCACCGGCTCTACGACGCCGCGGAGCCACCCTCGCCGGCAGCACCGGACGCGGTGCTCGCCCTCCTGCGCCACCTGCAGGCCCGTGACGCGTCCTCCGCGGAGCGGGACCTGTCCTACTGGGCGGGCCGCCTCGCCGGCGTGGAGTTCGACAGCGAACTGCGGGTGGGCCGGCGTGCCGTGGACGGGCACGGCCACCTCGCCGGCTCGTGGCGGTGGCATCTGCCGCCCGAGCTGACCGATCGTCTGCGCCGGCTCTGCGCCGACCGCGCCGTCACGCCGTTCATGGTGCTGCTGGCCGCGTTCCAGACCCTGCTGCACCGCTACTCCGACGGCGACGACGTCGTCGTGGGCACCCCGGTGGCCGACCGGGACAGCCCGCACGCCGCGACGCTGGTGGGCATGCTGGTGAACACGGTGCCGCTGCACGCGCACCTCGGTGGTGACCCGTCGTTCGCCGGTCTGCTGGACGACGTCCGGCGTACCACGCTGGCCGCCCTGGAACACCACGCGGTGCCGATCGACCAGCTCAGCCGCCGGTTGGGCCGGCGTCGGGGGCTGGGCCACCACCCGCTGATCAGGTACCTGCTGGTGTGGGAGGACTCCCCGGGGGTGGTGGCCCGGCTCCCCGGGGTGGTCGCCGAGGCCAGGACCCCACCGGTACGGGTGACCGCCTTCGATCTCACCCTCATCGCGCGCGCCGACCAGGCCACCGTCGGCCTGGAGCTGGAGTTCAACCGCGACCGGTTCGACGAGCAGGCGGCCCGGCTGCTCGCGTCCTCCTTCACCGATCTGCTCCGCGCCCTGCTCGCCGACCCGGACGCCCGCGTCGGCGCCGTGGCGCTCGCGCCGCTGCTGCCGGACGGCTCCGCCGCCGTGGCCCGGCCTGCCGCGCCGGATGCGGCCCTGGTCGTCTCCCTGGTGGAGGCGGCGATCCGCGAGCACCCCACGGCCGTGTGCCTGGTCGACGGCGCCCGCCAGGTCAGCTACGCCGAGCTGGGTGAGTACGCCGACGCGGTGGCGGCCGCGATCGGCGCCACCGGCGCGGCGGCCGGGTCGGTGGTGGGCGTCTGCCTGCCCCGGTCGGCCGCGTTCGTGGGCACGCTGCTCGGCGTGCTGAAATCCGGTGCGGCGTTCCTCCCGCTCGATCCCGGCGACCCGGACCAGCGCCTGCACCGGCAGCTCGCCATCGGCGCGGCGTCGGCCGTGGTGACCGGCGCGGAGTTCGCCGGGCGGTTCGCCGGCACCGGGCTGCCGGTCGTCGACGCCGACGCGCCGGCCGCCGGACCGCCGGTCACCGGGCCGTCCGCGTCACCCCACGACCCGGCATATGTGATCTTCACGTCGGGCTCGTCCGGGGAGCCCAAGGGTGTCGTGGTCGAGAACCACTCGTTCACCGATCACGTCCGGTGGGCGGGCCGCGAGTTCGGACTCGGACCGCAGGACCGGGTGCTGCAGTTCTGCGCGCCGACCTTCGACGTGATGGTCGAGGAGATCTTCCCGACCCTCTGCGCGGGCGCGCGGCTCGTGCTGCGTTCCCCGGACGCGGCCGGCTCGGTGGAGGCGCTCACGGCCGAGTGCGCACGCTCCGGCGTGACCGTGGTGAACCTGCCGACCGGGTACTGGACCGAGCTGACGGCCGCCCTCGCCGACGGCGATGTCCGCCTGCCGTCCACGCTGCGGCTGTGCGTCATCGGCGGGGAGCAGGTCCCGGCGGGTGCGCTCGGGCAGTGGCACGCCCGGGTCGCCCCGCAACGGCCGGACGTCCGGCTGCTCAACGCCTACGGACCCACCGAGACCACGGTCGGGGCCACCGTGCAGGACCTGACCGGCGCGTCCGGCGGCGACGTGGCGATCGGCGCGCCGATCCCGGGCACCCGCATCTACGTCCTCGACCGCTACCTGTCCCCGGTGCCGGACGGGGTGGTCGGGGAGCTGTGCATCGCCGGCGCGAGCGTCGCCCGCGGCTATGCCGCACGACCCGGCCTGACCGCCGAACGGTTCCTGCCCGACCCCCTCGTCCCGGGCGAGCGCATGTTCCGCACCGGCGACCTGGGCTACCGGCGCGGCGGCGTGCTGTACTTCGTGGGCCGGGCCGACCGCCAGGTCAAGCTGCGCGGGTTCCGGATCGAGCCGGACGAGATCGAACGCGCGCTGGCGGCCCATCCGCTGGTCCGGGAGGCTGCCGTCCTGGTCGCCCCCGGCGCCGGCGGGCCGCGGCTGGTGGCCTTCGCCGCGACCTCCGGGCCGGTCGAGGCGGACACCCTGCGTACGCACCTGGCCGGCATGTTGCCGGGGTTCATGCTCCCCACGGCGGTCCGGACCGTGCCCGCGCTGCCGCGTACGGCGGCCGGCAAGGTGGACCACCGGGCGCTGCCCCTCGGCGACCTGAGCGCCGAGCGGACGGCCGCCACCCCGGCTGCGGACGAGCGCGAACAGCGGGTGTGTGCCGCCTGGGCCGCGGCGCTCGGCGTCGAGCAGGTCGGCGTCGACGACGACTTCTTCGCGCTGGGCGGGCACTCGCTGCTCGCCATGCGGCTGGTCCGCCAGATGCAGCGGCTCGGCTACCCCGGGCTGACGGTGCGTACCCTGTTCGAATTCCCCACCATCGCCGGCCTGCGTGCGCTGCGCAGCTCGTCCGCGGACGCCCCGGCGGCCGTGGCGGACCGGCCACCGGTCGCCGTGGCGCCGCTGTCGTGGACCCAGCTGGGCATCTGGCTGCAGGCGAGCGCGGCGCCGAGCAGCGCCTACCACATGCCGGTCGTCGTCCGCCTGACCGGCCCGCTCGACGTCGACGCGCTTCGTGCGGCGCTGACCCGGCTGACGGACCGCCACGACGTGCTGCGCTGTGCCGTCACCGAGGACGGCGACGAGCCGGCGCTGGTACCCCGCCCGCGGGTGGCGGTGCCGTTCGTGACGGCGGACCTGGCCGGCCCGCTGGAGCAGGAGGTGCACCGGCTCGTCACGCCGCTCTTCGACCTGCGGTCCGGGCCGCCGCTGCGGGCCACCCTGCTGCGCGACGGACCCGGGCGGCACGTTCTCGTCCTGGTGATCCACCACATCGCGGCCGACGGCTGGTCGGCTCAGCTGGTGGTGGACGAGCTGGCCGAGCTGTACGCCGGTGACCGCCCGGCGCCGCCGCGGCCCGGCTCCTTCGTGGCGTACGCGGCGGCCGAGCGGGCCGCGGCGCCGGATACGGCCGCGCTGCAGTTCTGGCGGCGCACCCTGGACTCCCTCCCCGAGCAGCTCGACCTGCCGGCCGACCGGTCACCGCGGCGGACGCGGTCGGCGACGCGGCACGTCTGCCGGCGACCCGTGCCGGAGGCGACGGTGCGGGGCCTGCGCGAGATCGCCCGGGAACACCACGCCACGCTGTTCCTGGCGCTGCTGGCCGTCACCCAGGCCTGGCTCGCCCGCTGCTGCCGGTCCGACGACATCGTGGTGGGGACGCCGGTCGCCGTCCGCGACGAGCCGGAGCTGCACACGGTCGTCGGGCCGTTGGTGACGATGGTGCCGGCCCGGGTCGCGGTCCACCCGTACGGCTCGTTCGCCGACCACCTGACGCGTAGCCGCCGCGCGGTGCTCGACGCCTTCGATCACAAGCACGTCCCCGCCCAGCGGATCGCGGAGGAGGCCCTCGGCGCCGACCGTGCCCGGCTGGGCAACCCCCTCACCCGGGTGGTCTTCGACGTCGACGAGGCGCCGGAGCCGGCGACGACCCGGGCCCACGCGGCTTTCGCGGCCCGCGGGCTCCACGCCGAGGTGCTGGTCACCCCGCCCGTGGCCGGCGCTTTCGACCTGGAGGTCACCGTCCGGCTCGACGGCCGGGGCGGCACGCTCGAGGTCCGGGGCGCCGACGACCTGTTCAGCCGAGCGCAACTGGAACACCTGGTCGCGGCGTGGACCTGCCTTGCCGGGCAGGCCGCCGCCGACCCCGGCGCGCGGCTCGCCGACCTGGACCTGCTCGAACCGCAGCGGCGCCGCGAGGTGCTGTCCTGGGCCGAGCGTGCCCCGCGCCGGCAGCTGCCCGCCGGTGGCGTGGCCGCGCTCGTGGCGGCCCGGGCGGCGGCGACACCCGACGCCCCGGCGGTCCGCGCCGACGAGCGCCGGTTGACGTACCGGGAACTCGACGACCTCGCCGACCGGGTCGCCGGCCGGCTGCTCGACGAGGGGCTGCCGGTCGAGGGGCGGGTCGCGGTCGGGCTGGGCCGGTCGGCGGTGCTGCCCGCCGTCGTCCTCGGCATCTGGCGCGCCGGCGGCGTGTACGTGCCGCTGGACCCGCAACATCCGGCCGCCCGCCTGCGTCAGATCATCGACGACTGCCGGCCGTACCGGGTGGTCACCGACCGGACCGACCTCGGCGTCGCCACGGTCGGCGTCGCGGAGCTGTCCACCGGCCCGGCCGACCGGCCGCGGCGGACGCCGGACGGCGACCAGCTCGCCTACCTGACCTACACCTCCGGCTCCACCGGAGAACCGAAGGGGGTGATGTGCACCCACCGCGGCCTGCTCAACCAGCTGCTGTGGTCGCAGGACCACTACCCGCTGGAGCCCGGCCAGAGCCTGTTGCAGGTCGCCGCGACCGGGTTCGACATCTCGCTGTGGGAGATGTTCCACCCGCTGGTCCACGGCGGCCGGCTCGTCGTCCTGCCCGAGGGGCGCCAGACCGACGTACCGGCGATCGCGGAGCTCGTCGCCGGTGCGGACGTCGCCGTCGTGCACCTGGTGCCGACGCTGCTCGACGCGCTGCTGTCCGAGCCGCTCGCCGGCCGGGCGCCGCACCTGCGCCACGTGGTCTGCGGCGGCGAACGGATGCCGGCGGGGCTGCCCCGGCGGTTCGCCCGGTGGAGCGACGCGACGCTGCACCACACGTACGGACCGACCGAGGCGTCGATCATCGTCACGCACCACGAGTGCGCCGGCGCGTCCGGGCCGCCGCCGCTGGGCGAGCCGGTCACGAACACGCGGATCTACGTGCTGGACGCCGCGGGCGCGCCGGTGCCGCCCGGGGTGGTCGGCGAGATCCACATCGCCGGGGACGGGCTCGCCCGCGGCTACCTGCACCGGCCCGCCGCCACCGCGGCGGTGTTCGTGCCCGACCCGTACGCCGGCCGGCCCGGCGCACGCATGTACCGCACCGGCGACCTCGGACGCCACGGGCCGGACGGCACGCTGCACTTCGTCGGGCGGATCGACCGCCAGCTCAAGCAGGGCGGGGTGCGCGTCGAACCGGCCGAGGTCGAGCACGTGCTCGCCGAGCTGCCCGGCGTGTCCGGCTGTGCCGTGGTGCCCCGGGACACACCGGACGGCCGCCGGGTCCTCGTCGGTTACCTGGTCGCGTCGCGGACGGTCGACGACCCGGTGGCGTGGTGCCGGCAGGTCGGCGAGGCGCTGCGGGAACGCCTGCCCCGCGCGCTCGTGCCGGCCGCCCTGGAACCGGTCGATGCGCTGCCGCTCGGGGTCAACGGCAAGCTAGACGTGGCCGCGCTGCCGCCACCGGCGCGGTGGGGGCGGGCACGGACCGGCCGGGCCGCGGCCACCGAGGTCGAGCGGCTGCTGGCCGAGGTCTGGACCGAGGTGCTGCCGACCCGTGCGGTCGGTGCCGACGACAACTTCTTCGAGGCGGGCGGGGACTCGGTCAGCGCCATCCGGATGGTGGCCCGGGCGCGCGCCGCCGGCCTGCGCCTGGACGTCGGGCAGGTCCTGCGGTCGTCGTCGTTGGCCGAACTCGCGGCACTGGCGCGCGTGGAACCGGACGGGACGGCTGCCGCCGAGGTGGTCCGACCCGGCGACGACGGCCCGCGGCGGCTGTGGCCGACGCCCGCGCAAGCCGCCTTCCTCGACGTCAAGCACAGCCGGCCGCACCACTTCAACCAGGCCTGCCTGCTCCAGCCGCGGGAGCCGCTGGACCCGGTGGCGCTGCACGAGGCGATGCGCGCGGTCGCGGTCCATCACGAGGCGCTGCGGCTGCGATTGACCGGCAACGGCGAGCTCGTGCTGGCCGACGCGGGGCAGCCGGCCGAGCGGCTGGCCCGCCTGGTCGTCGCGGCCGAGCCACTCGGCGCCGACCTGACCGAGGCCGCCAGGCCGGTGCACGAGGGCATGGACCTGGCCGACGGGCCGCTGTTCGGCGCGCTGCTGGGGCAGCGACGGGACGGCTCGCGGGTCCTGCTGCTGGCCGCGCACCACCTCGCCGTGGACACCGCCTCCTGGGACGAGATCGTCGCGGACCTGGAGAGCGCCTACCGGGCGGTGACCGGCCACGAGCCGGTACGGCTGCCCGCCCCGCCGACCACCTTCGGCGACCTCGCGGCGGTCCTGCCCCGCCTGGCGGAGCTGGACGCGGTCCGCGCCCAGGAGCCGTACTGGCGGGAGCAGCTGGGCACGCCGGCGCCGCTGCCGGCCGACGAGCCGGGCCCGGCGCCGGCCGCGCCGCTCACCACCCGACTCGACCGGGCCGCCGGCGACCTGCTCCTGTCCCGGCTCGGCAGGCACCGGGTCCGGATCGAGGAGGCCCTGCTGACCGGGGTGGCGCAGACCGTCGCGGAGTGGACGGGTGACCGCGAGGTGGCGCTCCTGCGGGAGGCCCACGGCCGTGACGACCTGCCCGGACGCCCGGACGTCACCCGTACCGTCGGATGGCTCACCAGCGTGCACCCGCTGCGGTTGGTCCTGCCCGAGGACGGCGGTCCGGTCCCGTGCCTGCGCGCCGTCCGGCAGCAGGTGCAGGGCATCCCGGCCGGCGGCGTCGGGTACGGGCTGTTGCGCCGCTACGGCGACGACCCGCAGCTGCGCGCGGCGGCCGAGCCGGAGATCACGGTGAACTATCTCGGCTCGACCGCCGGTGGCGCCGGGACCGGGCTGCTGCCCCGCGCCGCCGTCCAGGACCTGGGCGAGTACGCCGCCGACGGCGACGGACCGCAGCCGGCACTGGAGCTGCTGGCCGGCGTGGACCGGGACGGCATCTGGGCGCAGTGGCGGTACGACGGCGCCCGCCTGGCCGCGCCCACCGTGCGGCGGCTGGCCGACGAGCTCTGGGCGCGACTGCGTGACCTGGCGGACGCCCTGGCCGGTCCGGTCGGCATCGCCGCGACGCCCGCGGACCATCCGGACGTCGACCTGACCCCGGAGCAGCTGCGGGCCGTTCTCGCCGACCGGCCGGGGGCACGGCAGATCCTGCCGCTGGCTCCCGCGCAGCAGGGCATGCTGGCCCACTCGCTGGCGCAGCGCGCCTCGTCGGCGTACCACACCCAGATGGTGTTCGCCGTCGAGGGCGAGGTGGACGAGGCGGCGTTGCGCTCCGCCTGGCAGACGGTCTGCGACCGGTTCGGCGTCTTCCGTACGGCGTTCCTGCACGACGGGCTCGACGACCCGGTGCAGGTCGTCTACGAGCCCGGCAGCTGCGCGATGGACTGGCGGCGGCATGAGCGGCCGGCGGAGGCGGCGCCGCCGGCCGACCCCGGCGAGCTCCCGGCCGACCCCGGCGAGCTCCCGGCCGACCCCGGCGAGCTCCCGGCCGACCCCGGCGAGCTCCCGGCCGACCCCGGCGAGCTCCCGGCCGTCCTGGGCGACGTGCTCGCCGCCGACCGGGCCGAGCCGTTCCGGCTGGACCGGCCCCGGCCGGCCCGGTGGCACTGGGTCGACGCCGGGTCCGCCGGCCGGTGGCTGGTCTGGAGCCACCACCACATCCTGGTGGACGGGTGGAGCCTGCCGGTCGTGCTGGAGGCGGTCGCCGACGCCTACGCCACCCAGGACGATCCGGTCCGGACGCCGCCGGCCGTCGGGTACGCCGAGTACCTGCGCTGGCTTCGCCGCGCCGACCGGGAGGCGGACGCCGCGTACTGGCGGCAGACCCTGGCCGACGCGACCAGCCCCGCCCGGTTCAGCCACGGGCCGGCGGCGGCGGGGCACCGGACGGTCTCGCAGCGGCTGGCGGAGCCGCACACCGCCCGGCTGGCCCGGATCGCCGAGCGCCACCGGGTGACGCTCAACACGCTGGTGCTGTCGGCCTGGTCGGTGTTGCTGCGCAGGCAGAACCCGAAGGCCGACGTGGTCTTCGGTGTGACGATGTCGCTGCGTCCCGACGAGTTGGCCGATGTCGAGCGGCTGGTCGGGCTGTGCCTGGTCACCGTACCCCTGCGGGTGCCCCTGACCGACGGCATGGACCTTCCGACGCTGTTCGGCGCGGTCCAGGACCGGCTCGTCGACGCGTACCAGCACGCCCGCAACCCGCCGCGCGGCCTGGCCGACGGCCTGCTCGACAGCGTCGTGGTGTTCGAGAACTACCCGGGCGACCGGACCGGCCAGCGGCTGGGGCGGCACGGGCGGCTGCGGGCCGTCCGCAGCATCGAACCGACCGAGTTCCCGATCACCCTCATCGTGTCCCCCGGCGCCGAGCTGACGTTCGAACTGACCGCCGCGCCCGCCGCCCTCGACGCCGGCGCCGCGACCGCCGTGCTCGGCAACCTCGTCCGACTTCTCGAACGCATCGCCACCGCCCTATGGGAGGAACCGACGTGACCGTTGGCAAGGACTTCACGGTGTCAGACCTGCTCGGCGCCGAGCCCGACGAGATCGAGCTGCAGATCGGAGAATGGAACGCGACCGGGCGCCGCTTCACCGACGACCGGGGCGTTCACGAGCTGATCCAGGCGCGGGTCCGGGCGCGCCCCGACGCGCCGGCGGTCCGCTGCGGCGACCGGGAGCTGACCTACGCCGAGCTGGATGCCGCGGCCCGGACGGTCGCGGCGCGGCTGCACCGGCTCGGGGTCCGCCCGGGCGAGGTGGTCGCGATCGGGCTGCCCCCGTCGGCCGACCGGATGGTGGCGTTGCTGGGCACCCTCTACGCCGGTGCCGCCTACCTGCCGCTGGACCTGGAGTACCCGGCGGCGCGGCTCACGTTCATGCTGCGCGACAGCGGCGCCGCCGCCCTGGTGACCGACTCCGCGACCGCCGCGGCCGGGCTGCGCGGCGATGCCGGGCCCACACTGCTGCTCGACGAGGCGCCACCGGCCGGGCTGGACCCGGCCGCCCTGCCCGGCTTCCCGGGGCCGCAACTGCCGGCCTACGTCATCTACACGTCCGGCTCGACCGGGCGCCCCAAGGCCGTGCTGGTGGGCCACCGCGGGCTGGTCAACCGCCTGGAGTGGATGGCCCGCGCCTACGCCGTCGGGCCCGGGGACCGGGTGCTGCACAAGACGTCGTTCGGCTTCGACGTGTCGGTGTGGGAGCAGTTGCTGCCGCTCGTCACCGGAGCCACCGTGGTGGTGGCGCCGCCGCAGGCGCGCCGCGACATGGCGGCGCTGGTCCGGCTGATCCGTGCCGACCGGGTCACCGTCACCCACTTCGTGCCCTCCGTGCTGCCCGCCTTCCTCGACACCGAAGGCACGCCGGAGTGCACCTCGCTGCGGCTGGCCGTCTGCAGCGGCGAGACGCTGCCGAAGCCCACCGCGGCCGCATTCGCCCGGGCGCTGCCCGGCTGCGCCCTGCACAACCTCTACGGACCCACCGAGGCCACCATCGACGTCACGGCCTGGCCGGTCGACGTGGACGACTCCCGGCCGTTCGTGCCGATCGGCCGCCCGATCGACAACATCCGGGCGTACGTGCTGGACGAGCGCCTGCAGCCGCTGCCGATCGGCGTCGAGGGGGAGTTGTTCCTCGGCGGGGTCGGGGTCGCGATGGGATATCTGGGCCGGCCCGCCCTGACCGCCGAGCGCTTCGTCCCGGACCCGTACGCGGTGGGGGAGCGGCTCTACGCCACCGGCGACCGGGCCCGGTTCGGGGCGGACGGGGTCATCGAGTTCCTCGGCCGGCGCGACCATCAGGTGAAGGTGCGTGGCTACCGGATCGAGCTCGGCGAGATCGAATCCGCCCTGCTCGATGTCGACGGTGTCCGGCAGGCCGTGGTGGTGCTGCGTGCCACCGGCGCGAACGAGCAGCTGGTGGCCTACGTCTGCGGACCGGGTGGACCGGTGGACGACGACGACCCGGCCGGCCCGCGCGCGGCGCTCGCCGCACGTCTGCCGGACTACATGGTGCCGTCACGGGTGGTCTGGCTCGCCGAGATCCCGCTCACCGCGGCGGGCAAGGTGGACCGGGCCGCCCTGCCGGAGGTGGCCGACCGTACGGACGGTCCGCGGGCCGAGCCGGTCACCGACGTCCAGCGCCGACTCGCCGAGGTCTGGTCGGAGCTGCTCGGCGGGACGCCGCCCGGCATCGACGACGACTTCTTCCAGTCCGGCGGCGACTCGGTGTCGAGCATGCGCCTGGTCGCGCGGGCGCGCCGGCACGGCATCCTCATCGAGGTCGCGGACGTCTTCTCGGGGCGGACCATCCGGAGTCTGGCCGAGGCCGCCGGCCGCGCGCCGCAGCCCGCCGAGGCGCCGGCCGGGCCGGCCGACGATCCGCTCCTGGCCGGCATCGACCCCGGCCAGTTGGCCCGGGTGCGCCGCGACACCGGCGCGGTGGATGTCTACCCGCTGGCCCCGATGCAGGCCGGCATGCTGTTCCGCGGGCTCTACTGGCCCGATTCCGACGCGTACTTCAACCAGAACGTCCTGGAGCTCTCCGGCCCGGTCGACGAGGAGAAGCTGCGCCGGGCGTGGCGGATGGTCGCGGACCGGTACGAGATCCTGCGGACCGGATTCCGCTGGAGCGACCTGGACGAGCCGCTGCAGTACGTGCTCGCCGACGTCGAGCCGCCGTGGACCACCCTGGACTGGTCCGCGCAGGACCGGGACGGCGACCGGTCGGGCCTGGACGACCTGCTCGCCGAGGACCGGGCACGCGGCCTGAGCCTCGACGAGTGCCCGCTGTACCGCGTGGTCCTGGTACGTCGTGGCCCCGGCCGCCACTACCTGGTCTGGAGCCACCACCACATCCTGCTCGACGGCTGGTGCCTCTCGCTGATCTGGGGTGACGTATTCAAGATCTACGAGGCGCTGGTCACCGGGCGGGAGCCCGAGCTGGCCCCGTGCCGGCCGTTCCGCGACTACCTGCGCTGGCTGCGTGGCCGGCAGGACCGGGAGGCGGAGGCGGAGCGGTTCTGGCGGGAGTACCTGCGCGACCTCACGCCCGCGGCCTTCTCCGGCCACCCCGTCGACCAGGAGGGGTTGTTCGGCACGATCGTGCGTGAGCTGCCCGTGGAGCTCACCACGGCGCTCGCCGACCGGGCGCGCAACGCGGGGGTCACCACGAACGCCGTGATCCAGGCCGTCTGGGCGATCATGCTCGGGTTGCGGACCGGTTCGGACGACGTGGTGCACGGTCTCACCATCGCCGGGCGCCCACCGGAGCTGGAGGGCTCGGAGCAGATGGTCGGCCTGTTCATCAACACCCTGCCGCTGCGCACCCGGCTCTCCGGCAACCCGACCCTGACCGAACTGCTGCGACGCATCCACGGTGACCTCGCGGCGACCGCGGCACACGGTCACGTCCCGCTGGCGCAGATCAAGTCCTGGGGGTCGGGTGTCCGGATGGCCGGTGGGCGCGTCTTCGACAGCCTCATCGCGTTCGAGAACTATCCCGAGGACAACCTGCCGGCCGAGGGCGAGTTGAGCATCGGCATCACCGACCTGCACGCCCAGGAGAAGACGGAGTACCCGATCGGGCTGATCGTGCTGCCGGGGCAGCGGCTGTCGTGCCACTTCAACTACGACACCACGCACTTCGACGACGCCGAGATCACTCGGGTGATCGAGACGTTCGAGCTGCTGCTGCGCCAGATCGTGGAGCGCCCCGACCTGCGGCTGCGGGAACTGGAGCTGGTCGGGGCGACGGACGCGCGCCGCCTCGCGGAGCGCAACGACACCGCCGAGCGGTGGCCCGAGTCCGGCACGCTGCTGGAGCTGTTCCAGCGGCAGGCGGCGACGACCCCGCACGCCGAGGCGATCAGCGACAACGGCAGTTCGCTGACGTACGCGGAACTGGACGCCGCGGCGGCTCGCTCGGCGGCCCGGCTGGCCGAGGCCGGCGTCGAGCCGTCCGATCTGGTCGGCCTGTGCCTGCCGCGCGGGACGGACTTCGTCGTGGCGCTGCTGGCCTGCTACCGGGCCGGCGCCGTGCCGGTCCTGCTGGACCCGGACCAGCCGGCGGCGCGGCGGCGGCTGATCGCCCGCGACGCCGGGGTCCGCGCGGTCGTCGCGGCCGGCGCGGCGGACTTCGCCGGCTGGCCGGTCCTGGGCGCCGACGGATCGTTCACCGCGGGCGGCGGCGCGCCCGGCGGCGTCACCCGGTTGCCGGCGGACCTGGTGGCCTGCGTGACCTACACGTCCGGCTCGACCGGGGCCCCGAAGGGTGTCGTGTCGACCCAGCGGGGGATCGTCAACCGGATGCTGTGGTCGCGGCGGGAGTTCGCCACCGCGCAGCCGCCCCGGCTGCTGGCCACCGCCAGCGTCGCGTTCGACATCGCGCTGTGGGAGGTGTTCTTCCCGCTGCTGGCCGGCGGCACCGTGGTGACCGCGCCGCCGCGCGCGGTGCTGGACCCGGACCGGCTCGTCGACCTGGTCGTCACCGAGCGGGCCACCGTGCTGCACCTGCTGCCGTCCCTGCTGGCGGCCTTCCTCGACGCCCCCGGCGTCGGTCGGTGCCAGGGGCTGCGGCACATCCTCAGCGGCGGTGAGGCCGTGACACCGGGCCTGGTGCGGGCCTACGCCGCGTCCGGGCTGACCGCCCGGCTGCACCAGGCCTACGGCCCCACCGAGGCGTCGATCAGCGTGACGCACTGGACCTGCGCCCCGTCCGACGCGCACCGCACCCTGGTGCCGATCGGCGCCCCGATCAGCAACACCCGGCTGTACGTCGTCGACGACCGGCTCCGCCAGGTGCCGCTGGGCGTGGAGGGCGAGCTGGCCATCGCCGGTACGCCGCTGGCCGTCGGCTACCTCGGGCAGAGCCGGCAGACGGCGGAACACTTCGTCCCGGACCCGTTCGGCGCGCCCGGCGAGCGGCTGTACCTCACCGGGGACCGGGCCCGGTGGACGGCCGGCGGTGAGCTGGAGTTCCTCGGACGCCGTGACCGGCAGCAGAAGATCCGGGGACACCGGGTGGAGCCGGCCGAGGTCGAGGCGGTGCTGGAGCGGCATCCCGGCGTCCGGCAGGCGATCACGGTTGCCGGCGCCGACCAGCTCACCACGTTCGTGGTCCCGGCGGCCCGCGAGTCGCTCGACATCGCCGGGCTCACCCGGTGGGCCCGGGAACGGCTGCCCGACTGGATGCTCGGCCCGCTGGTGCCGCTGGACACCCCGCCGCTCACCGGCAACGGCAAGGTCGACATGGTCCGGCTCGCCGAGCTCGTCCGTGCCGCCCCCGGCGCCGGGTCGGCGGACGAGGTCGACGGCACGCCCCGCAACGACCTGGAGCGGGCGCTGCTGGGCTGTTTCGAGCGGGTGCTCGGGGGCCGCCGGCTCGGCATCCACGACGACTTCTTCGACCACGGCGGCCACTCGATGCTGGTGATCCGGCTGCTCCGGGAGTTCCGCGAGCACCTGCCGGCCGGGGTCGCGGTGAACGTCACGCAGATCTTCAAGGCGCCGACCGTGGCCAGCCTGGCCGAGCAGCTGGTGGGCCCGGTGGCGGGCACCGGCTCGGCGTACATCGAGACCCTCAACCCCGACGCCGCCGACGCGTTGTTCCTGGTCCATGCCGGAGAGGGGATGGCGCAGGCGTACCGGACCCTGGCTCCGCACCTGCCCGGGACGCGCATCCACGCGCTGTCGAACCCGCGGTTCGGCCGGGCCGACGCCCGCTTCGCCAGCATCGCCGAGATGGCCGTGGTCTACGTCGAGTGGGTACGGGCGTTGCAGCCGGTCGGACCGTACCGGCTCGGCGGCTGGTCGTTCGGGGGCACCGTCGCCCTGGAGATGGCCCGGCACATGAGCCGGCACGGGGACGACGTCGAACTGGTGCTCATGATCGACAGCCATGACCTGAGCGACGACAAGGCGCGCGGGGACGACCCCCGGCAGGGCGTGCGTGAGCACGTCGCCGCCCTCGGCCTCGACCCGGACGGCGCCGAAGGCCGCGACCTCGTCGATGAGCTGCTGCACAGCGGGCACCTGGCGACCGTCCACCGGCCCGGGGCGTACCCGGGGCGGGTGGTGCTGCTGCAGGCCGACGGAGGCGACAACGGCTGGAACCCGGAACTGCTGCCGGGGCTGCGGGTCGAGCGGCTGCCCGGGGCCCACCTGCGACTGTTCGACCCCGACCACGTCGCCGCCACGGCGGCGGCGATCCACCGGGCGCTGGCCGCCCCGTCCACCACCGACCGTGACACGAAGCCGGAGACAGCATGATGCACACCGCCACCGACAAACGGCAGACGCGCGAGGTCTTCGAGTCGGCCACCGAGGGCAAACCGTACGACCTGTTCGTGCTGCGGCACGGGGAACGGCGCCTGGTCGGGCGCAAGACCGAGGCCGCCTACCCGGACCCCGGCTCCGGGCAGCGCCTGAAGTCCTGCCTCGTCGAGGAGGACATGCTGCTGGGCGTGGTCGAGCACGAGGAGATCTCCGAGGAGGGCGTCACGGTGCACTACCGGCCGCTGTCGCCGGAGCAGAGGCGGGCGGCGTTCGCGGCGGCCGTCCAGGATCGCCTCAGCGACCTGTCGTACCCGTACGCGCCGCTGACCCGGGGCCGGCCGGTCACCTCCACCGCGCCGGCCGGCTGGATGTTCACGCCGGAGCGGGCCCGGCTGCTGGACCACCAGGAGATCGTGCTGCGCGCCGCCGCCGCGCAGTGGCTGGCGCGCTCGGGGATCGTCTCCGGGACCGCCTACGACGCGGCCTGCTCGACCGGCGCGTTCCTCGCCGCCGCCGGCGCGGCCGTCCCGGGGCTGCGCACGGTGGGACAGGACCTCAGCGCGGAGATGACCGGCCACGCCGCGAAGGTGCTCGACGAGGTCCATCACGGGGACTCCATCCGGCCCGGTGTCCCGCCCGGCAGTGCCGACGTCGTCTTCTGCCGGCACCTGAACATCTTCGTCGTCGACCAGGACCACGCCCGGGACCTGTTCCTCGCCGCCGCGGGCGCCTGCCGGCTCGGTGGCCGCATCGTGGTGCTCGGCCACACACCGGTGCTGCTGCCGTCCGCGTGGTTCGAGGAGCTCGGCCTGCACGTCGAGCAGCGGACCGGGGCGACCCCCTCGGGGCACGCGCTGTTCCAGTTCTACGTGCTGCGCAAGGACCGTCCGGTCGGGCCGGAGGCCGCAGCGACACGGTCGTGAGGCGAGCCCCGGGCGCCGCGGACGACCGCGGCGCCCGGGGCATCGTCGCGGCGGCCGGAGGCACGAGGGGTGGCAGCCGGGTCGGCGGCTCCCGGTCGGCCTCCGGCCGTGCCTGGGCGCGGCGTCCGCGGGTCAGGCGGCCCGCTGCACCCAGGCGCCCCGGCCGGCCGGCGCCGCCCGGTGCTCGCGGGCGGGCAGGTCGTGGCGGACCGCGTCGGCCCGCGCGTGCGCGAGCGCGGCCTCCCGGCGCAGGCTGTCGCGGGTCGCCGCGGCCAGCTGCGCGTCGTGCCAGGCGGTCCGCTCGGCGACGGCGGCCTGCCGGAACAGCCGGTGCCGGTGCGCGGCGACGGCCCGCAGCAGGACCAGTTCCTGCTGCACCGGGTGCAGGCGCGGGTCCCAGCCGTCGCGCCCGGCGACCGCGGCGGTCAGCGCCGCGGCCGGCAGGTCGCCGCGTTCCACCGCGGCGCGCACCGCGCGGTGCAGGTGACGCTCCCGGGCGGCGTAGTCGGCCGCGGTCCGGGCGGCGCCGGGCACGCCGAACGCCGCCGCGGCCCGCGCCCGGCCCACCCGCTGTTCCGCCTGCTGCCACGCCTGCCACGCGCTGTCGCAGCGCTCCTCGGCCTGCTCCCACCGCCGCTGCCAGCGGCCGGCGGCCTCGTGCGCCCGGGCGGCGGCGACCCGCACCTCGTCGGCGTAGCGGACCGTCTCGGCGGCCCGGCGCCGCGCGCGCTCCCGGTCGTGCCGGTAACGGCGCGCGACGCCGAGCGTCTCCAGCGCCGCAAGCCGCGGATGCCGCAGCGCCTGCGGGCTGGCCAGCAGCAGCAACGCCGGAAGGGAGACCAGAACCAGCACCAGCCAGATCGCCACCGGCGCGACCGGGTCGGCCAACAGCATCTGCGACACGACGTTCACAGTCGGAGCTCCTTCGTCGGAGAAAGCGCGGAAACGGCTGCGAGGCAGCCGGCAGGGAGGGTGGTCACCGCCCGGCGGCGGCCGGTCGGCGTGCGGATTGCTTCGGTACGGCGCGGGCCGCGCTCGCCGGCGCGGTCAGGCGAGGCTGGCGGGCGGCGCGCGGGAGACGCGGACCGCAGCGGTGATCTGCTCGGTCAGCACGCGCTCCCGGCCGGTGACCACGACAGCGGCCACCGCCTCGGCGGGCTCGGTGTCCCCGGCCGGCTCGTCGCTCGCGGCGTGCCCGGCCGCGACGGCGGCGGGACGGCCGGCGCCGGACGCCGGGGTGCCCGCGCCGCCGGTGACGGCGATCAGCACGGCGAGCAGCAGAGGCAGGAAGCGGCGCAGCACCGGGCGCTCCGCGTCCTCGACCATGATGTCCAAACTACTCAGAGACGACGGTCGTATCCACCCGGCGCGCGGGCGACCACGGCTGTTTTCATCTCCGGCAATCGCCGGCTCGCCGCGCCGTCGTCGCGCGGGCTCGCGCGCCGGGCCGGAACGGGGTAGACCCGTGCCGTGACAAATCGGTGGGTGCGCGGCACGGTAGGTTGCGCGCCTGTCGTCCCACCCCGGTTCAGGGACGTCCGGAACGATCCGGCGCTTCGCCGGTGGGTGGCGCCTGGGTCGTTCCTCCCCCGGTACTGCGCCGGAACGCTCCCCCGGGAGAGCCGGAGCTGGAGCACCGGGCGGGCGAGCTCCACTGACGAGAAGCCGCGCGCTCTCCGGAACTACCCGGCTGTAGTTCGCCGGGACCGGGCATCGGGGTGACCCCCGGTGGGTACGCCGTCCGGGTGACCGTCGAGCCGGACATGCCCGACCTGATCGCGCCCATGCTGGCCGCCGCCGGGGTGTTGCCGGCCGGCGCCGGCTGGTCCTACGAGTTCAAGTACGACGGGGTCCGGGCGATCACGTACCTGCGCGACGGCCGGGTGCGCGCGCTGTCGCGCCGCGGCAACGACGTGACCGGCAGCTACCCGGAGCTGACCGCGCTGGCGCAGCTGCTGCCCGGGCGGCGGGCGATCCTGGACGGGGAGATCGTCGCGTTGGAGGCGGGGGACCGGCCGTCGTTCGCCCGGCTGGCCACCCGGATGCACGTCGCCGCGCCGTCGGCGACACTGCGGGCCACGGTGCCGGTGGTCTACTACGTGTTCGACGTGCTGTGGCTCGACGGCCGCCCGGTGCTGGACGAGCCGTACGAGCGGCGCCGCGAGCGGCTGGCCGGGCTGGGCCTGGACACGCCGGGGGTGCGTACCCCGCCGCACTTCACCGGCGCGGCCGGCGAGGTGGTGCTGCACGCCGCCGAGCTCGGTGGGCTGGAGGGCGTCGTGGCCAAGCGGCTGGGCGCGCCGTACCGGCCCGGGAAGCGGTCGGCGGACTGGACGAAGGTGCCGCTGGTCCGTACCCAGGAGGTGCTGGTCGCCGGGTGGAAGGCCGGCGCGGGACGCCGGGCCGGCACCGTCGGCTCGCTGCTGCTGGCGGTACACGGCGACGACGGCGGGTTGCGGTTCGCCGGGCACGTGGGCACCGGGTTCACCGACGCCATGCTGGGCCAGCTGCGGGAGCTGCTGGGCCCGCTGCACCGCGGCAGCGCGCCGGTGCCGGACGTGCCGCGCGAACACAGCCGGCACGCGCACTGGGTGGAGCCGGTGCTGGTGGGCGAGGTCGCCTTCCGCAACTGGACGCCGGACGGGCGGCTGCGGCACCCGTCCTGGCGGGGGCTGCGCGCCGACCGCGGGCCCGGCTCGGCCCGGCGGCATCCGGAGCCGGCCGTGCCGCCGGCCGGGCGGGTGGAGGGCGCGTTCGAGACGCCGGACGGTCGCTGGCGGGTCGAGGCGGTACGGCGCGGGCGCGACCAGTTCTACCGGTTGTCACACGGCGACAACGTCATCGACGGGTTGGCGATAGCGACCGTGCAACGGCTGCTGGAGGAGGCCGGCGTGGACCTGGCCGACCTGGTCGAGGCCGCCGGGCCGGACGGCCCGGTGCTGAACCGGCGCGGCGTCGCGTGACCCGCCACGGCGGAGCGCCGCGGGCCGCGCCGTCGCATGACCCGGCGCGGCGTCGCGTGACCCGCCACGGCGGAGCGCCGCCGGCCGCGCCGTCGTGTGACCCGCCGCGCCGGAGCGCCGCCCGGCGCGGCGTCCGGTGAGTCCGGCTCGCCGCCCCGGGCGTCCGGCCGGGTGGCGGCGGGTCAGACCTGGTAGTTGCCCACCGCGGCGGTGAGCCGGTGTGCCATGCCGGCGAGCTCGGTGGCCGCGTACCGGGCCTCGCCGGCGCTGCGGGTGGTCTGCTGGGCGGTCGCCGCGACGGCGGTGATGTCGGCGGCGATGTGACCCGAACCGGCTGCCGCCTCGGTGACGTTGCGGCCCATCTCGCCGGTGGTGGCGGTCTGCTCCTCGACGGCCGCGGCGATCGTCGTCGCGTAGTCGTTGATCTGCCCGATCACGGCGCCGATGTCGGCGATCGCCGAGACCGCCGCGCCGGTGTCGCCCTGGATCGCCGCGATCCGCCGGCTGATGTCCTCGGTCGCCCGGGCCGTCTCCTGCGCCAGGTCCTTGACCTCGGAGGCGACGACGGCGAAGCCCTTGCCGGACTCGCCGGCCCGGGCCGCCTCGATGGTGGCGTTCAGGGCCAGCAGGTTGGTCTGCTCGGCGATGCTGGTGATCGCGCTGATCACCGCGCTGATCTCGGCGCTCGCCTGGCCCAGCCGGCCCATGGTCTCGCTGGTGCGCCGGGCGGCGGCGGTCGCCGACCCGGCCACCTGTGCGGCGTCCCCGGCGCTGCTGGCGATCTCCCGGATCGAGGCGCCCATCTCCTCGGTGCCGGCGGCTACCGTCTGCACGTTCGCGGAGATCACCTCGGCCGCGGCGGAGACCGAGCCGGCCTGTTCGGCGGCGGTCCGGGCGGAGTCGGCGAGCTCCGCGGAGAGGCTCGACAGCCGGCCGGAGGTGTCGGCCAGCGCCCGGGCGTCGTCGCGGACCTGCCGTACGGTGGCGGCCACGGTCTCGGCGGTGCGGTTGAGGGTGACGGCCAGCTCCCCGATCTCGTCGGAGCCGCCGAGCGCGGTACGCGCGGTCAGGTCGCCGCCGCCGATGCGGTTGAGCACCTCGACGCAGCGGGCCAGCGGCCGGGTGATGCCGCGCGCGAACAGGACGGCGATGCCGGCGCTGATCAGCAGCACCACCAGGATCGCGGTGAGCACGACGGTCCGCCCCCGCCGGTACTCGGCGGTCGCCGCCCGGTGCGCCGCGGTGGCCTGCGCGACGGCGGCCTCGCTCAGCGCGGTCATGGCCTTGCGCATGGTGGTGACCAGCGGGCTCACCTCGTCGGCGCGGATCGTGCGGACCTGCGCGACGCGCCCCTGGTCGGCGAGGGGGAACAGCCTGCCGGTGACGATCGAGGTGTAGCCGTCCCACGCGGTGGTGAACGCCCGCAGGTCGGCCAGCTCGGTCGCGGAGTTCGACAGCTGCCGGTAGCGTGCCACCGCCGCGGCCACGCCGGCCACCTCGGTGTCGAAGTCCTCCCGCTCCTCACCGCGCGTCGGCGCGTCGATGGCGAGCAGGTAGTCCAGCGAGTTGATCCGGGCCCGGTTGAACGCCGAGCGCACATCCGCGACGGCCTGAGTTTTCAGGGTCTGCGCGTACTCGGCCTCGCCGGCCCTCGCCAGCGAGGACATCCGGTGGAGGGCGAAGACGCCGACCGCGCCTCCGAGCGCCGCCACCAGGAGAACGACGATCAGGATCTTGACGCTGATCCGTACGTTGCCCCACCGGCGCGGTACCGGGGTCGACGACTGGTTTTCGTTCACGCGGTGGTTCGTCCTCTTCGTCAGGCCGGTCGGGGGCCGCAGCGGCTGCTCCGGCGCGCGGGTCGCCCGGCTCACCGCGGGGCGTAGGCGGCGCGGAGCGCCTGATAGGTGCTGACCCGGATCTTCGCGGAGCGTGCCGTGACCCGCAGCAGGTCGCCGAGCTCCTGCAGCGTCTCGCTGACCCGGATCAGGTCGTCCGGGTCGGCGACCGGCCGGCGCTGGCCGAGCCGGCGGCACGCCATCTCGAAGGCGGCCACCGCGTTCTCGTCGCCACCGAGCGCGGAGGCGAGCTCCCCGAGCATGGTCTCCTCGGTCGGCTGCTCGTAGTTCCAGCCGGGAATCGTGGTGCTCATCGGTGTGCCTCTCGGTCGCAGGTGAGGGGCCCGGACGGCCGCCGGTGGCGGCGCGGGTCAGCCGGCGTCATCGGGGTCCAGCATCCGGGTCAGCAGCCGGCTGAGCGTCTGCTGCTCATCGGCCGTGAGCCGGGCGTAGGTGCCGCCGAACAGCTCGTTGAGCTGCCCGCGGACCTCGGTCACGCGGCGCCGCCCGGCCTCGGTGAGCTGGGCCAGCACCAGCCGCCGGTTCTGCGGGCTGCGTTCGCGCACCAGCAGCCCGCGCTCGGCGAACTGGTCGCTGAGCAGGGTGGCGGTCGACGCGCCCAGCCGGGCGCGGCGGGCCACCTCGTTCAGCGGCAGGCCACCGTCCGGGGCGACGGCCAGCTCGGTCAGCAGCCACCATCCGGCCTCGGTCAGCGCATGCTGCTCCAGCACCATCGCCATCCGCGCGGTGAGCTGCCGGGAGAGGGCGGCGATCAGTCGGCCCAGGGGCTGCTGCCCGGCCGGAACCTCGATGTTCATGCCCACCGTATCGGCGTGAACGGTGCACCGCTGAACGGTGCAACCCAGAAGCAATCCGGGGCCGGGCCCGGCCGTTTCACTACAGCCCGTGGAACGTGGGCCGATAACGGTGGGCACATCCCGTCGGCCGAGGAGTTCCATGACGCAGACCGTTGAGATGCCGCCCGCCCCGGTGTCCGGCACGACCATCGGCGCGGTGCTGGCCGGCCGGCTGGTGCAGCCGCTCTTCCAGCCGATCGTCGACCTGTCCAGCCGGCTGGTGGTCGGCCTGGAGGCGCTGGCCCGCGGCCCGGCCGGGACGGCGCTGCAGTTCCCGGACCGGTTGTTCGCCGCGGCCACCGAGGCGGGCCGGCTCGGCGAGCTCGACCTGCTCTGCTCGGAACGGGCGCTGGAGCATGCGATCACGGCCGGGCAGCCGCCGCCGCTGCTGTTCACCAACGCCGAACCCGCGGTGCTGGACCAGCCACTGAGCCGGCGCCTGGTCGAGATGGTGCGCGGCGGGCTGCCGTTCCGCCAGGTCGTCGAGCTCACCGAGCGCGCCCTGCCGGCCGCGCCGGGCGCCATGCTGCGCACCGCCGGACAGACCCAGCGGTGGGGCAACGGTCTGGCGCTCGACGACGTCGGCGTCGACCCGATGTCGCTGGCCTTCCTGCCGATCCTGGAACCTGAAGTGATCAAGCTGGACATGGGGCTGCTGCGCGACCCGGACAGCGAGCACACCCGCGCGGTGTGCGCGGTGGTGCGGGCCGAGGCGGTCCGGACGGCGGCGCTGGTGATCGCCGAGGGCATCGAGACCGAGGCCGATCTCGACACCGCCCGGCGGCTCGGCGCCCGGTGGGGCCAGGGCTGGCTGTTCGGCCGGCCCGGCCCGATCGACCGGCCGCACCGGTACGACCCCGCCGGTGCCCGGCTGCTGCGCGCCCCGCGACCGGACTTCCACCTGTCCACCGGCACCGCGTTCGAGACGGCCGCCGCGAGCCGGGCCCCGGCCACGGTGACCGCCGGCTCGGTCGCGGGCGCGCTGACCCGCCTGCGTGACCGCGTCGCCGCCGACAGCGCCGCCGTGGTGATGCTCTCCGGCCGCGGCGACGAGGTGGACGGCGTCGCCGGGCCGGTGCGGGAGCTGGCCGGCCGCGCCCGATCGGTGATCGCGTTCGACGACCCGGCGCCGGGCGAGTTCGCCGCGCTGGTGATCGGCGCCGGGTACGGGCACGCGGTGTGCGCCCGCACGAGCGGCGTGCTGGAACTGGTCACGCTCGACCGGCTGCCCGCCGTCGCGGCGGTCGGCCGCGCCATCCTGAGCCGGATGGCCTGACGGCCGGCCTCTCATCGGCGATATTCACTACATTGGGTGATCGGTGAACTGCCGGCGCGGAATAGACCCCGCATCCCGAGTGCACAATTCCTGCGCAGGCGGTGAACCCTCCACCGGGCTCCTCCGTACTTCCGGGCGCAAGCCTGGTGGCGGATAGGGGAGACACATGGTCACTCGACGTAATGGTAGGCGTTTCGCGCTGATCGGTGCCGGCGCCGCGGTGGTGGCGGCCGGAGCGGTCCTCGCCCCGCAGGCGTTCGCCGAGACGCAGCCCACCCGGCCCGGTGGGGTCCGGGCCGCCGCCGCGAGCAACTGTGCCGATGTGGAGCTGGTCTTCGCCCGGGGCACCGGAGAGCCGCAGGGGCTCGGCATCGTGGGGCGCCCGCTGGCCCGGGCCCTCGCCGCCGAGCTGCCCGGCAAGCGGGTGGGCTCGTTCGCCGTGGTCTACGCGGCCGCGGCGAGCCAGGCCAGCGCCGGGCCCGGTGCGACCAACATGACCCAGCACATCACCTCGGTCGCGGCCAGCTGCCCGGGCACCGAGTTCGTGATCGGCGGCTACTCGCAGGGCGCCAGCGTCACCGACATCGCCATGGGCATCCGCGGCGCCGGCACCCGCGGGCAGGCGATCCCGGCGAACCTCGCCGACCGGATCTCCGCCGTGGTGGTCTTCGGCAACCCGCTCGGGCTGCAGCGGCGCACGATCGCCGGCAGCAGCGCGGTCTTCGGTCCCAAGGCGAAGGAGTTCTGCAACACCGGCGACCCGGTCTGCGGGGGCGGCGGCAACTTCGCCGCGCACCTGGCGTACCCGAGGAACGGCAGTGTCCAGCAGGCGGCGAGGTTCGCCGCCGGACGGATCGGCGGCTGACCGCGCGGTGGGCGGCCCGGCTGCGGTGACGCGGCCGGGCCGCCCCGGCATGTCCGGGCTCCCCGGCGCGTCCGGGCTGCCTGGCCTGTCCGGGCTGCCTGGCGCGTCCGGGGCGCCCCGGCGTGGCCGGGGAAATTCGCGGGACGCCGCTGACGCGCGGGTGCGATAGTCCGCTGTGGTCGTCCGGCGGGTGTGCGAGTCCGGGCCGGTCGTGTGCCGGTCGCCTCGCCCGAGCCGGGCGGCCGGCGTATCCGGATGAGGTGACGAGGTCGTCGATGCAACTGATCGGACTCCTGGGCGGGATGAGCTGGCAGTCCACCGCCGAGTACTACCGGCTCCTGAACGAGCTCGTGCAGGATCGGGCCGAGGGCCTGCACTCGGCGCGCTGCCTGCTCTACTCGGTGGACTTCGCCGCCATCGAGGCCATGCAGGCGCAGGGCCGGTGGGACGAGGCCGCCGTGGCGCTCGGGCAGGCGGCCCGGGCGCTGGAGACCGCCGGTGCGGACTTCGTCGTGCTGTGCACCAACACCATGCACAAGGTGGCCGACCGGATCCAGGCGGCGATCGGCATCCCGCTGCTGCACCTGGCCGACACGACCGCGGCGGCGGTCAAGGAGGCCGGGGTGACCACGGTCGGCCTGCTGGGCACCCGGTTCACGATGTCCGAGGACTTCTACCGCGACCGGCTCGCCGGCCACGGGTTGCGGGTGATCGTGCCCGGCCCCGAGGACCAGCGGATCGTCAGCGACATCATCTACGACGAACTGTGCCGGGGGATCACCACGCAGCGGTCGCGGGAGGCGTACCGGCGGGTGATCCGGCAGCTGGTCGCCGACGGGGCGCGCGGGATCGTCTACGGGTGCACGGAGATCGAACTGTTGGTGGACCAGAGCGACAGCGAGGTTCCGGTCTTCGCCACCACCCGGTTGCACTGTGTGGCCGCGGTCGAGCGGGCCCTGGCGTCCGCTCCGGTGCGCCGCCCCGGCCTGCCCTGAAAACGCGGCCGACCGGCGGGTCCGGGCGGCCGGTTGCGCTCAGCCGCGGCCGCCGCCGGGCCGGCCCGCCGCGTGCCCGGCCACGACCTCCCACGCGCTGCGGAGTCGGGCCGCGCCCTCCAGCCGGGCCGGGATCGGGTGGCTCGTGCCGGGCCGGGATCGGGTGGCTCCATCGCCGAACGTCGATGCGCCGTCGCCTGTGGACGAGCCGGCCGTGCCCGCCGGCCGAGACTGTTGACGGAGATCGTGAGCCCGTGAGAGCGTTCTCTCCAGCCGAGCCGGGGAGCCGCCATGCCCGTCCGCAGCATCGCCGTCCTTGCCGCCGCCGTCCTCTCGTTGCCGGGCGGGGTCCCGGCCCAGGCGGCCGCGCCAGCCATCACCACGGTCACCGTCGGTAACGCGAGGTTCCAGGTCCTGTCGCCGACGCTCATCCGCACTGAGTACGCCACGAGCGGCCGCTTCACCGACGCGGGCACGTTCAACGTGGTCGGGCGGGCCGACTTCGGGTCGGCGCGGTCCGGCCGACGCCCCGTACGCAAGAAGATCGCCGACGGGTGGCTGACCATCGACACGGGTGCGGTTACGCTGCGCTATCTGATCGGTTCCGGGCCGTTCACCGGGGACAACCTCTCGGTACGGTTGACGGCCGGCCCGCAGCGGGTCGACGCCGCGCCCTGGGCCGGGCCGTCCTGCGCCCCCGGCGTGCTGTGCGAAGCCGAGACGCTGCGTCCGGCGGCGACCGCGACCGACCACGGCGGATACACCGGGACCGGCTTCGCGGCCGGGTTCACCGGCGCCGGCGACGCGCTGACCTTCAGCACCTCGGTCGCGGCGGCCGGCGACCACCACCTCGACCTGCGGTATGCGAACGCGCAGGGCGGCGACGGGCAGAACACCACGCGCACGCTCAGCGTCACGGTCGACGACGGCGCCCCGCAGCGGATCACCCTGGCGCCCACCGGGTCCTGGGACACCTGGGCGGTCGCCGCGACGCCGATCACGCTCGGCGCCGGCCGGCACCGGATCGCCGTGGTACGGACGGCGGCGGACTCCGGCAACGTCAACATCGACAGCCTGGCGATCGTCCGCCCCGGTGAGGCGTACCCGCAACCGGCGCCGCCGGCCGCCCGGCCGTGCGCGTTCGACGCGATCTGCGAGGCGGAGACCGGCACGCTCACCGGCGGGGCGAAGCGCGCCGCCGACCACAACGGCTACGCCGGGGACGGCTTCCTGGCCGGGCTGGAGCGGGCCGGCGCGTCCGGCAGTTACGCGATCACCGGCATCCCGCGGGCCGGCGACTATGCCGTGCAACTGCGGTACGCGAACGCGGAGGCCGGCAGCCAGCCGGTGCAGTCGCGCACCATCACCGTCAACGGGACGCCGGTGTCGCTCGCGCCGACCAGCGGATGGGACTACTGGCGTACGGTCGCCGTCCCGGTGCGGCTGGGAGCCGGAACCGACACGGTGACGCTGGGCTGCCCGACCGACGACAGCTGCCACATCAACGTGGACACCGTCGCGGTGGCCCCGGCCGGCGCGGCGCTGAAGGCGCCGCACGCGCCGCTCGGCGGGTACCGGCGCGGCCTCGACGGCGTCGACGGCGGCGCGCTCACCCAGGCCGGCCTGCTCTATCAGGACGGCTGGTCGCTGCTCGACGACAGCGCTTCGGCGCTGTGGAACCCGGCGACCCGCACGGTCTCCGCGCGTCCGGCGGCCGAGCAGGACGGCTACATCTTCGCGTACGGCCGGGACTTCGCCCGCGCGCTGCGCGAGCTCTCGACGCTGACCGGCCCGACCGCGCTGCTGCCCGAGTGGGCCTACGGCGTGTGGTACTCGGAGTACTACGACCGCACCGCCGCGGACTTCCAGCAGACCATCGTGCCCCGCTTCAAGTCCGCCGGGGTGCCGCTGGACGTGCTGGTGGTGGACACCGACTTCAAGTCGCCGGACACCTGGAACGGCTGGGCGATCGACCCGGCGAAGTTCCCCGACCCGCGCGGCTTCCTGGACTGGGCGCACGGGCAGGGCCTGCACCTGTCGTACAACATCCACCCCAGCATCCGGGAGAACGACCCGAAGTTCGCGCAGGCGCAGGCCATCGCCAAGGGAAAGATCAAGAACGGGGTGTTCGACTGGGGCGACCCGGACCAGCTCGCCGCCTACTTCTGGCTGCACCAGGACCTCCCGCAGGACTTCACCTGGCTGGACTGGTGCTGCGACAACGCCGGCTCGTCGCTGCCCGGGGTCACCCCCGACTCCTGGATCAACCAGCAGTACGCCCAGCGGGACGGCTTCGCCTTCTCCCGCGGCTACGGCTCGCTGCAATCCGGCGGCTACGGCAACCCGACCGCGGTGCCGACCGGCCCGTGGGCGGAGAAGCGCACCACGCTGCACTTCACCGGCGACGCCATCTCCAACTGGCAGACGCTGCGCTACGAGGTCGGCTACACGCCCGGCGAGTCGGCGGCGACCGGGCTCGCCGCGATCAGCCACGACATCGGCGGGCACACCGGCGGCCTGCAGGAGCCCGGCAGCGAGCCGGGCAGCACGAAGCTCCCCGACGACCTGTACGCCCGCTGGGTACAGTTCGGCACCTTCCAGCCGATCGACCGGCTGCACTCCAACCACAGCGACCGCCTGCCCTGGCAGTACGGCCCGGAGGCGGCGGCGTCGGCCACGAAGTTCCTCCAGCTGCGCGAGCGGCTGCGGCCGTACACCTACGCGGCCGCGCGCGAGGCGAACCGTACCGGCATGCCGCTGGCCCGGGCGCTCTACCTGGCCTACCCGGACCAGCCGGAGGCGTACGCGTTCGCCGGCTCCGAATATCTGTTCGGCCCGGACTTCCTGGTCGCCCCGGTGACCACCCCGGGCGCCACCGCGACCACCACGGTCTGGTTCCCGCCCGGCGCCACCTGGACCGACTACTTCACCCACCGCACGTACCGGGGCGGCACCACCGCGCAGATCACCACGACGCTGGCGACGATGCCGGTCTTCGTGCGCGGGCCCGCCTGAGAGGGCGCGCCGCCGATCGACCGGGCCGGCGGCTCTCCCCGGCCGCCGGCCGCGCGGCCGGGGAGAGCCGCCGCGCGCGGGTAGCGCGGCATCGACCGGTCCCGCGCGGCGCTAACGCGCGGCGCGGGTAGCGCGGCATCGACCAGGGTCCGCGCGGCGGCCTAGGCGCGCGCGGGTAGCACGGCATCGACCAGGTCCCGCGCGGCGGCTTCGAGTTCCGCGACGTCGACCGGGTCGTTCGCGTGGACGCCGGCGATGGTGTCGAAGACGATGCCGTCGATGCAGGCGACGAGCCATCGGGCCTGGCGAGGCGGGTCGCCGGCGCCGAGGTCGGCGAGGATCCCGGCGATCCGCCGGCGCAGGCCACTGCCGGACCGGTGCAACTCGGCGGCGACCTCCGGGCGGCGCACCGATTCCAGGGTGAGTTCGTAGCGGGCCAGGTGGCGTTGCCGGCCGGTGGTCAGCCAGCGGTGCAGCACCTGGGCGAGGGACCTGGCCAGGGTGGCCGGGTCCGCCGCCGCGACCAGGCCGGCCAACGTGTCGAGATCGGTGTGGTCGTCCTCCACCAGGCGCTGGACGCAGGCGTTCAGCAGGGCTGCGCGGGAGCGGTAGTAGTAGGACGTGGAGCCGGGCGGCAAGCCGGCGGCGGTGTCCACCGCGCGGTGCGTCAGACCCCGGGAACCGTGGTGGGCCAGCACGCCGAGGGCGGCGTCGGCGATGAGTCGGTGCCGCGCGGAGATCATGACCACACTCTACCGGCGTAGAGCTTGTCTCTCGTTCCTCTACAACTGTAGTGTCGCCTCTATGGATGTAGAGGAACAGCGGTCCGCGGTGGTGGCCGGGGGCGGTATCGGCGGGCTGGCCGCAGCCCTTGCCCTGCACCGCGCGGGGTGGATGGTGACGGTCTACGAGCGGTCCCCGGCCGGGCGGCGCAACGGTTCGGGACTGACCCTGGGACCGAACGCGGTGCGGGCCCTGCACGCCCTCGGGCTCGCCGACGCGCTGCGCTCGCGGGCGGTGGCCCTGCGCGGCACGGGCGTGCGCCGCGTGGACGGGCGGTGGCTGTCGCGCACCGACGCCGAACAGGTGATCCTGCGCCACGGTGGTCCGCAGCTGGCGATCCTCCGGGCCGACCTGGTCGAGCTGCTCGCCTCCGCGCTGCCGCCGGGGTGCCTGCGGCTGGGCGTGACCGTCACCGACGTCGACGCCGGCGGCCCGGACCGGTGGGCGAGCATCCGCTGCGGCGACCGGCTGGTCCACGCCGATCTCGTCGTCGCGGCCGACGGCGTCAACTCGCAACTGCGCCGGACACTCTGGCCGGCCCAGCCGCCCGCGGAGTACCGCGGATACGTCGCCTGGCGCGCCGTGGTGCGTACCCGGTCGGCGGAGAGCGGCATGGCCAGTGAGACGTGGGGCCGGGCGGAACGCTTCGGTGTCGTTCCGCTCGGCGGCGACCTGGTCTATCTGTACGCCACCGCGACCAGCGCCGCCCGCGGCCCCGGCGCGGACGAGCCGGCCGAACTCCGCCGCCGGTTCGGGCACTGGCACGACCCCATCCCGGCCCTGCTCGACGCGATCACGCCCGGTGACCTGGTGCGCCACGACATCATGGCGGTGCACCCGCCGCTGCGGCGCCTGCACCACGGCAGGGTGGCGTTGCTCGGCGACGCCGCGCACGCCATGGAGCCCAATCTCGGCCAGGGCGCCGGCCTGGCCATCGAGGACGCCGTGGTGCTGGCACACGCGGTGGGCGGCGGGTCGTCGATCGGCGCCGGCCTGGCCGAGTACGACCGGGCCCGAGCCGGCCGCGCCGCCCGCCTCGCCCGGCAGTCGCGCCTGCTGGGCCGGCTCACGCAGAGCCGCTCCGCTGCGGTCACGGCGCTGCGCGACCTCACCGTCCGCATGACTCCCGACCGCTTCGCGCTGCGCGGGTTCGACGACGCCGCCGGCTGGCAGCCACCGGCTCCCCGCCCCGCACCCGCCACCCAGGAGAACTCATGAGCCCTCGCATCTCGCCCGCGCGCCGGTGCGCCTGCGCCATCGGAGCCTGGTCGCTGGTCGTCACCGGCGCCGCCCACGCGGGCACGGTGGTGGCGGGCGCCGCCGTGGCCGCGCCGCCGGCCGAACAGGCCGCCCGCCGGGCGATGGCCGCCACCCACGTCGACATCGCGGGACTCGACCGCACCCTGTGGCAACTGTTCACCGGGTTCAGCGTGGCGATGGCGCTGTTCATCTTCGCCCTCGGCGCGCTGAACCTGCTCGTGCTGCGCCGCGCGCCGCACCTGTTCCTCGACAGCCGGGCCGTGCCCGGGCTCAACCTCGGCATCGTGCTCGCGGCGCTCATCCTCTCGGTCCGGTTCTTCCCGCCGCCGCCGATCGTGCTGCTCACCGTCAGCTGCCTGGCATTCGGCTACGTCCTGTTCCGCCCCCGGCTCGCCGGCCCCGCGTGAGGGCGGCGACGCCGAGGGCCGCCACCGGCCCACCGGCCGGTGGCGGCACGGGCCACGCCGCGGACGCGCTGACGCTGCAGCGGCTCGGCCCGTCGGCCCGGAGCGGCCTGCCCACCGATCCGGACGTGACCGCCCGCCCCGGTGCTCGGCGCGCTCGCCGCTGGTGGTGCCGGCGAACTGCCCGGACGGCCGGTGCTGACGCCGGCGCGGCCGGGGTCACGCCGGGCGGCCGGGACGGTCCGGTCCGGAGGGTGGGGCCGGTACCCGGCGGGCACCCGGCCGGCGCACGGGTGGGCGCGTGTGGACGGATCCATCGCTCCGCCCCCACTGCTCTTCGCATTTCCCCCTAAGGTCGAAAAATCGGACGCTACCGTGAAGGAATGGGAAAAATCACTGGAGCTTTGACCACACGCGCCGCCCTGCGGGGCGCGGCGGCCCTCTCGATCGCGGCGACCATGCCGGTCGTCACGGCGATCGCGGCGCCCGCCGCCGCCGCGCCGCCGTCCTCGGTGGCCGATCGCCCGTCCCTGGAGACCCTGGAACAGGCGCTGATCACCGAGAAGGAGGCGCCGGAAGGATACTCGCTCAGCTTCCGCTTCGTCACGACCTCCGCATTGGTCCCGGCCGAATCCGCCGACCCGTGCGCGTCCGAGGTGGACACCACGGACGTCCCGGGCGGGTCCGCCTCCGTCGCCTACCAGAAGGGCGCGGACGGTCCGACGGTGTCCGAGTCGCTCAACCTGATCGGCGCGGAGGCGGCCGGCAAGGCGGTCGAGCGGTACCGGGCGGTGCTCGAACGCTGCCCGGTCACCGAGGACGAGAGCGCCAGGACCACCGTCACCCGGTGGTCGATCCCGCAGGCCGGCGACGACTCGATCGCCGTGCTGGTCACCACGGAGCCGAAGGACTCCGAGGAGGGGTCGTCCCGGGTCGCCATGGCGGTGATCGCACACGGTGACGTGATGGCCTCCTTCACCAAGGTCGACGCCACCGAGCAGGAGAACGCGGATCTCGGGAAGTTCATCGAGGCAGGGGTGCAGAAGCTGCAGAAGACCTGGTGACGGTGTGCCCGCCGGGCGATGCCGGCCGGGCGGGCACACCCGGGCACGCTAGGCCGGTACGGTCCATTTCTGGTTCGCGCCGCCGGTGCAGGTCCAGATCTGGGTGACGGTGAAGTCGGCGGCGGAGTTGCCGGTCAGGTCGAGGCATTTGTTGGCGTGCGGGTTGACCAGGTCGCGGGCGCTGCTGTGGATCCATTGCTGGGCGGGGGTGCCGTTGCAGTCCCAGAGTTGGACTTTGGTGCCGTCGGTGGTGCCGGCGCCGGAGACGTCCATGCATTTGCCGGCGGTGCGGATGGTGCCGTCGCCGGGGAGGGTCCATTGCTGGGTGGGGTCGCCGACGCAGGAGTAGAGGTCGATGGCGGTGCCGTTGGCGGTGTTGCCGCCGGCGGCGCCGATGCACTTGCCGGCGAGCCCGGTGATCTGACCGGTGCGGGCGCCACCGCCACCACCGGCGGTGACGAACTTCCAGCTGACGTCGAGAACGCCCGGGGTGTTCGCCGGGTTCGTCGACGCGAACTGGGCGAACGCCGCCTGGCTCAGGTCGATGTGGGTGGCGTCGCAGGACGGGCACTTGTCCCGCACCGGCACCGTGATCGTCTTGCCGTTGTAGGTCACCTGCACCGAGTACCCCTGGCAGAGCGGGTCGCTGTTGGGGTTCGCCGAGGTCCACCAGGTGTGCGAGACCGCCACGAGCATCTCGGTGGCCGCGTTGATCGGCGTCCCGCAGGCGCCGTAACCGCTGTCGTTGTAGAAGGTCGCCCTGCCGGTCATGGTCTGGCCCACCGGCGGGGCCGCGTGCGCCGCCCCGGCGGGCAGCACGGTGGCCGCCGCCGCCACGACGGCGAGCAGCCCGCGGAGCATTGTGGACGCCACTGGTCGTACTCCTTCTCGTGCCGGAGGGTCAGCAGTAGAGGTTGTTGCCGGCCGGGACGCCGAGGATCTGGGTGAACCGCTGGTAGGCGTCGACGCGGCTCTGCACCTGGGCGGGGTTGGCGCCGTTGCACTCGAGGCTGCCGTTGATGGTGCGGATCGTCTGCCCGAAGCCGGCGCCGCCGACCATCGCGTTGTGCGCCGTCATGCTGCCCGCCCCGGTCGAGGTCATCCAGAACCACAGACCGGTCTTCCAGGCCACCGCGGCGTCGTTCTGCACCAGCCAGGGGTTGGTCAGCAGGTCGATGCCGAGCGCGTCACCGGCCGCCTTGTAGTTGAAGTTCCAGGACAGCTGGATCGGACCGCGGCCGTAGTAGGCGGCCTGACCGGCGGGGCAGCCGTAGGGCTGGCCCCAGTCGCAGTAGTGCGGGTAGTTGGCGGTGTTCTGCTCCACCACGTACTGCAGGCCGCCGGTCTCGTGGTGCACATTGGCCAGGAACGCGGCCGCCTCCTGCCGGCGCACCGTGGCACTGCCGGTGGTGGCGAACTGCGGGTAGGCCCGCATCGCCGCGACCAGCCCGCTGTAGCTGTAGAAGCCGTTGCGGCCGGGGAACATCTGGTTGAACTGCGCCTCGGTCACCACGAAGCCGCCCGGATCGGACGGTGTGCCGGCCGGTACGGTCCATTTCTGGTTCGCGCCGCCGGTGCAGGTCCAGATCTGGGTGACGGTGAAGTCGGCGGCGGAGTTGCCGGTCAGGTCGAGGCATTTGTTGGCGTGCGGGTTGACCAGGTCGCGGGCGCTGCTGTGGATCCATTGCTGGGCGGGGGTGCCGTTGCAGTCCCAGAGTTGGACTTTGGTGCCGTCGGTGGTGCCGGCGCCGGAGACGTCCATGCATTTGCCGGCGGTGCGGATGGTGCCGTCGCCGGGGAGGGTCCATTGCTGGGTGGGGTCGCCGACGCAGGAGTAGAGGTCGATGGCGGTGCCGTTGGCGGTGTTGCCGCCGGCGGCGCCGATGCACTTGCCGGCCAGCCCGGTGATCTGACCGGTAGCGGCCGCCGACGCGGCGCGGCCGGTGACGGCCAGCAGGGCGCCGGCCGTGGTCAGGGAGAGGATCGCGGACAGCAGGACCTTGCCGGTCCCGCGGGGCGGGAGGGATCTCATTCGGGTCCGTCCATGTCGTTCCGGCGTCCGGGGACACCGGAGGTTGCCAGGGTGCGGCGCCGCGGAGCGGGTGGTGTCGGTACCCGACGGCGGCGCCCGCGCCAGATAACACTGACGACCATCGAAGCGTAAAGGGCAGCAAGGCTTCTTTAAAGAAGAGGGGCCGACCGGCCCGCGTCCCGGCCCCGTGAACGGTGGCCGGGAGGCCCTGGCGCCCGCGGCGGCGCACCCGGCCGGGCGCGCCGCCCGCCGTGCCCCCGGATCCGGCGGCTTTTCCGGCGCGCCGCGCATACCAGGCCCGGCCCGGGGAATCCGAGATCCACGACGACGGCACGGATCGCGCGAAACCAGCGGGAGGTCACCAGTGAGCAGCGGACGGCAGGGTGTGGCGGCGCAGACCACCGGGGTCAGCGGCTCGTACGGGTTCACCGGGCCCGCCGAGGTGGTGTTCGGTGTGCTGACCGACCCGGAACGGGCGCCGCGGTGGCTTTCCGGCGCCGTGCGGGTCGACTCGGCCGGCACCGAAGCCGTGAAGATCCGCACGGGGGAGCGGGTGCACGACTACCAGGTGGAGATCTCCACCGAGGATCTGCAGGTGGACTGGCGCGGGTCGGATCAGCGCGGGGTGTACGGCTTCGCCCGTGTCGAGGACGCGCCGGCCGGCGGCAGCGTGGTGCATGCCGAGATCACCGTCCCGGCCTCGGCCGGTGACCGGAGTGCGGTCAAGGGCCTGCTGGACGAGGCCATGCGCGGCCTGCAGGCGGAGGTGAGCGACAACTTCAACGCCGGGTGAGCTCCGGTCGCGGTGGCCCCGCACCGGGTATTCCGCAGGGGCGGCCACGGCTCCACGGCACCCCGATCGCCGCAGGACGGCCGGCGCGGTGCCCGCGCGCCGGGCCGGGTGGCCGGTGGACCGGTCAGCCCCGGACGATGAGCACCGGGCAGTCGGCGTGATGCAGCAACTGGGTGCCGGTGGAGCCGAGCAGCGTCCCGGTCAGCACGCCGTGTCCGTGGCTGCCGACCACGATCAGCTGCGTGCCGTGCGACACCTCGGCCAGCATCGCCGCCGCGCTCTCGTGTGACACCAGCGTCTGCACCGGCACGTGCGGGTACTTGCCCTGCCAGGGCTCCAGCTGCCGGGCCAGCCGGTCGCGCTCCACGACGTCCTGGTCCGGCGTCGCCATCCCGGTGGGCGGGATGTTGCCCAGGTGCGCGGCCATCGCCGGCACGTACGAGCGGACCACGACCAGGTCGGCGTCGCGTGCGTCGGCGGCCGCGAACGCCGCGCCCAGCACGTCGTCGGCCGAGTCGCTGTCGTCCACGCCGGCCGCGACCGGGCCACGCCCCGGATCGGCGCGGCCACGGACCACGACGACCGGGCAGTGGGCGTGCGCGGCCATCCGCCGGCTCACCGAGCCCAGCAGCAGGCCGGTGAAGCCGCCGCGGCCGCGGTCGCCGACCACCAGTTGCGCGGCGCCCGCCGAGGCGTCGAGCAGCTGCGGCGCCGGTCGGCCGACCGGCACCCGCAGCTCGATCGCCACGTCCGGCGCGGCCTCGCCGGCGACCCGGGCGGCCTCCATGATCACGGTGCGGGCGTGGTCACGCGCCGCGGTGAACGCCTCGCCGCTGAAGTCGTAGCGCGAGACCGCCCAGTCCCATTCCAGGACGTGCAGGACCAGCAGCGGCAGGCCACGACGGTCCGCCTCGCGCGCCGCCCAGCGCACCGCGGCCGTGCCGGAGCCGGTGCCGTCGGTGCCGACGACGATGGCCGGAGTGTGCATCATCGCTGCCTCCCAGTCCCCCTGTCGATCGTCGTACCGGACACCGGCCGGCGGTCAGGGGACGAGGTCCCGGGTGCGGTAATCCGGGCGGCCCTGTCCGGTCGCAACCTCGGCGGCGGATGCTGAAGGATCAGGACAAGGGAGGTGTGTGATGGCTCGGTTTCGAGGAAGCGGACCCCTCTGAGGTACGCCACGGCGACATCGTCGTCGGCATGGACGGCTCGCCGTCGGCCAAACGGGCGCTGCGCTGGGCCGCGACGCAGGCCCGGCTCACCGGGGCGCGGCTGAACGTGATCACCACGTGGGACATCCCGCTGTACTACGGCTGGGCGCCGGCGGTCCCGTACGACGAGGAGATGGCCGAGACGGCCGGCAAGATGCTGTCCACGGCGGTGCGGGAGATCCTCGGTGACCAGCCGCCGGATGTGGACGTGGTGGAGACGGTCCTGCCCGGGCATCCGGCACAGGTGCTGATCGACGCCTCGGCGCGGGCCGCTCTGCTGGTGCTCGGGTGCCGCGGGCACGGCGCGTTCGCCGGCGCGCTGATCGGCTCGGTCAGCCAGCAGTGCGTCCAGCACGCCCGCTGCCCGGTGGTCGTGGTCCGCGGCGCCGGCTGAGAGTCCGGGCCGAACCGCCGGCGGGGCACGGCGCCGGCACGAGGAGGTGGCCGCCATGAACGGTCCGGGCGGTGGCGCGAGCCGCCGGGCCCCGGTGACCGGCCGTGGCCCGGCCGGGACGGGATGACGCCCATGGACGCCCTGGTGATCTTCTTCTGCGTCCTGCTGGCCGTGCGGGCGGCCGCGCAGCTGGCGCTGACCCGCCCGGCGCGCCCGCCGCAACCGCCGCCCGCCGTCGACCCCTGCCTGGCCGCGCTGCTGGGGATGCCCCCGGCGCCGGAACCGGACCAGGTGCTGTTCGCCCGGCTGGCGTCCGGCGAGATCAGCAAGCGCGAGTACCGGGACGCGATGGCCGAGCTGGCCGCCCGTGACGCCCGGCGCCGACGCGACTGAACGGGAAAAATCGGAGGTCCCGGACGGCGGGGCCGTCCGGGACCTCCGGTGCGGGCGCGTATCTCGTCGGCCCTGGGGAGGGTGATGCGACGCCGTGGGGAGGAGGGTTCCTCGCCCTCCATGACACCGTGCCCGCGCCGCCGCGGGTAGAGCGGCACGGCCTGTCCGGCCGGGCCGTCCGGTCCGGGGCGGGTGCGCCCCGCCGGCCGGCGCCCACCGCTGCCCGGGACCTTCGTCCCTGCCCGTGCCCGGGTGACCGGACGACGCTGAGGGGAGAGAAGCAAGGGGAGGACGACGATGACATATCGCATCGCGATCAACGGCTTCGGCCGGATCGGCCGTAACTACCTGCGCCGGTTGACCTCCAAGGACATGGTCAACAGCGGTCTGCGGGTGGTGGCGATCAACGATCTGTACGACGCGGCGACGCTGGCCCACCTGCTGGAGTACGACTCCACGTTCGGTCGTATCGACGCCGAGATCGGCCACGACGACGACCAGTTGATCGTCGGGTGGCATCGGATCCCGACGTTCGCCTCGCGCACGCCGGACGGGCTGCCGTGGGGTGAGCTCGGCATCGACCTGGTGATCGAGGCGACCGGCCGGCTGCGGGACCGCGACGACGCCGCCCTGCACCTGAAGGCCGGCGCCGACCGGGTGCTGATCTCGGCGCCGGGCCGGGACGTCGACGCCACCCTCGTCCCGGGCGTGAACGCGGACACCTACGACCCCGGCCGGCACCAGATCGTCTCCGCCGCGTCGTGCACCACCAACTGCGTCGCGCCGCTGGTCAAGGTGCTGCACGAGGCGTTCGGGATCGAGCGCGGCAACCTGACCACGGTGCACGCGTACACCAACGACCAGAACGTGCTGGACGCGCCGCACACCGACGCCCGCCGCGCCCGGGCCGCCGCGGTCAACATCGTGCCGACCAGCACCGGCGCCGCCGAGGCGGTCGGCCTGGTCCTGCCCGAGCTGGCCGGCCGGCTCGACGGGGTGGCGCTGCGGGTCCCGGTCGTCGACGGTTCGATCAGCGACCTCACGCTCACCCTGGCCACCGAGACCACCCCGGACCGGATCAACGAGGCGGTGGCGGCGGCCGCCGCCGGACCGATGCGCGGCATCATCCGCTACACCGAGGCGCCGCTGGTCTCCACCGACGTGGTCGGCGACCCGGCGTCGTGCGTGTTCGACGCCAGGCTGACCCGGGCGCGGGGCACCGTGGCCAAGGTGTTCGGCTGGTACGACAACGAGTGGGGCTACACCAGCCGGCTCGTCGACCTGACCCGGCTGATGGCGGACGCGCGGGCCTGAGCGCGCGGGGCCGGCGCCCGCCGCGGGCGCCGGCCGCCGGGCTTCCCGTCCGGGTCGTGCGGCGGCGGGTCAGGCGCCGGGCCGGCTCAGAGCGTCTCCGGGCCGCGCAGCCGGCGCAGGGCCGGGTCCGGTTCCGCGCCGGGCGCGGCGATCCGCAGGTCGGCGTCGACCACCCGGACGCCGTCCGCCCCGGCCTGCACGTCGAGATCAACCCCGGCGATCTCGGGGTGGTCGCCGGCCAGCCGGCTCAGCCGCAGCAGCAGATCCGCCAGGGCCGCGCCGGTGGTCAGGTTCAGCTGCGGCGCGCGGCGCAGCGACCGGCACATCCGGCCGGCGTCCAGCTCGCTCAGCGGCGCCAGCCCCAGCGTCCAGTCGCCGGGCACCTGCGCCGGCCCGTCACCGAGCAGCACCAGCGCGCCCAGCAGCGGGTCGTGCACCGCGCCGGCCACCAGGTGCACGGCCGATCCGGCCGGTTCCCAGGTGAGGCGGATGCCGTACGCGGCGAGGACGGCCGCGGTGCGCCCGGCCGGTTGCCGCCCGCCGCCGCGGGCCAGCGCGGTGGCGATCGCGGTCCGCGCCCGGTGCGGATCGACGTCGCCCGGCTCCACCGGCGATCCCGCCGGGGTCCGCCGCCACTCCGCGTAGTCGGCGGCGTGCGCGAGCGCCCGCATGGCGCGTTCCGGCAGGTCGTAGACCGGCGCGCCGCGGTTGCCGAGCTGCGCCGGGCCCTCGCCGCCGATCACCACCGCGGCGACCGGCAGCTGCGGGCGCCGGTCGGCCACCACGCCCAGCGCGTCCAGGATCTTCACCGCCGGGCTCACCCGGGTGCCGGCGACGACCAGCAGCAGCATGTCGCCCTCGGCGTCGGCGGCAGCCGCCGCGAACCGCGCGGCCGACGCGGTGGCCTCCACCTCGACGGTCCGGCCGGTGAGGCCGGGGCCCGCGACGACGTCCCCGGCGTTGCTGACCACGGCGAGCCGCCGGCCCGCCGGCAGGGGCTGGCCGGTCAGCATCCGGGCCGCGTCCATCAGGTCCGCCCAGTTGTCGGTACGGACCACGCCCGCCTGCGCGAACAACGCGTCCACGGTGGCCGGCGAGCGCGGGTCACGCACGGCCAGCACCGGTTTGCGGTACGACAGCGTGCGCACCAGGCGGGCGAACCGGCCGGGATTGGCGAACGACTCCAGGTGCAGGGCGACGGCCCGGGTGGCCGGGTCGTCGTACCAGTAGTTGATCAGCTCGTTGCCGGTCACGTCGGCCTTCTCGCCCAGCGTGACCACGCTGGAGATGCCGCACCCGGTCCGGGCGGCGTTCTCGATCAGGGCCAGCGCGACGGCCCCGGACTGGGTGGCCACGGCCAGCCCGCCCGCCGGTGGGGTGACCGGGAACAGGCCGGCGTTCAGCCGCGTCGCCGGCGCGGTGTTGAGCACCCCGAGGCTGCCCGGGCCGATCACCCGGATGCCGAGCGACCGGGCGAGGGTGAGCAGGTCGGTGCGCGCGGCCCGGCCCGAGCCCGGGGTCAGCACGATCGCGGCGTGCGCGCCCGCCGCCGCCCCGTCGCGCAGCACGTCCGCGACGTCGTCCCCGGGCACCGCGACGACCAGCAGCTCGATCGGCTCCGGCAGATCACGCAGGCTCCGGTACCCGGGGGTCGCGCCGATCGGGGCGCCGCTGCGGTTCACCGCGTACACCCGGCCGGCGAACCCGTACTCCTGCAGGGCCCGGACCGTCTCGTGCCCGGCGCCGCCCGGGCGGCGGCCGGCGCCGGCCACCGCCACCGAGGCCGGGGTGAAGAAGGCGCGCAGCGAGGCGTGCCCGGCAACCCGGTCGCGGTGGTCGATCGCGGAGCGGGTGCGGTCGTCGCCGATGTCCACCACGACGTCCATGACACCCTCGCCGAACGCCGGCCGGCAGCCGGGCCCGAGGTCGCGGGCGACCTTCAGCATGCCGGTGTTGCCGGGCAGCACCTCACCGGTCATCGCGGTGATGCCGTGCCGGCGGGCACGGGCGGCCAGATGCTCCAGCAGGAGCGTGCCGATGCCGCGGCCGTGATGGCGGTCGGCGACCAGGACGGCGAACTCACCGCGCGGACCGTCCCCGGTCCGGTCGCAGGACGCCACCCCGACCACCTCGTCGCCCTCGCAGGCGAGCATCGCCAGGAACCGGCCCGACTGCGGGCGGCACAGCCGGTCCACCTCGGCGGCCAGCGTCGCCGGCGTCGGCCAGGTGAAGAAGCGCAGCCGCAGATTCTCCGGCGAGGCCCGCTCGTACAGGGCGGCGATGGCGCGCCGGTCGCGCGCGGTCACCGGCCGGATCGACACGATCCGGCCGTCCGCGGCGAGGGCATCGGCCGGACCGGTGCTCATCGGCCTCCTCCCGCGGTGCCGTCGTCGGCTCGCCTTGTGTGCGGCGCCGCCGTCGGCCCTGGCGGTACGGCGGCCGTCGCCGGCTTCACCATCGTGGCCCGGCCGGTGGTCTCGCGGGCAGTGCCACAGGTCCCCACCACTCCCGCGTGGTTCGGGCCGCAAGTCCCTACTGGCCGGGCCGGGAGGTGGTCACCGTGAGGGGAGAACCGCAGGCGAAGGAGGGATCGACGTGAGGACCTGGACGGTCGGTGACGTGATGACCCGCGACGTGGTGTCGGTCGCCGAACAGACCTCGTATCGGGACGTGGTGGACCTGCTGGTGGAAATGCGGATCAGCGCGGTGCCGGTGGTCGACGGCTCCGGCCGGGTCACCGGGGTGGTCTCCGAGGCCGACCTGCTCCGCAAGATCGAGTACGGCGGACAGGACCAGCCCCGGATCTTCGAGGGCCGCCGCCGGCGCGGCGAGCGCGCCAAGGCCACCGCCCGTACCGCCGCCGAGCTGATGAGCGCGCCGCCCGTGGTGGTGCGCGAGGGCACGCCGATCGCCGCGGCGGCCCGGCTGATGGACAGCACCGGCGTCAAGCGGCTGCCGGTCACCGACGCGGCCGGCCGGCTCGTCGGCATCGCCTCCCGCACCGACCTGCTGCGCACCTATCTGCGCTCGGACGACGACATCCGCGCCGACGTGCGCAACACGGTGCTGCGCGAGTTCCTGGCCGAGGAGGCCGACGGGGTGACCGTGACGGTCGCCGAGGGCGCGGTGACCCTCGCCGGCCGGGTCGGCCGCTGGTCCTCGGCGGACCTGGCCGAGCGCCTGACGCACCAGGTCGCCGGGGTGGTGCAGGTGCGCTCCAGCCTCTCCTACGACCTCGACGACCGGAACCTGGAGGGGCCGGTGGGACCGTTCGGCACGTACTGAGCCGCCCGGCCGGCCGCGGTTCCGCTTCGCCGGGGGCCTCCGGGTCGCCCGGCGGCGGTTCCGCTTCGCCGGGGGCCTCCGGGTCGCCCGGCGGCGGTTCCGCTTCGCCGGGGGTCCGGGTCGCCCGGCGGGGCTCAGCCGGTGATCCGGCCCGCCGTGGCCCGCGGGCTGCCCGGCAACGCCACCGGCCAGCCCGGCGGAACCAGCAGCACCGGGCACACGCCGTGCTGGCCGCCGGCCCGGTCGAGCGACGCGCCGATCAGCTCGGTCAGCTCGCCGCGGCCACCGGCGCCGGCCACCAGCAGCCGGGAGCGCCGGGAGGCCCGCTGCAGCGTGTACCGGGCGTCGACGTCCGGCACCAGCAGCGACTGGACGGCGACCTGCGGCAGCCGCCAGGACCACTCGGCCAGGGCGGCGGCCAGCGACTCGGCCATCGCCCGCCGCCGCGGGTCGGCGCCGCCGATCGGGAACGGGTGCCGGTTCCGCCGCTCCGGCGGCTGCCGCCAGGCGTGCACCGCGATCAGATCGGCCCCGGTCAGCGCGGCCTGGACGAAGGCGTACCCGAGGGCCGGTTCGGCGGGCCGCCCGGAGACGCCGACGACGACCGGGCCGGGCAGCCCGGCGCGGCCGCGGTGCACCAGCAGCGGACACGGGCAGAGCCGGGCCAGCCGGCTGGTGGTGGACCCCCAGTCCGCGCGGCTGACCTGGCTGTCGCGGTGCCCGACCACGAGCAGTCCCGCACCCTCGGCGCAGGCGGCGAGCGCCTCGCCGGGGACGCCGGGGCGCAGCTCGGTCTCGACGACGAGGGTGGGGTCGGCGGCCGCGGCGTGCTGGGCGGCGGCCGCCAGCACCCGGCTGCCCTCCGCCTCGGCGCGGTGCACGCCGGTGGCCCGGGACCGGCCCCGGTAACTGCCCGGCCAGGCGTGCACGATGAGCAGCCGTGCCGAACGGCGGCCCGCCTCGGCCACGGCCAGGTCGACAGCGACCTTGGAGGTCGTGGAACCGTCGACCCCGACCACGACCGTGCGGTGCTCCCTTGACACGAAGGCCTCTCCCATGACCGTACGTTATGGACGGATCACCGAGGCCGGACACGGCCGATGGTCCGGGGCGCAGGGGCCGATGGGCCGTCGCCCCGGCGGGCCGGGTCCTCCGGCCCTGACCCGCCCACCCCGCCCGGTTCACCGTGGGAAGGGGAAAGGAGTGCAGCCATGATGTACGACCATCCGCACCTGACGGCTTCCGGATCGGCCTGGCTGCTGGTCGTCCTGGCGCTGCTTCTGGTGAGCGCCCTCGTCGCCGCCGTGATCCGCCGGCCGGCGCACCGCGACCACGGTGCCGAGAAGGTGCTGGCCGACCGGTTCGCGCGCGGCGAGATCGACGCCGAGGAGTACGAGCAGTGCCTGCACACCCTGCGCGCCGCGGGGCGGTAGCCGTGCGGGGCAGCGGCTTCCCGCACCTGCCGGCCCGCGCCGCGGGCCGGTGGCCGCGCGGGGCAGCGGCTGCCGGCGCGGTCCGGGTGTGCGGTCGCGGCTCACTCGCCGAGGGGGCGCGGGCTTCCGGTTGTGGCTCATTCGCCGGCGGGGCGCGGGTTTCCGGTTGTGGCTCATTCGCCGGCGGGGCGCGGGTTTCCGGTTGCGGTTCATTCGCCGGCGGGGCGCGGGTTTCCGGTTGTGGCTCACTCGCCGGCGGGCCGCGGGTTTCCGGGCGCGGCGATCGTGGAACAGGGGACCGATGATATTGGAGACTGATGTCGGCGAGGCCCGGGAACTCGCGCACGAGCTGCTGGGCGAGCTGCCCGAGCGGTGGCAGCACACCGCCGGGGTGGCCCGCTGCGCCGAGGCGGTGGCCGGGACCGTCCCGATCGGGGACGTGCCGGTCCTGCTGGCCGCGGCCTGGCTGCACGACATCGGGTACGCCCCGCCGCTGCACGACAGTGGATTCCATCCGTTGGACGGCGCGCGGCACCTGCTGGCCCGGAACTGGCCGATCCGCCTGGCCGGGCTGGTGGCACACCATTCCGAGGCACGCTGTGTGGCCGACCGGCGCGGGCTGGGCGCCGCGCTGGCCGCCTTCCCGCGCGAGAACTCGCCGGTCACCGACGCGCTGACCTACGCCGACCAGAGCGTCGGGCCGTACGGGCGGCCGATGACCTTCGACGAGCGGCTCGACGACATGCTGCGCCGGCACGGTCCCGCCTCGCCGAACGCCGCGGCGCACGCGGAACGCGCCCCGCGCCTGCGCGCCGCCGTGCAGCGCGTGCAGGAGCGCCTCGCCGGGACGGGTCCGGCCGCTTGACCCGCTGTTCGTGCCGCCCGCCGGGTGATCGGGTCCGGCGTCTGGTGCGGTCGGCTGCCGTGTTGACGCCCGGCGTCTGGTGCGGTCGGCCGCCGCGATCCTGGCCGGATCCCGGGCCGGTCGTGCCGCCGCGGTCCACGCGCCCGCGCACGGCGGGACTTGCGGCCCTGCCCGGCCGGCGGCGGTGCGGGCAGGCTGGAACGCGGCGCCGGGTTCCGGCGTACGGCGCAGCGGCCGTGTCGCACGGTGGGCTGCGCGGTGATCGTCGGCGGTGTGGCGGATCCGTCGGCCCCGGGTCTGGACCTGACGTCTCGACGAGGCCGGAACCCGACACCGGTTCCCGGCCGGTTCAGCCTCCTTCCCGGCCGGGAACCGTGACACCGCACGTCGGCAGCGCACGCCGCGCGCCGAGTCGTCCACGCCCCGGGCCGTGCGCCCGCGTCCGCCCGATACGGCGCGCTCCCGCGCCGATCTCCCGGGGACCGCCGTTGCCGGAGCCGATGGCGATCCTGCGCGGCGTGGCCTTGGCGGAGACCGGGATGCGGTGCCCGCCCGGCCGGGCGGGCACCGGTGGCTCAGGACAGGACGGTCACCAGGCCGGTGTCCAGGTCGTACCGCGCGCCCACGACGGCCATCTCGCCCCGGGCGACCTTCTCCCGGATCATCGCGCTGCCGGCCAGGACCGCGGCCACCTGCGCCTTGACGTTCGCCCGCACGGCCTGCTCGACGCCGTCGGCGGCGCCCGCGTACGGCGCGACGATGGGCCGCAGCGCATCCACGACGGTGCGGATGTGGCCGGGCGGGGTGGCTCCGGTCGCCATCGCGTTCAGCGTCGCCGACACCGCGCCGCACCGCTCGTGGCCGAGCACCACGACCAGCGGCGGGGTGAACTCCTCGATGGCGTACTCCATGCTGCCCAGCAGCAGGTCGTCGACGATGTTGCCGGCCACCCGGTCGTCGAACAGGTCCCCGATGCCCTGGTCGAACAGCAGCTCGGGGGAGACCCGCGAGTCGGCGCAGCCCAGCAGCACGGCGAACGGGTGCTGGCCGGCCGCCACGTCGTGAAGGCGCCGTACCGTCTGGTGCGGGTGCCGGGCGTGGCCGGCGACGAACCGGCGGTTGCCGTCGAGCAGCGCTCTCAGCGCCGCGTGCGGCGTGGTGGGCGGGGTGGGGGTCGCGGCGGCGGGCGACGCGGCGGCGGCGACCGCGATCGACCCCGCGACGGCCCCGCCGGCGGCGAACAGCGCGCGGCGGCGCAGGGATTGCTCGAGCATCGACACTCCAAAGTGAAGGGTGGTCGGCACATCGTGCACCCGGTCGACGGCTGCGGGTAGGGCCCGGCGGCTGCGACGATCGACACAGTGCGCGGCGCGGTGCCGGCCGGTCACCAGCCGAGGTAGCTGCGGGTCAGCGCGGCGACGTGCTCCGCGACGTCGATGCCGCCCCGCTGGCTGCGATGCCCGTGGGAGAGCACCGAGAGCAGAACGTCGGTCTTCTCGCCGGAGATCCGGCCGGTGCTGTTGATGATCCAGCGGTTGTTCTCGGTCGAGCGGGCCAGCCAGCCGTTCTTCAGCGACACCTGTTCGCCGCTGACCGACGCGGCGCTCACGCCCCAGGTCTGGTCGGCGTTGACCGACGACATCAGGCCCAGGATCAGATCCCGCGACCCGGTGGTCAGCGGGCTGTCCGCGCCGGCCAGGGCGGCCATCATCCGGGTCTGATCGTTCGCGGTCGTCTTGCTCAGGCCGGAGGAGGCGGCCGGGTCGGTGTCGTCGAGACCGAGCCGGCGCAGGGCGTCGCGCAGCGGGGCCGGGCCGCCGACCGCCTCGTAGATCTGCTTCGCGGTGGTGTTGTCGCTGGCCCGGATCATCTTGGTGGCCCGGGAGCGCTCCTTGGCGGTCAGCTGGCGGTGCTCGTCCTGCGCGCGCAGCAGCAGCGCGGCCAGCAACTCGACCTTGATCACGCTGGCCGCCTCCAGCTTGCGGTCGCCGTGGTAGTCGTACCGGTGGCCGGTTCTGCGGTCGACGACCGAGACGGTGAACTCCGGTACGGTCGCGGCGTACTCGTCGAGCGCCGCGGTCAGCCGGGACACCCGCCGGCTCCAGGAGCCGACCGCCTTGGACCGGTCGACCTTGGCGCCCCGCTGCGGCCCGGCGTAGACCAGGCCCCGGCCCTTCTTCACGTCCGGGCCCAGCGTCTTGAGGTCGTCGCCGACCCGGTTGCCCACCATGGCCGGGCCCGCCATGGCCCGCGGGGGCTGGCCACGCAGCGCGTCGCCGAGGAACCTCTGGAAGATCCGGTACGGCATCCCGTCCCCGTTGATCGCCTTGCCGGTCCGGTCCCGGATCGGTCCGGGCTTGTCGCGGCCCACCCAGGTGACCACGGCCAGCCCCGGCGACCAGCCGGCCGTCCAGGCGTCGGAGGAGTCGTCGGTGTCGCCCCACTGCTGCGAACCGGTCTTCGCGGCGGCCTGCTGGCCGGGGACCCTGCCGTCGTGCTCGACCACCTTCGCCAGCACGGTGCCCACGTCCGCGGCCACGTCCCGGGAGAGCACCCGCCGCGGCTTGCCGGCCGGCGCGTGCAGGAAGGTCCCGTTGACCGTGGTGACCCGCTGCACGAAATGCCGGTCGGTGCGGACGCCGCCGCCGGCCAGGGTGGCGTAGACGCCGGCCAGGTCGGCCGGGGTGACCGGGTAGCGGCCCAGCGCGATGTCGGCGCGGGTCCGGCCGGGGGCCGGCTCGCCCTTGACGTCGACCAGGGTCCGCTGGTCGCCGTACGTGCGCGGCACGCCCAGCCGGTGCGCGAGATCGCGCACCGCGTCCGCCCCGATCTGCTCGGTCAGCGCGTAGAACGGGGTGTTGAGCGAGTGCACCATCGCGGTGTCCAGCGGGCAGACCGGGCACTGCAGGTTGTCCTTGTTGTACAGCGGCGCACCGTCCCGGTCCGGGAACAGCCGCGGTGACGTCCCGTTGTACACCGACTGGAAATTGATGTCGCGTTCCTCGGCGGCGGCCAGCACCAGGGGCTTGAACGTCGAGGCCGGCGGCCGGGCGGCGATGGCGTCGTCGAAGTAGCCGCGGCCCCGGTCGCCGCCGTAGTACGCGCGCACCCCGCCGTCGGCCGGGTCGACCGCCACCAGCGCCGCCCGCAGCTGTTCCGGCTGGCCTCGCAGCGCCGCGCCGACGCCGCCGGTGGCGGCGGCCTGCGCGGCCACGTCGATCGTGGTGGTGATGTGCAGCCCCCCGCTGCGTACCTGCTGGCGGCTGATCCCGGCCTTGAGCAGCTCGTCCTCGACCCGGTCGGCGATCAGGCCGACCGGGCCGCTGATCGCGCTCGCCGTGACGTTCTCCGGGCTCACCGCCGGGTACGGGGTCTGCTCGGCCGCGCCGCGGGGCAGCCAGCCCTGCTCCACCATCGCCCGCAGGATCCACGTCCACCGGTTCTTGGCCCAGGTCGCGTCCACCGCCGGGTCGCCCCGGGACGGATCCTTGATCATCGCGGCGAGAACCGCGCCGCGCGCGGCGTCGAGCCGGTCGACCGACATGCCGAAGTAGGCGCGGGCCGCCGCCTCGATGCCGTAGGCGCCGCGGCCGAAGTAGATGGTGTTGAGGTAGCGCTCAAGGATCTCGTCCTTGCTGTACCGGTGTTCGACCCGCAGCGCCAGCGCGGCCTCCCGGGCCTTGCGGCTGACCGTGCGCTCCTGGGTGAGGTAGGCGTTGCGCACGTACTGCTGGGTGATCGTGGACGCGCCCTGGCCGCTGTCGTCGACGATGTTCGTCCACAGCGCCCGGGCCAGGCCGCGTACCGAGACGCCGAGGTGGTCGTAGAAGTCGCGGTCCTCGGCGGCCAGGAACGCCTGGCGCACCGGCACCGGGATCCGGTCCAGGGTGACGTCGGTGCGGTCGGTCAGGCCGATCCGGGCCAGCACCGTGCGGCCGTCGCGGTAGTAGAGCACCGACGCCTGCGGCGGGCTCGGCTCCGGCGGCAGGGTGACGCTCGCGACGTAGCCGAACCCGGCGGCGGCCAGGGCCAGCGCCACGGCGAGAAGGACCGTCACCGTCCGGCGGCACCACCGCGGCAGCCACCGCCACCACCGCGGCGCTCTCCACCGCTGGCGATGCCCGGTCGGTCGGATGCCGTCAGCCGCTGGCATGGTCACGTCCCCCTGTCGTCCGCAGCGCGCCGGGTGGCGCATCCCTAGAGACGCCGGAAAGACGATCTATGTTGCACAGGCGTCAAAAGATCACGAATGGCTCGCGTGTGGTGACGCAGCGTGCGGGCGAGCCGGTCCGCGGGGCCGGCGTGCACCGCCGTGACGCCCGGCCCGCGCCGGGACCGTCCACCGTGGTCCGGTGATCAGTTCCGGAACCGGCGGCGACCAGTCGTTTCGCCCGGTGTGCCCGGGGTCGGCTTGTGGTGTTCGGGTGACGTCCATTAGATTCCTTCGCGTTGTCGGCGATCGGCGGAAATGAATAGCGGCGTCGTGCGATCTGCCATCGCCGCCCCCGGCCGATGAGAATCCGGAAGGCGCCGGGCGGATCCGTGCCGTCGTCCGGACGGGAGAAAAGGCACGTGAATGGGTCGAAAGGCCGCCGGGTGTGCCTGGTGGTGCCGACCAACCGGGAATGCACCGCGACGCTGGCCGAGGTGGTCGCCGAGGCAGAGCACGCCGAAAGCCATTTCGACGTGGACGTCCGGCTGCTGGTCCTGGACTCCTCCGACCATTTCCGGGCGCACGCCGCGACGCTGGCCGCCGCGCGCGACGTCCGGCACCTGGACGAGCGGCGCCAGCGGGACTTCCTGCGGCGCGTCATCCGCCGGGCCGACCTCGCCAAACCGGATCTGGCCCTCGACCTGATGCTGCCGCGCGGGCTGTCGTACGGCGCCTGCACCAACCGGGCGTTCCTGATCGCGGCGGCGCTGGGCTGCGAGTCCGTGCACCGGCGGGACTCCGACCTGTACTTCCAGACGTACGCCGGCAGGAAGGTCTTCCCGATCCACGCGGAGCTGTCCGCGCTGGGCCGCCCGGCGGGCGACGTGGTGGCCACCGAGAACCGGCTCGACCGGAGCCGCCGGAACCTGCCGGTGGCCCTGGTCGGCGCCTCGTTCGTCGGCAGCATGTCGGTCGACATCGAGGACATCCGCGACCACGCGGCCTACTACGACCTGGTCAGCCTGTGGGCGGCGGACGGCAGCACCGAGGCGGAGAAACGCGCGCTGGTGGCCGAGTCGTTCACCGGCAGCGCGCCGTTCGACGGCGACCGTTGCGTCCTTTCCGCGGTCGATCCGATGCGCGTGGACATGCACAACATCAGCTTCCACGGATTGCACGAGCGGGTCCCGCTGCCGCCGGCCACCGACACCATCGGAAGTGATTATTTCCTCATTCACGTGGCCGCCCGGGCGGGACTTCCCGGCGTTCTGCACAACCGGCACATCGTCAATTTCCACACCGCCGAGCGCAAGAGCGACGCGGGTTTCCTGGCGTACCAGATGCGGTTCGCCAAGTTCATTCTGTCGATGTATTACCTGCATTTCGTCTACCAGCGGATGACCACCGACGACCCGGCCGACATCGCCGCGCTCGTGCGGGCCAGCACCTGGCAGCCGCGCGAGCCGAACGAGGCGAAGGCCGGCCTGCTGGAGGCGGCGTACCGTCGGCTCGGCGGGCGGTTCACCGGCGTGGCCGACCGGATCCGGGAACGCCGCGAGCTCCTGCTGGTCGAGGCGCGCCGGGACATGGACGACTTCGCGCTGCTGATCGACGCGTGGGCGGCGCTGACCGCGGCGGCCCGCGAGACGCCCGTCGACGATGTCTGACGCCCCCGTCCGCGTGCCGCGCCGGCCACCGACCGGATCGAGCGGATGACCGGACGCGGCTGGGCGACCGTCCTCGACGCGCTGCTCGCCCTGCTTCCCGGCGGGCGCGAGCGCGGCATCCGCGCCCGGGTGGCCGGCCTGACCGTACGCCGCGCCGCCCGGCTCCACCTCGGTGGCGGCCGCTGCACCGGGTGGTACGAGGGTGACCGGCTGCGCCACCACCGCAAGTTCCCCACCCACGCCGGCGCCCCGGCGGCGCCCCGCGTGGTCGCCCGACCCGGCCGCGACCCGCTACCGTGCACCACCGTGCGCGCCGAACGGGTCCGCCCGATCGACGCGCCCGACTGGCCGGCGATCGCCGCCCTGGAGTCCGGCGCGTACGCGGAACTCGGCCTCTCGGAGAGCCCGGACGCCCTGCGCTCGCGGGCGCACCCGGCCACCTCGTTCGTGCTCGACGCCGGCGGGCGGGTCGGTGGCTACCTGCTCGCGCTGCCGTACCCGCCGGCGCGCTGCCCGGACCTGTCCGGCCCCGAGGGATCCGGCTTCCACGGCGGCAATCTGCACCTGCACGACATCGTGGTCGACGCCGAGTTGCGCGGCCGCGGCTGGGGCCGGCGCCTGGTCCGGCATCTCGTCGAGGAGGCGCAGTCCCGGTCGTACGACAGGATCTCGCTCGTCGCGATCGACGGCACCGCCGGCTTCTGGTCGGCCCGCGGGTTCCGCCCGCACCCGGAGGTCGAGGTCCCGGCCTCCTACGGCCCGGGCGCCGTCTACATGTCCCGTGACCTGAATCGGCCGGCCCCGCCCGCCGCCTGAGCGCCGCCCGTACCGCGCGACTGGCCTGAACACCCGACCGCGGCTGTCCGCATGGTGATCAGCAACCGCACGAACAGCCAATCGACCAACATCACCATGACGGCCAGGGTGGGACGGGTGACCTACCCGCCACCCAGCACGCCGCCGTCGCCCCCGCCGTCCGAGCCCGGGACGCAGCCCGCCGCGGACCGGCCACCGGTCCGGCGGCGCGCCTCGTGGAAACTGATCGGCGGCCTCGCCGCCGGCGTGCTGGCGCTGTGCGCGGGCGGGCTCGCCGCCGTCGGCGCGGTCGTCGACGGCCCGGACGCGACGAAGCCCGGAGCGGGCGCCACGGCAGCCGCGCTGCCCGTGGTCACCGGCCAGGGCGGGACCACCGGATCCGCCGGACCGGCCCGGACCACCGCCACGGCGGCCGCGCCCGCGGCCGGAACCACCACCGCCGGGCCCACGACCGTCGCATCCGCCACCCCCGGCGCCACGGTGGCCAGCCGGCCGGGGCCGTCCCACTCGCCGGGCACCCACCCGACGCGGACCAGCACCCCGGCCCGGCCCCGGCCGACCACCGCCCGGCCGACCACGACGGCGCCGCCGGCCACGACCACGCCCACCTCCGAGCCCACCCGGCAGGGCGTGCGGGCGGGCTCGTTCTGCTCCCCGGAGGGCGCCTACGGAGTCACCGCCAAGGGCACCGTGATGCGCTGCACGAGCCGGGACGGCGACCAGGCGCGCTGGCGCAAGGCGTAGCGCCACGGCAGTCGATGCCCGCGGCGACGAGGCGCCGGTCGCGCCGGACCGCGCGGCGACGGCGGGAGCGGCACCGGGCACCGCACCGACGAACCGCGCGGAGCGTCGGCGGCCGGCCTACGCGACGGCCGGCTGCCAGGCCTCCCGGAAGCGCAGGCGCGCGCGGTGCAGGCGGGAGCGCACCGTGCCCACCGGCAGGGCGAGGAGCTCCGCCATCTCCTCCTCGTTGAGCCCGTACGCGCGCATGGTCAGCACCTGCCGGTGCGACCTCGGCAGCCGCTCCAGCACGTCGCTGATGTGCACGGCGTCCAGCGGGTTGGTGGTCGGGCCCGACTCGGGGCTCAGGTACGGCGCCGGGGTGCCGGACCGCTTCGCCGTGCGGACGGCCTCGCGGATCGTCACGGATCGTACCCAGCCGTAGAAGGCGGCCGGGTCGCGCAGCGTACCCAGGCCACGGTAGACGGCCAGCAGCGACTCCTGGGTGGCGTCCGCGACGTCGTGGGTGATGGAGCGGCACAGCCGCGAGACGTACGGGGTGATCGCGGTCAGCAGTTCGTTCATGGCGGGCCGGTCGCCGGACTGCGCGAGCGACAGCAGCGACGGTGAGACGGAGATGTGCCTGACGTTGTCCATGCCGGGAGTGGCTCCTTCCGGTGGCCGGGGTCACGTACGAGGGGCCGGCAGTGTTCAGCCGGCCGGCGCGGGGGCGGGCTCGGCCGCGTCGGCGAAGGCCACGAGCCCGGCGTGGAGCTCGTTCCGGAAGGTCCGCATGAACGACGGGCTGAAGCACGCGGTGAAGAACGGGAACTCGATGGCGAGGCGGCCGTCGAAGGACACCGCGCAGGCCATGATCGGGCTGCGGCCGGCCTGCGGGAAGTACTGCTCCCGGGCGGGCACGAGGCGCACGTCGACGAGCTCGAGTCCCCGCGGCGGGCGGGGCGCGGGACAGACGCCCATGTTGGTGGCGATCACGGTCGCCAGCTGCAGGGTGGGGTTCCCCGGGATCTGCGGCGTGATCCGCATCTCGTGCACGTAGTCCCGGCTCGCGACGAAGTCGCCCAGTCGGGTGTGGACCGTGCGGGCCAGCTCGTACCGGTCCGCGTCCGTGGCGACCTCCAGCGTCTGCAGGTGGGTGGTGACCGCGGGCACCGTACGCAGGGCGGGCACCGGTGGCGACACCCGGGACCGCAGGTCCACCGGGGACAGGCAGCCGAGGGTGCGGGGCTCGTCGCCGTCGAGGCGGCGGCGCGCCGCCGACAGCAGCGCGGCGCAGATCAACGCGTGCACGGACACGCCCCGCCGCCGCGCGGTGTGCCGCAGCCGGGTGGTGTGCTCGTCGTCCAGCGTCAGCCGGACGACCTCGATGTGGGGGTCGTCCACCTCGCCCGCGTCGTAGGCGACCAGGTGGACCGGGTGCTTGCGGGCGTGCTCGACGCGCTGCTGAAGGTAGGCGGCGGTGTCCGCGCGGCCGGTGTCGGGCAGCAGCTCGCTGATCGGCTGCGGCCACCGCGGCGCCTGCTGCCGGCCGCCGGGCGCGCTGGCCGCGCCGGTCCGGCCCTCGACCAGGGCCCGGTAGCGGTTCCACACCTCGTTCTGCACGGCGACGGCGCTGTGCCCGTCGATGATGGTGTGGTCCAGCGAGATGACCAGCATGTGCTCGTCGCCGGTGGGGGCGCTGGTCAGCACCGCGCGGCTCACCGGCCCGCCGACCGGCAGCGCGGTGTTCAGCTCGCGGGCGTACGCCTCCCGCAGGTCCCCGGTCACGGTGCTCAGCCGCGGCCGCTCGTCCTCGCCCAGCGGCGCCAGCGCGAAGCCGTCACCGGCCGCCACGATGCGCGTGCGCATCGACGGCTGGTCCCGGGTGACCTCGTCGAACGCCGTGGCCAGCGCTCCGGTGTCGAGGTGGCCGCGCACGGTGCTGGAGAGCACCCCCCTGCTGCGCTGCCCGACGTACAGCGTCTCCACCGGACACAACGCGCGGTGCATGTCGTCAACCCTTTCCCGTACGCGATCTCCGAGAGCCCGCGACACCGGCGGACCGGCGCCGTCGGGGCTCGGCTCAAGGTCGGCTCGACGATGCATCGCCGGGGCGCGAGCGGTCCACAGGAACGAGGGAAATCGCCGGAGAAACCGGGAATCCCCTAGAACTGCCGGCCGGTGACCGGCGCGGAGGCGCACATGGACCGCCGCTATCCCGCCCCCGCGCGATTCCAGTGAGATCACTGAAAATGGCGTCGTGGCGCCCGGCCGCCTTGACCGGACTCCCCGCGACACCGCACCGTGATGATCGATCCGGTGACCCGGCGGCGCGTGGGGCGGCGGCCACATCCTCGGCATCCGACCCCTCCCTCAGCCGCCCGCCCGAGGTCCGTGAACCCCTGTCCGGCCGGGACCTTACGGCTTGCTACGTGAGGGTGTGTGCAATGTCTGTTGACAAGGACGAACGTCAGCCGCTGTCCGGAGCCCAGGCGGGCCTCTGGTACGCCCATCGGCTGGCTCCCGACAGCGCGGTCTACAACACCGCCGAGGCGGTGGAGATCCACGGGGCGCTCGACGTCCGGCTGTTCGAGGCCGCGCTGCGCCGCGTGGTCACCGAGGCCGGCACTTTCGCCCTGCGCTTCGTCGACACCGACGACGGCCCGCGCTGCCACCCGGCGCCGGACGCCGACGACTGGCCGCTGCACCGGATCGACCTCAGCGACGCCGCCGACCCGCACGGCGCCGCCTGGGAACACGTCCGCGCCGACCTGGCGACCCCGGTCGAGCTGGACAAGGGCCCGCTGTTCGCGCACACGCTGATCACCCTCGCGCCGGACCGGTACCTCTGGCTGCTGCGGGCCCACCACATCCTGCTCGACGGCTACAGCTACAAGCTCCTCGGCCGTCGTCTCGCCGCCGTCTACAACGCGCTGGTCGAGGGGCGCGAACCGGAACCGGCACGGTTCGCGCCGGTAGGCAGGCTGCAGGCCGAGGAGGCGGACTACCTCGCGTCCGAGCGCTGCGACCGGGACCGCAAGTACTGGCAGGGACGCCTGGCCGAGCTGCCCGAACCGGCCCGGCTGACGCACCGTACGGCGCCACCGCAGGCGCCGTTCCTGCGCCGCACCGCCGAGCTGCGCGGCCCGGACGCCGAGGCCCTGACGGCCGCGGCGGCCCGGTGCGGCGTCACCCGTACGGACCTGTTGACCGCCGCCGTCGCCGCGTACCTGCACCGGATGACCGGCACCGGCGACCTCGTGCTCGGCATGGCCTCGATGAGCCGGCTGGGCAGCGCGGCCCTGCGTACCCCGGGAACCGCCTCGGACGTCCTGCCGCTGCGCGTCACCGTCGCCCCCGACGCGCGCGTGGGCGACTTCGTCCGGGCGGTGGCCGAGGAGCTGGCCGCGCAGCGCCGCCACCAGCTGTACCGCGCCGAGTTCATCCGGCGTGACCTGAACCTGCTGGGCACCGGCCGCCGGCTGTACGGGCCGGTGCTCAACATCGTGCCGTTCACCGAGGCGCTGGAGTTCGGCGGCCACCCGGCGCAGTGGCACCACCTCTGCGGCGGCGCCGTGGACGACCTGCAGATCAACGTGCGTCCCGGCGCCGGCGAGGACGGGCTCTGGCTGGCCTTCGACGCCAACCCCGCCCTGTACGACTCCGACGAGCTGACCCTGCACCGCGACCGGTTCCTGACCGTGCTGCGCCGGCTGGCGGGCGCCGACCCCGCGAGCGCGCTCGGCGACCTGGACCTGCTGCTGCCCGGCGAACACCCAGGCGAGCTGCCCAGCCGGGAGTTTCCGGTCACCGCCACGCTCACCGAGCTGTTCGAGCGGCAGGTGCAGGCCGGCCCCGAGCGGATCGCGGTCAGCCACGAGCACGACCGGCTCACCTACGGCGAGCTCGACGCCGAGGCGAACCGGCTGGCCCGGCTGCTGGCCGAGCGCGGCGCGGGCCCGGGAACGGTGGTGGCGCTGGCGCTGCCCCGCGGGCTGCGGCTGCTGCCGGCCCTGCTGGCGGTGCTGAAAACCGGGGCCGCGTACCTGCCGCTGGACCCCGGCCACCCCGCCGAGCGCCTGCGCCTGGTCATGGCGGACGCGGCACCGGTCCTGCTGGTCACCGAGACCGGCCTCGCCGGCGCCCTGGCCGGCGACGTGCCGGCCGTGGTCCTCGACGATCCCGCCGTCGCGGCCGACCTCGCCACCCGCCCCGAAGGCGACCTGAGCCCGGCCGAGCGTGCCGGGGCCACCGGCCCGGCCGACATCGCGTACATCATCCACACCTCCGGCTCCACCGGACGGCCCAAGGGCGTTCCGGTCACGCACGCCAACGTGGTGCGGCTGTTCGCCGCGGCGGCCGAGCACTTCACGTTCGGCGCGGACGACGTCTGGACGCTGTTCCACTCGTACGCCTTCGACTTCTCGGTGTGGGAGATCTGGGGCGCCCTGCTGCACGGCGGCCGGCTCGTCGTCGTCCCGTACCCGGTCAGCCGCTCCCCGCGCGACTTCCTGGCGCTGCTGCACCGCGAGGGCGTCACCGTCCTCAACCAGACGCCGTCCGCCTTCGAGCAGTTGATGGACGCGGACGTCGACCGGCCCGGGGGCGGCTCGCCGGGCGCGCTGCGCTACGTCGTCTTCGGCGGCGAGGCGCTGCGCCCGCAGCGGCTGCGCCCGTGGGTCGACCGGTACGGGCTGGACCGTCCGGTCCTGGTGAACATGTACGGCATCACCGAGACCACCGTGCACGTCACCCATCACCGCATCGGCCCGGCCGACCTCGACGACGCCCGCCGCGGCAGCGTCATCGGCACGCCGCTGGCCGACCTGCGCGTGTACCTGCTGGACGCCCGGCGCCGGCCGGTCCCGCCCGGGGCGGTGGGGGAGATGTACGTCGCCGGCGCCGGTGTGGCGGCCGGCTACCTGCACCGTCCCGAGCTGACCGCCGAACGGTTCCTCGACGACCCGTACGGCACGCCGGGCGCCCGGATGTACCGCTCCGGCGACCTGGCCCGCCGTCGCGCCGACGGCGAGCTGGACTACCTCGGCCGGGCCGACCAGCAGGTGCAGCTGCGCGGCTTCCGCGTCGAGCCGGGCGAGATCGAGGCGGTCCTGGTCACGCACCCGCGGGTCAGCCGCGCCGCCGTGGTCGTCCGCCGCGCGGACAACGGCTCCCAGCAGCTCGTGGCGTACACCGTGACCGCCGGCGGCCCGCCGCCGAGCTCCGCCGAGCTGCGCCGGCACGCCGCCACCCGGCTGCCCGAGCACATGGTCCCGGCGGCCTGCGTGAGCGTCGACGCGCTGCCGCTGACCGCCAACGGCAAGCTCGACGTCGCCGCCCTGCCCGCGCCCGACTTCACCGCGGTGGCGGCGGGCACGCGGCCGGCGAGCCCGCAGGAGGCGCTGGTCTGCCGCCTGTTCGAGGACGTGCTGCGGCTGCCGCGGGACACGGTCGGCGCGGACGCCGGCTTCTTCGACCTGGGCGGCGACTCGCTGCTGGCCACCCGCCTGCTGGGCCGGCTGCGGCAGGAGACCGGCGCCGAGGTGCCCATCACGGCGCTGTTCGACGCGCCGACGCCGGCCGCGATCGCCCGGCGGGTCGCCGAGCGCATCGGCGCGGACCCCGACCGGCCGCGGCTGCGCCCGGTGACCCGGCCGGAGCGGGTGCCGCTGTCGTACGCCCAGGAGCGCATGTGGTTCCTGAACCGGCTGGACGGCGCCGCGGAGACGTACAACATCCCGCTGATCGTGCCGCTCGGCGCCGCCGTCGACGCCGGCGCGCTCGACGCCGCGCTGGGCGATCTCGCCGACCGGCACGAGAGTCTGCGGACGGTGGTCACCGCCGGTGACGGCGCCCCGTACCAGCGGATCCTGCCGCCCGGGCAGCTGCGCCCGCGGCTGCGCCGGGTGGACTGCCCGGCCGACGAGATCGACGCGCACGTCACCGTGGCCGCCCGGCACCGTTTCGACCTGAGCGCCGAGAGCCCCCTGCAGGCGTGGCTGGTCGGCGCCGGCGAGCGGCGCACCCTGGTGCTGGTGCTGCACCACAGCGCCGCCGACGGCTGGTCGCTGCGGCCGCTGGCGGACGACCTGAGCACCGCGTACGCGGCGCGCCGCGCCGGCCGTGCCGCGCAGTGGCGGCCGCTGCCCGTGCAGTACGCGGACTACGCGATCTGGCAGCGGGAGCTGCTGCGCCCCGACCCGGACGGCGCCGGCCGGACGGAGCGCCTGACCCGGTACTGGCGCACGGAGCTCGCCGGTCTGCCCGAGGAGTGCACCCTGCCCGGCGACCGGCCCGGCCGGGCCGAGCCGCGCGCCGGCGCCCAGGTCACCCGGCACATCGGCGCCGGCCTGCACGGCAGGTTGCTCGGCCTGGCCGACCGCGAGGGGGTCAGCCTGTTCATGGTGCTGCACGCCGCGGTGAGCGCCCTGCTCACCCGCGGCGGCGCCGGCGAGGACGTGGTGCTCGGTGTGCCCGTCGCCGGCCGCGCGGAGCCCGGGCTGGACGACCTGATCGGGTTGATCACCAACACCCTCGTGCTGCGCGCCGACACGTCCGGCAATCCGGCGTTCCGTGACCTGCTGGCCCGGGTGCGGCCCCGCGACCTTGCCGCCCTGGACCACCAGGACCTGCCGTTCGACCGGCTGGTGACCGAGCTGAACCCGCCCCGGCAACCCGGACGCCACCCGCTGTTCCAGGTCATGCTGGCGCTGCAGAACAACGACCCCGCCGTGCTACGCCTGGGCTCCGACGAGGTGCCGCTGCGGCCCACCGCCACCGGCACCGCCAAGTTCGACCTCTTCGTCGACGTTCTCGAACGGCATGCCCCCGACGGCACCCCCGACGGCCTCGACCTGCACGTCGAGTACGCCACCGAGCGGTACCAGGCGGACACGGCCGAGGCGGTCGCCGATGCCCTGCACCGGCTGCTGGACGTCGTCGCCGCGAACCCCGCGACGCCGCTGGGCGAGCTGCCCGCGCCGAGCCGCCCCGCCGCCGCGGCCGCGGTCGCCGACACCGCCGGCCTGGCCGACGCGGCGCTGTCCGTACCCGGCATCCGCGACGCCGTGGCCGTGCCCGCGGCCGGGGACCGCCCGGCGCGGCTGTTCGTCGCCCCGGCGCGCGCCGAGGCCGCGGAGGGCGTCGAGCGGCTGCTGGAACGCACCGGCGCCGGCGACGTCCCGGTCACCGCCGTGAACACCCTGCCCCGCGACGCCGACGGCGCGCTCGACCTGGCGGCGCTGAGCGCCCTGCCGGCGGTCGACCGGGCGGCGGCGCAGACCTGGCAGCGGCAGCTCGCGCGCCTCGACGGCGTCGCCGCGGCCGAGGTCGTGGTGGAGGACACGCCCGAGGAGCTGGGCCGCCGCCATGCCGGATCGCACCGGCGCCGCGCCGGCGAGGAGCCCGCCGGGCAGGCCGCTCCGGCGGCCGAGCGCAGGCCGGCGCTGAGCGAGGGCCCGGCGCTGACCGAGCCGTCCGTCTCCAGCTGGGCCGAGGCCCTGGTACGCGCCGCCGAGCGGGCGCAGGGCGACATCGTGCACGTGCACGCCGACGGCAGCGAGAACCGGCGTGACTACGCGTCGCTGCTCGCCGAGGCCTCCCGGGTCCTCGCCGGGCTGCGGCGGGCCGGGCTGCGCGCGGGCGACCGGGTGATCCTGCAGTGCGACGCCAGCGAGGACTTCCTCGCCGTCCTGTGGGGCTGCATCCTCGGTGGCTTCGTCGCCGTCCCGCTGACCGTGCCGGCCTCGTACGCCACCGCGTCGGCGGCGCTGACCAAGCTGGAGGGCATCTGGCGGATGCTGGGCTGTCCGTGGATCGTGTGCTCGCCCGCCCTGGAACCGGGCCTGCGCGCTCTGGCGGAGCGGCAGAGCTGGCCCGGCCTGCGGCTGGCCACGGCGGACGCGCTGCGCGAGCCGCAGGAGGACCGCGACTGGTACGCCGCCGCGCCGGACGACCTCATCCTCATGCTGATGACCTCCGGCAGCACCGGCCTGCCCAAGGCGGTCCGCCTGACCCACCGCAACGTGCTCACCCGGTCCGCGGCCACCGAGGCCGTCAACGCGCTGGGCGTGCACGACGTCTCGCTCAACTGGATCCCGCTCGACCACGTCACCGGCGTGGTGATGTTCCACCTGCGTGACGTGTACCTCGGCTGCCGGCAGGTCCACGCCCCCACCGGCTGGGTGCTGCAGGACCCGCTGCGCTGGATGGACCTCGCCCACCGGCACCGGGTCACCGTGACCTGGGCGCCCAACTTCGCGTTCGGCCTGCTGGCCGAGCAGGCGCCGCGCTTCCGCGACCGCGACTGGGACCTGAGCCCGATGCGGTTGGTGATGAACGCCGGCGAGGTGGTCGTGGCCGCGGCCGCCCGCGCCTTCCTGCACGCGCTGCGGCCGTTCGGGCTGCCGCAGGACGTGATGCACCCGGGCTGGGGCATGTCCGAGACCTGCTCGGTGGTCACCGACGCGGTGCTGCCGTCGGAGCCGCCGGGCACCGACGAGACCTTCGTGAGCTGCGGCCTGCCGTACCCCGGGTTCGGCATGCGGATCGTCGACGAGAACGCCGGGCTGCTCGCCGAGGGCGACGTCGGCCGGCTGCAGGTCCGGGGCACGTCCGTGACCGGCGGCTACCACGACAACCCGGCCGCGAACGCGGAGGCGTTCAGCGACGACGGCTGGTTCGACACCGGCGACCTGGCGTTCCTGCGCGACGGTGAGTTGTACATCGCGGGCCGGGTCAAGGACGTCATCATCGTCAACGGCGTCAACCACTACAGCCATGAGATCGAGGCGTGCGTCGAGCAGCTCGACGGCGTCGTGCGCAGCTACACCGCGGCCGTCGCGGTGCGCTCGGACCCGTCCTCGACCACCGACGAGCTGGCGCTGTTCTTCCACCTCGCCCCGGGCGCCGACCCGGCCACCACGCTGCGCGAGATCGGCGGCAAGGTCACCCGCGAGATCGGCGTGAGTCCCACCTTCCTCGTGCCGGTCGAACCCGGCCAGGTGCCCAAGACCGAGATCGGCAAGATCCAACGGAGCAAGCTGCGCAAGGGCTTCGAGGCCGGCGCGTTCGACGACGCCATCCGCGAGGCTCAGCTGCTGCTCGGGTCGGCCGCCACGGTGCCCGACTGGTTCCTGCGCCCGGTGTGGCAGCGGGCCGGCCGGCACCGTCCGCCCGCCGCGACGGCAGGCCGGCACACGGTGGTGCTCGCCGGTGCCGACCCGCGCACCCGGGAGCTCGCCGGGCGTCTGGCCCACGCCGTGCGCGCCGGCGGCGGACTGTGCACCGTGGTCACCGACGCTGCGGCGTACGCCCGGATCGACGCGGCCCGCTACCGGATCCGGCCCGGCGCGGAGGCGGACCACGCGGCGCTGCTGACCGGCCTGGCCGCCGACGAGCGGGCCGTGGACACCGTGGTGCACCTCGGCGCGCTGCACGCCGGCCCGGCCGACGCGTCGCCCGACGAGGCCGGCGCCGCGTCCCTGCTGGCCCTGGCGCGCGCCCTCGCCGCCCGGCCCGGCGGCCCCGGCCCGGTCACCCTGCTGTACGTGACCGCCGGCGCCCAGGCGGTCACCGAGCGGGATCGTCCGGTCCCGGCGCACGCCATGGCCGGCGCCGTGCTCAAGTCGCTGCCGGAGGAGCTGGGCACGCTGCGCGGCGTGCACCTCGACCTGGACCCGTACGGCGACGCCGACCCGGTGCCGCTGATCCTGGCCGAGGCGGCACGCACCCCGGTCGACGTCGAGGTCGCCCACCGCGGCGGGCAGCGCTACGTCCGCCGGCTGGCCGCGCTCACCGACGACGACACGGGCGCGGAGCCCGCCGCGACCGAGGGCTTCCACGTGATCAGCGGGGGACTCGGTGGCGTCGGCGTCGAGCTCGCCGCCCACCTGCTCCGGGCGCCGGGCGCCAGGGTCCTGCTGCTCGGGCGCACGCCGCTGCCCGCCGAGGACACCTGGGCCGACCTGCTGGCGCGGGGCGGTCCCGCGGCGTCCCGCGTCGAGGCGTACCAGCGGCTGCGCGCGCTCGGCGACGTACGGTACGCCTGCGCCGACGTCACCGACGAGGGCCGTACCCGGCAGGCGGTCGACGCGGCCGCCGCGGCGTGGGGCGTGCCCCTGGCGTCGGTGCTGCACCTGGCCGGCGCGTTCGTCGAGCGCGGCATCGGCGACCTGGACGAGGCCGCCTGGCGCGCGGCCCTGGACGCCAAGGTGCGCGGCGGCTGGACCCTGCATCGCATCGCCGCGGACCACCCGGTCGCCTCGTTCGTCACGTTCTCATCGCTCAACGGCTACTTCGGCGGCGCCATGAACACCGCCTACGCCGCGGCCAACGCCTACCTCGACGCGCTCGCCCTGCACCGGCGGGCACTCGGGCTGCCCGCGCAGAGCCTCGCCTGGAGCATGTGGCGCGAGTGCGGCATGAGCAGCGGCTACCGGCTGGCCGCGCTCACCGAGGCCCGCGGCTACCGGCTGCTGGACGTCACCGCCGCGCTGCGTTCGTTCGACCTCGCGCGGTCCCTCGGCCATCCACACCTGCTGATCGGCGCCGATCGCACCGCGCCGTGGGTACGCAGCCACGTGCTCGCCCCGGCCCGGCAGCTGCGGCGGCTGGCCGGCCGGGTCACCCTGCGCGACGGCGCCGACCTGGGCGAGCTGTACCGGGCCGCGGCCCGCGCGGCCGGCGGCGACGACTGGGTTCTGCGCGCGGCCGGCAGCGCGCAGACGCCCGCGGCGGCCTCCGGCGAGCAGCGGCGGCTGCACGACCTGGAGACCCGGATCGCCGGGCTCTGGTGCGAGGTCCTGGGCCGCGACCGGGTCGGCCGCGACGAGAACTTCTTCGACCTGGGCGGCAACTCGCTGATCCTGGTGGCGGCCCAGAACGCGGTCAACCGCGCCTTCGGCTGCCAGCTGTCGGTCGTCGACCTGTTCGCGCACCCCACCGTCCGCGACCTCGCCCGGCACGTGGCGAGCCGGACCGCGCCGTCACCGGCCGAGGCGCGGCCGGACCGGGCGGCCGAGCCGCCCGCGAGCGCGGCGAGCGGGCTGGACCGCGCCAAGGAACTGGCTCAGCGGCAGCGCGCGGCCCGGGCCCGCCGCACCGCACGGCACGGAAAGGGCTGAGACCATGCCGGACATCCCCGAGAACGAGCAGCCGCCCGCCGTCGCCATCATCGGCATGGCCGGCCGGTTTCCCGGCGCGGACGACCTGGACGAGTTCTGGGACAACCTCGTCACCGGGCGCGAGTCCATCCGGCCCGTCACGGACGAGGAGTTCCTGGCGGCCGGCGGCCGGCAGGGTGACCTCGACGACCCGTCCCTGGTGCGCATGGCGTCGGTCGTGGCGGGCATCGACCGCTTCGACGCCGGCTTCTTCGGCTACACGCCGGCGGAGGCCGCCGTCGTCGACCCGCAGCAGCGGCTGCTGCTGGAGACCGCCTATCACGCCCTGGAGGACGCCGGCTGTCTCGGCGAGGGCGCGGACAACGGCACCGTCGGTGTGTACGCGGGCAGTGGCGACAGCCGCTACTACCCCGCGCACGTGCACCCCCGGTACGCCGGGCGGCCCGCGACGATGGAGCTGGTGCACGCGGCGACCGCCAACTCACTCGGCACGCTCGCCACGCGGGTGTCGTACGAGCTGGGCCTGACCGGGCCGAGCGTCTCCCTGCAGACGGCCTGCTCCACCGCGCTCGTCGCCGTGCACACCGCCTGCCAGGACCTGCTCGACTACCGGTGCGACACCGCGCTCGCCGCCGCCGTGTCCCTCAACCCCTCGGCGGCGCTGGGCTACCGGCACGTGCCCGGAGGTCCGTTCTCGCCGGACGGCCGCTGCCGTGCCTTCGCCGCGGACGCCGAGGGCACCTCCTCCGGCGACGGCCTCGGCGTCATCGTCCTCAAGCGGCTGGAGGACGCGCTGGCCGCCGGCGACCGCATCCGGGCCGTGGTGCGCGGCAGCGCGATCAACAACGACGGGCGGCGCAAGGTCGGCTTCAGCGCGCCCAGCGCCGCCGGGCAGACCGAGGTCGTCCTTGCCGCGCAGGCCCAGGCGATGATCAGCGCCGACACCATCGGCCTGGTCGAGGCGCACGGCACCGCCACGCGGCTCGGCGACCCGATCGAGGTGTCCGCGCTCACCGAGGCCTTCCGCCAGTCCACGCAGCGCCGCGGCTACTGCGCGCTGGGCTCGGTGAAGACCAACATCGGTCATCTGGGCGCGGCCGCCGGCATCGCCGGGCTGATCAAGGCGGTCCTCGCCCTGGAGCACCGGCAGATCCCGCCCAGCCTGCACTTCACCGAGCCCAACCCGCTGATCGACTTCGCCTCCAGCCCGTTCCGGGTGCCCACGACGCTGCAGGACTGGCCCGCCGCCGAGCATCCGCGGCGGGCCGCGGTCAGCGCGTTCGGCATCGGTGGCACCAACGCGCACGTCATCCTTGAGGAGGCCCCACCGGCCGCGCCCGCGCCCCGCCGCGCGCCCGGGGACGGCCGGCGCCTGGTGCTGCCGCTGTCCGCCCGTACCGCCGGCGCGCTGCGGGGCCAGGCCGAGGCGCTCGCCCGCCACCTCGAACGGCGGCCGGAGCTGCGGCTCGACGACGTCGCCCACGCGCTGCGCGCGGACCGGCCGGCCCTGCGCCACCGGCTGGCGGTGACGGCCGCGAGCCGCGACGAGGCCGTGGCGGCGCTGCGCACCGCGGCGCCGGTCGCCCCGCCGCTGTCCGACGAGCCCGCCCGGGTGGCGTTCCTGCTGCCCGGCGGCGGCACCCAGTACCAGCGGATGGGCGCCGGCCTCTACCGGGAGCACGGTGTCTACCGCGACGTGGTGGACGAGTGCGCGCGGATCCTGCGCCCGGTCCTCGGCGACGACCTGCGGACCGCCGTGTACGAGCGGCCGGAGACCGACCCCACGACCGCCTTCCTCGGCCTGGTGGTGACCGAGTACGCCATCGCCCGGTCGCTGATCGAGGCCGGCGTGCGCCCGGACGCGCTGATCGGCCACTCCCTCGGCGAGTACACGGCGGCCTGCCTGGCCGGGGTTCTCGACCTGGACGAGATGCTGCCGCTGGTCACCGAACGGGTGCGGCTGATCGCCGCCGCCGGCGGGGCCACGGTCGGGGTGGCGGCACCGGTCGAGCAGGTGCTGCCGCTGCTCGGCGACGATCTGTCGCTCGCCGCGGTGAACGGCCCGGCGGCCTGCACGGTCGCCGGGTACGACGACGCGGTGACCCGCCTGGAGGCCGAGCTCACCCGGCGCCAGATGCCGTTCCGCCGCCTGCGCATCCCCGCCGCCGCGCACTCGCACGTGCTGGATCCGGTGCTGGAGACGTACGAGAAGCACCTGAGCGGCGTCACCCTGCGCCCGCCGAGGATTCCGTTCGTCACCAACGTCACCGGCACCTGGATCACCGACGAGCAGGCCACCTCGGTGCGGCACTGGATCGAGCACACCCGCGGCACCGTCCGGTTCGCCGACGGGATCACGACTCTGTGGGAGTCTCACCGCCCGGTGCTGGTGGAGGTCGGCCCGGCGGACACCCTCACCAAGCTGGCCACGGCGCAGCTGGCGACCGAGCGTCCGGTGACCGTGACCACCATGCGGCACGTCAAGGCCGAGGCCTCCGACGGCTTCGTGTTCGCCGAGGCGCTGGGCCGTCTGTGGAGCGCGGGCGTGGACGCGGCGCTCCCGCCGGCGAGCGAGGAGTCGCGGCGGGCGCCGCTGCCACCGTACGCCTTCGACCGGCAGCGTTACTGGATCGACGCCCCCGGCGCCCGGGCCGGCGCCGACGACGGCCCGGACGTGCCGGACGCCGGTCCCGTGCTGAGCCCCCGGCCGCGGCTGACCACCGAGCACGTGCCCCCGCGCACCGACCGGGAGCGGGCGGTCACCCGGCTGTGGGAGGAGACGCTGGGCATCGGCGGCATCGGCGTGCACGACAACTTCTTCGACCTGGGCGGCGACTCGATGCGCGCGGTGCTGCTGGCGGGCCGGCTGCGCCAGTCCGGCGTGCTGGACGTGCCCGCCGCGGCCCTGCTGAGCGCGCCCACCGTCGCGGGTGTGCTGGCCGCGACCGGCGAACCGGCGTCCGGGGCGGACACCGGCGCGCTCGGGCCGCTGTTGCCGCTGCGCGCCGAGGGCAGCGCGACGCCGCTGTTCTGCCTGCACCCCGGGGCGGGCGTGGCCTGGCGGTACACCGGGCTGCTGCCGCACCTCGGCGGCGACCAGCCGGTCTACGGCATCCAGGCCGAGGGCCTCGACGGCACCCGGGCGCCCGCGGCGGACGCCGCCGCCATGGTGGCCTCCTATCTGGAGCGGGTCCGCAGCGTCCAGCCGCACGGTCCCTATCGCCTGCTCGGCTGGTCGTACGGCGGGTTCGTGGCCCACGCCATGGCCCGCCGGCTGCGGGAACAGGGGGAGCGGGTGGAGCTGCTGGCGATGCTGGACGCTCCCCAGCCGTACCGGATGGGCTACGACGAAGCGGCCGCCGAGCGGCAGGTGGCCGCCCTGCTGAGCCGGGTCGCCGGCCTGCCGCCGGAGCCGGACGCGGGCCAGACGCCCGGCGTGGCGGAGGTGCTGGACCGCATCGGCACGATGGTGGCGCGGGACCCGGCGAGCTCGCCGATCACCCGCGAGCAGGCGGCGGCTATCGCTACCGTCATGCGCAACAACCTGCGCATCGCCGGCGAGTTCGAGCCCGGCGTCTACGACGGCGACGTGCTGTTCTTCAGCGCCGACGAACAGGTCACCGGCACGGCCGGCACCGACCTGGCCGTGCAGCCCGGCAAGGCCGAGGCCTGGCGCCCCTATGTGGGCGGCGCCCTGCACCTGCACAGCGTGCCGTGCGGGCACTACGAGATGACCGAACCCGAACCCATCGCCCTGATCGGCGCCGCCGTCGCGGAGGCGCTGCGGCCCGTTCCCCCCAGTGGACCAGCCCCCGCGGGGCACCGACCCTCAGGAGACAACCCGTGATCGAGAACGGCATCCAGGATCTCTACGAACTCGGTGACGCACCGGAGCTCGGCACCGCGCCCAAGCGCATGTACGCCTCGCTCATCCGCCGGGAGCGGTACGGCGAGCCCATCGACGCCTTCCGCACCGAGGTGGTCGACGTGCCCCCGGTCCGGCGCGGGCAGGTGCTCGTCAAGGTCATGGCGGCCGGGATCAACTACAACAACGTCTGGGCGGCGCGGGGCGAGCCGCTGGACGTGATCGCCGCCCGGCAGAAGGCGGGTGCCACCGAGGAGTTCCACATCGGCGGCTCCGACCTGTCCGGCATCGTGTGGGCCGTGGGCGAGGGCGTCAAGGGCGTCAGGCTCGGCGACGAGGTGGTGGTGCTGGCCAACCGCTGGGACGAAACCGCCGAGGACATCCGGCTCGGCGGCGACCCGGCCTTCTCCACCACCCAGCGCATCTGGGGCTACGAGGAGAACTACGGCTCCTTCGCCCAGTTCGCGGTCGTCGACGACTACATGTGCCACCCGAAGCCCGCGCGGCTGTCCTGGGCCGCGGCCGCCTGCTACATGGCGACGGCGGCGACCGCCTACCGGCAGCTGTTCGGCTGGCCGCCGCACACCGTACGTCCCGGTGACCCGGTGCTGATCTGGGGCGGCGCCGGCGGGCTGGGCAGCATCGCCATCCAGCTGGTCCGGCACGTCGGTGGCATCCCGGTCGCGGTCGTCTCCAGTCCGGAGCGCGGCGAGTTCTGCGGGCGGCTGGGCGCCGAGGGCTGGATCGACCGGCGCGACTTCGACCACTGGGGCCGGATGCCCGACACCGACGACGACGCGGCGATGGCCCGGTGGTTCAGCGGTGTGCGCGCCTTCGGGCGGCGGTTCTGGGAGGTGCTCGGCGAGCGCCGCAGCCCGCGCATCGTGCTGGAGCACTCCGGGGCCGACACCATCCCCACCTCGATGTACCTGTGCGACAACGGTGGCATGGTGGTCACCTGCGGCGGCACCACCGGGTACAACGGCGACATCGACCTGCGGCTGCTGTGGATGCGGCAGAAGCGCCTGCAGGGCTCGCACGCGGCCGGCGTCCGGGAGGCCCGCGAGGTGACCCGGCTGATCGACCAGGGTGTGCTCGACCCGTGCCTGTCGCGGACCTTCACGTTCGAGGAGATCGGCCTGGCCCACCAGCTCATCCACGAGAACCGCCACCCGTCGGGCAACATGGCGGCCCTGGTCGGCGCCCGGGACTGAGCTCACCGGCAGGGCGACGGCTGCCCGGCGGCACCCCGATCGCCGACCGGCCGCGTCCGGCTCACGAGCTGACCACGCTCAGCTGCGCCGCGCCGAAGGAGACGGCGAAGCGTTTGCACCAGATGCTCACGCTGCGCCACGCCTGCGGATCGACGGCGTCGGGGAAGCGGTACACCTGATCGCCGTGGTTGCCCTTGAGCCTGCCCAGTTCGGCGTGTTCGCCGTCGTCGAACACGCCCCACCCGGCGGGGCCGGTGCGCACCGGCTGGTCGGAGAGCCACACCCGCAGGTCGGGGCCGTCGCTGGTATCCAATCCGGCCAGCTCCAGCTGGTGGCTGCCGTCCGCGTTGCGCACGATCCGTGCCGTACCGCTGGTGTCGTGCTCATGGGACACGAAGGGGCCCTCCGCGATCACGACCGGCGACAGGTCCCGCGTAGGTGCCGCCGAGGCGCTCGACGGCTGCGGCCCCGCGGACGGCACAACCGACAGCGTGTCGGTCACCACGGTGTCGGTGAACAGCCGCCACGGCTGGAACCAGTACAGGGCGCCGGCGGCGGCGATGCCGAGCACTGCGACGACGGTCAGGGTGACGGATCTGGTGAACAGTCGGCGAATCACGGTTCGAGTCAACGCGCCGGATCCGAGGATCACCAGGTTCCGCCCGCTTACGATCACCTTACGGCCGGCGACAGGGGGCCGGCGGTCATCCGCCGGCCCCCTGTCATGTGGCGGGCCGTCAGCCCCGGAGCAGCTTCTTGATGATCTTTCCCGCCGGGTTGCGCGGCACCTGCTCGATGAACTCCACCCGGCGCGGCCGCTTGTACGGCGCGAGCCGCTGCGCGACGTGGGCCTGCAGCTCCCGGGCGGCGGTCCCCGGCTCGGCCACCACGTACGCCAGCGGCACCTCGCCGTAGTCCTCGTCGGGGATGCCGACGACCGCGGCGTCGCGGACCGCGGGGTGCGTCATGAGGGCCCGTTCGATCTCCGAGGGGTAGACGTTCTGCCCGGCCCGCAGGATGAGGTCCTTGGTGCGGTCCACGAGGTGGATGCGGCCGTGCTCGTCGACGAAGCCCAGATCGCCGGTCCTGATCCAGCCGTCCGGGCTGATCTCCCGGGTCGCCTCGGGGTCGTTCCAGTAGCCCTGCATGACGCCCGGCCCGCGCACCACGATCTCGCCGATCTCGCCGGTCGGCAGCGTGCGGCCCGCCGCGTCGGCCGCGCGGGCGGACATGCCCGGGATGACGCGCCCGCAGGGGATCCGCGCGGTGACCTGGCCCGGGGCGGGGTGCTCGTCGGGGCCGAGGGTCACGAACGGCCCGCCGACCTCCGTCATGCCGTAGACCTGGCGGAACCCGCAGCCGAGCCGCCGCGTCGCCTCGGCGTACACGTCGAGGGGCATGGGCGCGGCGCCGTAGAGGATCTCGCGCAGCGAGGAGAGATCGGTCGTGTCCATGCCCTTGGCCTGCAGCATGAAACGCAGCATCTGCGGGACCATCCAGATGTGCGTCGCCCGGTGCTCCTGCACGGCGGCGAGCGCCCGCTGCGGGGTGAAGCCGGGCATGAGCACGACGGTCGCGCCCGCGGCCATGTAGGTCAGCGACACCACCATGCTGCCGTGGTAGAGCGGGCAGCAGTTCACCATGACGATGTCGTCGGTGGGCCGGGCCACGGCCAGCCAGCCGAGGGCGATGGCGCGGAACGAGGCGCTGTCCACGGTGACGCCCTTGGCCTGGCCGGTGGTCGCGGACGTGTGCAGCACGGCGACCGGGTCGGTGTCCGCGGGCGGGGGCAGCTCCCGGTCCGGGGCCAGGCTGCCCAGCGCCTCGAACTCCGGCTTGTCGAACGCCACCCGGATCCGTACCGACGCGGGCAGCCGGGGGTGCTGGTCCAGCAGCGCCGACTCGCCCAGCACGGCCACCGCGCCGACGCGCTCCACGATGCCGGCGACCTCGGGCCCGGTCAGGCTGTGGTTGAGCGGGACGAACAGCGCGCCCAGCCGGGCCAGGGCGAAGTAGCTCTCCAGGACCTCGACGCGGTCCTTGGCCAGCACGGCGACGCGGTCACCGCGCTCGATGCCCAGCCCGGCCAGGCCGAGGGCGAGCCGGCGGGTGCGCTCGTCGAACTGCGCCCACGTGAGGCTGCGGTGCTCGTCGGCGAGCGCGGTCCGGTCCGGGAAGCACTGGCGGTTGCGCTCCAGCAGCTGCGTCAGCCACATCAGGCACCGCCGGTACCGGCCATCGAGCGCTCGGCCACGAACCGCTCGTAGTCGGCGATCGTCTGCAGCTTCTCCATGTCGGCCGCGGTGACCTCGACGCCGGCCCGCTGCTCGACGAGCAGCACCAGGCGAACCATGTCGCCGGAGTCGATGCCGCTCGCGGCCAGGTTGGTGTCGTCGCTGACGCGCGAGCTGTCGGCGAACTCCGCCGTGCCGGTGAGTTCGACGAGCAGCTCCCTGATGGTGTTCATGGTGGTCCCCTTCCGCGCGAACCGGCCCGCCGAGCGGGGTCGCGCACGTCGCCTGTCATCCGGATAGGAGGCGGCTGCCCGGGACCGCAATCCTCGCGCCAGGACGTGACCCTGATCACGCGTTCCGGCCGCCGGTCGAGGGATAGCGGCCGGCGCCCGGGGTCTCTTTCCTCAACGGGACGTGCCGGACCGCCACGCTCCCGAGCAAGCCACCCTTTTCCCGACCGGAGGGGCCGAGCATGAGCGCACAGCCGGCGGACACCGAGACCGTCGCGCAGCAGGAGTTGCTCAACCGTTTCGAGGCGCTCATCGCCGCGGGGCAGGCCATCGAGCCGCGCGACTGGATGCCCGACGGGTACCGCCGCATGCTGGTGCGGCAGATCGCGCAGCACGCACACTCGGAGATCATCGGGATGCAGCCGGAGGGCGCCTGGCTCACCCGGGCGCCGTCGCTGCACCGCAAGTCCGTGCTGCTCGCGAAGGTGCAGGACGAGGCCGGCCACGGGCTGTACCTCTACGCCGCCGCAGAGACCCTGGGAGTCGACCGCGCCGAACTGCTGGACGCGCTGCACCAGGGCCGCCAGCGCGCCTCGGCCACCTTCAACCACCCCGCGCTGACCTGGGCCGACACCGGCGCCATCGCCTGGTTGACCGACGGCGCCGCGGTGCTCAACCAGGCGCCGCTGAGCCGGGCGTCGTACGGGCCCTACGCGCGGGCGATGCGCCGGGTCTGCCAGGAGGAGGCGTTCCACGTCCGGCAGGGCTACGACCTGATGCGCGCGTTGTGCACCGGCACGCCGGAGCAGAAGGCGATGGCCCAGGACGCCGTCAACCGCTGGTGGCTGCCGGCCGTGGCGCTGATGTTCGGCCCGCCCGACACCGAGGCGGCCGGCGGCGCCCGGGGCGCGGCGCTGGGCGCCGCGGTGTCGCAGCGCGCCATGGCCTGGGGCATCAAGCAGCACACCAACGACGAGCTGCGCCAGCGCTTCGTCGACATCTGCGTCCCGCAGGCCGAGCGCCTCGGGCTGACGCTGCCGGACCCGGCGATCCGCTGGAACGCCGAGCGCGGCCACTACGACTTCACCCCGGTCGACTGGGACGTCTACCGGCGCGCGCTGGGCGACGACACGCACTGGGCGCGGCAGCGCCTCGCCCATCGGCGCGCCGCGCACGAGGACGGCGCGTGGGTCCGCGAGGCCGCCGCCGCGTACGCCGCTCGCCCGGGGTCCGCGCACGAGAAGGGAGAACGCCCGTGACCCGCGAACGCGAGGGCGCCCCGGCGTCCTGGGAGGTCTTCCTCCGGCCCCGCCGCGGCCTCGCCCACCAGCACGTGGGGTCGGTGCGGGCCGGCGACCCGCACGCCGCCCTGCTGCGGGCCCGCGACCTGTACACGCGCCGCGGCGAGCCGCTGTCGCTGTGGGTGGTCCGCTCCGGCGACGTGCACGCCGCCGCCCCGGACGAACACGACCCGTACTTCGCCAACGCCGAGCACAAGCCGTACCGCTACCCGCACCAGTTCGCGCCGCTGACCGGGGGAGGCTCCGATGGCGATCATGACCACTGACGCCGCGCCGAGCCGTACGGCCGACGCCCGGCTCGCCGCGCTCACGCTGCGCCTCGGTGACGACGCCCTCGTCCTCGGGCAGCGGCTCTGCCAGTGGATCACCCGGGCGCCCACGATCGAGGAGGACCTGGCGCTGTCCAACATCGCGCTCGACCTCATCGGTCAGGCGCGGATGCTCTACACGTTCACCGGCCGCCTCGACGCCACCGGCCGCGACGAGGACGACTTCGCGTTCGCCCGCGGCGACCGCGAGTTCACCAACGCCCTGCTGACCGAGCTGCCGAACGGCGACTTCGGCGCCACGATCGCCCGTCAGCTCGCGTACAGCCACTACGCCGTCCTCTACTACCAGGCGCTGGGCGGCTGCGCGGACCCCGACCTGGCCGCCTTCGGACAGCGGGCGGCCAAGGAGGTGGCGTTCCACCGGCTGTACGCCGACACCTGGACCGAACGGCTCGGGCTCGGCACCGCCGAGAGCGCCCGGCGCATGCAGCGGGGCCTGAACGACGTGTGGCCGTACACGGCGGAGCTGTTCGACGAGGACGACGTGGCGCGCGACCTCGCCGCCGCCGGCGTGGCGCCCGCCGCGGCGGCGCTGCGCCCGGCCTGGGAGCGGGCGATGACCGAGTCCGTCACGCGGGCCGGACTGCGCGTGCCGGCCCCCGGCTGGCACGGGCGTGGCGGGCGCGCCGGCCTGCACACCGAGGACTTCGCGTCGCTGATCGCCGAGCTGCAGTCGGTGCGCCGCCAGTTCCCGGGAGGCACCTGGTGAGCGCCGGTACCCGACCGGCCCGCCCGGTGCGGGAGATCCGCGCGCTGGTGGAGGCCCTGCCCGACCCGGAGCTGCCGACGATCACACTCGGCGACCTCGGGGTGATCGTCGCGGTCGCCGAAGGTCCCGACGGGGTGCCGGAGGTCGCGGTCACACCCACCTATCTGGGCTGCCCGGCGCTGTCCTCGATCGTCGCGTCGATCGAGGACACGCTGGCCGCCGCCGGGCACCCGGACGGCCGGGTCCGGCAGGTGCTGTCGCCGCCGTGGACGAGCGACCGCATCACCCCGGCCGGGCGGGCCAAACTGGCCGCCCAGGGCATCGCTCCACCCGGACCGGTCCGGCGCGAGGGGCCGGTCGTCATCCCGCTCGCCGCGGTGCCCTGCCCGTATTGCGGCTCCCGGGCCACCCGCCCGCACAGCCCCTTCGGGCCCTCCCGGTGCCAGTCGGTGCTGCGCTGCACGGCCTGCCACGAACTGTTCCCCCACCTGACCGCGCTGTGAGGCCCACCGTGAGCACTGTTTCGGCAGCGCCGGCTCGCCCGGCCGACCGGCGCGCCGGCTGGCACCGGCTCGCGGTCACCGCGGTGCGCCGACTGTCCGCGGACGCGGTCGCGGTCACCCTGCACGTGCCCGACGCGCTGCGCGAGGTCTTCACCCACCGCGCCGGCGAGCACGTCGTCGTGCGGCACCGCGGCCCCGGTCACGAGCTGCGCCGCAGCTACTCGGTGTGCCCGCCCCCGGACACCCCGAACGCGCTGCGTCTGGTCATCACACGCGGGTCCGTGGACGGCTTCGGCGCGTACGCCCTGACCCGCCTGCGCCCCGGGGACGTCCTCGAACTCTCGCCGCCCACCGGCGCCTTCGCCCTGCCCGACCGCCGCGGCGCCCACCACGTGCTGATCGCCGGCGGCTCCGGCATCACGCCGCTGGCCGCCATGGCCGGCGCCGCGCTGCGCGACGACCCGGACTGCCGGGTGTCGCTGGTGCACTCGGTCCCGACGGCCGTGGACGCGCTGCTCGCCGACGAGCTGGCCCGGGTGAAGGACGCGTTCGTCGACCGGTTCACCGTCCTGTACGTCCTCACCCGCGAGCGCGCGGTCGCCGGGCCGCTGTCCGGGCGTATCGATGCCGGCACGCTGCCCCGCCTGCTCGCCGCCCTCGACGCCCGGCCCGGGCGGGACACCACCTTCGCCCTGTGCGGGCCGGCCGGCCTGGTCGCCCTGTGCCGGCGGGAGCTGACCACCTGGGGCGCCGACGCCACCCTCGTACGCTCGGAGCTGTTCACGCTCGGCGACACGGCCCCGCCGCCCACCCCGGCGCCGGGCGCGCCGGGGATCCGGGTCACCGCGACGGTCGACGGTCGTCACCGGAGCGCCATCACCCGCCCCGAGGACGCCACGCTGCTCGACACGCTGCTGCGCGGCAACCCCGACGTGCCCTACGCCTGCCGCGAGGGCGTCTGCGGAAGCTGCCGCGCCCGGGTGGTGTCCGGGCGGGTCGCCACCGGGGCCCAGCACGCCCTGGACGCCGCCGACCTGGCCGCCGGCTACACCCTCGCGTGCCGCGCCCAGCCGCTGAGCACCGAGGTCACCCTCGACTTCGACGCATGACGCCCGCCTGGCATCCGTACCTTCCGAAGGAGACAACAGTGACCACCTCCCAGCGGCACGAGGGCAAGACCGCCCTGATCACCGGCGGCAGCCGCGGCATCGGCCGGGCGATCTGCCGGCGCCTGGCCGACGAGGGCGCCGTGGTGGCCGTCCACTACGGCCACGACCACGACGCCGCCGAGCGCACCGTCAAGGAGATCGTGGCCGACGGCGGGCGCGCCTTCCCGGTGCACGCGGAGCTCGGTGTGCCCGGCGACGCCGAGGCGCTGTGGGCCGCCTTCGACCGTGCCGCGGCGCAGGAGGACGTCGACGCCCGCGTGGACGTCCTGGTCAACAACGCCGGCATCACCCTGCCACGCCGCGTCGCGGACGTCACCGAGGCCGACTACGACCGGGTGTTCGCCGTCAACACCAAGGCGCCGTTCTTCATCGTCAAGCACGGCCTCGGGCGGCTGCGCGACGGCGCCAGCATCGTGAACATCTCGTCGGTGGTCACCCGCATCGCCTACCCGCACCTGGTGGCGTACGCCATGACCAAGGTGGCGCTGGATCACCTGACCCGCACCCTCGCGCACGAGCTCGGCGGACGCGGCATCCGGGTCAACGCCGTCGCGCCCGGCTACACCGAGACCGAGATCAACCCCACCCTGGCCATCCCGGAGATCCGTCAGCGGTACGCGTCCGCCTCCGTGTTCGGACGCCTCGGCCAGCCGGCCGACATCGCCGACGTGGTGGCGTTCGTGGCCAGCGACGAGGCGCGCTGGGTGACCGGCCACTGGATCGACGCGTCCGGCGGGGTCCACCTCGGCGTGTGACCGGAGAGCCTGCCCGCATCGACAACCTCCCGGAGGGACCATGACTTCCCGCACGTCCGTACTCGAGGAACCGACCACGGACGACACCCTGCTGCAACCCTTTCCCGGCGCCACCCCGTACGACGCCTACGTGCGGGCATCGGTGCTCAACACGCTGCAGCGCCCGCTCACCGAGGCGCCGCAGGAGATGGCCTTCATCGTCACCACGCAGGTGATGGAGCTGTGGTTCACCCTCGTCGTCCACGAGTGGCGGGAGGCGGCGACCGCGTTCGCCAAGGACGACCTGCCCGCCGCCGTGGACGCCCTGCGCCGCAGCAAGCGGGCGCTGACCGCGCTCAACGCCGCCTGGGCGCCGCTCGCCTCGCTGACCCCGGCGCAGTTCAACGGTTTCCGGTCCGCGTTCGGCCGGGCGTCGGGCTTCCAGTCGGCGATGTACCGGCACATGGAGTTCCTGCTCGGCGACAAGAACGCGGCGATGCTCGCGCTGCACGAGGGCGACCGCGCCGTGCACCAGGCCCTCAGCGCGACCTATCACGCCCCGTCGCTGTACGACGAGGTCCTCGGCTTCCTGCACCGGCGCGGCCTGCCGGTCCCCGAGCACGTCCGGACCCGGGAGGTCACCGCGCCGCACCGCTGCGACCCCGGCGTCGTCGAGGTGTGGCACCGCATCTACTCCGGTCCGCAGCACGATCCGCTGCTCGCCCTCGGCGAACTGCTCACCGACGTGGCGGCCCTGGTGACGCGCTGGCGCAGCGACCACGTCCTGGTGGTACGCCGCGCCATGGGCGACAAGAGCGGCAGCGCCGGCTCCACCGGGCTGGCCTGGCTGGAGAAACGCGCGGCCCGCCCGGTCTTCCCCGAGCTCTGGCAGGTCCGTGGTGGCGTCTAGGGTCATCTCCGAGTTCGCGGCCCAGGAGGAGAAGCGGGTCCTGAGCCGCAAACCCGTGCTCGCCCCCGAGCACGGCCGCTACGGCGACCACCCGCACCAGGTCTACGACGCCTGGCCGGGCACGGACGGCGCCCCGCTGGTGATCCTGCTGCACGGCGGATACTGGCGCTACGACCGCATGCACCTGACGCCCTTCGCGGCGTACCTCAACGAACAGGGCTTCGACGTGCTGCTGCCCGGCTTCCGGCGCTCCGGCGGCGCGGGTGGCTACCCGGAGACCTTCGACGACATCGCCCGGATCGTGGACACGCTCGCGCAGGGCCGCCCGTACGTGCTGGCGGGCCACTGCTCCGGCGGCCACCTCGCCCTGTGGTGCGCCGCCCGTGGCCTGCTGCCGCCCGGCAGCCGCTGGCACACCCGCGACCTGCCCACCGCCGTGCTCGCGCTCGCGCCCCTCACCGACCTCGCCGCCACCCGCCGTGACGACCTGAGCGACGGCGCCGCGGTCCAGCTGCTCGGCGACGACCCGCTGTTCGCCGAGCGCCTGCCCGAAACCGACCCGATGACTCTGCTGCGCGGCGCGGGCACCACCGGCGTACCGACCGTCCTGCTGCACGGCGCCGCCGACGAGGAGGTTCCGCTGACCCAGTTCAGCGACTACGCGGCCGTCCACCACGACCTGCGTACCGTCGTGCTGCCCGGCACCGGCCACTACACGCTCATCGAGCCGGGCGCGCCGGGCGCCCGCGCGGTCGCCGACACGCTGCACGAGATGGCGGCGGCGTTCCCGACGGTGAACGGAGGTGGCGGCGCGACCGGTGCCGCACAGCGGAGCCGGTGACCCGCTCGGCGCGGACCGGGCGGCACGTGCCGCTGCCGCGGCGACCGCCCGTCCGGCCGGGCGGACACCCGGGTTCAGCTCCGCTTCGCCCGGCGGCGCGGCGCGCGGCACTCAGCGGACGGGATGGGTGTACAGGACGGTCCCGCAACCCGACTCGCCCGGTTCCAGCTGAATCTGGTCGAAGGCGACCCGCTCCGGCTTGCCGCCCGCGGTCCGGATCATCACGATGCAGTCCCGCTCGGCGGCCAGCCCCACCGCGGCGACCAGGGTGCCCCGGTAGGTGACGGTGTCGACGCTGATGTCGGCCGGCGGGAACGCGGCCCGCACCCGTCGCGCGAGCGTCGCCGGTGTGGCGTCGCGCAACGCCGCGGCGAGCCGGTCCTCGGCGTCCGGCGGCAGCGCCGGCGGCGGCGAGGCCGAGGGCACCGGCGGCGTTCCCGCCGGGCAGCGGATCTCCCGGTGCTCGGTGTACCGGTACATCTCCAGCGTGTAGCGGTAACACCAGGCCCCGCCGCCGGCGGCGTCGCCCGCGGTCACCACGAAGCGGACGTCGATGGTGGCCGTCTCGTCCCCGAAGACGCGCCCGGACCAGGCCAGCGGCGTCATCCGGACCTGGCCGTTGTCCTGCGCGCCGGCCGGCACCTCGGTCGCCGCGATGTACTCCGCCGTGCGGACCCGGTCGCGCCGGCCGAAGTCGTCGCCGAGCCGCCGCGCCGCCTGCTCGGCGACCTCGCCCGGCGGCTGGCCGCCGTCCAGCGGCACGGTCAGGCAGCCGGCCAGCGCGACGGCGGCCGCGCCCAGAACGCCGGCCAGACAAGATCCCGTTGCGGGTCGCACGCCCATCCCGGAACCCTATCGCCCGTGATCAATCCGATGGCGCCGGCCGCGGTGCGCGGGCGGGGGCGCAGCACTCGTCGCCCTCCGGGTCGGCGAGCGTCACCCCGCTCACCTCGTCGCCCTGGCCGACGTCGGCGTGCCGGGCGAGCCCGTGCGGGTCGGCACAGCCGATCGCCAGGCCGGTGACCTTACCGGCCGTGGCGGGTCCCTGATCGCCGTCCGGGCCCGGTCATTGCAGGCGGGACCGGACGACGCCGGGCCGGTCACCGCGCCGCGGGCAGCACGACGGTGAACGTCGCGCCACGGCCGGGGCCGTCGCTGGCGGCGGCGATCCGGCCCCCGTGTTCGGCCACGATGGCCCGGGCCACGGCCAGCCCGATGCCCGACCCGCCGTGGTCGCGGTCACGGGCGGTGTCGGCGCGGTAGAAACGCTCGAAGACGTGCGGCAGGTGTTCGGCGCGGATGCCGTCGCCGGTGTCGGCCACCGCCAACCGGACCCCGTCCCGCTCCGCCTCGGCGGTGACCGTGACCCGCCCGCCGGGCGGGGTGTGCCGCAGCGCGTTGTCGAGCAGGTTGGCCAGCACCTGCCCGATCCGCTGCGGGTCGGCGGACACCCGGGGCAGCCCCGGTGCGGCGTGTTCGTGCAGCCCGACGCCCTTGGCGGCGTAGCGGGCCCGGGCCGCGAGCACGGCCGCGTCGAGCAGGTCGGCGGGCGCCACGCGTACCGGTCGCAGATCGAGCTGGTGTTCCTCGGCCCGGGAGACGGCGGCGATGTCCTCGACCAGCCGCCGCATCCGGTCGGTCTGGGTGGCCAGCACCGTCCAGGTGTCCTCGTCCTCGACGGCCACCCCGTCCTGCGCGGCCTCCACGTAGGCCTCGATCGTGGCGATCGGGGTCCGCAGCTCGTGCCCGAGGTCGGCGAGCAGCCTGCGACGGGTCGCCTCGACGTGGGCCAGCCGGGCGGCCATGGCGTTGAAGGAGGCGGCCACCGAGTCGAAGTCGGCGCCGATGCCCGGCGCGCCCACCCGGGTGCCGTAGCGGCCGTCGGCGATGTCGGCCGCCGCCGCGGCGAGCTGCCGGACCGGCGCGGCGACCCGGCGGGCCACCAGGGCGCTCACCGCCAGCGCCGCGCACAGCGCCGTCCCCGCACCGACCGCCAGCGCGACCGTGGTGGCCGAGGTGTAGGCCTGCTCGACGTGGTGCGCGAGCGCCGGGTCCACGTCGCCGGAGATCTGCCGCAGGTGGGTGTGGAACATCGCCGGGCCGGCCAGCACGGTCACCAGGCCCAGGGTGGCCGCGCCGACGAGCAGCACCATGGCCTGGGCGGCGAACAGACGCCCGGCCAGACCGACACGCGGCCGGCGCATCAGCCCTCGCCCATCCGGTAGCCGACGCCGCGCACGGTCCGCACGAACCGCGGCGCGGCGGCGTCGTCGCCGAGCTTCCGGCGCAGATGCCCGATGTGTACGTCGACCAGATGCTCGTCGCCGACCCAGTCGTCGCCCCACACCGTGTCCACCAGCTGCCGGCGGGAGAACACCATCCGCGGGCGGGCCGACAGCGCGGCGAGCACGTCGAACTCGGTACGGGTCAGCGGCACCGGGGCCCCGTCGACGCTCGCCTCCCGGGCCGCCACGTCGATGCGCAGCGCGCCGAACACCCGGGGCGGGTCCTCCAGCGGCGTGGCGCCGGCCGTGGCCGCGCGGGGGCGGCGCAGCATGGCACGGACCCGGGCGACCAGTTCCCGCGGGCTGAACGGTTTGGTCAGGTAGTCGTCGGCGCCGACGCCGAGCCCGACCAGCTTGTCGACCTCGTCGCCGCGGGCGGTCAGCATGATGACGTAGCAGTCGCTGAACGTGCGCACCTGCCGGCACACCTCGACGCCGTCCAGCCCCGGCAACCCCAGATCCAGCACGACAAGGTCGGGCGACCGGTCCCGGGCGGCGGACACGGCGCCCGGCCCGTCGAAGACGCAGGTCACGTCGTGGCCGTCGCGTTCCAGATAGCTGGCCACCACCTTGGCCAGGCTCTGCTCGTCGTCGACCACGAGGATGCGCGTGTTCATGCCTGACATCCTGCCCCGGCGCCGGAGCGCCCCGGCGCACCCGTCGCCCCGGGTGCCGGCGGGAGCCGGACCCGGCCGGCGCGCTACCTTGGGTCGGTGATCGCCGCCGCCCGCCGTGTGCCAGCCGCCGCGCTGGTCCGATGGGCGCTGCTGGCCGGCACCCTGCTCGGCCTGGCGGCGATGCACACCATCGGCCATCGCGGTCCGGGCGGGCACATGGGCGACCCCGGTGCGACCGGACATCCCGGCGCGCGGCCGGCGGCCGCGATCATGACCGCGATGGCCCAGCCGGTCCCGATCGCCGCGGCCGGGCTCGCCACGGACGCCGTCTGCCCGGACGGGCACTGCGACGGGCACCACCCGATGAGCGGCTGGAACGCGTGCCAGGCCGTCCTGCAGGTCGTCACGGCCGCGGTCCTGCTGGCGCTCCTGCTGCTCGTGGCCGGGCGCGGGTCCGGTGGCGTCCGGGCCACCGTGCCGCGGCGGGCCTGGCCGCCGCGCGGGCCACCGGGTCCGGGGTGGGGTCTGACGATCGCCTCGGTAGCGGCGCTGCGCATATAGGCGCCGCGGCGGCGCGCCGTGCGCCGGATACCGCCGATCGTCTTCGTCCCGTTTCCGAAAGGTACCTTTCTGTCATGATGTATACGTCTGCCCGGTCCGTTTCCCGTCGGCGTCGTGGTCTGCTGGCGGCCGCCGCCGCGGTCGGCGCGGCCGTGCTGCTGGCCGCCTGCGGCGGCGGCACCGAGTCCGGCATGGATCACGGTGGTACGGCCACGCCCACCGGCACCGCCTCGGCCGGCGTGCCGGCGGCCGGCACCCACAACGACGCCGATGTCGCCTTCGCGCAGCAGATGATCCCGCACCACCGGCAGGCGGTGGAGATGGCGGCGATGGCCGACGGGCGTGCCGGTGACGCCCGGGTCACCGCGCTGGCCGGCCAGATCCGGGCCGCGCAGCAGCCGGAGATCGACACGATGACCGGCTGGCTGACCGCCTGGGGCGCGCCAGCGCCGTCGGCCGGTGACACGATGGGGGACATGCACCACGACGCCATGCCCGGCGGCATGTCGGAGTCGGACATGACCGCGCTGCACAACGCCAAGGGCGCCGAGTTCGACAAGCAGTTCCTAACCATGATGATCGAGCACCACGAGGGCGCCGTCGAGATGGCCCGGACCGAGACCGCGCAGGGCGCCGATCCGCAGGCCAAGGCGCTGGCCCAGAAGATCATCACCGCTCAGCAGGCGGAGATCGCCACGATGAAGGGCATTCTCGCCCAGCTGTGACGCCACCGCCGCCGGCCGGGCCGCACCGAGGCCCGGCCGGCGGCCCGCGCCGGCTCGTGGTCCCGGCCGGCGGCCCGTGCCCGCGGCGGCCGACGGCCCGGACCGGCTTGTGGGCTCTCGTCCGGCGGGTCCGGGCGCGGACGGTTCGGAAACATCCGACGTATCCGGGCGGTTGTATCCGGCGTGACGCTCAACTTCGCGATTCTCGGCGACTCGATCGCCTACGGCCAGGGCGCCGCCCGTTCCACCGACACCGTCGCGGCCCGCCTCTCGGCGGATCTGGCCGCGCACGGCATACCGGCCGAGGCCCGGGTCTTCGCCGTCCCGGGCAGCCGCAGCAGCGACCTGGCCGCGCAGGTGAGCCGGGCGAGCGCCTGGCCGCCGGCACTGACCCTGATCATCGTCGGCGCCAACGACCTGACCCGGTTCGTGCCGCCCCCGGTGGCCGCCGCCCAGCTGGGCGACGCCGTCCGGGCATTGCGGGCGGCCGGCGCCGAGGTGGTCGTCGCGCCCGCGCCCGACCTGAGCGTCGTCCCGTGGGTGCCGGCCGAGATGCGCCCCGCGGTACGCGCCGCGAGCCAGCTGCTGCACGACGCGCAGGCCCGGGCGGCCGTGTCCGCGGGTGCGCACGTCGCGGAGATCGGCATGACGACGGCGGCCGGCTTCGCCCGGGACGCCGGCCTGTTCAGCGCGGACCGCTTCCACCCGTCGAGCGCGGGCTACGCGGTGATCGCCGCGGCGCTGGCCCCGGCGGTCCGGGCCGCGGTGTCCGCCCGCGTCCGCTCGTGACCGGGTCGCCGGCCGGCATGGGACGCCGTCCGGCTGACCGGGTCGTCGACCCGTCCTCCGGCCCGGCTCGGGCCGCCCTCGCTGAGCCCGGTGGCGACGGTCAGCGCCGCCCGATCAGATCGCCCACCTCGGTACGCGACACGGCGCCCAGCTTCCGCAGGATGTTGGAGACGTGCACGGCCGCCGTCTTCGGCGAGATGTACAGGCGCCGGGCCAGCTCGGCGTTGGTCAGCCCGTCGCCGAGCAGCACCGCCACCTCCCGCTCGCGCGGGGTCAGCGCGGCCGGCCCGGTGACCGCGCCCGCCGCGTCCACCGGCGCCAGGCCCAGCCCGGCCCGGACCTGGGCGAGCTGCTCCACCCGCCAGCCGCGCCACCCGGCCAGCAGCCGCCCGGCCGCCTCCAGATGCTCGGTGGCCTCGGCGCGCCGGCCGGCGGCGAGCAGGCAGCGGGCGGCGTTGACCCGTACCGTGCCGCGGGTCGCCGGCCCGAGGATGTGCGCCTCCCGGACGGACAGATAGCCGGACAGCGCCTCGGCGTGCCGGCCGCGCGCCTCGGCGAGCTGGGCGTCGACCAGCGTCCGGTGCGCGTCCCACACGTCGGCGTCGAGCAGCGCGCCGGCCAGCTCGTCGCGCCGGTGCGCCGGCAGGCCCGCCGCGAGCGCGGCGGAGATCAGGTCGTGGGCCTGCTCGCCGCTGCGCCAGGTCTGCCCGGCCAGCGCGGTGAGCACCTCGTCCAGCGCGGCCTCGGCGCCCGGCAGGTCGCCGCGGCGGCAGGCGAGGTGGAAGCGGAGCCCGGGAAGCGTGATCGGCAGGTTGTTCGGCAGCGACGCCAGGTCGGTGACCAGCTGCTCGACCCGGTCCAGCTCGCCGGCCTCCAGATACAGCCCGGCGAGGAAGACCCCGTGGTAGTCGGCCCAGCGGCCCGGGCGCCGGTAGTTGCGGTCCTGCTCGCGTCCCTCCTCCAGCGCGGTGACCGCGGCGTCCAGGTCGCCGGCCCGCAAGGCGAGACGGGCGCGGCCCTGGAAGTAGGTGGCCACCGCGAGCGACTCGAAACCGGCGCGTTCGGCGTCGACCCGCATCCGCTCCAGGGTCTCGGCGTGCTCGGCCGGCGAGGCCGGCGGCTCGCCGTGCACCAGGGTGTTGAGGGCGCGGGCGGCCAGCACCCACTCACCCGCCCGCTCCGCCTCGTCGACGACCCCGAGCAGGATCCTGCGGCCCTCGGCGGCGGTCTGCGGGCGCTCGGTCAGCGCCGAGCCCTTCTCGAGCAGCGCGGCCCGGCGTACCGCGGGCAGGTCGAACTCGTCGGCCAGCGCCAGCGCCCGCTCCGAGAAGGACAGCGCGGCATCGAGGTCGTCGCGCAGGTACGCCGACTGCGCGATCGCGGTCATCGCCCGGGCCTGGTCCGCGCCGGGTGGCAGCTGCGCGATCAGCGTCTCGATGTCGTGCGTCAGCGCGCGCATCTCGCCGGTGTCCCGCGACTCCCAGGCGATGCGGACCAGCAGGTACAGCGACTCGGCCCGGTCGGTCGTGGTGCCGGCGAGGTCGCGCCAGCGCCGGCCGTGCCGCAGGGCGTCGTCGAGCAGCCCGGCCAGCCACGCCGCCCGGGCCGCCGAGGCGAGCAGGCCGGTGTCGTCGGGCGCCTCGTCCAGCCCCATCTCCGCCAGCTGCAGGGCCGGGTAGGCGGAGCCGATGGACAGGTAGAGCGCGGCGCCGCGGCGGGCCGCGGCGATCATGTCGTCGTACCGGCCGGCGCCGCGGGCGTGGTGTGCCACCATGGCCGGGTCCGCGGCGCCACTGCCCAGCAGCACGTCCAGGGCGGCCTCGTGCAGCCGGCGGCGCTGCCGGCCGAGCAGCTGCCCGGCGATCGCCTCGGGCACCAGCGCGTGCCGGAACGCGAACTCGTCCTCCCCGGACTCCACCAGCACCCCGCGGGTGACCAGGTCGCGCAGCACCGCGATGAGCTCGTCCTCGCCGGTGCCGGTCACCGCGGCGAGCAGATCGAACGGGATGCGGTGGCCGAGCACGGTGGCCGCCTCGACCACGCGGTGGCTGACCGGGTCGAGGTCGTCGACCTGGCGGCGCAGCACGTCGGCGAGGCTCCACGGCAGCGGCTGCTCGACCAGCGCCTCCACGTCGTACCCGGGAAGCGCCCGCAGCAGCTCCTCCAGGAAGAACGGATTTCCGCCGGTGCGATGATGCAGCGCCGTCGCGGCGCGCAGCGGCGCCGGCGCGCCGGTCGCGGCCGCCAGCAGCGCCGCGGTCTGCGACGGGGTGAGGCGATCCAGATGTACGTGGGTGACCGCGTGCCGGCGTTCCATTCGCGCCAGCAGACCGGCCAGCGGGTGGCGGCGGGTCACCTCGTCCGGCCGGTACGTCCCGATGAGCAGCCGCGGCCCGTGCTGGTCAGCGATCCGCTCGAACAGCGCCGCGCTCTCCGAGTCGGCCCAGTGCAGGTCCTCGAAGACGACCACCGCGGGCGAGTCGCCGATCAGGTCGTTCAGCACGGCCAGCCCGGTGTGCAGGCGCTCCACCGGGCTGCGCCGCGGGTCCGCGAGCGCGGCCAGCTGCTCCTCGTCGACCGCCGGGTGGTTGTCGACGGCGTCCAGCAGCACCTCGTACGGCCGGGACAGCGAGCCGGGCTCCGCCTGGCCGACCAGCACCACGGTCCGCGCCGGCAGGATCGCCAGCAGCTCGCGCACCAGCCGCGTCTTCCCGATGCCCGGCTCGCCCGCGATGATCGCCACCGCGGGCTCGCGCGCCGCGGTGAGCTGCGCCAACCGGCGCAGCTCACGCTTCCGGCCGATCATCACCGGGCTGGCGCCACCGCGACTGGTTCGCACGACGTCAGGGTACCGGTGGGCTGTCCGCGGACCGCCGACCCTTGCCCGGCCCTGCGTGACCGGCGGCTGAGCCGGGCGGCGGCGAGCAGGCGCGCGCGCTGCGCCTCGGCGACCAGGTCACGGTGCCGGTCGTGGGCCAGGCCGAGCATCAGCTCCGGGTGCATCACCATGGTGTTCCTCCTCCTCGACCGCTGATGCCTCGATCCTCGGCCGGGAAGGAGGTGGGCACATCGGGAGCGCTTACCTATCTTCGCCGGCCGGGACGCCGTAAGCGGGGCACGCCGGACGACTAGGCATACCTATCCCGGCGGCCGTGCCGGTCCGGGGCGGGCCGCAGCGGGGTGAGGGTCGCAGCGGGGCGGGCGGGGCGAGGGCGGGCCGCAGCGGGGTGAGGGTCGCAGCGGGGCGGGCGGGGCGAGGGCGGGCCGCAACGGGGCGAGGGCGGGCCGCAACGGAGCGAGGGCGGGCCGCAGCGGGGCGGAGGTGGCGAGCGAGGGTCGCAGCGGGGCCGCGGCGGCGGCGCAGGAAGCGCCGGGCGAGGCGTGACACCGGCGGTGACCGCGCTTCAGATCGGGCAGGCGGCGCGGAACAGCCGGTCCGGGTCGACGGCGGCCCGGATCCGGCGCAGACGGGCCAGATGCCGGCCGTGATAGAGGGCCGGGTCGATCGGGTCCGGCTCCAGGTAGTTGACGTACCGCCCGGACGACCACGGCGCGACGGCCCGGTGCCCGGCCTCGATCCACGCGTACCCGTCGGCGACCGACGCGGCGTCGGCCGCCGGTGGGACGACGAGCCACTGGAGCATGCTGTGCGCGCCGTGCCACGGGAACGCGGTGGCGTCCGCCGCGACTCTCGCCGGGGCGCCGGTCATCCGCTTGAGTTTCGCCAGACCGGGACGGCGGCTGGCCGCGCGGCCGCGGACCGCGGCCAGCAGGGCGGCGATCCCCGCGGCCGGCAGCGCCCGCGCGAAGATCTCGCTGCCGATCAGGTGCGTGTTCCGGGCCGCGTCGCCGGCCCGGTCCGCGAGCATCCGCAGGTGCGGCATGCTGGTCACGGTCGTGGTCGCCGGGGCCCGGCCGATGGCCCGGGTCAGGGCGGCCACCTCGGCGCGGGCGTCGCCGTCGAGGACGAAACCGCCGATCCGTACGGACAGCGCGCCCGTGCGCTCGGCGGTGAACTGGCACGCCGACCAGGCGTTGTCCGGGGCCACGGCGATCCGGGACTGCCAGCCCGCGGCGACCGCGGCGGCGTCCGCCCACGGGTAGCCGAGCGTGAACGTGCCCGTCGATCCGGCCGGATGGGTGCGCATCCGCCACGAGGTGACCACCCCGAACTGGCCGCCTCCGCCGCCGCGCAGCGCCCAGAACAGGTCCGGCTCCCGGGCGGCGTCGACGCTGCGGCGCCGGCCGTCGGCGGTCACCACGTCGGCGGCCACCACGCCGTCACAGGTCAGCCCGTACGCGGAGGTGACCGCGCCGATGCCACCACCGCAGGTCAGGCCGCTGACGCCGACCGTGCCGCAGGTGCCGCCCGGGATGGAGACACCGTGCGCGCCGAGGGCGGTGTAGGCGTCGATCAGCGTGGCGCCGCCGCCGATCGTGGCGGTCCGTGACGGCGCGTCGTAGCGGACCGCGTTCATCGCCCGCAGGTCGAGGACCAGGCCGGTGGCGGTCGTGGAGGCGCCGACGTACGAGTGCCCGCCGGCCCGTGTGACGACCGGCTGTCCGAGCCGGGCGGCGAACCGGACCGTCTCGGCGACGTCGGCCGGGCCCGCGCAGCGCACGACGGCCGGCGGCCGGAGGTGGTCGAATCGTGGTGAGAACAGTCGTCGCGCCTGCTCGTAGGTGGCCGTGCCGGGCAGTTCCACGGTGCCGTCGAGGCCGGCGGCGAGCGCTCGCCAGTCGGCGGCGGTGGGACCGGGCCCCGGGGGCGGGCTCGGCGCCACCACACCGAGCAGACCGGCGCTGAGCAGAGCACGGCGAGAAACTGGCATACGATATCCTGACATATGACTCTCTGACCGTTTTCATATTGCCCTTGCTTCGCCCTGTATGGCGATGCTTCGCCGCGCCGACGCTGCTCGTGCCCGGCCGTGGGAGAGGCACGGGGTGTCCGGCTCCAGGACGGCCGGGCGCGGAGATCCGGCGGGCGCGGGTGGCCGCTTGCGGTCACCTGCCTCGGGTGGCCGCTTTCGGTCAACTGCGCTGTGGACGTGCCGATCGAGACTGCCCGTGACTTCGCCTGTTCCGACCGGGGTGGTGCCCGGAGTGACCGCGCGGGTGGGTCGTGCGCCGCTGGTGGCGGCTGCCGCCATCCCGCTCGCGGTGGTGGTCGTCCACCTGCTGGCCGGCCGGCAGCTCGGTCAGGTTCCCGCCTTCATGCCGGGTTTTCTGGCCGTGGTGTGGGTGCTGGACCTGCTGACCGCGTTTCTGCTGTTCACCCAGTACACCGCGGGCGGGTCGCCGCGGCTGCTGGTGCTGGCCGCCGCGTACCTGTGGTCCTCGACGGTGATCGTGCCGCACGCGCTGGTGTTCTCCGGCCTGTTCTCCCCGGCCGGGCTGCTGGGCGCGGTGCCCAGCAGCGCCCCCTGGCTGTGGACGGCGTGGCACGTCGGGCTGCCGTTGCTGATCGGCGCCGCGATGGCGCCGTGGCATCCACGCTGGCACACCCGGGCCAAGGCGCTCACCGCGCGCGGGCGTCTGGGCGCGGTCGCCGTGGCCGTGACGCTCGTGCTGACCGCCGCCGTCTCGGTGACGTGGCTGGTCACCGCCGGCCACGACCACATTCCGGTGATCATCGTCAACGGGGACTACACGGTGCTGACGCAGCGCTTCGGTCCGGCCATCATCGGGATCAACGTGCTGGCGCTGGTGCTGGGCGCCACCCGGTTCCGCCGCGACACCGTCCGCGGGCTGGAGGCGTGGGCGTTCGTCGCCGTCGCCGCGTCCTGCGGTGACGTGGTGCTGACGCTGTTCTCCCGGGCCAGGTTCACCGTCGGCTGGTACGGCGCCCGTGTCCTGGCGCTGGTCGCCGCACTGGTCGTGCTCAGCGCCCTGCTGCGCGAGGTGACCGTGCTCTACCGGCGGGTCCGCGCCACCGCGGTGGAACTCGCCCAGCGCAACGGCGAGCTGCAGACCGCCGACGCGCTGCGCGACCACCTGATGGCCGTGGTCTCCCACGAGCTGCGTACGCCACTGACCGGGCTGACCGGCATCGTGGAGATCCTGCGGGACGGCCGGGACCGGATGCCACCGGCGAAGGTCGACGACATGCTCGCCCGCGCGGACGCGTTGACCCACCGGCTCACCATGCTCACCGAGGACCTGCTCGCCGTCTCCACCCTCGGCCACGGCGAACTGCACGTGGCGCCCACCACGGTCGACCTGGCCGAGGCGCTCGGCGAGTGCGCCCGCATGTTCGGCCGGACCGACGTACGCCTGGACTGCCCCGAGGAGCTGTACGTGGCCGCGGACCCGCTGCGGCTGCAGCAGATGCTGGCCAACTACGTGCGCAACGCCATCAAGTACGGCGCCGAGCCGATCGTGCTGTCCGCGACCGCCGCCGCCGAGGGCGTCCAGGTGCGCGTCCGTGACCACGGCACGGGCGTGCCGCCGGAGTTCGTGCCCGAGCTCTTCGACCGGTTCACCCGGGCCGAACAGGCCAAGGCCGGCCCGGTCGCCGGTTCCGGGCTGGGCCTGTCCATCGTCGCCACCCTGGCCGCCGCGCACGGTGGCCGGGTCTGGTACGAGCCCGCCGAGCCGGGCGCCTGTTTCGGCCTCACCCTGCCCGCAAGCGCCGTCCCGGCTTCCGCGCCAGCCGGCGCGGTCCCCGTCGCCCCGGTGGCCGGCGCGGTCCCCGTCGCCCCGGTGGCCGGCGCGGTCCCCGCCGCCCCGGTGGCCGGCGCGGTCCCCGCCGCCCCGGTGGCCGGCGCGGTCCCCGCCGCCGAGGCGATGCCGCAGCTCAGCGACGCCGCCGCGCGGAGTCGCTGACAAGGCCCGGTGCCGTCGACACCGCCCCCGGGGCGCGGCCACCACGCGTCCCGGGCGCGCCCGGCGCGGCGTTCGCCGGTCAAGCGCGGACCGGCCGGCGCCCGAACGCGCGCATCGCCAGCGCGCCCACCAGCGGACCCGGGACGAGCAGCCAGAATGCCCAGCGCCAGCCGGCGGCCTCGGCGAGCACGGGCACGAGTTGGATGGTGACGACGGTCAGGGCGAAACCGATGGCCGTCTGCGCGGTGAGCGCGGTGCCGACGTAGCGTTTGTCGGCGACCTCGCTCAGCGCGGTGGAGAAGACGCCGGAGTCGGCGATGACGGCTGCGCCCCACACCACGCCGAGCACCGCGACCGCGCCGGGCGGGGCGGCGAAGAACAGTGGCGAGAGCAGGCAGCAGGCGCCGCTGACAGCCAGGGCGGCGACCGCGGCCGGCGATCTGCCGAACCGGTCCGCGGCCCATCCGCCGGCCACGCACCCGGCGACGCCGGCGATACCGATGGCCAGGAACGCGAGGAGGCTGACGTCGGCGTCGTCGCGGCCGGTCCGGGCGGCGGCGCCCGCGATGAGGAAGCTGGGCAGCCAGGTCCAGAGCGCGTACAACTCCCACATGTGCCCGAAATAGCCCAGGTTCGCCAGCCGCGGCCCGCGCTCGCGGAACATCGTCAGGGCGTACCCGGGATGGTGCCGGGCCGGCGCTCCGTGGGCGAACTGCGGTCCCTCCCGGACCAGCGTCGCGGCCAGCAGCGCGCCCAGCGCCGCGCATCCGGCGGCGGCGCCCATCACGCCGCGCCACGGCAGTGCGCCCATCCCGCGGATCAGGTGCGGCAGGGCCGAGCCGAGCGTGAGCGCGCCGATCATGACGCCGAAGGCGAGTCCCCGGCGGGCGGGAGGCGTCCAGGACGCGGTCACCTTCATGCCCACGGGATAGACGCCGGCGAGGAACACGCCGGTGAGAAAGCGCAGCGGAACGGCGCCGGCCAGCCCGTCGACGACGAGGGCGAACGCGGCGGTGCACGCGGCGGCCAGCGCCGCGCACACCGCCATCAGCAGGTGCGCCCTGACCCGGTCGGCCAGGTTCAGCGCGGTCGAGGTGACCGCCCCGGCCACGAACCCCAGCTGAACGGAGGCGGTCAGCCAGACCGAGGCGGCCGCGCTGATGTGCCACGCCTCGCGCAGCGCCGGCACCACGGCGGAGGCCGAGAACCACACCGCCAGGCCGAGCACCTGTCCGGCGGCGATCAGCGCGCGCTGCACGCCGGGCCGAAGCAGCATGGCGTGCTCCTGGAGATGAGACGGTGCGATGGCTCCGCGCCGTGTGTGCGGGCCGGGACGGGCGGGTGCGGTGCATTCTGCCGCACCACCGCGGGAGCCCGGCGCGCGGGCACGCAGGCCACCGCCGCCGCGGCGTGCCCGCCCCGCCTCGGCGGGCAGAGCCCGGCGCGGGTGACGGGCCACCCGGGCCGGCGCGCTCACGACCGTGATTGACAAACATCTCTTGACAGAAATCCACGGGAAACCACCATGATGTAACATCCCCCGACTCAGTGGAGAGCCCATGACACAGTCCCGTTCCGGACGCGGCGCCCTGCGCCTGGCGGCGGCCGTCACCGCCACCCTGGCCCTGGCCGCCGGCCTGCTCACCGCCACGGTCACGCCGGCGGCCGCCGTCGCGGCCGGGCCGGTCATCGATCAGAACTTCGCCGACCCGGACGTCATGAAGGTCGGACGTACCTATTACGCCTACGCCACCAACAGCGACGGCCGGCACATCAGGTGGGCCACCTCCACCGACCTGGTCACCTGGTCGGTGCAGGACAGCGACGCGCTGCCGACGCTGGGCGCCTGGGCCGACCCGGACTGGTCGTTCCCGCCCGGCGGGTCCGGTGACCACGGCGTCTGGGCGCCGGAGGTGTTCGCCACCGGGCCGAGGAGCTACGTCATGTGGTACACCGCGCACGACCGCGCCTCCGGCAAGCAGTGCATCGGCGCGGCCACCGCCACCGCGCCCGGCGGCCCGTTCGTGCCCCGGGACACCAGCCTGGTGTGCACCCCGGAGACGGGCGGCGCGATCGACGCCTCCTCGTTCACCGAGAACGGGCGGCGGTACATGCTGTGGAAGAACGACGGCAACTGCTGCGCGCAGGACACCTGGCTGCACCTGCAGCAGGTCAGCGCGGACGGGCTGCGCCGGACCGGCGCCGAGACCGAACTGATCAAGCAGAACAAGCCGTTCGAGGGCACCCTCGTCGAGGCGCCGACGCTGTGGAAGCACGGCAGCACGTACGTGCTGTTCTACTCCGCCAACTTCTTCGGCAACGGCAGCTACCTCAGCGGCTACGCCACGTCGACGAGCCTGCGCGGGCCGTACACCAAGGCGAACGCGCCGCTGATGACCACCGACGCGTTCGCCGGCTCGGTCCGCGGCCCCGGCGGCCAGGACGTCGTGGTCGGGCCGGACGGCACGGACCGGATCGTCTTCCACGGCTGGAATCCCGGCTTCACCTACCGGGCGATGTACTCGCAGCGGCTCGACTGGCAGGGCAGTCGCCCCATCGTGGCGGGCGCCAAAGTCCGGTACGAGGCCGAGGACGCCACCTTCACCCGCGCCAACGCCCGGTACGCCGCCGGTGGCGCCAGTAACGGCGTCGTCGTCGGCGGGATCGACTTCGACGACAGCCGGGTCACCTTCACCGTCTACGTGCCGCGGGCCGGCAGCTACCGGCTGTACACCCGCTACGCCAACGGATCCGACGCCGGCGCCGCCAGCCACACCCTGTCGGTCAACGGCGCCGCCGCCGGCACCGTGGACTATCCCGTCACCGGCTGGGACAACTGGCAGGTCAGCGAACGTACCGTGACTCTGCGGGCGGGGAACAACACCATTTCGTACGGCAAGGGCGCGAACTTCGCCGAGCTCGACGCGATCGACATCGCGTGACCGGCCACCCGTGATCGCCCACGGGCCGTCCCGCCGCCGGTGGGACGGCCCGTGGCCGCGGCCGTCGTCGCCGAACAGGTGGTGACGACTGCGGTCAGCGTGCAGACGAGGATCGCGGCAGGAGAGGCGTTGCCGCTGATCACGGGGAAGGCCGCTACGTTGGGCGCGTGGACGAAGAAGCGGGCTACGACTACACGCTCAAGTCAGCGGATGCCGGCCGCATGGGGAAGGCGGCCGAGCACCTGGTCGCCGCCTTCTGCATCCTCGCGACACGCGGAGCTCTCAATGTCTCTACCTCGCTCGTCGATGACGAGGGTGTCGACCTCGTGTTCCACCGGCGCGGCTCCACCGGAACGCTCGCCGTTCAGGTCAAAGCGCGTATGTCCGACAGCAAGCGGATCCGATCCGAAGGCTTCGTCGCCTTCGTCCGGTCACAGACCTTCGTCCCGCGAGATAACCTGGACATGCTGTTCGTGGCGATCGATGTGATCCACGGCATCGTGATGAAGGCCTGGCTCGTTCCCAGCAAGGTCTATGCGGGCACCCTCGGCAACCCGAACAGCAAGGGCCGGTACCGCTTCAGCGCATCGATGAAGGACGGGTCCAACGATCGGTGGAAGCCGTACCGCCTGGAAGCACATGAACTGCCTCAGGCGGTGCTGCAACGGCTGGAGCGGCTGGAGGGCGGATAGATCTGTGCTGAAGCGCCGAGGATTCCGCGCCGATCACCCGCGAATCGCGGCTTTTTGTTTCATTGCTCCAGGGCGTGTATCGAAGTCGGTGGCGGTACCCCCAAGGACGGCGGCGCGCGTCGTGATCGATGAACCGCGAAGCCGTAGGATCGCTTTCCCGTGGACTTGAGTCTCGACCTGATCACCGTTCCGGCGGGCGAGGTCACCCTCACCGATCGCCGCACCGAGCGCCGCTGGACCGTGCCGGTCGCGGCTTTCCGGCTCGCCTCAACACCCGTCACCCGATCCGCTTACGCCAGGGCGGGCGGCGATTCGAGCGGCGCGAACCTGCCGGCGGAAAGCATCTCCTGGTGGGACGCGATTCGCTTCTGCAACGCTCTCTCCTCGCTCCACGGCCTCACTCCCGCCTACCGCGTGCACGCCGCCGGTCCCGATTCGCCGCCGTCCCCGGCGGGATTGGTGGTCCGCAACGCCCCGCTCCCGTCGGACCGGCAGGTCGCGGATCCCGGCATCACCTGGGACCGTGACGCGGACGGCTACCGGCTGCCGACCGAGGCGGAGTGGGAGCATGCTTGCCGCGCAGGATCCTCCGGCCCTCGATACGGCCCGCTGGACGAGATCGCCTGGTATCGCGGCAACTCCGGCGAACGGGCCCACGCCGTCGGCGGCCGAGCGCCGAACGACTGGGGCCTGTTCGACATGCTCGGCAACGTGTGGGAATGGTGTTGGGACCTCTACGACGCCGAGGTCTACGGCCCTTACCGGGTGCTGCGCGGCGGCGGCTGGTTCGACGAGAAATGGAGTTGCCGCGCCTCGGTCCGGCGCCGCAGCCATCCCACCCTCAGCCTCGACGACGTCGGCTTCCGCCTGGCCCGCAACCACCCCGCTTGAGACCGGCGGCCTCGGGCGAAGCGACGGCTCAGGGCTTCCACCGCCGCCCGTGGACAAGCCGCGGCCCACCGAACGTTTTCGGCGCTTCCCGGCGAAACGCGGTGACTACCCGCGAAGCCTTCCCCGCGGCACCGGTCAGCCGGCCGCCGATACTCACCACGCACGCAACGATCTTTCGATCCGAGCCCCGGTACCGTCCTGCCCCACCGCGAGAACCGAACGTCACACGTCCTCGCGGGCCCGTACCGATCCGGGATCTCATGCCACTTCGGACCGGTGTCGATCCGCCCCGGATCCCGTTGATCACCTGCCGCTGATCACGCCACTGGCCACCTCGCCGAACGTTCCAGCACGCCCGGATAAACAGCCCTCTCCAACACTCACGTAGGCGCGTCCGATATTTCGGCCAGGGATACCGAGCTTTCATGGGCGGGACACTTGCCATTCAATACGAGTAGCGAATCAATTGCACTGTACGTCGCTGTTGATTCAGCCGCGGTGCAGGAGAATGTTGGCTTCGTCGTCGTGCTGGCTGGGCCCGATGTGATCGTTTACGCTACGGCTGTTCAGGTCTACGCGAAGGGTCGATATCGGTGTCGCAGTCGAGCGCAGGACGGTTGAAACGGCTCGCGATTCCGATCGGCATGGGTGTCATCGGGGTGCTCGGGTGCATGGGCGGCTTCTTCTGGCTGATCGACACCATGATAGGCGTCGATCACCTCAGCGATGAGCAGATCCGCAACGGCCGCGCCTGCACCGCGGCCGTGTCATCGGTCCAGGACACCGGATCGGTCGTCAACGATGACACGGTCTACGAGTTCGAGCTCCGGGTGCAGCCGTCGGACGGCGCCGGGTACGAAGCCACGATCCGCGATTCGCTGAACTCCGTCGAGGCCGGTCGGGTCGGTGCCGGCGCCGCTGACTTCCGGTGCGTCATCGATCGGGACGACGCTACCCGCGTCGAGGTCTTCTGGTCCGACTGACCGACCCCCCCCGTGCCATCCCGTCGGCCGACATATAGCGCTCAGCGGGCGCACCCGGCACAGGCGGATGGGAAAGGCCGTCACCAGCGCGTCGCTGACGACCGTAAGGTGTGCGCCGGTTCGAGCCGCTCGGGCTGGCTTGGACTCTGCTCCATCTGATCGAGACGGCGCCCGCGCCCATACCGCTGACTGAGCCGGCCGCTGACGCCGACCCACGGATCCGGCGCCTGTGGCTTCGCCAGCAGAACGCCTTGGCCGACTCCTGACCTCGCCGAGCTGGGATCCGCACATCAGCACGAGCGTTCCGGGCCGGCGCGGACCGCACCGAGCGTAACGGCCTTGCGGGCGTCTCGCGCGACCAGCGACAGATGGGTGCGGGTCGGTGGGCCCCGGCTATGCGCAGGCACGTGGAATGTTTCGCGGCAGGCTGAGATCCGCCTGCGCCGGGGTCGAGTTCCGCCGCGTCCGCTCCCGCGCATACCGGAGAATCGTTCCATGGCCGCGAGCGTGGAACAGTCCTGGGCACGCATCCTGCGGTGGCTGTCGGTGAACGTGACCTGGGCGGTACCGGCTGTCGCCCCGCCGGCGAGTCCGCAGGCCGTCGCGGACGCCGAACGCGAGATCGGGGCGCGCCTGCCCGATGATCTGAAGCAGTGGTGGTTGCTGGCGGACGGCATGACGGACATGGTCTTGTGCCTTCCGCCGGAGTGTCAGCCGCTGTCGGTCGCCGACAGCCTGGAGGACCGGCGTATGCATCTTCACGACTGGCGGGCCCTGGGGAAGCCCACCAGTTCCGCGGGTGTGGCCGGTGAGCCGTCATTGCCTTTCCTCGACCTGTTCCTGCCCATCGGCACCGACGGGTGCGGCGGTTACCTCTACGTCGACCTGCGAGACGGTGACCTACGGGGCAGTGTCGGCTGGTGCAACGGTGAGGAGGCCCATGACGGAGCGGAGTGGGACAGCACCGCCCATCTGCTCGCGGCGACAGCCGAGGCGATGACCGCCGGGGTGCCCTGCAAAGGACCGTACGGCGATGTGGTGCCCGAGCCGGATCCCGCGTCGTTCGTGATGTGGCGCCGCGTCGGGGAAGCGGGCTGATCGGCCGGCACCATGTCGTTCCGTGCGCGCTGATCACTTCCGGCCACCAGCGTACGAGATCTCGGCCGGGTTCAGATCCGCGGGGACCTGCTGTCGTCGACATCCGCGGATCACGGCTTCTTCTGCGCCTGACTCGCCGGCCTCAGCGGTGCGGTGGAGCCCGTGTCGATGGCCTCGCGTACTTCGTCGAGGGCGTCGCGGATCATGGCGCCGTAGTCGTCGGCGGGAAGCGCGTCGAGCGCGGCGACCGCCTCGGTGAGGTGGTGGCGAGCCCGCCCGCGGTTGCCGGCGCGCCGGTGGACGTCGGCCAGGTTGAGGTGTAACGAGGGCAGGAATGCCCTGGCCTGCCACGTGGCGTCGTATTCGCGGGCGCGCTCGTCGGTGAGGCCGGGAAATTCCCGCAGCGCCAGCTCGTCCCACCGCAGTTCGTCCTCCACCGAGCCCTGCAGGTCAGCGAGATAGTGCGCGATGGTGCACCGGTGCAGGGCGTCGTCGGCGGTCTCCCACAGGCGCTCCAGCGTCGCGCGGGCTCCAGCCCGATCACCGCCCAGGTTCATCTCCTGCGCCCTGCGGATCTCTTCCATCACGGCGTCGGTCACCGCTCCTCCTCCGAGTCCATTGGCACGCGAGCTCCGATGTGCTCGAAGGTGACCCTGAACGCTCAACCAGGTCGAGGGTCAACGGCGCGAACGCAAGAAGGGGCAGCAGGTGTCACGGGCGGTGCGGCGAGCAGCGGTGGGAGGATGACGCTTCAGCCGGAGCGGTTGCCGTGGGAGAGGTATGCGATACGTCAAGATCAGCCGAGGGCGCGACGGCAATACGCTGGACGCGACCGGATACCTGGACGCGCTCGGTGCGTTCGCCGAACGACTGCCACCTGGCGCGCGTGCGTTCGCCACCGATCCGCAGCACTACGACCTCTTCGGCGGGCGGTGCGTCAAGGACCTCAAGCCCGTGGCACTGACTCTGGGCGATGGCGATGGCGATGGCGATGGACGAGCATGGGCGGAGCTTCGCCTGCAGCACCACTGCTGGAAACACGAGGAGGACCTGACGATCCGCTACAGCGGCGTACGCAGCGTCGTAGCGGATCCCGACGGTGCCGAGACGGACGTGCGCAGCCTTCGCGACGTGATGCTCGACGAGGTTCTGCCCCACGGGCAGGGGTGCAGCCACGAGATCGCGTTCCTCGCCGGGTCGATGACCATCGTCGCCGACGATCTCGTGGCCACCTGGGACGCGGCTGACTGCGCCGATCGTCAAGCGCTCTCCCGGGCCGCGGGTCCGCCCTCGGCCGCATCCTGATCTGCCGCAGAGCACGCGCGCTCGGCCGCACCTCGGCCCGCACACGGCCGATTCGTCGCACGCATCGTGGTCGCCCGTGATGGCACTGCGCGCCGGAGGGACGCCGGCTCGGGCCGGACGGTGAACGGCAGGCTCAGGGCGGGGCCGCGTCGTAAACGAGCTCGTCGGGGGAGCGCCACCGGGCGCCGGCGGCCACCCGGTGGCGGGCGAGCCGACCGCGGTGGTCCAGGTGGCGGACCGGGAACCCGTGGATCTCGCTGACGAAGTCGGCGATCAGGCGCCGGTGGCAGCGCCACCACAGGGTCTCGCTGCACATCACCGCGGTGGTGCCCGCCCGGATGTCGGTGAGCAGCTCGTCGACGGCCTCGTGGAACTCGGCCGTGCGCATGTGCGCGGCGTAGGCGCGGAACGCCTCGACCCGCCACCAGATGTCCGGTGATTCCGGCGGCAGGCGGCGGCGCCCGCCCAACCGCTGGTCGGCGCGGTAGGCGATGCCGGCTTCCGGCAGCCAGCGGCTCAACGCCTCGACACCGACATGTGGATGGTGGCGGCTGCCGGGGTAGCGGCGCACGTCCACCACCCGGTCCAGCCCGGCCCCGGTGAACAGCGCCGCCAGCTCGTCCCGGCCGGCGGTGCCGTGCCCCACAGTGATCAGCTCCAGCATCCGGGCCGCTCCCGTCGTGGCGTCGCCCCGGCGACCTTGTCGCCGGCGGTCGTCGCTGATTCCAGTGGACGACGATGGGGGCCGCCGGGGTACGGCGATTCCCCGTCCACCACGCTGACGGGTGCTCTCGGCGCCGATTGCCGTGCGTGGTCGGCCATCGACTGTGCGTTGCGCGGCGAGGTCCCGGGCGACCGGCGATCCGCCCTCCCGGGGTCGTGGCCGCAGTTTCCCCGACTCAACTGTTACGCCCGAGGTTTCCGCAGGCCAGGCGGCGGTCGCAGGGATGTCCTTGAATGCGTGGGAGCGCTCCCGTAATCTGCCTGCAACGTTCGGCAGCGCGGCCGGCAACGACGTCCGCCCCGAGGAGGAAGCCGCCCATGACTATCTTCAGAACGTCGCGAGCCCGGTGGTGGCGCTCGCTGCGCACCGCTGTCGCTGCCGCCGCGATGTCGACCGGAATCGCGGTGGCCGCCGTCGCCGCCACCGCCGGATCCGCCTCCGCGAGCCCCGCTCTCGCCGCCGCGCCGCCCGCGACGGTGGCCGCCGGTTACGCGCACACCTGCGCGATCCGGACCGGCGGGACCCTGTGGTGCTGGGGCTCCAACGCCAACGGCCAGCTCGGCGACGGCACGAAGACCAGCCGCACCACCGCGGTACGGGTCGGCGACGCCACCACGTGGGCCGGCGTCGACGCCGGCACCAGCCACAACTGCGCGGTCCGGACGGACGGCACGCTGTGGTGCTGGGGCAGCAACAGCCGCGGCCAGCTCGGCGACGGCAGCACCACCGACCGCACCGCCCCGGTCCGCGTCGGCACCGCGACGAACTGGACCACGGTCAGCGCCGGCGACCGGCACACCTGCGCGGTGCGTACCGACGGGACCCTGTGGTGCTGGGGCTTCAACCGGCTGGGGCAGCTCGGCGACGGCGCGCAGGTCTACGTCGCCACCACCCCGCTGCAGGTCGGCACGGCGAGCACCTGGGCGAGCGTCACCACCGGTTTCGCGCACACCTGCGGGACGCGCACCGACGGCACCCTGTGGTGCTGGGGCGACAGCTCGGCCGGGCAGCTCGGCCTCGGCATCCTCAGCTACCGGACCACCCCGGGGCAGGTCGGCACCGCGACGAACTGGGCCACCGTGACCGCCGGGTACACCTTCACCTGCGCGACCCGCACCGACGGCACCCTGTGGTGCTTCGGCGAGAACGGGTACGGCCAGCTCGGCGTCACCGGCACGTACCAGGCGTCGCCGGTGCAGGTCGGCAGCGTGGCGACGTGGACCGGCGTCGCGGCCGGCTTCGACACGGCGTGCGCGTCCCGCGCCGACGGCAGCCTGTGGTGCTGGGGCAACAACGCGGCCGGGCAGATCGGCGACGGCACCACGACGCACCGCTACGCCCCGACCCGGGTCGGCACCGCGACCACCTGGACGGCCGCCCTCGCGGCCGGCTACCACAACTGCGGCTTCCGGACCGACGGCAGCCTGTGGTGCTGGGGCAGCAACGCCAACGGGGAGCTCGGCGACGGCACCACCACCGCGCGCCCGGCCCCGCAGCAGGTGAGCCTGCCGGCCTGAGCCGCCGCGCCGCTACGCCACCGGGCCGTGACCTCGCACGAGGTCACGGCCCGGTGGCGTAGGCCGGTCAGGCCGTCACGCAGGACCGGCCGTTGAGCGTGTACGCCGCCGGCGGCGCGTCGCTGGTCCGCCAGGAGCCCAGCACCCCGACCGTGGCGCTCGCTCCGGCGCCGAGCCGGCGGTTCCATGCCGCCCCGGTCACCGTGACGTCCGCGCCGGACTGGGTGACGTCGCCGTTCCACGACGCGCTCACCCGCTGATCGCCGCCGTAGGCGAAGGTGAGCGTCCAGCCGTCGATCGGTTCCGTCCCGATGTTGGTGACGGTCACCTCGGCCACGAAGCCCCCGGCCCACGTCGAGGTGGCGCGGTAGCCGACCCGGCAGACCGGCTCGGGCGGCGGGGGAGTGCTCGGCGACGGGGTGGTGATCACCGTGCTGACCGTGTCCGAGGCGATCGACACGTTGCCCGCCGCGTCGCGGGCCCGTACGTAGTACACGTTCCGGCCGCCGCCGGTCGGCACGGCGTACGTCGTGGCGGTGGTGGTGGTGAGCAGGGTGGAGGTGTACCACCCGTCGAACCGGTAGACGTCGTAGCCGGTGACGCCGACGTCGTCGGTGGACGGCGCCCAGGTCAGTACCGCGCGGGACGCGGTGACCTCGGTGGCGGCCAGGCCGGTGGGCGCGCTCGGCGGGCTGGTGTCCGGCGCGGTGTCGGACACCGGGGTGACCACGGTGACCACGGTGGACGGCGCCGACCGGTGGTTGACGCCGTCGACCGCGGTGACCTGGAACGAGTACTGCCGGGCGGGCGCCAGGCCGGTGATCGTGGTGGAGGTGACGTTGCCGGCGTCGACCAGCGCGACGACGTCGTTGAACGCCAGGCGGTACTGGACCTCGTAGTGGTCCACGACGCAGCAGCCCGGCCGCGACGCGGTCCAGGTCAGCGTCACCGAGGTGGCGTGCACCGCGGCGGCGGTCAGGCCGGCCGGCGCGGTCGGCGGGAACGGCGACGGGTTCGGTGGTGTCGGGGTGGAGGTGGCCGGTCGGTCGCCGGCGTGCGCGACCGGGCCGGTGACGGCTCCGGCCACGGCGAGCGCGGCGGTGAGGACGAGAGCGGTGACGATCCTGCGCGGGCGGTGCGGCATGCCTTGACACCTCTCGGGCTATCGATGTACATCCATGTCCATTGGGCCATCCCGGCCGCATCCGTTCAAGACGGTCCCAGGCCGGCCGGCGACCGCGCCGCCGAGCCCCGTGGCGGCCGTGCCGGCGGGGGCGGGAAGGGCCGGCGGCGGGGCGCGCCCCGGGTCCGCGTGTGCCTGGTCACGCTCGGTGCCGCGGCCTGGCCGGCGCCCCTCGGTGACGGGGCCCGGGGCGGACCCGGCGGACGCCCGACCCGCCCGGCCGGGGCCGGTCCCGGGCCCCGGTGCCGTCCGGCCCGAGTGGGCGCTGGGTGAAGCGCGAGGGTTTTCCCTATTTCGCAAATAGACCGTCATATATAGCGTGCATTCATGTTTCGCCGCCGGCGGCCACCCCGCCGCCGACGGAGACCGAGCCCGCCCACCACCCCCGTGGGCGGGAAAGGAGTACGCACGATGGTTCGAACCCCCCTGGCCGTCGCCCTGGCGGCCGGCACCGTGGCCGCCTCGGCCCTGGTCGCGGTGTCCGGTCCGGCAGCCGCGCAGGCGCCCGCCCCGTCCGTCGACGCGGTCGCGCAGGCCGACGCCGTGGTCGCCGCCCGCCCGGCCGTACTGCAGGCCGGCAAGCACGACGACTTCCACCGGCGGCAGGTCTACAAGTCGCAGGGCCTGACCTACGCGTCCTACGACCGTACCTACAAGGGCTTCCCGGTCAAGGGCGGCGACTTCGTCGTGGTCACCGACAACGCCGGTCAGACCCGGTACACGTCGGTCGCGCAGAGCAGCCCGATCGGTGAGCTCTCGACCGAGCCGACGGTCTCCGAGAGCGCGGCGATCGCCACCGCCAAGAAGCAGCTCAAGAGCGTCACCAGCGTCGAGGCCACCCGGCTGGTGGTCGTCGCGGCCGAGGGCCGCGCGGCGAAGCTGGCGTACGAGACCACGGTCAACGGCACCGGCGCGGAGGGCGTCAGCCGCCTCACCGTCGACGTGGACGCGACCACCGGCGCGGTGCTGGCCACCGAGGAGCACGTCACCGAGGCCACCGGCACGGGCACCGGCTGGATCGTCGGCTCGGTGTCGCTGAACACCACGCAGTCCGGCTCGACGTACTCCCTCAAGGACCCGACGGTCACCAACCTGAGCTGCCAGGACGCCTCCACCCGGACCACGTTCAGCGGCTCGGACAACGTGTGGGGCAACGGCACCGGCACCAGCAAGGAGACCGGCTGCGTCGACGCGCTGTACGCGGCGCAGAAGCAGACCGCGATGCTGTCGGCGTGGCTGGGCCGCAACGGGCAGAACGGCTCCGGCGGCGCGTGGCCGATCCGGGTCGGGCTGAACCAGCAGAACGCGTACTACGACGGCACCCAGATCCAGATCGGCAAGAACACCGCCGGCAAGTGGATCTCGTCGCTCGACGTGGTCGGCCACGAGCTGGGTCACGGCATCGACGACAAGACCCCGGGCGGCATCTCGAAGGGCGGCACCCAGGAGTTCGTCGCCGACACCATCGGCGCGGCCACCGAGGCGTACGCCGCGAACCCCAACGACCCGTTCGACTACCAGGTCGGCGAGGAGGTCAACCTGGTCGGCAGCGGCCCGATCCGGTACATGTACAACCCGTCGCTGGCCGGTGACGACAACTGCTACTCCAGCAGCACCCCGACCGACGAGGTGCACGCCGCCGCCGGCCCCGGCAACCACTGGTTCTACCTGCTGGCCCAGGGCAGCGGCGGCAACGGCCAGCCGGCCAGCTCCACCTGCAACGGCTCCACGGTGACCGGTGTCGGCATCCAGACCGCCATCAAGATCATGTACAACGCGATGCTGCTGAAGACCTCCAGCTCCTCCTACGCCAAGTACCGCGTGTGGACGCTGCAGGCCGCGAAGAACCTGTACCCGGGCAGCTGCACCCAGTTCAACGCGGTCAAGGCCGCGTGGAACGCGGTCAGCCTGCCGGCCCAGTCCGGCGAGCCCACCTGCTGAATCCGGCCGTCCGGCGAACCGGGCCGGCGCGTCCTCGCGGACGTGCCGGCCCGTTCCGCGTTCCGGCCCCGCCTCGACCGCCCGAGCGGTCGCTGGCGCGACCGGGCCGGCTTCCCGCCCGCCTCAGCTGGTGCGTCAGGCCGGCTTCCCGCCCGCCTCGGTCGAGGTGACCTCCGGTCCGACGAGCAGGAAACGGGCCTCGCCGGCCGCCTCCGGGCGGTGCTCCACCCCGCGCGGGATGACCAGCAGGTCACCCGGGGTCAGCTCGACCGAGCCGTCCCGCAGGTGCACGGTCAGCGTTCCGGCCAGCATCAGGAACGTCTCGTCCTGATCGTCATGCGCGTGCCATCGCGTGGAACCGAGGCCCTTGGCCACCTTGAACAGGTTGCCGTTCGCGGCCGTCAGGACCCGCTGGGACCAGTACTCGTCGAGCGACGCCGCTTCGGCCGCCGGGGTGATCTTCGTCAGCATGCCGACGATTCTCACCGGCCGCACGTCGCGGCCGGCAGTGCGAGGAATCGCAACTGTCGCAAGGATCCTGGCGCGGGCTCACCGCGCGCCGTCGGCGGCGAAGCGCCGGCGGTACTCCGACGGGCTCAGGCCCACGTGCTTACGCAGCAGGGCGCGCAGGTTGGCGGCGGTGCCCAGACCGGACTGCCGGGCCACGGCGTCCACGCCCGCGGCGCCCTGCTCGATCAGGCGGCACGCCAGCGCGACGCGCTGCGCGGTCAGCCACGCCAGCGGGGTGCTGCCCACCTCGTTGCGGAAGCGCCGGTGCAGCGTGGCGGTGCTCATCCGGCCGTGCCGGGCCAGGTCGTCGACCGACAGCCGCAGGTGCAGGCGCTCCTGCGCCCACTGCAGGACCGGCGCGAGCGGGCTCGTCGCCGGCGCCGGCAGCGGGCGTTCGACGAACTGCCGCTGGCCGCCGTCGCGGAACGCGGCGAACACCAGCTGCCGGCCGACCCGGTTGGCCACCTCGGTGCCGTGGTCGCGGCGGACGATGTGCAGGCCGAGGTCGAGCGCCGCCGCGCTGCCCGCCGAGGTCAGGATGTCGCCGTCATCGACGAACAGCACGTCCGGCTCCAGCCGTACGGCCGGGAAGCGCCGGTGGAAGTCCGGAGCCAGCTGCCAGTGCACCGCCGCGCGGCGGCCGTCGAGCACCCCCGCCTCGGCGAGCGTGAAGGCGCCGGTGCAGAGGCCGACCAGGCGGGCGCCCCGCGCGTGGGCCCGCCGGATCGCCGCCAGGACCGCGCCGCGGGACGGGACGTCGACATCCGGCCGGTTCGGCACGATGATCATGTCGGCCCGGTCCAGGTCGCTCAGCCGCCCGGGCGCGCTGACGCGGAACAGCCGGTCCCGCATCGGTACCGATCTGGTCGGGCTGACGACGGTGAGTTCGTACAGCTCGTAGCCGATCTGTGGGCGCCGGCGGCCGCCGAAGATCTCGCAGGCACAGCCCACCTCGAACGGGTTGGAATGTTCGTCGACTATCAGCGCGACCCGCCGCGGCACCATCCGTCCTTCCTACCACCGCCCCGGCGGCCCTCTGAGCTGGCGGCTCACCGGTCCGGTGCCCGGCACCGTCCCTCCTCCCTGCCGCCGGATCCCGGCGGCCCCGTGATCTGGCGGCTCACGGGTCCGGCGGCCCGGCACCGTCCGTCCTTCCCCGCACCGGACGCGGCGGCTCATGGGTCCGGCGCCCCGGCGCCCGGGCCCGGAGCGGGTCTCATCCGCCCCCGCTGGCCCGCCACCGGGGGCGGCGCGGTGCCGTGCCGATGACCGCGCCGGTGACCTCGGATCGCCGGGCCGGGCCGGCGGTCACTCCGGCTGGTCGATGCGCTCCAGCCACCGGTCGAGCAGCACGGTCTCGGCCGGTTCCAGCCGGTCGGTGCCGCTGAGCGAGAGCTGCGAGCGCAGCTGGCGGGCGGCGTCGCGGAGCGGGTCCGGCCCGCTCGGCGTGGCGGGGTGGGTGAGCACGGTGGCGAAGGCGGCGTCGCGGGCGCGGTGCGACAGCGCCGGGTCGTCGAAGAGCTCCGGCGCGGCGATGCGGCCGAGAGCGACGCCGATGTTGGCGCTCAGGATCAGCTGGGCGGCTGCCCGGGGCGTCGTGGTGAGCGCGCCGGCGGCGGCGCAGCGCAGGAGGGTGGCCTCGAGCAGTGTCAGGATGCGGCGGTAGGTGGTCGCGCCCGAACGCGGCCGGGGCGCGAACATCAGCTGGTAGAGGGCCGGGTTCTCGGTGGCGAACGCCATGTGGTCGTCCCATCCCGCGTACAGGTCGCCGACCGGGTTGTCGGTGACCTCCAGTTCGCTCTTGCGCCGGGCGTAGCGGTCGAATCCGGCGTCGGCGACGGCGTCCAGCAGGCCGCGTTTGTCACCGAACAGCCGGTACAGCACCGGCTGGGTGACGCCGGCCTCCTCGCTGACGGCGCGGGTGGCGATGTCGCCGTCCGGGGAGGCGGTCAGCTGCCGCTCGGCGGCCTGGATCAGGGCGGCGCGGACGGTGGCGTCGTCGACGGGCCCCGCACCGCCACGCCGCCGGGAGGACGTGCCGGGCTCCTGCGTAGCACTCATGAATCAATGCTACGCGGCACCGCTAGCAGTGATTCGAGGACCGTGCTACGGTTCTGATATCAGCGATAGCCTCAGCTGCTATCGCCACTATCGAACTGGGGAGTGAGACTCATGGGTGATCACCGAGTCGCCGTCGTCACCGGGGCTTCGCGTGGCATCGGCCGTGCCGTCGCCACCGCGCTGGCCGGCGCCGGGCACGCCGTCGTCGTCGGCTACGCCGGCAATGAGGCGGCCGCGAAGGAGGTCGTCGACCGGATCGCCGCCACCGGTGGCCGGGCCGTCGCCGCCCGGGCCGACGTCGCCGACGAGAACGCGGTCGCCGCTCTGTTCGACACCGCCACCGAGGCCTTCGGCGGGGTCGACGTCGTGGTCAACTCGGCCGGCCGGATGGCCCTGTCCCCGATCGCCGACCTCGATCTGGCCGACCTGGACGCCCTGCACCGCACCAACATCCGCGGCACGTTCGTCGTCGCCCGCGAGGCCGCCCGCCGGGTCCGCCCGGGCGGCGCGATCGTGCTGGTGTCCACCTCGATCCTCGGCCTGCAGTTCCCCGGCTACGGCGCGTACGCCGCCAGCAAGGGGGCCGTCGAGGCGATGACGCTGATCCTGGCGCGGGAGATGCGCGGCCGGGACATCACGGTCAACACCGTCGCGCCCGGCCCCACCGCCACCGAGCTGTTCCTGGAGGGCAAGGACGAGGCGACCGTCGAGCACCTGGCCAAGCAGCCGCCGCTGGAGCGGCTCGGCACCCCGGCCGACATCGCCGGGGTCGTCGCCTTCCTCGCCGGGCCGGGCGGGCGCTGGGTCAACGGCCAGGTGCTCCGGGCCAACGGCGGCATCGTCTGACCGTGGCCCGATCCCGGGCGCGGTCGAGGTGGCCGCCGACCCGGGCGGCGCGGTCTTCCTCGACCGGCGCATCCGGCATGCCCGCTCGAACAACTACTCACAGATCGCCGCGGAAGTGCACCCACCGGTGGGTGTACACCGCGACACCGCGCCCGCGGACCTGATGGTCTCGTGCCGGTGCAGCGGCGGCTCCTGGTCCTCCCGGACGGCGCCGGCGACCACGCCTGGGGCCACTGCGCGAGCGAGGCTCCGCCGCGCGGCCTGCCGAGGGAGCACGATCTGCTCGGCCCGGCCCACCGGCCGCTGAAGCCCTAACCGGCTGACCCAGCCTCGGCGTTGCTGCCTTCAGGTAACGTTCCTGCTGGTGCTGACCGACACTCGTCGTCGGCTGGGCAGGCGCGCGCCGCCACCCGCGCCCGCGACCGGCGCTGTCCCTCGATCTCTCGGACCCGGCGTCCCCGGTGCCGTCCACATATCGTCGGCATATGCAAAAATTGATACGTGGTGGCAACATCACACTTCTTTGACTGAGGGCGTGAGACACAGCGGACCCGTCCCCGTCACCCTTCAGCTCCTCAGTGTCCTGCCGCTCACCCTTAGCCCGGCCGGGTCGCTGTCGCCGCGTTTCGGCGGTCCGGCCGCCGTTCGGGCATGATCCCGCTCAGCCTCGAGGCGATCGCCGCTGTTGTCGGGGGGACGGTCGAGGGAGACCACACGGTGACGGTCACCGCGCCGGCCGTGCTCGACGGTCGGCAGGCCGAGCCGGGCGGCCTCTTCGTCGCCTTCGCCGGCGAGCACGTCGACGGCCACGACTACGCCGGCCAGGCCGGCCAGGCGGGCGCGGTCGCCGTGCTCGGCTCGCGGCCCACGGCGCTTCCCACCGTCGTCGTCGAAGACGCCCGGACCGCGCTGCAGGCCCTCGCCGCCGACGTCGTGGCGCGGCTGCGTGAACGGTTGACGCTCGTCGGGGTGACCGGCTCCCAGGGCAAGACGAGCACCAAGGACCTGCTGGCCGCCGTGCTGTCGAGCGCCGCGCCGACGATCGCCACCAAGGGCAACCTCAACAACGAGCTCGGCGTGCCCCTCACCATGCTGCGCGCCGGTGCGGCCACCCGGTTCCTCGTCGTCGAGATGGGCGCCCGCCGCATCGGTGACCTCGCCAAGCTCACCGACCTGGTTCCGCTCGACGTCGCCGTCGTCCTCAACGTCGGCGAGGCCCACCTCGGCGTGTTCGGATCGCGTGCGGCCATCGCCGAGGGCAAGGGGGAGCTGGTACGAGGGCTGGTGCCCGGGGGTACCGCGATCCTCAACGCGGACGACCCCAGGGTGGTCGCGATGCGCTCGCTCACCGATGGCCCGGTGTTGACGTTCGGGCACGCGGAAGACGCGGATGTGCGGGTGCGCGACCTGACCCTGGACCGGCTCGGCCGACCGTCCTTCACGCTGCGCACCGCGGACGCCACGGCCCGGGTCAAGTTGCCGATCGTGGGCGCCCACCAGGCACTCAACGCCGCAGCCGCGGTGGCGGCGGCGCTTTCCGCCGGCCTGACGCTCGACGCGGCCGCGGCGCCACTGGCCACCGCCTCACTGACGAGGTGGCGCTTGGAGCTACGTGACATCGCCGGCGGCGTGACACTGCTCAACGACTCCTACAACGCCAGCCCCGGGTCGACGCGAGCCGCGCTGGACGCCCTGGCCGCGATCGAGGGTGGCCGCCGCGTCGCCGTCCTCGGCCAGATGCTGGAGCTGGGGGACGAGAGCGAGGCCGAGCACCGCGCCGTCGGGGAGTACGCCGCCGCCCGGGCCGACGTGGTGGTCACCGTCGGCGAGGCGGTTCGTCCGCTTGCCGTCGGCGCGGGGGAGCGGGCGGTGGCAGTGGCGGACAACGGCGCGGCCGTCGATTGGCTTCGTGGCCACCTCGCCCCCGGCGATGTGGTGCTCGTCAAGGCATCCCGTGGGGCGCGCCTCGATGAAGTCGCCGCCGCGCTGTCCTAGCCGTGGCCGCCGCGGCGATTCATGTGGCGCCGGGGCAGCGCGGACGCCATCCGTCCCGTAACGTGGATTTCCACTACGCGTGGTGCGGGCTTCCTTGACAATCAGTTGACATATCGCGCCGCGGGCCCCTCCGACGTATCGTCGGCATATCCAAAACCGCATACGTGCTCGCAACACCACCTTCCCTTGACTGGGCGCATGGGTTACAGCGAACCAGTACGAGCAGCGGCCCCCCGCACCCGATCGCTGGCCTCGTCGTCCTCCCCGGTCGTTCCGGCAACGGGGATCACGATCTATGGATGCGGCCCGGATGAGGCCGCCCTGTTCCGTGAGCTGGCGCCTCGCTTCGGCGTACTGCCGATCATCACGGAAGCGGCGGTATCCGAGGCCAATGTGAATCTGGCATCCGGAAATCGATGCATCAGCGTCGGGCATAAGACTCAGATCACGAATGGCACGCTTCTCGCGCTGAGCCGATCCGGTGTGAAATACATCTCTACGCGGAGCATAGGCTACAACCACATCGATGTGGCGTATGCGCAGAGCGTGGGTATCTCCGTCGGCAACGTCGCCTACTCGCCGGACAGCGTGGCCGATTACACGCTGATGCTGATGCTGATGGCCGTACGCCATATGAAAGCCATGATCCGCCGCGCGGACGTTCACGATTATCGATTGAACGACGTGCGCGGGAAGGAACTGCGCGATCTGACCGTCGGGGTGGTCGGGACGGGGCGTATCGGTTCGGCCGTCATGGACCGGCTGTGGGGTTTCGGCTGCCGTGTGCTCGCCTACGACAATCGACGTTCGGATTCCGCTCATTATGTTCCGCTCGATGATTTGGTGCGGCAGAGCGACATCGTCACACTTCACACCCCGCTCACCGCGGCCACGCACCATCTTCTCAACCAGGACCGTATCGCGCAGATGAGGAACGGTGCGTTCGTCATCAACACCGGGCGCGGTTCGCTTATCGACACCGAGGCCCTCGTCGCAGCGCTGGAAAGCGACAAACTGGGTGGCGCGGCGCTCGATGTCCTGGAAGGGGAGGAGGGGGTATTCTATGCCGACTGCCGTAACAAGCTCATTGAGAGCAAGGCGCTGTTACGGCTACAGGAAATGCCCAATGTGATCATCAGCCCGCACATGGCCTACTACACGGACCATGCGCTCAGCGACACTGTCGAGAACAGTCTCGTCAACTGCATGAACTTCGAGAGGGAACAACAGCATGGGTAAGTTGAAGATCGGCATCATCTTCGGCGGCGTCTCCGAAGAGCACCCCGTCTCGATCAAGTCCGCGCAGGAGGTCGCCAAGAGCCTGGACGCCGAGAAGTACGAGCCGTACTGGATCGGCATCACGAAGGACGGCGCCTGGCGGCTGTGCGACGGCCCGGGCGCGGACTGGGAGATCAGCAGCGCCCGGCCGGCCATGCTGTCGCCGGACCGCAACGTCCACGGGCTGCTGGTCCAGGAGGACGGCCGGTACCGGGAGATCCGCCTGGACGTCGTGCTGCCGGTTCTGCACGGCAAGCTGGGCGAGGACGGCGCGATGCAGGGCCTGTTCGAGCTGTCCGGCATCCCCTACGTCGGCTGTGACGTGCAGAGCTCCGCGGTCTGCATGGACAAGTCGCTGACCTACGCCGTGGTCAGCAGCGCGGGCATCGCGACGCCGCGGTTCTGGGTCGTCACGCCGGACGAGGCGCCGGACCCCGCGCAGCTCACCTACCCGGTCTTCGTGAAGCCGGCCCGCTCGGGCTCCTCCTTCGGCGTCACCAAGGTGTCGACCGAGCAGGAGCTGAAGGCCGCGCTGGAGACCGCGCGGGAGTTCGACTCGAAGGTGCTGATCGAAGAGGCCGTGGTCGGCAGCGAGATCGGTTGCGCCATCATGGGCAACGACCCGGACCTGGTCGCCGGCGAGGTGGACCGGGTCGCCCTGTCCCACGGCTTCTTCCGGATCCACCAGGAGAGCGAGCCGGAGCGCGGTTCCGAGAACTCGACCTTCATCTGTCCCGCCGACATCCCGGCCGAGGCGCGCTCGCTGGTCCAGGAGACGGCGAAGGCCATCTACCGTGCTCTGGGATGCCGCGGGATCGCCCGGGTGGACATGTTCCTCAAGGAGGACGGAACAGTTGTCCTCAACGAGGTCAACACCCTGCCCGGCCTGACCTCGTACAGCCGTTACCCGCGCATGATGGCGGCTGCCGGGATTCCGCTCTCCGCGGTGATCGACCAGATCGTGTCGCTGGCCCTGCCGGGGGACATCTGATGAAAGACGACTTCGCGTTCGTGGACGAGCTCGTGCCAGGCATACGCTGGGATGCCAAGTACGCCACCTGGGACAATTTCACCGGCAAGCCGGTGGACGGTTACGTTGCGAATCGGATCGTCGGAACGAAGGCGTTGTGCGCTGCCCTGGCGCGCGCCCAGGAAGAGGCCGAGACGCTTGGCTTCGGTCTGCTTCTCTGGGATGGGTATCGGCCGCAACGCGCCGTGGACTGCTTCATGCGCTGGGCGGAGCAGCCGGAGGACGGCCGCAAGAAGCTGCGGCACTACCCGAACATCGGCAGGCCCGAGATGTTCGAGAAGGGGTATGTCGCCACCAAGTCCGGTCACAGCCGCGGCAGCACCGTCGACTTGACGCTCTACAACCTTGCCACCGGCGAACTGGCGTCGATGGGCGGCGACCACGACCTGATGGATCCGATCTCCCACCACGGGGCCAGCGGAATCACGCCGATCGAAGCGAAGAACCGTGAATACCTCTGCTCGATCATGGAGGGCTGCGGATTCGCCAGGTACGACTACGAGTGGTGGCACTACACCCTGAAGAACGAACCCTATCCCGACACATATTTTGATTTTCCGATCGTGTAGTTGATGCCCGGGCAGGAAGGGGAGTCGCGCCGGAGATCCGTCTTCGTCCGGCGTCCGCGGTGTGGGGAAAGACCATCGTGACCCGGGGCGTGACGCTCCTTTCCGCCGGCGGCGGCTGCTGCCGGATCTTCTCCCGTCCCGGCCGCTGCCGTGCACACCGACCCGGGACCTGCTGCGAACGCCCGGCCGGCGTGACTCGGTGCGGGCGGGCCGGGGTCCTCGGCCGCGGTCCGCGGCAGCCGGGCGATTCCTGGCCGGTGTCGCTGTTGTGACGCTGGTCATGAGGGTGGGCGGGATCTGACGGTGCCCGGCACCGGCGGCTTGTCCCTGGCAGCGGCGCGCTCGCCGGAGGTGACCGGCTCGACACCGCGCCGGTCACCGGCCGGGTGGCAGAGCCCGTGCGTGTGCGGCGGCTACCTGACCAGGAGGGCAGGCAACCGCTGAGGCTCACCAGGGGAGGGACCGGCTCGGCGATCCGGATGTGTCGGACGATGCTCGTGCTCGGCCCGGCCGGCGGGAACCCTGCCTCACCCGGTGAGGCCTGCCCGAACTCGCTGCCGCTCTCCGCGCACACGGGCATCAAGACCCGGGGCCTGGACGGCCTGGAACAACGACGCGAACGCGCCCGGATGCGCTCCGAACTCCAACACCGATGGGGTCAGACCCCGGCACGGGCGGCGGCCCGACCAACACCGTCGAGGTTTCCGGTCAGAGCACCAGACGTCAGGGTGTCCGCTGCGCGCCGGCGCGGAGGGCTGCGCCTACTTTCGCACGCGGAAGCGCAGCATCGTGACGGCGCCGGACCGGGTGTTGCTGAGAGGTTCCAGGTCGATCCTGTCGAGGCTTGGGGGCGAGAAGCGGACACCGTCGCCGAGCAGCACCGGTACGACATACACCAGGATCTCGTCGACGAGCCCGCGCCGCAGGCACTGGGCGGCCACGTCAGCACCGAGGATTTCCAAGTTCTTGCCGCCCGCGGCGCTGCGTGCCGTGGCAACGGCTTCCTCGATGTCACAGCTGAGGAACGTGACGGCAGGGTCCGGCTCGTGGGGAGGCTCGTGCGTGAGGACGAACTGTGCTCCCCCGTCGTAGGGGGTGCCCTGGCCGGCCATACGCTTGGCGACCTCGTACGTGCCTCGGCCGATGAGCATGGCGCCCGTGGACGCCATAACCTCCGGGAACATGTCCCCAGTCAGGTATTCGAAGATCCAGTCCATCGCGTGGCCGGGACCGGCGATGAACCCGTCCAGCGACATCGCCCTGTTCACGACCACTTTGCCGGCGCCGCTCACATCGCTCATGCGTCTTCTCCAAGGATTTGGGAGCCGAGGGCCGGATGACAGTGCGGTTGCTGGGGAACGGATGCCGCCCGGCCCGGGACTCGGAACCCGACCGGGAGCCGCGGTGGGCGGTTCAGTTTCTCGGAGGCGTTGTCGCGGCTGGCAGCTGCACCGTGACGTGCAGGCCGCCTCCAGCGCGCGGGGCGGTGGTGAGTGTTCCGTCGTGCGCGTGGGCGATGCTCTTGACGATCGCCAGGCCGAGGCCGACACCTGCATGATCGTGGTGTATGCGCTCGGTGCCGCGCTGGAACGGTTCGGTGAGTGTCGAGACCAGCTGTGCGGAGAGCTGCTCGCCGGTGTTTTCCACGGTGAGGGTCACACTCTTGGGATGGACGCTGGTCGTGACCCACACGATGCGCTCTTCCGCCACGTTATGCACGATCGCGTTGTGCAAGAGGTTGATCGTCATTTGTAACAGCAGGGCACGTGAGCCGACGGTCGGGGTGATGTCGCCGGAGGCTTCGATGGTGACGCCGTGCTTCTCCGCCAGCGGTAGGAGCGTCTCGATGGCTTCTTCGACGTTCAGCGACAGGTCGACATACTCGCGCTTGAACGATCGCCGGTCGGCGCGGCTCAGCAGAAGCAGTGCCTCGGTGAGGTCGATTGCCCGGGTGTTGACGGTGTGAAGGCGACCGATGAGCTCGTGGGTGCTTCGTGCCGGGTCGGTGCGGGCGACGTCGAGAAGCGTTTTCGTGATCGCCAGCGGCGTACGCAGCTCGTGAGAGGCGTTGGCTGCGAATCTCTGGTGCTCGGCGATGTGTGCTTCGAGTCGCGTCAGCATGATGTCGAAGGCGTCGGCGAGCTCGCGGAACTCATCCTTGCGGCCATCCAACTCGATGCGGTGCGAGAGCGAACCGTTCGCGGCCATGCGGGTGGCCTCTGTGATGCGGGTCAGAGGAGCGAGCATCCGACCGGCCAGAAGCCACCCGCCGAGCAGGCCGAACACCAGTAGGAACAGCAGGACTCCGGCCGTCGCCGGGGCGAAGGCGTGCAAGACGATGGTCTTGATGGGCACGAGACCACGACTGCTCATCGCGGTGTCCGGTAGGCCGCGCAGGAGGTACACCCACACGGTGGCGAGCAACGAGGCGCCGGCGAGCATGAGGAAGCCGGCGTAGCTCAACGTGAGTTTGAGGCGCACGCTCAAGCCGGGGGCTCGGTCCACGGTCTCTTCACGCACGCCCGCTGCCTGGTTGCGTGGTTATGCGATACCCGACGCCGGGCACGGTGGCGATGATCTGGGGCTCGCCGAGCCGTTTGCGCAGGGCCGAAACGGTGATGCGGACGGCGTTGGTGAACGGGTCCGCGTTCTCGTCCCAAGCCCGTTCCAGCAGTTCCTCGGCGCTGACGACGCCGCCTTCGGCGGCTACGAGGACGGCGAGCACGGCGAACTGCTTCCGGGTCAGCGCGACGTAGCGGTCGTCGCGGTAGACCTCGCGGCGGAACGGGTCCAGTCGCAGGCCCGCGATCTCCCGTACAGGTGGCCTGCTGTAGGCGCGCCTGCGGTCGAGTGCCCTGAGCCTGAGCACGAGCTCCCGCAGTTCGAACGGCTTGGTGAGGTAGTCGTCGGCGCCGAGCTCGAACCCGGATGCTTTGTCGTCGAGCCGATCGGCAGCGGTGAGCATGAGGATGGGCATACCGCTCCGGGAGGCGACGATGCGTTCGGCGATCTGATCACCCGAGGTGCCGGGGATGTCGCGGTCGAGGATGACGATGTCGTAGGCGTTCACGCTCAGCATTTCCAGAGCGGTGTCACCGTCACCGGCGATGTCTGCCGCGATCGCTTCCAAACGGAGGCCATCCCGGATAGCCTCCGCCATGTAGGGTTCGTCCTCGACGATCAATACGCGCATGCGCTGATGTTACGAGCCGGCGCGTATTGTCGGCATACCGAAAATCGCATGCCTTGTAACGAGTCACGCTGCTGTGACTGAGGACGTGGGCGACACTGGACCAGCACGGGCGACCAGTCTACCGCATCCGGGCCCCGCCCCCGCCGCGGGCCCCGCCGGTCCGCCGGCCGTCATCATCCGATCCACCGGGGCCCCGAGCTGTCCGGGTGCCGCCGTCACCCCGGCGCGGGCGCCCGCCGATGGCGTCGCCCACGCTTCCTCCGCCCGAACGTGCTGCGGCACACCCCGATGCCGGTGGGGCGCCGGGTGAGACAGCGGCGGGCCGGGATCGCCGCCACGCCGACCCGTGAGCAGGGCTCCGGGACGATGCGGCCACGGCGCTGGTCACCACGGCCCGCCGTCGGCTCGTCCAACCGCCCGATCGAGCGGCTGGACATCACCGCACACCGCGATCTCACCGGCGCATGTATTTCCGAGGTGGCTCGGCGCCGCCTGGCCTGCGTCCGCGAGGCGACCATCCCCTCGCCGCGGCCACCGACCGTCAGCGGACGGCCATGACGAGCATTCGCCTGCTGGTTCCCCGGCGGCGCCGGCGATACCGATCAACCGCGTCCACCGTCGAAGGTGGCGGCGTTCTGTACGCCTTGCCTGATTGTGGGTAAGAATGGCGGCGGCCGCTGAAGCCCGCGACGCGACGCCGTGTTTGACGACCGGTCGGGCGATGGAGGATGCCGACTTCCCGCGTATTTCAGATGCGAATTCCTCGCCGCAGTACCCGCTTCGTTCAAAAGTTCGGCGGAGCCGTGTCGGCCGATACCTAGCAGGGAGCTGAAAGGCTCCGTGGAAAAGGATGTGAAAATGCGCGTGCTGTTTTCGTCCTACGGGACACGCGGAGATGTCGAGCCCCTGGTGGCATTGGCCGTGCGACTGCGGGAACTCGGTGCGGAGGTCCGGATGTGCGCGTCGCCGGACTACGTGGAGCGGCTGGCCGAGGTCGAAGTGCCGATGGTGCCGATCGGCCAGCCGGTGCGCGCGGGGGCCCGCAAGGGTGCAGCGCCTCCGGGGGCGCCCGAGGCCGTGGCCGAGGTGATCGCCGAGCAGTTCGACAGGGTCCCGCCGTTCGCCGAAGGGTGTGACGCGGTGGTGGCCAGCGGTCTGGTGTCCACCGCCGTCGCCGTGCGGTCGGTCGCCGAGAAGCTGGGCATCCACCACTACGCCTACGCCGTGCTCTCGCCGTCCTTTCTGCGCGCGCCCGGCGTGACCGACAGCCGGGACCTGCGGGCCCGGGCCAACCAGGGCGCCTATCGACAGTTCGGTGGCCCGCTCAACAGCCATCGGGCCGCGGTCGGCCTGCCGCCGGTGGAGAAGGTCATCGACTACGCCTTCACCGAGCGCCCCTGGTTGGCGGCGGACCCGGTCCTGGACCCGCTGCGGCCGACGGACCCGGACGTGGTGCAGACCGGCGCGTGGATCCTGCCCGACCAGCGGCCGTTGTCGGCGGAGTTGGAGGGGTTCTTGAGGGCTGGCTCGCCTCCGGTGTACGTGGGTTTCGGCAGTGGGCCGGCGCCTGCCGAGGCCGCGCGGGTGGCCATCGAGGCGGTTCGGGCTCAGGGCCGCCGGGTGGTGCTGTCCAGTGGTTGGGCCGGGTTGGGCCGGATCGACGAGGGGGATGACTGTCTGGTGGTGGGCGAGGTGAACCATCAGGTGCTGTTCGGCCGGGTGGCCGCCGTCGTCCACCACGGCGGGGCGGGCACGACGACCGCGGTGACCCGGGCGGGCGCTCCGCAGGTCGTGGTGCCCCAGAAGGCGGATCAGCCCTACTATGCCGGTCGGGTGGCTGACCTGGGTGTCGGCGTGGCGCATGACGGTCCGACCCCGACCGTCGAGTCCCTGTCCGCGGCGCTGGCCACGGCGTTGACCCCGGGGATCCGGGCGCGAGCGGCGGCGGTGGCCGGCACGATCCGCACCGACGGGACGACGGTGGCCGCGAAACTGCTCCTCGAGGCGATCAGCCGGCAGAGATCGTCGGTTCCCGCGTGAATCGCGCCGGGCCCGCCGAGCCGGCGTGTCGCTTGCCGGGCAGATCTCGCCAGGACCGGTCACCGCATAGGCGCTGACGGATGCGTCCGTCCAAGTGTCGACAACGTTCGCTTGGACGTCCTCGTGGACATCGGCTCTGTTCAGCATGATTGGGACCGCCGACCTCATGTGTCGGGTGAGAGGGGATGCCCCGTGGTCGTGATGCCGTCCGTCCGGAGGGTGACAAGGGTCGGCGTCGACCCCGATTCCGGGTCGTTCAGCATCCATCCCGGGACGTCACGCGGAGTGTTTTTCTTTCTCCGCCGGTACATCGGAAAGGTGGCGCTGTTTCCTTTTGTCGCCTTCCCGATATTGCTGATCGCGGTCGGAGCTGAATTGGTGCCGAAACAGGTCATCGACGGCGGCGTCCGCAGGACCGGTCGCGGCGGTGACGGGACCGCTCCGGGTCCGGACCGCCGGCCGGTGCGCCGGGTGGCTCTTGAAGGGGGACGATGAATTCCGCAGCGCAGGCCACATCGACGGTGCCGGAGCTGCTCGCCCGGCAGGTGACCCGGGCCCCCGATGCGGTGGCCGTGGTGGACCGGGACCGGGTTCTGACGTACCGGGAACTCGATGAGCTCGCGGGCCGGTTGTCCGGACGTCTGATCGGCCGGGGCGTCCGCCGCGGGGACCGCGTGGCGGTCCTGCTGGACCGTTCGGCGGACCTGGTGGTGACGCTGCTCGCGATCTGGAAGGCCGGGGCGGCGTATGTGCCGGTCGATGCCGGCTATCCCGCGCCGCGTGTGGCGTTCATGGTGGCGGACTCGGGAGCCTCCCGCATGGTGTGCTCGGCCGCGACGCGTGACGGCGTACCGGAGGGGATCGAGGCGATCGTCGTCACGGATGAGGAGGCGTTCGAGGCCTCGGCGGCCGGGGCGCGACCGGGAGATCTGGCGTACGTGATGTACACCTCCGGCTCGACCGGCATCCCGAAGGGCGTGGCGGTTCCGCATCGCAGCGTCGCGGAGCTGGCCGGGAATCCCGGCTGGGCGGTGGAGCCGGGCGACGCGGTCCTGATGCACGCGCCGTACGCCTTCGACGCGTCGCTGTTCGAGATCTGGGTGCCGCTGGTTTCCGGGGGCCGGGTGGTGATCGCCGAGCCGGGGCCGGTGGACGCCCGGCGCCTGCGGGAGGCGATCAGCTCCGGGGTGACCAGGGCGCATCTGACCGCCGGCAGCTTCCGCGCGGTGGCGGAGGAGTCGCCGGAGTCCTTCGCCGGGCTGCGCGAGGTGCTGACCGGCGGTGACGTGGTGCCGGCACACGCCGTGGCGCGGGTCCGCTCGGCCTGTCCCCGGGTGCGGATCCGGCACCTGTACGGCCCGACGGAGACGACGCTGTGCGCCACATGGCATCTTCTGGAGCCGGGGGACGAGATCGGCCCGGTGTTGCCGATCGGCCGTCCGCTCCCGGGCCGGCGCGCTCAGGTGCTCGACGCGTCGCTGCGGGCCGTGGCGCCGGGCGTGATCGGTGACCTGTACCTGTCCGGCGCCGGTCTGGCTGACGGCTACCTGCGCCGGGCAGGGCTGACAGCGGAGCGATTCGTGGCCGACCCGTCCGCGCCCGGGGCGAGGATGTACCGCACCGGCGACCTCGCGCAGTGGACCGCCGACGGTGCGTTGCTGTTCGCGGGCCGGGCCGACGACCAGGTGAAGGTTCGCGGCTTCCGGATCGAGCCGGCCGAGGTCGAGGCCGCGTTGACCGCGCAGCCGGGCGTCCACGAGGCCGTGGTCCGAGCGGTCGACGGGCGCCTGGTCGGCTATGTGGTGGCGGAGGGGGACGCGGAACCGGCTGTCCTGCGCGAGCGTGTCGGTGCGGTGCTGCCGGAGTACATGGTCCCGGCCGCGGTGATCACACTGGACGCGCTGCCGCTGACCGGCAACGGCAAGGTGGACCGGGCGGCTCTGCCGGCTCCGGTCTTCGCGGCGGACGCTCCGGGGCGCGAACCCGGCACCGAGGCGGAGCGCGTGCTGTGCGGGCTGCTGTCCGAGGTGCTCGGCCTGAACCGGGTCGGAGTCGACGAGAGCTTCTTCGAGCTGGGCGGAGACTCCATCGCGGCGATCCGGCTGGCGGCGCGTGCGTCCCGGGCGGGCCTGCTCGTGACGCCCGCCCAGATCTTCAAGGAGAGGACTGTCGCACGGCTGGCGGCCGTGGCGGGCGCTGTACCGGCCGGGCCACCCGTCGACCGCCCCCTCATCGCGCTGACCGCGGAGGAGGAGGTCGAGCTGGCGGCCGCCGTCCCGGGCGCGGTGGAGGTCTGGCCGCTGGCACCGCTGCAGGAGGGGTTGCTCTTCCAGTCGACCATCGACACCGAGGGCCTCGACATCTACCAGGCGCAGTGGATTCTCCAGCTGAACGCGCCGCTGGACGTGCGCCGGCTACGGGTCGCGTGGGAAGCGGTCTTCGCGCGGCACGCCGAGCTTCGAGTGAGCTTCGTCCGGCTGGCGTCCGGGAAGACGGTGCAGGCCGCCGCCGGGCACGTCGTCCTGCCGTGGCGGGAGGTGGATCTGACCGATGCGGGCGATGTCGACGCGGCCCTGCAGGAGCTGGCCGGGCGGGAGCAGGAACAGCGCTTCGACCTTGCCCGCGCGCCGTTGTTCCGGTTGGTGCTGGTCCGGTACGGCGAGGACCGGCACCGGCTGCTGGTCGTCCATCACCACATCCTGACCGACGGTTGGTCGGTGGCGGTCATCCTCAACGAGGTGGCCGAGGCCTATGCGGCCGGTGGGCGGCTGCCCGACCGGACGGGTCCGGTGTCCTATCGGAACTACCTGGCCTGGCTGGACCGGCAGGACAGGGAGGCGGCGCGCGCGGCCTGGCGGGCCGAGCTGTCCGGCCTCGACGAGCCCGTGCCGATCGCCAGGGCGGCCGCCGGGACCGGGTACGAATACCGTGTCGCGTTCCTGCCGGCGGATGTCTGCACGAGGCTGACGGCGTCGGTCCGTGACCACGGGCTGACGCTGAACACGGTGGTGCAGGGCGCGTGGGCGATGGTGCTGTCGCGACTTGTCCGGCGTACCGATGTGGTATTCGGCACCACGGTGGCCGTCCGTCCCGCGGAGCTCCCGGGCGTGGAGTCGATACCGGGCCTGATGATGAACACGGTGCCGGTCCGGGTGACGCTGGACGGTGGGCAATCGCTCCTCGACCTGCTCACCGGCCTGCAGCGGCGGCAGGCGGCCCTGATGCCGCACCAGCATCTGGGGCTGCCGGAGATCCAGAGGACGGCCGGGCCGGGCGCGACGTTCGACACGCTGCTGGTGTTCGAGAACTACCCGCGGGATTTCGCCGGCCAGTTCACCTACCTGGGCACGATCGAGGGGACGCACTATCCGCTCACCCTCGGCATCATCCCGGGAGAGCGTCTCAGGATCCAGCTCGCCTACCGGCACGGGCAGATCGAGGAGACCCTCGCCGCGTCGGTCCTGGACGGGTTCGTCGCAGCTCTCCGCGCGGTGGCCGCCGACCCGTCCGGGTTGGTGGGCCGGACCGGTGTGGGCCGCGGCCCGGTGCACGGCTTAGCCCCGGCACTGGTGGCGGCGGAGTCGCTGCCCGTGCTGGTGGGGCGGGTGGTGGAGCAGCGGTCGCACGAGGTGGCCGTGGTGGACGGCGACGGCGAACTGTCCTTCGGGCAGTTGTGGGACCAGGCGGTGGGCTTGGCGGACCTGCTGACGGCACGTGGAGTGGGACCCGAGTGCCGGGTGGGTGTGCTGGTGGGGCGGTCGGCGTGGTGGGTGGTCGGGATGCTGGGCGTCTCGCTGGCGGGTGGCGCCTTCGTCCCGGTGGATCCGGCGTACCCGGCCGAACGCATCCGGCTGATCCTGGCCGACGCCGATCCCGCGCTCGTGGTGTGTGCGGGGAAGACCCGCGAGGCGGTGCCCGCGGCGTTCGCGGATCGGCTGCTGGTGGTCGACGAGATGGATCTGACCGGGGGATCGGCGGCTCGATTGCCGCGGGTACGTCCGGGTGACGCGGCATATGTGATCTATACGTCGGGGTCGACGGGCAGGCCGAAGGGGGTCGTCGTCCCGCACGCGGGACTGGGGAACCTGGCGCTGGCGCAGATCGACCGGTTCGGTGTGTCGCCGTCGTCCCGGGTCCTGCAGTTCGCGGCGCTGGGCTTCGACGCGATGGTGTCGGAAGTGTTGATGGCGTTGCTGTCCGGGGCGCGGCTGGTGATGGCGCCGGAACACCAGCTGCCGCCGCGCGTGTCGCTGGCCGAGGCGCTGCAGCGGTGGGATGTCACGCACGTGACCGTTCCGCCGTCGGTGCTGGCCACGGCGGAGGCGTTGCCGGCCCGGCTGGAGACCGTGGTGGTGGCCGGGGAGGCATGTCCGCCAAGCCTGGCGGACCGCTGGTCGGCGGGTCTGCGGCTGGTCAATGCGTACGGGCCCACCGAGGCCACGGTGTGCGCGGCGATGAGCATGCCGCTGGTGGCGAGCCGGCCCGTGGTCCCGATCGGGACGCCGATCGCCGGGGGACGCTGCTATGTGCTGGACGCGTTCCTGCGGCCGCTGCCGCCGGGCCTCACCGGTGAGCTGTACGTGGCCGGGATCGGGCTGGCTCGCGGGTATCTGGGACGGGCCGCGTTGACGGCCGAGCGGTTCGTCGCCGACCCGTTCGTCCCGGGTGAGCGGATGTACCGGACCGGAGATCTGGCGTACCGGACCGGCGAGGGTGAGCTGGTGTTCGCCGGGCGTGCCGACGACCAGGTGAAGGTTCGTGGATTCCGGATCGAGCCCGGTGAGGTCGAGTCGGCCCTGTCCGGTCACCCCGGGGTTGCCCAAGCCGCGGTGATCGTGCGCGGTGACCGCCTACTGGCCTATGTGTCGCCGGCTGGCGTCGATCCGCAGGCGGTGCGCGAAGACCTCGCATCGCGGTTGCCGCCGTACATGGTGCCCGCGGTGGTGGTGCCGCTGGAGGCGTTGCCCACCACCCCGAACGGGAAGATCGACCGGGGCGCGCTGCCTGATCCCGACTTCGCGGCCGGGGCAGATGTCCGGGAGCCGCGCACCGAGGTCGAGCGGGCGTTGTGCGATCTCTTCGCCGAGGTGCTCGGTCTGGACCGGGTCGGCGTCACCGACAGCTTCTTCGAGGTGGGCGGCGACTCCATCACCTCGATGCAGTTGGTGGCACGGGCCCGGCGTGCGGGTCTGACGTTCGCCGCGCACGACGTGTTCGAGGAGCGGACCCCGGAGCGGCTCGCGCAGGTGGCGGCGCAGGCGCCGCGGCCGGAACGCGGCCACATGATCGGCGACGGTGTGGGCGAGGTGGCGCGGACGCCGGTCATGCGGTTGCTGGGCGATGCGGTGGTGGCCGCGGGATTCGCGCAGTGGGTCGTGGTCGCCGTGCCCGCAGGGCTCGGGGAGCGCGCGTTGGTGGCGGCGTTGACGGCGGTGGTGGACGCGCACGACATGCTGCGGGTGCGGGTGGACTCGGGGCGGTTGGTGGTGCGCGCCCGTGGGTCGGTCGATGTGGCCGGTGCGGTGGAGCGGGTCGAGGCCGACACCGGCGAGATCGACGAGGTGGCGCGTCGCTGTGCGGTGGCGGTGGCCGCACGGCTGGACCCCGCTGCCGGTGTGGTGGTGCGGGCGGCGTGGGTGGACGCCGGCCCGGATCGCTCCGGCCGCTTGGTGCTGGCCGCGCATCACCTGGCCGTCGACGGAGTGTCGTGGCGTGTTCTGGTACCGGACCTGCAGGCGGCGTGTGAGGCGGTGGCCGCCGGGCGGCAGCCGGCCCTGGAACCGGTGGGAGTGTCGTTCCGGCGGTGGGCGGACCTGTTGGGGCAGTGGGCGGTTTCGCCGGAGCGGGTGGGGGAGTTGGCGCGATGGCGGGCGGTGGTGGGTTCCGGGGACCGGCGGATCGGTGAGCCCGGCCCGTCCGCCGGGGCCGTGCGTTCCCGCTCGTGGGTGGTGTCGGGGTCACGGGCTCAGGTGCTGGTGGGACGCGCGCCGGTGGTGTTCTTCTGCGGGGTCCATGAGGTCGTGCTGGCCGGACTGGCGGGCGCGGTGGCACGGTGGCACGGCGGGGATGTGGTCCTGGTCGATGTCGAGGGTCACGGCCGTCACCCGGTGGGCGGACTGGACCTGTCCCGGACGGTGGGTTGGTTCACCAGCGTCCACCCGGTGCGGCTGGATGTCGCCGGCATCGACTGGGCGGGCGTGCTGGCCGGTGGACCGGCGGCCGGGGAGCTGTTGAAAAGGGTCAAGGAGCAGTCGCGGGCGGTGCCCGGCGACGGGCTCGGTTACGGGTTGCTGCGTTTTCTCAACGACGAGACGGGCCCGGTACTGGCGGCGTTGCCATCGCCGCAGATCGGATTCAACTTCATGGGACGGCATGTGGCCGGTGTGCGGGAGTGGCAGCCGGTCGGGGATGTGGGCGGCGCGCTGGGCCCGGGCGTCGGGTTGCCGCATGTCCTCGACGCCGACGCGGTGGTCGAGGACGGCCCCCGGGGCCCGCTGCTGAGGTTGGTGCTGAGCTGGCCGGACGGTGTGCTGCGGGAGGACGAGGTCGAGCGGCTGGGCCGCGGTTGGTCGGACATGTTGTCCGGACTGGCCGGCCAGGCAGATGATCCGTCGGCGGGGGGACACACCGCGTCCGATTTCGACCTCCTCGACCTGGACCAGGACGAGATCGAGAACTTCGAAGCAATAGCGGCCGAATTCGGTGGAGGTCAGGAATCGTGACAACTCCGACTACGTCCCCAGGATCGGCGCTCGCGGAGGTCTGGCCGCTGTCACCGATGCAGGAGGGGATGCTCTACCATGCCTCGTTCGACGACGCGGCCCCCGACATCTACGTCATCCAGCAATCGCAGATCATCGACGGCCCTCTGGACACCGAGCGATTCCGGAGGTCCTGGGAGGTCCTTCTCCACCGGCACGCGGCGCTGCGAGCGAGTTTCCACCGCCGGAAGTCCGGTGAGACCGTCCAGCTGATCCCCCGTGAGGTCCGGCTTCCCTGGGCCGAACGTGACCTGTCCGGCCTGCCCGAGAAGGCGGCGCTGGCCGAGGTGGGCGAGATCGCGGCGAAGGAGCGCGCCGAAAGGTTCGACCTCACGAAGCCTCCCCTGCTGCGGTTGATGCTGATCCGCCTCGGCCCGCAGCGGCACTGTCTGGTGACCACGAGCCATCACCTGCTCATGGACGGGTGGTCGCGGGCCATCCTGGAATCGGAGCTGCTCCATGTCTACGCGTCCGGTGGCACCGTCTCGGGGCTGCCGCCCGCCGGCTCGTACCGTCACTATCTGTCATGGTTGGGTCGGCAGGACCGGGAGGCCGCCCGATCGGCATGGCGCGCGGAGCTGTCCGGCGCCGACGGATCCGCGCTCGGAATCGCGGAGCGGCCAGGGAAGGCTCCGGAGCTGCCGGCACGCGAGGTGCTCCGCCATTCACCGGAGTTCACGTCCGCTCTCGTGGACTTCGCCCGCCGCCACGGGTTGACGCTCAACACGCTGGTGCAGGGCGCCTGGGCGGTGGTGCTGGCCCGATTGGCGCGCCGCACGGACGTGGTGTTCGGCGCGACGGTGTCGGGACGCCCCGCGGAGCTGCCCGGCGTGGAACAGCTTGTGGGCCTGTTCATCAACACCGTGCCGGTGCGAGTCCGGCTGGACGCCGGGCAGCCGGTCCTGGAGATGTTGACGGAGCTGCAGAAACGGCAGTCCGCGCTGATCTCGCATCAGCATCTCGGATTGCCGGAGATCCAGAAGCTCGGCGGGGCGAGTTTCGACACGATCGTCGTCTTCGAAAACTATGTCGATCCGGCCGCGGCGCCGGATTCTCCGCGCGGCCTGCGCCTGACCCTGCGAGAGTTCCACCAGGCGTCGCCGTATGCGATCACGCTGGGAGTGATGCCGGGCGAGAGCCTCGAGACCGACGTGCAGTATCCCCCGGAGACGCTCGATGCCCGGATCGCCGAGGAAGCCCTGTACGGGCTGGCCCGCGTCCTGGAACAGATCATCGCCGAGCCGGGAGCGGCGGTGGGCCGCCTCGACGTGGTGAGTGCGGCCGGCCGGCAGCTGACCGTCGAGCGGTGGAACGAGACCGGCGACGCGGTGGACGCGCCGTCCCCGGTCGATCTCTTCCGCCGGCAGGTGCGGCGGGCACCCGACGCGACGGCCGTGACGGCCGGGGACCGGGCCTGGTCGTTCAAGGAGCTCGACGAATGGTCCGGCCGGCTGGCGCGGGCCCTGACGGATCGGGGTGTCCGGCGCGGCGACCGGGTCGGGGTGATGCTGGAGCGGTCGGCCGAGGTGCTGGCGGCATGGCTCGGGGTGTGGAAGGCGGGAGCCGCGTTCGTGCCGGTCGATCCGGGCTACCCGGCGGACCGGGTGGAGTTCATGCTGGCCGACTCCGCGGTCGCGGCGGTGCTGTGCCGGGAGTCGACCGCGGGTGCGGTGCCGGCGGGTCACGAGCTGATCGACATGGACCGGGTCGGCGAGGGCGTGGCCGCGCCGGTCGCGATCGGAGCCGACGATCTGGCGTACGTCATGTACACGTCCGGATCCACCGGCAAGCCCAAGGGCGTGGCCGTCGCGCACGGGGGTGTGGCGGCATTGGCCGGTGATCCGGTCTGGGAGGTGGGGGCCGGCGACGCGGTGCTGATGCACGCTCCGCACACCTTCGACGCGTCGCTCTACGACGTGTGGGTGCCGCTGGTCTCCGGCGCGCGGGTGATGCTCGCCGAGCCGGGCGTGGTCGACGCGCAGCGGCTCGCCGCACACGTGGCGGATGGTCTCACCGCGGTGAACTTCACCGCCGGTCAGTTCCGGGCGCTGGCACAGGAGTCGCCGGAATCCTTCGCCGGACTGCGCGACGTGCTCGCGGGTGGAGACGTGGTGCCGCTCGGCGCGGTGGAGCGGGTCCGGCAGGCGTGCCCCGGGCTACGGGTCTGGCACACGTACGGCCCGACGGAGACCACGCTGTGCGCGACGTGGAAGAAGATCGAGCCGGGTGACCGGCTGGGCTCGACGCTGCCGATCGGCCGGCCGCTGCCGGGCCGTCGGCTGTACGTGCTGGACGTCTTCCTGCGTCCGCTGCCGCCGGGCGTCGCGGGTGATCTCTACATCGCGGGCGCCGGCGTGGCCCAGGGCTACCTCGGGCGTCCGGCGCTGACCGCCGAGCGGTTCGTCGCCGACCCGTTCGCCGCGGGCGAGCGGATGTACCGGACCGGGGACGTGGCGTACTGGACCGGTGACGGCGAGCTGGTGTTCGCCGGGCGCGCCGACAACCAGGTCAAGATCCGTGGCTATCGGGTGGAACCGGGCGAGATCGAGACGGTGCTGGCCGAGCAGCCGGGCGTCGACCAGGCGGTGGTGCTGGCCCGCGACGGCCGTTTGATCGGCTACGTGGTGCCCGGCGGCGAGGTGGATCCGGTACGGCTGCGCGAGCGGGTCGCCCGGGTGTTGCCGGAGTACATGGTCCCGGCGGCGGTGATGGTCCTGGACGCCCTGCCGGTGACTCCGAACGGGAAGCTGGACCGGGAGGCTCTGCCGGATCCGGACTTCAGCCGACGCGTCTCCGGCCGGGAGCCGCGTACCGGGGTCGAGCGGGCGCTGTGCGGTCTCTTCGCCGAGGTGCTGGGTCTGGAACGGGTCGGGGTCGACGACAGCTTCTTCGAACTCGGCGGAGATTCGATCACCTCGATGCAGCTCGCCGCACGCGCCCGCCGCGACGGGATGGCCTTCGGCGCGCGAGAGGTGTTCCAGCACCGGACGCCGGCCGGGATCGCGGCGATCGTCGATTCCGGGAACGAGCCGGCGGCCGGTGGCGACGGCGAGGCGACGTGGACGCCGGTGCGGCGGTTCGGCCTCGTCGACCTGGACCAGCAGGAGGTCGAAGAACTCGAGTCCGAGTTCGGCGACCGTTGAGCCCCTCTCTCTCAAGCCTTTCTCTGAAAAAGAGGAGATATCCGTGACCCAGGCGCGCATCGAGGACATCTGGCCGCTGTCGCCGCTGCAGGAGGGACTGCTCTTCCACACCGTCTACGACGACGAGGGGCCGGACGTCTACGTGGGCCACTGGATCCTCGATCTCGACGGCCCGGTGGACGCGGCCCGGCTGCGCGCGGCGTGGGAGGCGCTGCTGGCCCGGCACGCCGCGCTGCGGGCCTGCTTCCGGCAGCGCCGGACCGGCGAGACCGTGCAGGTCGTCGCCGGCCGGGTGGAGCTGCCGTGGCGGGTGGTCGACCTGGCCCACCTCGACGATCCCGAGCACGCCGTGCGGGAACTGGCCGACGAGGACCGGCTGAGGCCCTTCGACGTCGCGAAGCCGCCGCTGCTGCGGCTGACCCTGATCCGGCTCGCCGACGACCGGCACCGCCTGGTGGTGACCTGCCATCACGCGGTCATGGACGGCTGGTCGTTGCCGATCGTCTTCGACGAGCTGACCGCGTTGTACGCGGCCGGCGACGGCCCGGCACAGCTGCCGGCGGTGACGCCCTACCGGGAGTACCTCGCCTGGCTGAGCCGGCAGGACAAGCCGAGCGCGCTGGCGGCGTGGGCCGCGGAGCTGCGTGGCGCGCAGGAGCCGACGTTGGTGGCCCCCGCCGATCCGGGACGGGCGCCGGGCATGCCGGAGAGCGTCGAGGTGCAGCTGTCGCCGGAGCTCACCCGCTCGCTGGCGGAGCTGGCCCGTGGCCGGGGGCTGACGCTGAACACGGTGATCCAGGGCGCCTGGGCGCTGGTGCTGGCGCGGCTGACCGGCCGGACGGACGTGGTGTTCGGGGCGACGGTGTCGGCGCGTCCGGCGCACCTGCCCGGCGTGGAGGCAATGGTCGGCCTGTTCCTCAACACCGTGCCGGTGCGGGTACGGCTGCGGGGTTCGGCGCCGGTCGTCGAGATGCTGGCGGAGCTGCAGAAGCGGCAGTCCGCTCTCATCCCCGAACAGTTCGTCGGACTGGCGGACATCCAGAAGGCGGCCGGGCCCGGCGCGGTCTTCGACACCCTGCTGGTCTTCGAGAACTTCCCCCGCGAGCTCGACGATTCGCGCTCGGCCGACGCGTTCGGCATCCGGGTGCACCAGGGCCGCGAAGCCGCGCACTATCCACTGACGCTGGTCGCGGTCCCCGGCGAGTCGATGCTGTTCAAGCTCGACTACCTGACGGAGCTGTTCGACGCGGCCACCGCGGCGTCCATCCTGGAACGGTTCACCCGGGTCCTGCGCCGGCTGACGGACGCGGGCGAGCTCACGGTGGCCGCGATCGACGTGACCAGCGCGGCGGAGCGCGACCGGGTGGCGCGATGGGGCGCGGCCGTCGGTGCGCGGCCGGACCGGCTGGCGCTGGACCTGTTCGCACGCCAGGTCGCGCAGCGCCCCGACGAGGTGGCGGTCGCCGATGGGGACCGGGTGATGTCGTTCGGGGAGCTGGCCGAGCGCGCGGACCGGCTCGCCGGTCACCTCAGCGCGCGCGGGGTCCGGCGCGGGGACCGGGTGGCCGTGGTGATGGAGCGGTCCGGCGAGCTGATCGCGACGTTGCTCGCGGTGTGGCGGGCCGGGGCGGCGTTCGTACCGGTGGATCCGGCCTATCCCGCGGAGCGGGTGAAGTTCCTGCTGACCGACGCGGAGCCGGTGGCGGCGGTGTGCACGGCCGCGTTCCGGGCCGCCGTGCTGGACGGCGGGCTCGAGGCGATCGTGGTGGACGATCCGGGGACGTGGCCGGCGGTGGCGCCGTGCCCGCCGGTCCCCACCGGACCCGACGACCTCGCCTACGTGATGTACACCTCGGGCTCGACCGGGACGCCCAAGGGCGTCGCGGTGTCGCACGGCGACGTCGCGGCGCTGGTCGGCGACCCGGGATGGCGGACCGGTCCCGGCGACACCGTGCTGATGCACGCCTCGCACGCGTTCGACATCTCGCTGTTCGAGATCTGGGTGCCGCTGCTGTCCGGCGCCCGGGTGATGATCGCCGGACCGGGCGCGGTGGACGGCGCGGCGCTGGCCGCTCAGGTGGCCGCCGGGGTGACGGCCGCGCACCTGACCGCGGGCGCCTTCCGGGTGCTGGCCGAGGAGTCGCCGGAGTCGGTCGCCGGGCTGCGCGAGGTGCTGACCGGCGGTGACGCGGTGCCGCTGGCGGCGGTCGAACGGGTGCGGCGGGCGTGTCCGGACGTCCGGGTGCGGCACCTGTACGGCCCGACCGAGACCACCCTGTGCGCCACCTGGTGGCTGCTCGAACCGGGCGACGAGACCGGCCCGGTGCTGCCGATCGGTCGCCCGCTCGCGGGCCGGCGCGTCTACGTCCTCGACGCGTTCCTGCGGCCCCTGCCGCCCGGGACGACCGGCGAGCTGTACGTCGCCGGGGCCGGTGTGGCGCAGGGCTACCTGGGCCGCCCGGCGCTGACCGCCGAGCGGTTCGTCGCCGACCCCTTCGCTCCCGGTGGCCGGATGTACCGCACCGGCGACCTGGCGTACTGGACCGAGCAGGGCACGCTGGCGTTCGCCGGACGGGCCGACGACCAGGTCAAGATCCGTGGCTACCGGGTGGAGCCCGGCGAGGTCGAAGCGGTCCTGGGCGGCCTGCCGGGTGTCGCCCAGGCCGTGGTGTGCGTCCGCGGCGAGCACCTGATCGGTTATGTGGTGGCCGAGGCCGGCCGGGACCTCGACCCGGAACGCCTGCGCGCCCGGCTCGCCGCGACCCTGCCCGAGTTCATGGTCCCGGCCGCGGTGCTGGTGCTGGCGGACCTGCCGCTGACGGTCAACGGCAAGGTGGACCGGCCGGCCCTGCCCGAGCCGGACTTCGCCGCCAAGTCGACCGGCCGGGCCCCGGCCACCGCGGCCGAGCGGATCCTCTGCGACGTGTTCGCCGGCGTCCTGGGCCTGGACCGGGTCGGCGTCGAGGACAGCTTCTTCGCGCTGGGCGGCGACTCGATCTCGTCGATGCAGGTGGCCGCCCGCGCCCGGCGCGAGGGCATCGCCCTGACCCCGCGGCAGGTGTTCGAGCACCGGACCCCGGAACGGCTGGCCGCGCTGGCGCCGGCGGCCGGATCGGCACGACCGGACCGGTCCGCGGCGGATGCCGGCCTCGGCGAGATCCCGTGGACGCCGGTGATGCGCGCCCTCGGCGACGACGCGGTGCGCCCCGGCTTCGCGCAGGCCCGAGTCGTCGTCGCGCCGGCCGGCCTCGACCCGGACGCGCTCACCGGCGCCCTGCGGGCGGTGCTGGACACCCATGACGTGCTGCGCGCGCGGGTGGAGCCGGACCGGCGGCTGATCGTGCCCGAGCGCGGCGCGGTGGCCGCGGCGGACCTGCTGACGCGGGTGGCGGTCGACAGTGACGGCATCGACGCCCGCGCCGAGCGCGAGGCGGCGACGGCGGCGGGCACGCTGGATCCGTCGGCCGGGATCATGCTGCGGGCGGTGTGGCTCGACGCCGGCGACGCCGAGCCGGGCCGGCTGGCGCTCGTGGCGCATCACCTGGTGGTCGACGCGGTGTCGTGGAGCATCCTGCTGCCGGACCTGCAAGCGGCGTACCAGGAGGTGCTCGCCGGCGCGACCCCGGCTCTGGAACCCGCGGCGACGTCGTACCGGCAGTGGGCGCGGCGGCTGACCGAGCAGGCGTCCAGCCCGAGCACCCTGGCCGAGCTCGACCACTGGGTCACCGTGCTGGACGCGGCGGAACCACCGCTGGCGGAGCACCACGGGCAGGCGCACTCGTGGTCGGCGACCCTGTCCGGCGCCGTGGCGGGCCACCTGGTCAGCCGGATGCCGGGCGCGTTCCACTGCGGGATCCAGGAGGTGCTGCTCGCCGGCCTGGCCGCGGCGGTGGCCCGCTGGCGCGGCGACGACGCCGGGGTGCTGGTGGACGTGGAGGGCCACGGCCGGCACGCCGCCGACGGCGAGGACCTGTTGCGTACGGTGGGGTGGTTCACCAGCGTGCACCCGGTCCGCCTGGACGTCTCCGGCGTCGACCTGGCGGCCGCGGCGGCCGGCGACGCGGCCGCGGGTGAGCTGCTGAAATCGGTGAAGGACCAGGTCCGCGCGGCGCCCGGCGACGGGTTCGGGTTCGGGCTGCTGCGCCACCTCAACCCGGACACCGCCGAGCGGCTCGCCGCGTTGCCCGCCCCGCAGATCGGGTTCAACTACCTCGGCCGGTCCGGGGTGGCCGCCGAGGCCGTCCCGTGGCAGGTGCGCGGCGGATCGCTCGGCGCCGGGGAAGCCGGACCGGACCTGGTCCTGGCACACCCGCTGGAGGCCGGCGCGGACGTGCGGGACACCCCGGACGGCCCGCTGCTGCGGCTCACCCTGGACGGCCGGGATCTCGCCCCGGTCACGGTGGAGCTGCTCGGCGAGGCCTGGCTGGAGTTGCTGACCGGTCTGGCCACCCACGCCGGCGACCCGCGGGCCGGCGGGCACACCCCGGCCGACTTCGACCTGGTCGAGGTGACGCAGCGGGACGTGACGGCGCTGGAGGCCGCGGCGCCGGGCCTGACCGACATCTGGCCGCTGTCGCCGCTGCAGCGGGGCATGCTCTTCGAGCGGGCGCTGGACGAGGACGGCGTCGACGTCTACCAGAGCCAGCGCATCCTGGACCTCGACGGGCCGCTCGACGCGGACCGGCTGCGCGCGGCCTGGCGGACGCTGGTCGCCCGGCACGAGTCGCTGCGCACCAGCTTCCATCAGCTGGAGTCCGGCGAGACGGTGCAGGTCGTCGTGGACCAGGCGGACATCGGCTGGCGGGTGGCCGACGTGTCACACCGGGCTGAGGCGGACGCGGCCGCGGAGGTCGGACGACTGCTCGCCGAGGACCAGGCGCAGCGGTTCGACGTCACCCGGGCGCCGCTGCTGCGGCTGTTGCTGGTCCGGCTCGGCGCGGACCGGCACCGGCTCGTGGTGACGTCGCACCACATCGTCCTGGACGGCTGGTCGACGCCGATCATCCTGGGCGAGATGTCGGCGGCGTACGCGGGTGCGCCGAGCACGGCGACGGCGCCCTCGCCGCGGGACTACCTGGCGTGGCTGAACCGCCAGGACGACGCGGCGACCCGCGCGGCGTGGCGCTCCGAGCTCGCCGGCTGCGACGAACCGACCCTGGTGGACGCCGACGCGGACAAGACCATGGTGATGCCGGGGGAGCACTGCGAAGGACTGTCGGAGCAGGCCACCCGCCGTCTCACCGAGTTCGCACGGGGTCATGCGGTGACGCTGAGCACGATCCTGCAGGGCGCCTGGGCGCTGGTGCTGGCGCGGCTGGCGGGCCGGACCGACGTGGTGTTCGGGACGGTGGTGTCCGGACGCCCCGCCGAGGTGCCGGACGTCGACCGGATGGTGGGGATGTTCATCAACACCGTCCCGGTCCGGGTGCGCCTCGACGGCGGCCGGCCGGTGCTGGACCTGCTGCACGACCTGCAGGCACGCCAGTCCGCGCTGACCGAGCACCAGCACCTGGGGCTGCCGGACATCCAGCGGGCGGCGGGTCCCGGCGCGCTGTTCGACACCATCATGATGGTCGAGAACTACCCGATGGACGCCGCCGGCCTGGGCGGCGAGGGTGGTGTCAGGATCGGCTCGGTCCTCACCCGGACCGGCACCAGCTATCCGCTGACGATGAGCGCGAGCCCCGGCGAGCGCCTGCAGATCCGGGTGTCCTACCGGCCCGACCGCATCGAGCGGGAGACCGCCGCCGAGGCGGCCGGGCAGGTCGTACGGGTCATCGAACGCATCGTGGCGGAGCCGTCGCTCGCGGTGGGCCGCCTGGGTGTGACCGGCGAATCGGTGCGCGAGCGCGTGGTGGAGCGCTGGAACGCGACCGGCGTGGCGGCCGGCGGGTCGTCGGTGCTGACCGGGTTCCGGCGGCGTGCGCGCAGCTCACCGGACGCGGTGGCGGTCAGCGGCGGCGGGCGGACCCTGTCCTACGCCGCCCTGGACCGGGAATCCGACCGGCTCGCGGGGCATCTGGCCGGCCGGGGTGTGCGGCGTGGCGACCGCGTCGGCGTGGTGATGGAACGCGGCACCGATCTGTTCGTCGCCCTCCTCGCGATCGGCAAGGCGGGCGCGGCGTACGTCCCGGTGAACCTGGACTACCCCCGGGACCGGATCGAGCGGATGCTGACCGACGCCGGCGTATCGGTGGCGGTCTGCGTGCAGGCGACCAGCGGCGCGGTGCCGGACGGCCTCGCGCCGGTGGTCATGGACTCACCGGCGATCGCCGCGGCGCCGTCCGAGGCCCCGCCGATCACGGTGGGCGCGCACGACCTGGCGTACGTGATGTACACCTCCGGGTCCACCGGGGTGCCGAAAGGCGTCGCGGTGCCGCACGGCAGCGTGGCGGCGCTGGCCGGTGACCCGGGCTGGTCGGTCGGCCCCGGCGACGGCGTGCTGATGCACGCCCCGCACGCGTTCGACGCGTCGTTGCTGGAGATCTGGGTGCCGCTGCTGAGCGGGGCCCACGTGGTGGTCGCGGACCCGGGCGCGGTGGACGCGCAGCGGCTGCGCGAGGCGATCGACCGCGGGGTGACCACCGTCCATCTGACGGCCGGGTCGTTCCGGGTGCTGGCGGAGGAGTCGCCGGACGCCTTCCGCGGACTGCGGGAGGTTCTGACCGGCGGCGACGCGGTGCCGCTCGCCTCCGTCGTACGGTTGCGCGAGACCTGCCCCGAGATCCGGGTCCGGCACCTCTACGGCCCCACCGAGACCACCCTGTGCGCCACCTGGCACCTGATCGAGCCGGGGGTCGCCACCGGCGACACCCTGCCGATCGGCCGGCCGCTGGCCGGGCGGCGAGCGTACGTGCTCGACGCGTTCCTGCAACCGGTGGCCCCGAACGTGACCGGCGAGCTCTATCTGGCCGGCGCCGGGCTGGCGCGCGGCTATCTGGGCGCCGCCGCCGCGACCGCGGAGCGGTTCGTCGCCGACCCGTTCGCCGCCGGTGAGCGGATGTACCGCACCGGGGACCTGGCGCGCTGGACGGAACAGGGCGAGCTGCTGTTCGCCGGCCGCGCCGACGCCCAGGTGAAGATCCGCGGCTACCGGGTCGAGCCGGCGGAGATCGAGGCGGCGCTGACCGCGATCCCCGAGGTCGCGCAGGCGGTCGTGGTGGCCCGCGAGGACGGCCCGGGCGAGAAACGGCTGATCGCCTACGTCACCGCGGCCGGGCAGCCGGGACCGGACCCCGCCGCGGTACGCGAACACCTGGGCGAGCGGCTGCCGGAGTTCATGGTGCCGGCCGCGGTGGTGGTGCTGGACGGCTTCCCGCTGACGATCAACGGCAAGATCGACCGAGCGGCCCTGCCCGCCCCCGAACGCAGCGGGAAGCCGGCCGGCCGCGAGCCGCGTACCGAGGTCGAGCGGGTGTTGTGCGACCTGTTCGCCGACCTCCTCGGGCTGGACCGGGTCGGGGCCGACGACAGCTTCTTCGAACTGGGCGGCGACTCGATCGTGTCGATGCAGCTGGCCGCCCGCGCACGTCGCGAGGGCGTCGTCTTCGGCGCGAAGGACGTCTTCGAGCAGAAGACGCCGGCGGCCATCGCCGCGGTCGCGGTGCGCGGCGGTCAGCGGCCGGCCGGTCCCGACGACGGGGTCGGCGAGGTCGCCTGGACGCCGGTGATGCGGGGCCTGCTCGACCGTGACCCCGGCACGATGAACCGCAGCGCCATGGCGCAGTGGGTGACCGTGGGCGCGCCCGACACCCTGTCGCGCGACGTGCTGGCGGCCGGGCTGGGAGCCGTGCTCGACGCCCATGACATGCTGCGCAGCCGCGTCGTCGCGGCCGGGACGGAAGAGCCGCGGCTGGTGGTGGCGCCGCGGGGCGCGGTGCACGCGGCCGGGCTGGTGGACCGGGTCGAGGCGGGCGCCGGCGAGGTCGACGACCTCACCGAGCGCAGCGCCGCCGAGGCGGCCACGCGGTTGGATCCGGGCGCCGGCGTGATGGTCCGGGCGGTGTGGGTCGACGCGGGCCCCGGCCGCGTCGGACGGCTCGTGGTGGTGGCGCACCACCTGGTGGTCGACGCGGTGTCGTGGCGGATCCTGCTGCCGGACCTGCGCGCGGCGTGCGAGGCGGTGGCCGCGGGCCGGGAGCCGGCGCTCGATCCGGTGGACGTCTCGTTCCGGCGCTGGGCGCGGACGCTGACCGATCAGGCGGCCACCCGGACCGCGGAGCTGGCCACGTGGACGCGGATCCTGGGCGGGGCGCAGCCGCGGTTCGGCGCGCTCGACCCCGGACGCGACACCATCTCGACCGCCGGCCGCCGGACGTGGACGGTGCCGCAGGACCGGGCCGGCGTGCTGGTGGAGAGGGTCACCTCGGCCTTCCACTGTGGTGTGCACGAGGTGCTGCTGGCCACCCTGGCGGGCGCGGTGGCCCGATGGCGCGGCGGCGCCGCCGTCGTGGTGGACGTCGAAGGTCACGGCCGCCGGCCGCTCGGCGAGATGGACCTGTCGCGCACGGTCGGCTGGTTCACCGACGTGCACCCGCTCCGGCTGGACGTGACCGGGATCGACACGGCCGAGGTGATCGCCGGTGGCGGCGCGGCCGGCCGCCTGCTGAAGACCGTCAAGGAGAACGTGCGTGCCGTGCCCGACGGCGGGCTCGGCTACGGGATGCTGCGCCACCTCAACGCCGAGACCGGGCGGGTGCTGGCGGCACAGCCGGCAGCCGAGATCGGGTTCAACTACCTGGGCCGCTTCTCCGAGGGGCCCGGCGGTGACGTGCAGCCCTGGCAGCAGCTGGGGACGATCGGCGGTACGGCGGAGCCGGACATGCCGTTGCGGCACGCCGTGGAGATCGACGCGGCCGTGCTCGACGCGGCCGACGGGCCCCGGCTGGAGCTGACCGTCACCTGGGCCGGGCGGCTTGTCGGCGCGGCCGAGGCCGAGTCGCTCGGCAGGGCTTGGCAAGACGTGCTGGCCGGTCTGGCGGTACACGCCGGCGACGTCCGCGCCGGCGGGCACACCCCGTCCGACTTCCCGCTGACCGCGCTGAGCGGGCAGGAGGTGGCGCAGATCGAGGCCGCCGTGCCGGACCTGCTCGACATCTGGCCGCTCTCCCCGCTGCAGGAGGGCCTGCTGTTCCATGCCGTCGACGAGCGCGGCCCGGACGTCTACGCCAGCATGCGGACCCTGGCCGTCGACGGCCCGCTGGACGTGGCCCGGTTCCGCGCGTCCTGGCAGGCCGTGCTGGACCGGCACGCCGCCCTGCGGGCGAGTTTCCATCAGCTCGAGTCCGGCGCGGCCGTGCAGGCGATCGCCCGCGAGGTGACGCTGCCCTGGCAGGAGACCGACCTGTCGGATCTGCCCGAGGACGTGGCGCTGGCGGAGTTCGACCGGCTCGCGGCGCAGTTGCGCGACGAGCGGTTCGACCTGACCCGGGCGCCGCTGCTGCGCCTGCACCTGGTGCGTCTCGGCGAGCGCCGGCACCGGCTGGCCTTCGCGTCGCACCACATCTCGTGCGACGGGTGGTCACTCCCGATCGTCTCCACCGAGGTGATGGCGGCGTACGAGGGTCGCGGCCTGCCGGCGCCGACGTCGTACCGTGACTACCTGGTCTGGCTGGCCCGCCAGGACAAGGAGGCCGCCCGGCAGGCGTGGCGCGGCGAACTGGCCGGGCTCGACGAGGCCACCCACGTCGTGCCGCCGGACACGATCACCGCGCCGATCGCGCCGCAGCGGGTACGGTTCGGGCTCGACGACGAGCTGAGCCGGCGCCTGGTGCGGTTCACCCGCCGCCACGGCGTCACGATGAACACCCTCTTCCAGGGGATCTGGTCGTTGCTGCTGGCCCGGCTGACCGGCCGCGACGACGTGGTCTTCGGTTCCGCCGTGGCCGGGCGGCCCGCGGAGATCCCCGGCGTCGGGTCCGTGGTCGGGCTGTTCATGAACACGCTGCCGGTCCGGGTGCGCCTCGACGGCGCCGAACCGTTCCTGGACATGCTGACCGACCTGCAGCGGCGGCAGGTCGCGATGATGGCCCACCAGCACCTCGGGCTGAGCGAGATCAAACAGGTCGCCGGTCCGGGGGCGGCGTTCGACACGCTGGTGGTGTTCGAGAACTACCCGCGCCCGCCGCGCCCGTCCGACGACCCGGACGCGGTGGTCATGCGCCCGGCGGAGATCCCGGAGGACAGCGGGCACTACCCGGTGTCGATGCGCGCCTCCGAGGACGGCGGCGTCCACGGCGAGTTCATCTTCCGTCCGGACGCGTTCGACCGGGCCGAGGCCGAGGGGATGCTCGCCGCGATCATCGAGGCCCTGCGGCAGGTGGTGGCCGAACCGGGGATTGCGGTGGGGCGCATCGGTCTGGTCGGCGCGGCCGAGCGCCGGCAGGTGGTGCGGGAGTGGAACGAGACCGATGCGCCGCTGACCGCGCAGCCGCTGCCGATGCTGTTCCGCCGGCAGGCGCAGCGCTCCCCGGACGCGGTGGCGGTGCGCGACGCGGCGCGCAGCCTGTCGTTCGGCGCGCTGCTGGGCGAGGCCGAGGGGCTCGCCCGGCGGCTGGTGGCCTCCGGCGTACGGCGCGAGACCCGGGTGGCCGTGCTCGTGGAACGCTCGGCGGAGCTGGTGGTGGCCCTGCTCGGGGTGTCGCTGGCCGGCGGGGTGTTCGTGCCCGTCGACCCGGACTACCCCGGCGACCGGATCGCGCTGATGCTGGCGGATGCGGCGCCGCAGGTGCTGGTGTGCACGGCGCGGACCCGCTCGGTCGTGCCGGGCGACTTCGCCGGCGCGGTGCTGGCGCTGGACGAGCCGTCCGCGGCCGGCCCGCAGGTGTCGCTGCCGCGGGTGGCGGCGCGGGACGGGGCGTACGTGATCTACACGTCCGGGTCGACGGGTGTGCCCAAGGGCGTGCTGGTCACCCACGCCGGGCTCGGCAACCTGGCGAGCGCGCAGATCGAGCGGTTCGGCGTGACGTCGTCCTCGCGGGTCCTGCAGTTCGCCGCGCTCGGGTTCGACGCCGCCATCTCCGAGGTGTGCATGGCCCTGCTCTCGGGCGGGAGCATCGTGCTGGCCGACGCCGAGCACATGCCGCCGCGGGTGTCGCTGGGCGACGCGGTACGCCGGTGGGACATCACCCACGTCACCGTGCCGCCGAGCGTGCTGGCCGTCGAGGACGACCTGCCGGACGACCTCACCCTGATCGTGGCCGGCGAGGCCTGCCCGCCCGCGCTGGTGGACCGCTGGTCGCCGGGCCGCCGGATGATCAACGGCTACGGGCCCACCGAGACGACCGTGTGCGCGACGATGAGCTCCCCGCTGTCCCCGGGACGCGGCGCGGTGCCCATCGGCGGCCCGATCGCCAACATGCGGACCTACGTGCTCGACGCCTTCCTGCAGCCGGTGCCGCCGGGCATGACCGGCGAGCTCTACGTCACCGGGGTCGGGCTCGCCCGCGGATATCTCGGGCGTCCGGGGCTGACCGCGGAACGGTTCGTGGCCGACCCGTTCTCGCCGGGTGGCCGGATGTACCGCACCGGCGACCGGGCCCGCTGGACCGGCGACGGCGAGCTGGTCTTCGCCGGCCGGGTCGACGCGCAGGTCAAGGTGCGCGGATACCGGATCGAGCCGGGGGAGATCGAGGCCGTGCTGGCCGAGCACCCGGGGGTCGCCCAGGTGGTCGTCGTGGCCCGCCAGGACGGGCCGGGCGAGAAGCAGCTGGTGGCCTATGTCGTCCCGGCGGCCGGCCCGACCGCCGAGGCGAGCACCCTGATCTCCGCGCTGCGCGAGGCGGCGGCCGCCCGCCTGCCGGAGCACATGGTGCCGGCGGCGTTCGTGCCGCTGGACGCGATGCCGCTGACGCCCAACGGCAAGGTCGACCACCGGGCGCTGCAGGCTCCCGACTTCGCCGGGATGTCGGCCGGGCGGGACCCGCGTACGGCCTTGGAGGCCAAGCTGTGCGAGCTGTTCGCCGAGGTGCTCGGCCTGGAGCAGGTGGGCGCCGACGACAGCTTCTTCGAGCTCGGCGGCGACTCGATCACCTCGATGCAGCTGTCCACCCGGGCCCGCCGGGAGGGGCTGGAGCTGACCCCGTGGCAGGTGTTCGACGAGAAGACGCCGGAACGGCTGGCGGCGCTCGTCAAAGAGATCCCGGCCGACGGCGGGGCCACCGGGGCGCCGGAGCCCGCGGCGGGCACGCTCGTCGCGCTCTCGCCTGAACAGATGGACCAACTCGAGGCCGGACCGGCCGGCGAATGACCTCCATAAGGAGCAGATCGTGACCGTTGACGACACTCGTGCAAAGCCCCGCTCCAGCGTGGAAGACGTCTGGCCGCTGTCGCCGCTGCAGGAGGGCATGCTTTACCACACCGCCCTGGACGGGGACGGGCCGGACACCTACACCGTGCAGACCGTCTACGGCATCGACGGCCCGCTGGACGCCGGGCGGCTGAGAGCGTCGTGGCAGGCCCTGGTGGACCGGCATGCCGCCCTGCGGGCCTGCTTCCGCTACGTCAGCGGCGCGCAGATGGTGCAGGTCATTCAGCGGGACGTCGAGCTCCCGTGGCGGGAGACCGACCTGTCCGGGCTGCCGGAGGACCTCGCCGACGGTGAGGTGGCCCGCCTGGCGGAGCAGGAGATGGCCGAGCGCCTGCGCCTGGAGGCCGCGCCGCTGATGAAACTGCACCTGATCCGGCTCGGCCCGCAGCGCCACCGGCTCGTGCACACCCTGCACCACGTGCTGGTGGACGGCTGGTCGATGCCGATCCTGCACCGTGAGCTCGCGGCGATCTACGCGGCGGGCGGGGACGCGTCCGGGCTGCCGCCCGCGGTGTCGTACCGCGACTATCTGGCCTGGCTGGGCCGGCAGGACAAGGAGTCGGCGCGGGCGGCGTGGCGGGACGCGCTCGCCGGGCTGGACACCCCGACCACGGTCGCGCCGGCCGATCCGGCCCGCGTGCCGGACATCGACACGGCGATGGTGGAGCTGTCCCCCGAGCTGACCGACGACCTGCTCCGGCTGGCGCGTGGCCACGACCTCACGCTCAACACCGTCGTGCAGGGCGTGTGGGCGGTCGTGCTGGCGCAGCTGGCCGGCCGTACCGACGTGGTGTTCGGCGCGACCGCCTCGGGGCGGCCGGCCGAGCTGGCCGGGGTGGAGGCGATGGTCGGGCTGCTGCTGGCCACCCTGCCGGTGCGGGTCCGGCTCGACGGGCGCCAGCGGGTCGTCGACATGCTCGCCGACCTGCAGCGCGACCAGTCGGCGCTGCGCGCGCACCAGCATCTCGGGCTGCAGGAGGTGCAGGCCGTCGTCGGGCCCGGAGCGGTCTTCGACACGCTGGTCATCTACGAGAACTTCCCGCGTACGGGCCTCGGCGGATCGGCCGACGACGGCCTGGTCATGCGGCCGGTGCAGAAGGGGCGCGACTCCTCGCACTACCCGTTCACACTGGTCACCGGTCCGGGCGAGCGGATGCCGGTGATCCTCTACTACGACCGGGGGCTGTTCGACCAGGCGGCCGCCACATCGGTGCTCGGCGCGATCGTCCGCGTGCTGGAGCGGCTGGTCGCCGAGCCCGGTGTGCTCGTCGGCCGGCTGACGCTGCTGGGCGAGGCCGAGCGCGCCGTGGTGGTCGACGACTGGAACGCGACCGCGGGCCCGGTCCCCGGCGACTCCATGGTCGAGCTGTTCGACCGGCGGGTGGCCGCCGCGCCGGACACGGTGGCGATCACCGACGCCGACGGCGCCGACCTCACCTATGCCGAGGTCGATCAGGCGTCGAACCGGTTGGCGGCCCACCTCGCCGATCGGGGCGTCCGCCGCGGCGACCGCGTCGGGGTGGCCGTGGAGCGGTCCGCGGACCTGCCGATCGTGTTCCTGGCGATCTGGAAGGCCGGCGCCGCGTACGTCCCGGTGGACGTCGGGTACCCGGCCGAGCGGATCGCGCTGATCCTCGCCGGCTCCGCGGTCTCGACGGTGATCTGTACGCAGGCCACCGAGGCGGCGGTGCCGCAGAACGTGCCGCAGCGCGCCACGATCGTCCTCGATGCGCCGCCGACGCGGGCGGCCGTGGACGCCTGTGCCGGCACCGCGCCGACGTTCCGGCCGAGCGCCGCCGACCTGGCGTACGTCATGTACACCTCGGGCTCCACCGGCGTCCCGAAGGGCGTGGCCGTCCCGCACGGCGCGGTCGCCGGCCTGGCCGGCGACGCGGGCTGGCGGATCGGCCCCGGCGACGGCGTGCTGATGCACGCGACGCACGTGTTCGACCCCTCGCTCTACGAGATGTGGGTGCCGCTGGCCACGGGTGGCCGGGTCCTGGTGGCCGCTCCCGGAGTGGTCGACGCGGGCGGGATCCGGCAGGCCGTGGCACGCGGCGCGACCGCCGTCCACCTCACCGCCGGCACCTTCCGCGCGCTGGCGGAGGCGTCCCCGGACTGTTTCGCCGGCCTGCGCGAGGTCGGCACCGGCGGCGACGTGGTGCCCGCGCACACCGTGGCCCACCTGCGGCGGGCCCAGCCACAGCTGCGGGTGCGCAACACGTACGGGCCGACCGAGACCACCCTGTGCGCCACCTGGAAGCCGATCGAGCCGGGCGCGCAGCTCGGGCCGGAGCTGCCGATCGGCCGTCCGATGACCAACCGCAGGATCTACATCCTGGACGCCTTCCTGCGCCCGGTCGCCCCCGGGGTGGCCGGCGAGCTGTACATCGCCGGCACCGGACTGGCCCGCGGATATCTCTCCCGGCCGGACCTGACCGCCGAGCGGTTCGTGGCGTGTCCGTTCCTCGCCGGCGAGCGCATGTACCGGACCGGGGACCTGGCGCGCTGGAACCGCGACGGCGAGGTGGTCTTCCTCGGGCGCGCCGACGACCAGGTGAAGATCCGCGGCTACCGGGTGGAGCTGGCCGAGGTGGAGGCGGTGCTGGCGGCCCAGCCGGGAGTCCGCGAGGCGGTCGTCGTGGCCCGCGAGGACCGGCCGGGCGAACGGCGTCTGGTCGGCTACGTCGTCTCCGACGCCGGTGAGCTGGACACCGAACAGATCCGCCAGCAGATGGCCCGGGTGCTGCCCGGCTACATGGTTCCGGTGGCGGTCATCGGGCTGGTCAGCCTGCCGATCACCGCCAACAGCAAGGTGGACCGCCGGGCCCTGCCCGCCCCGGACCTCGCCGGCCACGCGTCGGCGAAGGCGCCGGAGAGCGCGACCGAGAAGGTGCTGTGCGCGCTCTACGCCGAGATCCTCGGCGTCGAGCGGGTGGGCGTCGACGACGCCTTCCACGACCTGGGCGGCAGTTCGGCGCTGGCCATGCGGCTGATCGCGCGGATCCGCGAGGAGCTGGGCGTGGACCTGCCGATCCGCCAGCTGTTCTCCTCGCCCACACCCGCGGGGGTGGCCCGGGCGCTGGCCGCGAAGTCGCGCCCCGCGCTGGAGGCGGTCACCCGGCCGGAGCGGGTGCCGCTCACCGCCCGGCAGCTGCGCGCCTGGCTGCTGGCCCGCCCGTCGGAGGAGACCCGGGGCCGGCACCTCTCGGTCGCGCTGCGCCTGCGCGGCCGGCTGGACGTGGCCGCCCTGGAGGCGGCGCTGCGCGACGTCGCGGCCCGGCACGAGATCCTGCGGACCACCTTCCCGGGCGACGCGCAGACCGTCCACCAGCACATCCACGACGCCGCGCCGGTCCGGCTGACGCCGGTCCCGGCCACCGAGGAGGACCTCCCCGCACGGCTGGCCGAGCGGGGCGAGCAGCTGTTCGACCTCACCCGGGACATGCCGTGGCGGTGCGAGCTCTTCGCGCTGTCGGAGAAGGAGCACGTGCTGTCGGTGACGGTGCACCGCATCGCCGCCGACGACGACTCGATGGACGTGTTCTTCCGGGACCTCGCGGCCGCGTACGGCGCGCGGCGGGCCGGCCGGGCCCCGGAGCGCGCGCCGCTGGCCCTGCAGTTCGCCGACTACGCGATCTGGGAGCAGCGGCTGCTCGACGGCGAGCGCGAGCAGGACAGCCTGATCAACGACCAGATCACCTTCTGGCGCAACCACCTGGCCGGCATCGACCAGGAGACCGTGCTGCCGTTCGACCGAGCGCGGCCGGCCATCCCGTCGCGCCGGGCCGGCACGGTCGCGCTGCGGCTGGACGCCGGTCCGCACGCCCGGCTGGCCGAGGCGGTGGAATCGGCCGGCGCGGACATGCCGCAGCTCGTGCAGGCCGCGCTGGCCATGCTGCTGACCCGGTACGGCGCGGGCACCGACCTGGTGATCGGCACGACGCTGCCGCGCGACGAGGACCTGATCGACCTGGAGCCGATGATCGGGCCGTTCGCCCGGCCGTTCCCGGTGCGTACCGACCTGTCGGCGGATCCGACCTTCCTGGAGGTCGTCGCCCGGGTGCAGGAGGCGGTCCGCGAGGCGCGCCAGCACCTGGACGTGCCCTTCGAGAAGATTCCCGAGCTGCTGGCCCTGCCCGGCTCGCTGTCGCGCCACCCGGTGTACCAGGTCGGGCTGCAGGTGCGCGAGGAGGACAACGGCGCGTGGGACGCCGCGGAACTGCCCGCCCTGCGCACCAGCGTCGAACCCACCGGGGTCGAGGCCATCGAGCTGGACCTGGCGTTCGCGCTCACCGAGCGCCGCAACGACGATGACGACGAGGACGGCATCGAGGGCGCCCTGCACTATGCCGCCGACCTGTTCGACCACGACACGGCCGCGTCGCTGGCCCGGCGGCTGGTCCGCGTCCTGGAACAGGTGGCCGAGGATCCCGGGCGGCGGATCAGCGACCTGGACATCCTCCTCGACGACGCCGAGCGCGGCGCTCCGGCGATCGCGCCGGCGCGCTGGGCCGGGGCGGTGCCGGCGGCGGTCGCCGACCTGGTCGCGGCCGGCCCGCTCGGTGCGCTGGTGCTCGACGAGGCACAGCGCCCGGTGGCGCCCGGGACCGTCGGCGACCTGTGGGTGACCGGTCCCGCGGTGGACGCGGACACCGGCGGCCGGCCGAGCGTGCCGTGTCCGTTCGGGACCCCGGGGCACCGGATGCTGCACACCGGTCTGCTCGCCCGTAAGTCGCCGGCCAGGACGCTGGTCGTCGTGGGGGAGCGGCGCGGGGCGAGCGCCTCGGCGAAGACCGGTGACTACGAGGTGCTGCTGCCGCTGCGCGCCGCGGGTGACCGGGCGCCGCTGTTCTGCATCCACGCCAGCGGCGGCCTGAGCTGGAACTACGGTCCGCTGCTGCGGCACCTGCCGCCGAACCAGCCGGTCTACGGGGTGCAGGCGCGTGGCCTGGCCCGTACCGAGCCGCTGCCCGGCAGCGTGGAGGAGATGGCCGCCGATTACGTCGAGCAGATCCGCACCGTGCAGCCGACCGGGCCGTACCACCTGCTCGGCTGGTCTCTGGGCGGGCGGATCGCGCAGGCGATGGCCGTGCTGCTGGAGGCGGACGGGGAGAAGGTCGGCCTGCTCGCCCTGCTCGACGCCTATCCCGTCTACATGGGAAGGAAGGCCACCGGCACGGTCACCGAGGAGGCCGCCCGCGACGAAGACGCCCTGGAACGGCGCAAGCAGCAGGAACTGGAGCTCGCCGGTCAGCTGGTCCAGGGGGCCGGCGCCCGGTCCCGCTTGGAGGCGGTCATGCGCAACCTCTGGGAGGTCGGGCCGGCCCACACCGCCTCGCCGTTCGCCAGTGATGTCCTCCTCTTCGTCGCCTCCGTGGACCGTCCCGCGCATCTGCCGGTGTCCGAGGCGATAGCCAGCTGGAAAGACTTCACCGGGGGGACGATCGAGCCCCACGAGATCGCGACCAACCACTACGAGATGGTGCAGCCCGCGGCGTTGGCCCAGATCGGGGCCATCGTCGCCGAGAAACTCCGGTCCCGGCCGGATGCGTGAGAGGACACGATGATGACCAATCCGTTCGACAACGAGGACGGTTCCTTCCTCGTGCTCGTCAACGGCGAGGGCCAGCATTCGCTGTGGCCGGCTTTCGCCGAGGTCCCGGACGGCTGGACGGGGGTCCACGGTCCGGCCTCCCGGCAGGATTGTCTCGGCTACGTCGAGCAGAACTGGACGGACCTGCGGCCCAAGAGTCTGATCTCGCAGATCAGCGACTGAGCGTCCAGCTGCTCAATGCGGCCGGTTGGACGAGCGTTGACGCTCGTCCGACCGGCCGGCAACGTCTTCCGGCTCGCGCGCCTGCACGACGACGGGTCGGCGGGCGGGACCGGGCGCCGCTGCCGATGCCCGCGTCTCGGCGACGCGCCACCGCGCACGGACCCGGTCGTCTGCGGCGCGCACCGGCGCCGCCGAAGCGGGCGCGTTCCCGGTGCCGGCTGCCGGACCGGGCGGCGAGGATGTGGCGCGACCTGTCCAACCGTCACCGGTTGTAGGCCGGCAATGGTGTCACCAAACTGATCCCCATGCCTCACGACCCCGGTGCAACCCGGCTCCTGGCAATTTCCCCTCATCTGGACGACGCGGTTCTGTCTTTCGGGGCCGGTCTGGCCCAGGCGGCACAGGACGGCGCGAATGTGCTCGTCTATACGGTATTTGCCGGCGCCGCACAGCCTCCTTATTCCCCGGCGGCGCAGCGAATGCACACGATCTGGGGCCTCGCGCCGGACGACGACGCGGTGCTCTACCGCCGGAAAGAAGACATCGCCGCTCTTGATCACCTGAGGGTGGCTCATCGGCACGGCCGGTTCCTCGACTCCATCTACCGTAAGTTGCCGGACGGTCGTTGGCTGACCGCCCATGTGGAGGGCAGGCAGAAGCTGGCCGTCAACGATCACTCGCCGGACAGCGACCATGACCTGGTTGGCGAGGTGGCGGACGACATCAGGTCGATCATCGACGAGTTCGACCCGACGCTTGTCGTCACCTGTGCGGCCATCGGCGAACACCCCGACCATGAGGCGACGCGAGATGCCGCGCTGTTCGCCACGCACGAGAAGAACGTTCCGGTACGGCTGTGGGAGGACCTGCCGTATGCGGTCTTCAAATCAGGTGCGGTCGAATTGCCGCAGGGTTTTCGTCTCGGCTCTGCGGATGTCAGCTCGGTGAAGCCGGAGATGCGGTCGCAGAAATTCCAAGCTGTGGAGCGGTATTCGTCTCAAATGGTGCTGCTCAACGGAAGTGAAAACAATCTGTTCGACCGGCTGGACGAGCATGCTCGGCAGAATGCACCACACGGCGGATACGGCGAGACGACCTGGCCGGTCGTCCGCAGCGACGACAGCTGACTTCTGACCTCCCGCCATCGACGCCGTATCACGCCTGGAGGTTACGTGGTGTCCGAAACACTCACTCATCCGCCGTCCCAGGATTCCGCGCCCGAGAGCCGGCCTCACCGCTGGGCGGTATGGCGCTCACCGGCCGGTCAGCCGGCGTGGGCCCGGCCCGCGCTGCTGGGCATCGCGCTCGTCGCGGCGGTGCTGTATGCCTGGAACCTGCGGCTGGTCGACTACGCGCCGCGGTACGCGGACGCCGTCAAGAGCATGTCCGGGAGCTGGCGCGCGTTCCTGTACGGCGCCGTCGACCCGGAGGCGACGTACACGCTCGACAAGCTGGCCGGCTCCTTCGTGCCCCAGGTCGTCTCGGCCAAGATCTTCGGTTATCACGCGTGGTCCCTGGCGTTGCCGCAGGTGATCGAGGGCGTGATCGCGGTGCTGGTGATGTACCGGGTCGTACGGCGGTGGGTGGGCGTGGTGCCCGGCCTGCTCGCCGCCGGCATCTTCACCCTGACCCCGGTCGCCGCGTCCATGTTCGGGCACAGCATGGAGGACGGCGCACTGGTCATGTGCCTGGTGCTCGCCGTCGACGCGTATCAGCGCGCGGTCCTGGAAGGGCGGCTCCGGTCACTGATCGGGGCCGGTGTCTGGGTCGGGCTGGGCTTCCAGGCCAAGATGGTGCAGGCGTGGATGATTCTGCCCGCCCTGGCGGTCGGCTACCTGCTGACCGCGCCGATCGAGCTGCGCCGCCGGGTGCGGCATCTCGGGGCCGCCGGGGCGGTGATGCTGGCGGTGTCGCTGTCGTGGGTCATGCTCTACACCCTCACGCCGGCCAGCGATCGGCCCTACATCAGTGGCACCACGAACAACAACGCCTTCGCCATGGTGTTCGGATACAACGGTCTCGGCCGTGTGGGCATCAACCTGCCCGGCGCCGAGGAGGTCAACGGTCGTAACGGCGTGCCGGCGCCCGGTCCGCTGGGCGGCCCGGAGGGCGAGGGCCAGAGGGGAACGGTCGGCACGAAGGCCCAGGACCAGAGGGGAACGGTCGGCACGAAGGCCCAGGACCAGAGGGGAACGGTCGGCACGAAGGCCCAGGACCAGAGGGGAACGGTCGGCACGAAGGCCCAGGACCAGAAGGGAATGGTCGGGCCGAAGGCCCATGGAGGACCGCCGATGGGACCGGGCGCGCTCCCCGAGGGATACGAGTCCAAGATGGAGAGCAGGGCCGATCCGATGGGTTGGACCAAGCTGTTCGACGGTCACCTCGGCGTCGCGATCGGCTGGCTCTTTCCGCTGACTCTGCTCGCCCTGCTGTGCGGGTTGTGGTGGCGCCGCCGGGCCGAGCGCACCGATCCGGTGCGCGGCGGGCTGGTGATGTGGGGGGTGTGGCTGGTGACCTTCGGCTTTGTCTTCAGTGCGAGCGCTGTCGCGCACACCGCCTACGTGGCCTCGCTGGCGCCGGCGATCGCGGCCGTCTCCGCCCTCGGCATCGTGATGTTCGGGCGGGCGTATCGGCGCGGCGGCAGGCAGGGCTGGATACTGCCGCTCGCGGTCGCGGTCCAACTGGCCTGGGCCGCCTGGCTGTGGTCGCACTACCCGAACTTCCTCCCCTGGGCGAGATGGGGCACGCTCCTGCTCGGCGTGGCCGCCCTTGTCGGGCTGGTCCTGGCGCGCGTGACCAGGACCGCCTCCTCCGCGCTGGTCGCGGCCGCGCTCGCCGTCGGCGTCGGCGTCATGCTGGCCGCGCCCGCCACGTATGCCGTCTCGGTGCTCGATCCCGATTACTCCGGCAACTCCTTCGATGCCAACGCGGGACCGGCCTCGGGCACCGCGTAAGGCGAGCCGGTGGATCCGTCACCGCCCCGCGGGCTGCGTTTCCGCGCCCGGCTCGGCCGGCCTTTGACATCGGCGCGGGTCTTCGGCTGCCACCCGTGGTCGCTGACCCTTCCGCTTCGGACGGCGCCCGCCGGCGCCGGCATCGCCCGCTCGGTGCCTTCCCCGCCGCCTCGTCGGCGGTGCCGGCGCTCGTCGCGGGTCAGGAATGTTCGCCCGGTCCTACTCGTGGACATCGGGTCCGATCCCCAGGATGGGATCGATGACTTAGCGAGTCGTGTGAGAGAGGTGCTTCTGTGGACGTGGTGTTGCGCTTCGGGGGGGTGTCGAAGAACGATGACGACCCCGATCCCTGGCAGACCCTGATCGGGCCGGGGACGCTGCGCAGAGTGCTCGCCTACTTCCGCCCGCACATCGGCAAGGTGGCGCTCTTCGTTCTCGTCGCCGCGCTGGAGTCGCTTGTCGTCGTCGTAGTTCCGTTGTTGCTGATGGAACTGGTCAACGGCGGCATCCTCAAGGACGACGCCGGGGTCGTGGCATCGATGGCCGGCCTGGCCGCCGGCCTCGCCCTGGTGGGCGCGCTGTTGCAGCTGGTGTCAGCCTATATTTCCGGGCAGATCGGGCAGGGGGTCAGCTACGACCTCCGGGTTCAGGCGCTGCGTCACGTTCAGCAGCTGCCGATCGCGTTCTTCACCCGTACCCAGACCGGGGTGCTGGTGGGCCGGCTGCACACGGAACTGATCATGGCGCAGCAGGCGTTCAGCCAGCTCCTGATGGCAGCCACCAGCGCCGTCACGGTGATCCTGGTGATGGCCGAGCTGTTCTACCTGTCATGGCTTGTCGCCGTGGTCACCCTGGTGCTGATTCCGCTGTTCCTCGTGCCCTGGATCTACGTGGGCCGGGTGATCCGGCGGCGCACCGGACGGCTGATGGACGCGAATACCGGCCTTGGTGGACTCCTCCAGGAGCGGTTCAACGTTCAGGGGGCGATGCTCTCCAAACTCTTCGGCCGTCCCCGCGAGGAGATGGCCGAGTACGCCGATCGTGCCGAGCGCATCCGCCGCATCGGCGTGAGTCTCTCGGTGTACGGGCGGCTCGCCTTCGTCATGATGGCGCTGATGGCCTCGCTCGCCACGGCGCTCGTCTACGGCATCGGTGGCGGGCTCGTGCTCGCCGGGGCGTTCCAGCTCGGCACGCTCGTCGCCCTCGCCACTCTGCTCGGGCGGTTGTTCGGGCCGATCACGCAGCTGTCCGGGATGCAGGAAACCGCGCAGACCGTCGTGGTGAGCTTCTCCCGGATCTTCGAGGTGCTCGATCTGAAGGGGCTGATCGAGGAGCGTCCCGGTGCGGTCGCGCTCGCCAAGGACACGGCGCCGGAGATCGAGTTCGACGACGTGGCGTTCCGCTATCCGACCGCCGACGAGGTCTCGCTGCGCTCGCTGGAGTACGTACGCGCCGAACGGGAGCGCGGGGAGACGACGCCGGAGGTGCTGCGCGGTGTCAGCCTGCACGTGCCGGCCGGCACCCTCACCGCGCTCGTCGGCCCGTCCGGCGCCGGCAAGAGCACGCTCACCCACCTGGTGTCACGGCTGTACGACCCGACCGGCGGGGTCATTCGCGTCGGTGGGCACGATCTGCGCGACCTCACCTTCGACTCGCTGCGCGAAGCGGTGGGCGTGGTCAGCCAGGACGCCTACTTCTTCCACGACACGATCCGGCAGAACCTGCTCTACGCCCGCCCCACCGCCACCGAGGACGAACTGATCGAGGCATGTCGAGGGGCCCAGATCTGGGACCTGATCGCCTCGCTCCCGGGCGGGTTCGACACCGTCACCGGCGATCGTGGCTACCGCCTGTCGGGCGGCGAGAAGCAACGCCTGGCCATCGCCCGGCTGCTGCTGAAGGCGCCGACGATCGTCGTGCTCGACGAAGCCACCGCTCACCTGGACTCCGAGTCCGAGGCCGCCGTGCAGCGGGCACTCAAGACCGCCCTGCACAACCGCACCTCGTTGGTGATCGCCCACCGGTTGTCCACGATTCGCGAGGCCGACCAGATCCTCGTGATCGACGACGGACGGGTCCGGGAGCGCGGAACGCACGACGAGCTGCTGGCCGAGGGGGGTCTGTACGCGGAGCTTTACCACACGCAGTTCGCCAAGGCCGGAAGCGACGCAGCCGAACCGGCGAGCGACGCAGCCGAGCTGCACCACAGGGAGCCCGAGCCGGTGCACGGCGGAGGATGACGATGGATCAGGCGACGCCGGCCCGGATCGCCGGCCGTCGTCGCCCAGAACGCCGGCTCCGGCCGGATGCGTGAGAGGACACGATGATGACCAATCCGTTCGACAACGAGGACGGTTCCTTCCTCGTGCTCGTCAACGGCGAGGGCCAGCATTCGCTGTGGCCGGCTTTCGCCGAGGTCCCGGACGGCTGGACGGGGGTCCACGGTCCGGCCTCCCGGCAGGATTGTCTCGGCTACGTCGAGCAGAACTGGACGGACCTGCGGCCCAGGAGCCTGGTCGAGCAGGCCGACGCGTGAGTGAGCCGTCCACCCGCCCGATCCGGACGGTTGGACGAGCTCGACGGTCGTACGAGCGGCCGGAAGCATCCATGTCGAGCGCCGCTTGGTCGACCGAAAGGATCTGTGGCATGTTCGAGGAGATCAACGTTGTCCGGGCCGCGGAGCTGCACCGGAGGGACCGATTCGATCCGGTGCCACAGCTGCGCTCGCTGATGGCCGAGGGCCCGTTGACCACGCTGGGCACCGAGGAGTCTCCCGGAGGCCGGACGGCGTGGCTCGCCACCGGGTACGACGAGATCCGGCAGGTTCTCAGCTCCGACGACTTCAGCGCACGGCTGCTCTACGGGGGAACCGCTGCCGGCATCACCTGGCCCGGTTTCCTCACCCAGTACGACCCGCCCGAGCACACCCGACTGCGCCGCATGGTGGCGCCCGCCTTCGCCGTCCGACGGATGCAGAAGTTCCAGCCGCAGGTCGAGCGGGTCGTCCAGGACAGTTTGGACGCCATCGAGGCGCTCGGCGGACCGGTCGACTTCGTCCCCCGTTTCGGGTGGTCGGTGGCGACGACGGCGACCTGCGACTTCCTCGGCATTCCGCGCGACGATCAGGCGGATCTGGCGCGCAGCCTCCATGCCAGCCGAACCGAACGGTCAGGCAAGCGGCGTACCGCGGCAGGCAACAAGTTCATGACGTACATGAACAAGATGACGGCTCGCACCCGCCGCGATCCCGGTGACGACATGTTCGGTGTCGTGGTACGCGAGTACGGCGACGAGATCACCGACGCGGAGCTGACCGGCGTCGCCGCGTTCGTCATGGGCGCGGGCGCCGACCAGGTGGCCCGTTTCCTCGCGGCCGGCGCGTGGCTGATGGCCGACGATCCCGAGCAGTTCGCACTGCTGCGGGAGAAGCCGGACACCGTCCCGGATTGGCTGGACGAGGTGATTCGGTATCTGACCACCGATGAGAAGACCCATCCGCGCGTCGCGACGGACGACGTGCGCATCGGCGATCACCTCATCAAGGCCGGCGATACCGTCACGTGCTCCCTGCTGGCTGCCAACCGCCGCAACTTCCCGCGCCCGGAGGATCGATTCGACATCACCCGGGTCCGGCCGGAGCACCTGGCGTTCGGGCACGGCATCCATCACTGCCTGGGCAGGTCTCTGGCCGAGCTGGTGTTCCGGACGGCGATTCCGGCCCTGGCACACCGCTTCCCCACGCTGAGGCTGGCCGAGCCGCACCGAGAGATCAGATTGGGGCCGCCGCCGTTCGACGTGGAAGCCCTGCTGCTCGACTGGTAGCGCCGGAAGCATAGGAGATCCGATGGCACTTCCTCTGCCGCATCAGCGGCTCCGGCTCGATCCGGTGCCGGAGTTCGAAGAGCTGCAAAAAGCTGGGCCCCTGCACGAATACGACACCGAGCCGGGCATGGACGGCCGTAAGCAGTGGCTGGTCACCGGACATGACGAGGTCCGCGCGATCCTCGCCGACCACGAGCGGTTCAGTTCCATGCGGCCGGTCGACGACGAGGCGGATCGCGCCCTGTTGCCGGGAATCCTGCAGGCGTACGACCCGCCGGATCACACCCGGCTGCGCAGGACGGTGGCCCCGGCGTATTCCGCCCGACGGATGGAGCGGCTGCGACCCCGCATCGAGGAGATCGTCGAAGAGTGCTTGGACGACTTCGAGAGCGTGGGCGCGCCGGTCGACTTCGTCCGACATGCCGCCTGGCCCATCCCCGCGTACATCGCCTGCGAATTCCTCGGCGTCCCGCGTGACGACCAGGCGGAGTTGTCGCGGATGATCAGGGAGAGCCGGGAGAGTCGGCTTCCCCGGCAGCGGACCCTGTCGGGTCTGGGCATCGTCAATTACACCAAGCGGTTGACCTCCGGCAAACGCCGTGATCCTGGCGACGGGATGATCGGCGTGATCGTGCGCGAACACGGCGCTGAGATCAGCGACGAGGAATTGGCGGGGCTCGCCGAGGGGAACCTGATCATGGCGGCGGAGCAGATGGCCGCGCAGCTGGCGGTCGCGGTGCTCCTGCTGGTGACCCACCCCGACCAGATGGCGCTGCTGCGCGAGAAACCGGAGCTCATCGACAGCGCCACCGAGGAAGTGCTGCGCCACGCGTCCATCGTCGAGGCCCCGGCTCCCCGGGTGGCGCTCGCTGACGTGCGCATGGCCGGACGCGACATCCATGCCGGCGATGTCCTGACGTGTTCCATGCTGGCGACCAATCGCGCCCCGGGAGATCGGTTCGACATCACCCGGGAGAAAGCCACCCACATGGCATTCGGACACGGCATCCACCACTGTATCGGGGCGCCGCTGGCCCGGCTCCAGCTGCGGGTGGCGCTGCCGGCGGTGGTCGGCCGGTTCCCGTCTTTGCGGCTGGCGGTCCCGGAGGAGGACCTGCGGTTCAAACCGGGCAGGCCGGCACCCTTCGCGGTAGAGGAGCTTCCCCTTGAGTGGTGACGGCTCGCCTCCGATCCACACCCGCCGGCAGGGTTTCGATCCGGCCGACGAACTGCGCGCCGCCGGAACGCTGACGAAGATTTCCATCGGCTCCGGAGCGGACGCCGAGACCACCTGGCTGGCGGCCGGGCACGCCGTCGTGCGCCAGGTTCTGGGCGATCACAAGCGATTCAGCACCCGGCGCCGCTTCGACCGACGTGACGAGATCGGCGGGACGGGCGTCTTCCGCCCGCGTGAGCTGGTCGGCAACCTGATGGACTACGACCCACCGGAGCACACCCGGCTCCGGCACCTGCTGACCCCGGGATTCACCCAGCGCCGGATGCGTCGTCTGGCGCCGCGCATCGAAGAGATCGTGACCGACCGCCTCGACGCCATGGAGCAGGCGGGGCCGCCGGCGGACCTGATCGAGCTGTTCGCCGACGAGGTGCCCGGAGCCGTGCTGTGCGAGCTGATCGGAGTACCCCGCGACGATCAGGCCATGTTCCTGCAGCTGTGTCACCGGCATCTCGACGCCTCGCTGAGTGCCAGGAAACGGGCGGCCGCCGGGGAGGCGTTCGCCCGCTACCTGGTGGCCATGATGGCCAGGGAACGCAAGGACCCCGGCGACGGGTTCATCGGCTCGATCGTCGCCGAACACGGCGACACGATCACGGATGAGGAGCTGAGAGGCGTCTGTGTGCAGCTGATGCTGGCCGGTGACGACAACGTCTCCGGCATGATCGGGCTGGGGGTGCTGGCGTTGCTGCGACATCCCGAGCAGATCGCCGCGTTGCGCGGGGACGATCAGTCGGCGGATCGAGCTGTCGACGAGCTGATCCGGTACCTGACGGTCCCATACGCCCCGACACCGCGGACCGCCGTGGAGGACGTCATGGTTGCCGACCAGGTGATCAAGGAGGGCGAGACGGTTCTCTGCTCTCTCCCGATGGCCAACCGTGACCGCGCCCTGCTGCCGGATGCCGACCGCCTCGACGTGACCCGTACGCCCGTTCCGCATGTCGCGTTCGGACACGGTATCCATCACTGTCTGGGCGCCGCTCTGACGCGCCTGCAACTGCGAATCGCCTATACCGCCCTGTGGCGGCGCTTTCCCGCTTTGCAACTGGCGGACCCCGCCCAGGAAATAATGTTCCGGACGAGTACCCCGGCGTATGGATTAACCAGTCTGCTGGTTGCCTGGTAGTGCTCTGCCCTCTCCATTGGACACCTTGAGCCGCGGAAGAACTTGCCGGACGATGGCATGACCGGCGTGCGGCTCACACGGAACCTGCGCCGGCGAGCTGCTACGAACCATCGGCTCGGTGCAGACGCTGTGCCCGGAATCGGCCATTGATTTCCGACGTCCGACCCGGCGAAATCGCCGCCACGCATCTGCTGGCATCGAGATGCCGACCGGATGGACGGGACAACAGCGGATATCGCGTAGCGATTCATGACCTCACTCAGTTCCGACGATTCGATCGATGGATGGTGGAAAATGCCGGTGGAAGAGTTCGACGTGGTGGTGGCCGGTGGCGGGCCGGCCGGTTCGACCGTGGCCACGCTGGTGGCCATGCAGGGCCATCGGGTGCTGCTGCTGGAGAAGGAGACCTTCCCCCGGTACCAGATCGGCGAGTCGTTGCTGCCCTCCACCGTCCACGGGGTGTGCCGGATGCTCGGCGTCTCGGACGAGCTGGCGGCAGCCGGCTTCCCCGTCAAGCGCGGCGGCACCTTCCGCTGGGGCGCCCGCCCGGAGCCGTGGACGTTCTCCTTCGCCGTCTCGCCCCTGATGAACGGCCCGACGTCGTTCGCGTACCAGGTCGAACGGGCGCGCTTCGACGAGATCCTGCTGCGTAACGCGCAGCGCAAGGGCGTCGACGTGCGCGAGGGATGCTCGGTCACCGGGGTGATCGAAGGCGACGAGCGGATCACCGGGGTGCGTTACACCGACCCCGACGGCGGCGAGCACGAGGTGTCGGCGCGGTTCGTGGTCGACGCGTCGGGCAACAAGAGCCGGCTGTACTCCCAGGTCGGCGGCGTCCGCAACTATTCGGAGTTCTTCCGCAGCCTGGCGCTGTTCGGTTACTTCGAGAACGGCAAGCGGCTGCCGGAGCCGTACTCGGGCAACATCCTGAGCGTCGCGTTCGACAGCGGCTGGTTCTGGTACATCCCGCTGAGCGACACGATGACCAGCGTCGGCGCGGTGGTGCGCCGGGAGATGGCGGAGAAGATCCAGGGCGACCGGGAGAAGGCGCTCCAGGCCCTGATCGCCGAATGCCCGCTGATCTCCGACTACCTCGCCGACGCGCGCCGGATCACCACCGGCCGGTACGGAGAACTGCGGGTCCGCAAGGACTACTCGTATCACCAGACCAGCTACTGGCGGCCCGGGATGATCCTGGTCGGGGACGCCGCGTGCTTCGTGGACCCGGTGTTCTCCTCGGGCGTGCACCTGGCGACCTACAGCGCGCTGCTGGCGGCGCGGTCGATCAACAGCGTGCTCGCCGAGGACCTGGACGAGAAGACCGCGCTGAGTGAGTTCGAGGCCCGCTACCGCCGCGAGTACGGGGTGTTCTACGAGTTCCTGGTGTCCTTCTACCAGATGAACGTCAACGAGGAGTCGTACTTCTGGCAGGCCAAGAAGGTCACCAACAACAAGCACACCGAGATCGAGTCGTTCGTGGAGCTGATCGGCGGGGTGTCGTCGGGTGAGGCGGCGCTGGCCACGGCCGGCCGGATCGCCGAGCGCAGCGCCGAGTTCGCCGCGGCCGTGGACCAGATGGCCGCCAGCGCCGACGGCAACATGGTGCCGATGTACAAGTCGGAAGTGGTCAAGCAGGTGATGCAGGAGGGCGGCCAGGTGCAGATGAAGGCGGTGCTCGGCGCGGACGCCGAGCCCGAGCTGCCGCTGTTCCCCGGCGGGCTGGTGGTCTCGCCCGACGGGATGAAGTGGCTGCCCTACCGTCCCGCCTGAACCTTTCCGGAAGCGCCGGGGCGCCGGACGAGCGCCTCGCCGGCGCGTGGCGTTGCGGCGGGCTCGGCGATGGCGAACGGCACAGGCGAGAAGGAGTGTTCACCGGTATGGATCACGACATCGATGAGGTCGCGCCGGTCGTGGAGCCGACGGCGAACTACATGAGGAGAACGGTCTGCGACCCGCACGAGGACATGTTCGCTCTGCGGGCGCACGGTCCGCTGATCCGGATCGGCGGGGATGCCGCGGTCCAGATGGGCGCGGATTATCTCTGGCAGGCGATGGGCTACGACGTCGTGCGGCAGATCCTCGGTGATCATGAGAACTTCACGACGCGGCTGCGGCTGACCGCGTCCGAACCGATCAGCGGGGAAGGCGCGACCAAACCGCAGGAGCTGGTCGGACAGATCTCGACCTACGATCCGCCCGAGCACACCCGCCTGCGCCGGATGCTCACGCCGGAGTTCACGGTCCGGCGCGTCCGCCGGCTGGAGCCCGCGATCCAGGAGCTCATCGACGACCGCATCGATGCGATGGAGGCCGCGGGACCGCCCGTGGACGTGCAGACGGTCTTCGCCGATCCGGTCGGCGGCGGCGCGCTGTGCGAACTGCTCGGCATCCCACGCGATGATCGGAACCAGTTCATGCGCCGGGTCCGGCAGAACGTCGATCTCAGCCGCGGATACAAGGCCCGGGCGGCCGACAGCGCGGCGTTCAACCGGTACCTGCAGAGCCTCATCACCCGGCAGCGCAAGGACCCCGACGAGGGGTTCCTCGGCATGCTGGTGCGCGACCACGGCGACGACATCACGGACGAGGAGCTCAAGGGCGTGTGCACGGCGCTGCTCCTCGGCGGTGTCGAGACCGTCGCGGGGATGCTGGGCTTCGGGGTCCTCGCGCTGCTGGACCATCCCGACCAGAGGCGGCTGCTCTTCGCCGGCCGCGAGGAGGCCGACCGCCTGGTCAACGAACTGTTGCGGTATCTGTCGGCGGTGCAGCAGCCGACTCCGCGGATGGCCGTCAAGGACGTGGTCGTCGATGGGCAACAGATCAGGGCGGGGGAGTACGTGCTGTGCTCGATCCTCATGGCCAACCGGGACGAAGCGCTGACACCCCATCCCAACGTTCTGGACGCGGAGCGTGAGCCGGCGCCACACATCGGATTCGGGCACGGCATCCATCACTGCATCGGGGCGGCGGTGGCGAGAACCGTGCTGCGGATGGCCTACCAGACCCTGTGGCGACGACTTCCCGGGCTGCGCCTCGCGATACCCGCCGGGCAGGTGAAGCTCAGGAACGCGTTCATCGACAGTCCGGATCAGTTGCCGGTCACCTGGTAGCCGTCAACCGCACCGGGAAGCGGGATGGCACCTGCCAGAGGCGCCGCCGCCACCATACCCGCGTCATGCCGCACGATCGCCGGCCGACGCCGGAGCCTACCGAATGGGGATGCGAGATGCGTGTGTTGTTGTCGACGACCGGAGGGCGCGGCGACGTCGAACCGCTGGTCGCGCTGGCGGTGCGGTTCCGCGAACTGGGTGTGGACGCGCGGGTCTGCGCACCGCCGGACTGCGCGGACCGGCTGGCCGGCGTCGGTGTGCCACTGGTGGAGGTCGGCGAGTCGGTGCGCGCGATGATGCACGGAGGGAAGCGGCCGTCGCCCGAGGACGCGCCCCGGCTCGACGCCGAGGCCATCGCTACGCAGTTCGACAAGGTCCCGGCGGCCGCCGAGGGCTGCGCCGCGGTGGTGACGACCGGCCTGTTGTCCGCCGCGGTCGCGGTGCGGTCCGTGGCCGAGAAGCTGCGCATCCCCTACGTCTACGCCGCCTACTGCCCGATCTATCTGCCGTCGCCGTACTACCCGCCGCCGCCGGCCCTGGGCGGCCCGCCCGTACCGGAACTGACCGACAACCGGGCGCAGTGGAACAGGCACAGCCAGGGTGCCTACCGGCGGTTCGGCGCCGCGCTCAACAGCCACCGGGCGGCGATCGGCCTGCCGCCGGTGGAGAACATCTACGACTACGCCTTCAGCGATCACCCGTGGCTGGCGGCCGATCCGGTCCTGGCCCCGCTGCAGCCGACCGATCTCGACGTGGTGCAGACCGGCGCGTGGATCCTGCCCGACCAGCGGCCGTTGTCGGCGGAGTTGGAGGGGTTCTTGAGGGCTGGCTCGCCTCCGGTGTACGTGGGTTTCGGCAGTGGGCCGGCGCCTGCCGAGGCCGCGCGGGTGGCCATCGAGGCGGTTCGGGCTCAGGGCCGCCGGGTGGTGCTGTCCAGTGGTTGGGCCGGGTTGGGCCGGATCGACGAGGGGGATGACTGTCTGGTGGTGGGCGAGGTGAACCATCAGGTGCTGTTCGGCCGGGTGGCCGCCGTCGTCCACGCCGGCAGTGCGGGCACGACGACCGCGGTGACCCGGGCGGGCGCTCCGCAGGTCGTGGTGCCCCAGATGACGGATCAGCCCTACTATGCCGGTCGGGTGGCTGACCTGGGTGTCGGCGTGGCGCATGACGGTCCGACCCCGACCGTCGAGTCCCTGTCCGCGGCGCTGGCCACGGCATTGACCCCGGGGATCCGGGCGCGAGCGGCGGCGGTGGCCGGCACGATCCGCACCGACGGGACGACGGTGGCCGCGAAACTGCTCCTCGAGGCGATCAGCCGGCAGAGATCGTCGGTCTCCGCGTGAACCGCACCGGCTGTCGGCCCGCACCGGTGGGCGGCGAGGCCGGAGCCGGCCCGGGCACCTGCCGCGGCCATGACGTTCGTCGAAGCGATGGCGGGGCGTCCCCGCGGGTTTCGCTGGAGGTGCAGGAGAGCGTGAAGGAGTGATGATGGATCCCGAGACCGTACGCATCGCGCTGGGGTTGGAGGAACGGACCGCGGCGTGGCTCACCGAGCTCGATGAGCTCGGTCCGCCCGCCGAGCCGGTACGGCTGCCGCGCGGCGAGGAGGCACGTGATCTGCTACGGCGTCTGGAGGTGCCGGAGCTCGACGCCGAGGAGATCGTGGCGGCCGCTCCCGATCCGGATCGTGACCCGGCCCTGTGGTGGCTGCTCGAACGCACCCACCACGCGATCGTCCGGCACATGGGCGACCACCGGGCGAAGCCACGCGGCGGTCCGCCCCTGCCGTACGAGGGCGGCGCCGCCGCACGCTACTTCCACGTGTACGTCTTCCTCGCGACGGTGCCGGCGGTGCGCCGCTTCCACGCGGAACGGGGTATCCCCGACGAGGTCGGCTGGGAGACCCTGACGCAGTTGGGGGAGCTGGTGGCCATTCATCGCCGCAAGTACGGCCAGGGCGGCATGAACATGCAGTGGTGGACCACCTACCACCTGCGCGGCATCCTCTACCGGCTCGGCCGCCTGCAATTCAGTCTGGCCACCGGAAAGGACGGCACGCCGCACCTCGGCCTGCACGTTCCCGAGTGGGGCGGACCGCTGTTGCCCAAGGCCTATGACGAATCGTTGCATCGTGCCCGCCCGTTCTTCGACCGGCATTTTCCCGAGCACGGCGCCCGGGTGGCCTGGGGAAGCTCGTGGATGCTCGATCCGCAACTGGAGGAGTATCTCACCGAGGACTCCAACATCATTCAGCTTGCGCGGTTCTGGACGCTCACCGACTCCGCGCCGGAGCCCGGTAACGCGGACGGGGACTCCTCGATCCTGGAGTTCGTGTTCCGCTACAACGGCCAGCCGCTGGATGAACTTCCGCAGCGTTCCTCGCTGGAGCGCGCGGTGATCGCCCATCTGAAGGCCGGACGTCACTGGCACATGCGGACCGGCTTCGTGAAGCTGCCGTAAGCGGCGGCGGAGCCGCTGCCGGCGAGCCCGGCCACGACCCTCCGGAGGCGCTGGCCGTCCGGCTGCTTGTCGCGGACGCTGGACACATTTGTGGAATCACTGCGAAGGTAATTCCTTCAGTCATTCGATCGTGAGGAGCGGAAGTGAATGAGGAGCGCCTCTTTCTCCGGCCCAACACCATTATCGAGCCTCTGGTAGACAGATTTTATGCCTCGATGTACGCGACGGCTCCGGTCACGGCCACCATGAGTCTCGCGTTCCGGTGGATTCCGATGCTGGAGTCCTACCTGCAGGCCCCGGAATGGCATTACAAGGGCAGCCGGGACCCGAAGTTCCGCGGCGGGTTCTTCGTCAACATCGAGGACTCCCGGGCGGACGAGGTGCGGGCGCTGCTCGCCGCGATCCGGCGCGACCGCGCCGACATGATCCGCTTCGCCGAGGCGATCGCGGAGGCCGAGAAGATCGTCCGGGAGGAGGCGACCGGGTACGACCTCCGGCCGCTCTACCCGAAGCTGCCCGCCGAGCTGGCGGGCCTGGTGGAGATCGCCTACGACACCAGCAACGCCGCCTCGCTGCACTTCCAGGAGCCGCTGGTCTACCACAGCAAGGCCTACACCGAGCAGCGGCAGTCGGTGCAGCTGTCCGTGGAGACCGGCATCGAGCGGCCGTTCGTGATGAGCACGCCGCGGCTGCCCTCGCCGGACGTGCTGGAGCTGCCCATCCCGTTCCGGCACCCGGGCCTGGAGCAGCTGTTCCTGTCCCGGATCCGGCCCACCACCCTGACCGCGCTGCGGGAGGCGCTGGAACTCGGCGATTCGCAAGCGGCCCAGCTCGCCGGCCTGCTGGTCCCGGAGCCCGCGCTCGCCGCGGACCGGCACATCGCGGCCGGCGCCCGGATCCGCTACTGGGGGCACGCCTGCCTGCTCATGCAGACCCCGGACGTGGCCATCATGACCGACCCGTTCATCAGCGCGGACACCGACGCGACCGGCCGGTACACCTACAACGACCTGCCCGACCGCATCGACTACGTGCTGATCACCCACGGGCACTCCGACCACCTCGTCCCGGAGACGCTGCTGCAGCTGCGCGGCCGGGTGGGCACGTTCGTGGTGCCGAGGACCTCCCGCGGCAATCTGTGCGACCCGTCGCTGGCGCTCTACCTCAAGAGCTTCGGGTTCTCCGCCGTCGAGGTGGACGACTTCGACGAGATCTCCTTCCCGGGTGGCAAGATCGCGGCCACGCCGTTCTTCGGCGAGCACGCCGACCTGGACATCCGCGCCAAGGCGACGTACTGGATCAACCTCGGCGGGAAGTCGATCTATGTGGGGGCGGACTCCTCCGGCCTCGACCCGGCGCTCTACCGCTACGTCCGCCGGCACCTCGGGCGGGTCGACATCGCCTTCCTCGGCATGGAGTGCGACGGCGCCCCGCTGAACTGGCAGTACCAGGCGTTCCTCACCAAGCCGATCCCGAACAAGATGAGCGACAGCCGCAAGATGTCCGGCTCCAACGCGGAACAGGCCAGCGCGATCGTCACCGAGCTCGGCGCCGACGAGGTGTACATCTACGCGATGGGCGAGGAGAGCTGGCTCGGCCACGTCATGGCCACCAGCTACAACGAGGACTCCTTCCAGCTGCGGCAGATCGCCGAGTTCGAGACCTGGTGCGCGAACAACGGGGTGAAGTCGGGCCACCTGCTCGACCGGCACGAATGGCACTGGTCGCACCCCTGAGCCCGGTCCGGTGGCGCGACCAGGGCGCGACGGGTTCCGGCAGTCGTTGACCGACGAGGTCTCCGGTGGATCGTGCAACGGTGCAGCTGCCGCACGGAGACCTCGCGGCCTTCGTCGCTGTGCGACATACCGATGGCGCGCGACGCGGCCGGCAACCGGACGCCCCGGCATCGCGGCGGCCGGCTCTGCAACCGATGAGCAGGGAGGGAATCCCCGATGGGCTACGACATGGCCACCGCACCCGATCTCGTAACTCTGATCCGTCAGCATGTCGCCGGGCGGCCGGACGCCGACGCCGTCGGCTTTCTCACCGACCCGGACGACATCCGCGGCGGGGTCGTGTCGTGGACCTACGGGCAGCTCGACCGGGAGGCTCGCGGGTACGCGGCCTGGTTGCAGCAGCGCCTGCCCGCCGGCTCGCGGGTGCTGCTGCTGTATCCCAACGGGCTCGACTTCGTCGCGGCGTTCTTCGGCTGCCTGTATGCCGGCATGATCGCGGTACCGGCGCCGCTGCCCGGCCGTTATCGCCATCACCAACATCGGGTCGCGACCATCAGCGCCGATGCCCGGGTCAGCGCGGTCCTGACCACGGCGGCGCATCTGGGGGAGGTCCGCGACTGGGCTCGGGCGTGCGGACTGGACCACCTGCTGATCGCGGTCGGCGACGAACCGGAGTTCGGCGATCCGGCGGGCTGGACGCCGGCGTCACCGGAACGTGCGACCATCGCGCTGTTGCAGTACACGTCCGGGTCGACCGGCGACCCGAAGGGAGTCGTGGTCACCCACGACAACATCCTGTACAACTTGGATGCCTGCGTCCGGGGCCTGCGCTGGCCGGACGACTGGCGGGTGGGCGGGTGGCTTCCGCTCTACCACGACCTGGCGATGCAGGGGCTGCTCAACATGGCCGTCGTGCGCGGCGGCTATGCCTTGCTGATGGAGCCGGTCTCGTTCGTGCGCGATCCGGTGCGCTGGCTGCGGACGATAGCCGAACACGACATCCAGGTGACGTTCGCGCCCACCTTCGCGTACCAACTGTGCCTCGACCGGGTCACCGACGAGCAGCTGGCCGCTCTCGATCTGTCCGGCTGGAAGATCGCCGGGAACGCCGCGGAGCCGGTGAACCCGGCGATCCTGGCCGCGTTCGCTGAGAAGTTCGCGCCGGCCGGGTTCCGCCCCGAGTCCTTCGCGCCCATCTACGGGATGGCGGAGGCCACCGGCTACATCAGCGGGGAGGTGGGGCGTGCGCCGCTGGTGCGTACCGTCGGCCTCGACGCGCTCGCCCATGGCCGGCTCGCCGACCCGGCGCCGGACGAGCCGGTACGCGAAATCGTCAGCTGCGGCACTCCGAACGAGGCGTGCGACATCCGTGTGGTGGACCCGGAGACGTCGCGCGTGCGGCCCGACGGGTGGTTGGGCGAGATCTGGATACGCGGGCGCAGCGTGTCCCCGGGCTACTGGAGCGATGCCGGGCCGGCCTTCGCCGCGGTGACGGCCGAGGGGGAGGACGGCTTCCTGCGTACCGGCGACCTCGGCGTGCTGCAGGACGGTGAGCTGTACGTGCACGGCCGGCTCAAGGAGACGTTCACCGTGCACGGTCGCCACCTCTACCCGCACGACGTCGAGCAGGAACTGCGCGCACGGCACCCGGAACTCGGCAAGTGCGGCGCGGTCTTCCCGGGACGGGCTCCCGGCGCCGGCGGCGCGCGGGGCGTGGTCGTGACCCATGAGGTGACCAACGCGGCGCGGGATCGGCTGCCGGAGCTGGCCGCCGGGTTACGGCATACCGTGGGGCGGGCATTCGGCGTCGAGGTCTCCGCGGTGCTGCTGCTACGTCCGGGTGCCGTGCTGCGTACCACCAGCGGGAAGATCCGCCGCTCGGCCATGCGTGAGCTGTTCCACGAGGGAAAGCTGACCGCTCTCTACCAGCATCCTCCGGCGCCGCGGGAGCCGCTGCCCTACGTGGGGGATCCGTCGCCGGCGACCAGGGTGACCAGCCTTTCGCGTCCGTGACGGGTGTCGCCGGGATCCGGACCGACGCGGTTGCCGCTGTGGCGGCGGCGCGCGGGTGACTCCCACGCGATGGCGCGGGGCGTCCGGCCGGGCATGACACGCACCCTTCGGTCTCGGCGGCGTGGCCCGACGGTGCGCCGGCCCGTGGCGCGGAGATCGTCGAGGAACCCGGGGCAGCGGGGGTACGCACCCGTCTGACCGGCACGCTGGGACCGACTCGCCGCGGCAGCGACGCCGCGGCGAGTCGCTGTCCGGGCACCGGTACCGCGGCCGATCTCCGTACCCGGGTCTGTCCTGGGCACGTCCATCGCGGCCGGCTCGGCCGGTTCCGGGCCCGCCGCGTCATCTGATGCGAGAGAAGGAGACTGTCATGGTCGTTGTGATGGCGCCGGAGGCCACTTCGGCGGATGTGGACGCGGTCGTCCGGCTGGTCGAGTCGGTGGGCGGGCAGGCGTTCGTCAGCCGCGGGCTGTCCCGGACCATCGTCGGCCTGGTCGGCGACGTGGCCGACTTCGAGGCGCTCAACCTGGGCAGCCTGGCGGGCGTGCTGCGGGTGATCCGGGTGTCGGTGCCGTACAAGCTGGTCAGCCGGGAGCACCACCCGGCGCGCTCGGTGATCCGGGCCGGCGGCGTGCCGATCGGTCCCGGCACGCTGACCGTGATCGCCGGGCCGTGCGCGGTGGAGTCCCCGGAGCAGACGCTGGAGGCGGCCCGGATGGCGCGCTCGGCCGGGGCCTCGATGCTGCGCGGCGGGGCGTTCAAGCCGCGGACCTCACCGTACTCCTACCAGGGGTTGGGGGAGCGGGGCCTGCGCATCCTGGCCGACGTGCGGGCCGAGACGGGGCTCGCCGTGGTCACCGAGGTGATCGATCCCGGCAGTGTGGACATGGTCGCGTCGTACGCCGACATGCTCCAGATCGGCGCCCGGAACATGCAGAATTTCGCGCTGCTGCAGGCGGTCGGGTCGGCCGGCAAACCGGTGCTGCTCAAGCGCGGGTTCAGCGCCACGATCGAGGAATGGCTCAGCGCCGCCGAGTACATCGCGCAGCGCGGCAATCTGAACATCGTGTTGTGTGAGCGCGGGATCCGGACGTTCGAGACCGCTACCCGTAACACGCTGGACATCAGCGCGGTGCCGGTCGCCCAGCGGCTCTCCCACCTGCCGGTGATCGTGGATCCGTCGCACTCCGGCGGCCGCCGCGATCTGGTGGTGCCGCTGACCCGCGCGGCGATCGCGGTGGGCGCGGACGGGTTGCTCATCGACGTCCACCCGGAGCCGAAGACCGCTCTGTGCGACGGTGACCAGGCGCTGCCGGAAGCCGACATCCGGGAGATCGCCGACATCGTGGCGAGCCTGCCCGCGTTCCTGGGGCGGGAGCCGGCCGTGCCCTCGGGTGAATTCCGACACGTTCCCGCCGCGGTGTGAGCTGTGGCGGCCGGCCCGTCCACCGCATGATCGCCCGGCGTGTCAGCGGGCCGTTCGGCCCCGCGCGGACCGGCCTGTATGCCCTGCTCAGAGGAGTGGATGAAGGACTTCCGGCGATGACTGCATGATCGCACCCGGTGGGTTCATTGGGCACAAAGGGTAGTGAGATTGGCATTCCGGGCTAGGGGTTAGGGGCCGGTGTCGCTGCGTGAGACAGGGGTTACAGAGCGCTGAAAAGCGATGTTAATTTCGTGCCGCTGGAAGACGATCTACCCACCATGCCGCGCTCTCGAACCGCGCAGCATGTTCGCGTCGAGCACGGGGAGAAGAGTCATGGTCACTGGCTGATTCCGGATGGGCTGTCCGCCTGAAGACGACGCGACCCGCATCACCGCCGTGGTCGCTGTGGACCGGCTACCGGTTCGCGCTCGCATACGGAACGCCATAACAGCCGAGCGTTCAATTTCCTGTTCGCCCACCAGGCTCATGTGCGCCGCTGCCTGCGGTGCCGGCAGGCCGGACCGACGGTCTCGGCCATGCCGCGTACCGCGCTGCGCGGACCCGCCCAAGCCGGTCGCCGGTCCCGGGCCTCGAATCGCACGCACCGTCGTTCCCCGGAGCGGCGGTAGCCCGGCGTCGAGGCCCGCAAGGCGTACCGCATGAGCCGGCTGGGCTCCCTGTCGTGCCCGCCCTCATCGGGGCCGCCCGCACGCACGTGCGTGTCGGCGGTGCCTCCAGCGCGCGCGTCACCAGCTTAGGAGCTGCATTGACACCTGACGAAGAGGCCCTCAACCGGCAGCCCATCATGGAGATGGAGATCAGTTCACTCAGCCTCGGCGGATCGCCCCGGCTCGCCGGGGGCGATCCGGTGCACCTGGAGGCCATGGTCGCGGCGCAGGGGGAACTGCCGCCGATCGTGGTGCACCGCCCGACCATGCGGGTCATCGACGGCTCGCACCGGATCCAGGCGGCCCTCCGGCGTGGGGAGACGACGATCGCCGGTCGTTTCTTCGACGGCTCCGACGACGAGGCGTTCGTGATGTCGGTGTGGCTCAACGTCTCGCACGGCCTGCCGCTGGCCCTGGCCGACCGCAAACGCGCGGCCGAACGCATCGCCGTCTCGCATCCGCAGTGGTCGGACCGCCGCGTCGCCGCGGTGACCGGTATCTCGCCGAGCACGGTGGCCGACATCCGCCGGCGGGTGGCCGGCACCTCGGCGCCCGAGGCCAGCCGGATCGGTCAGGACGGCCGGGTCCGCCCGCTGGACTGCAGCGCGGGCCGGCTGCTTGCCGGGCGGCTGATGGCCGAGAATCCCGCCCTGTCGCTGCGGCAGGTGGCCAAAGCCGCGGCGATCTCTCCGGAGACGGCCCGCGACGTCCGCAATCGGCTGCTCAGCGGCGCTGAGCTGGTGCCCAACCGGCGCCCGCGAGACGCCGCGCCGGTGGGGGTGAAGGGCGGCCGGGACCGGCGCCCGCTGAACCTGATCCGCTCCGGAGACCGGCCGGAACCCGTCCCCGACCACGCCGTCGTCATCAACCGGCTGATGAGCGACCCGGCGCTTCGGTACACCGATACCGGCCGTAACCTGCTCCGCCTTCTGAGCCTGCACACCCGCTGGGCGAAGGAGTGGGAGGCCATCGTCGACAACCTGCCGCCGCACTGCGCCGACGCGGTGGCCGACCTGGCTCGCCAGTTCGCGGACCTGTGGGCCGACTTCGCCAGCCGGGTCGGCCCGGAGGAGCGGATGGCGAGCTGACCGCGCGCCGCGCCCGGACAGTACGGGCGCCGGCCCCGGCTGCGGCATCCCCAGCGTGCCGCCCGGTGCCGGGGCCGCGGCGTCCACCGTCTCGCTTCTGCCACCGTGCCGCGCCGGGTCGCTTCTGCGGCCGTGCCGGACCGCGCCGCTTCTGCCGTTCCGGCGAACCGGCCCGCTTCTGCGGCCGTGCCGGATCGGGCCGCTTCTGCCGCCTGTCCGACCGCGTGGCTTCTGTCGCCCCGCCCGGCCGCCTGGGTTCTGCCGTCCTGTCCGGCCGCCTGGGTTCTGCCGCCTGTCCGACCGCGTGGCTTCTGTCGCCCCGCCCGGCCGCCTGGGTTCTGCCGTCCTGTCCGACCGCCTGCTTCCGCCGCCGTGTCCAACCGGCCGGAACCGGCGGTTGGACACGGCGGCAAGCCTCGGCCGGCGCCGGGTGTCCCACCAATAGGCCATCGACAAGGGGCTATATCACAGTCGTAAAGTTTTTGAAGTCGTGGGCTGAACTATGTCACAGGCAACTTTGAGCTCGCTCCGTCCCCCGGGGGAGGGGTTCTGAGCTGCGGAAAATCGTCGGTTGTCCGATAGTGATCGGCCTTTCCTTCGTTCGGGGCGCTTCGGTAGGGTTCGATCTCGTGTGGTAGCGGGATTGCTCGGCCGGGGGGGCCCGTGACACTGCGTAAACATCAGTTGGAATTGCTCCTGTTCGACGAGGTTCACCGGGCATCAGCGCGTGGCGAAGGTGCGGTGCTGCTCGTCAGCGGCGCGGTGGGCACCGGGAAGACCGCGCTGCTGCAGGCGATGGCCGCGCGTGCCGGCCGCCGGGGCGGCTGGTCGTTCGTGGTCACCGGTTCGGCCCGCGAGCGCGGGCACCCGTTCGGCGTGCTGGACCGCCTGATCCGGTCGATGTGCGCGGCCGGGATGGCCGAGCCGTTCCCGGGCGGCATGGACTGCGGCGAGAACTTCTTCGTGATGATGGACCGGGTGGGCGCCGCGATCCGGGAGTTCGCCGGCGACCGGCCGGTGCTCGTCGGTATCGACGACGTTCACTTCGTCGACGAGCAGTCGCTGCGGGCCGTCAGCTACCTCATCCGGCGGATCGAGTCGAGCGGTGTGGTGCTGGTGCTCAACGAGAGCACCTCGTACGAGCGTGACATGGCCGGTCTGCGCGCCGAGATGCTGCACCTGCCGTTCTGCTACCGGATCCGGCTCACCCCGCTGACCTCCACCGAGGTCGCCGAGCGGCTGAGCGAGCGGTTCGGCGGCGTGCCCGACCGGGCGTCCGTGCAATTCGGCGTGCAGGTCAGCGGGGGGATCCCGCTCATCCTGCAGGCCCTGATCGACGATCTCGCCGACTCCGGCCCGGGCGTGTGCGAGCCGGGCGCCAACTTCCGCCAGGCCGTGTTGCGCAGCCTGCACCGGTGCGCGCCGTCGACCACCGCGGTGGCCCAGGCCATCGCGGTCCTCGGCGACTACGCGGCGCCGGAGCTGGTCGCCGAGCTCGGCGGTGTGGACGCCGCCCTGATCGAGGAGAGCATCCGCGACCTGCGGGAGATGGGCCTGCTGGAGCACGACTGGTTCCGGCACCCGCACACCCGGGCCGCGGTGCTGGCCGGCATCCCGGTGCCGCAGCTGCCCGAGATGCACCGGCGCGCCGCGGAGCTGCTGCATCAGAGCGGGGCGCCGGCCGGCGCCGTGGCGGAGCACCTGATCGCCGCGCAGGACGGCGGCCGGGCGCCGTGGCGGGTGGTCATCCTGTCGGAGGCGGCCCGCGAGGCGCTGGCCGCCGGCGACGTGGACAGCGCGGTGCTGAGCCTGCGACATGCCGTCGCGGCCAGCTCCGACGAGACGCAGCGGGCGCACGCGGGCGTGCTGCTCGCCGAGGCGCAGTGGCACACCGACCCCAGCCGGGCGGCGCGCCGCCTGGGCGAGCTGAGCCAGGACGCGCGGGCCGGCCGGTTCACCGGCCCCGACACCCTGATCGCGGTCAACCAGCTGCTCTGGTGGGGCGAGTTCGCCGAGGCCGACGAGCTGCTGCGGCTGGCCGGGGACGAGGAGTGCGGCGACTCCAGCCTCGCTCACCTGTGGGCGATCTTCAGCCGGGCCGCCGGGGGGACGGAGATCTGCGACGAGCACACCCCGTCCGGCGGCTCGCCGCTGGCGCGATCCGGTCCGATGGCCGTGGTCACCTACCTGAGCTCGGCGGCGAGCCTGGCCTCCGAGAGCGTGGCGGCCGATCGCACCGAGATGCTGCTCGGCATCCGGGCCGGCGCCCCGCTCACTCCCGCCCTGTACGCCCTGGTCGTCCTGGTGCAGTCCGGCCGGCTGGAGGAGGCGATCACCTGGTGCGGTCGCCTGCTGAAGGAGGAGTGGATCCACCGGACGCCGATGCGGCGGGTGATGATCCAGACGATCGAGTCGGTGGCCATGCTCCGGGCCGGCGACAGCGCGGGCGCCCTGCGGGGCATCCGGGAGGTGTTCGACGCCGTTCCGCCACCGGCGTGGGGCGTGGTGGCGGGCCTGCCGCTGTCGGTCGCGGTGCGGGCCAGCACCGAACTGGGCGACACCCATGCCGCCCGGTCGTACCTGGCGGTCCCGGTGCCACCGGCGATGTTCGACACGCCGTTCGCGCTGCCGTACCTGCTGGCGCTCGGCTGGTACCACCTGGCCATGGGCCACCCGGAGAGCTCGCTGAGGCACACCCGGTCGTGTCTGGACCTGACCGCGCGCTGGGGCGTCGACGCGGGGCGGATCACCGCCGGGCCGGCCGGGCTGGACGTGTCCCGGCCGTCGCCGCCACCGGCCGCGGACCGGGTGGACGCGGGCCACCGGACCCCGGCCGCGGTCCGGGAACCGGCGCCGGATCAGCGGGAGGCCACGCCGGTGCCGCCGCACGCCGGCCCGGACCCGGCGGAGCCCGCGGCGGCGCACCGCGGAGCCGAGGACGGCGCCAGGCTCACCGACGCGGAACAGCGGGTGGCCGCGCTGGCCGCCGCCGGCAACACCAACCGGCAGATCGCCGAGCGCCTGTTCATCACCGTGAGCACCGTCGAGCAGCATCTCACGAAAATCTATCGGAAGCTGAATCTGCGCAGCCGTTCCGGGTTGCGGCGATACAGCCACTGATCATCCCGCGGCGGGCGTGTCGCCGATTCCGCAGCCGATCCCGGGACGGGCGGTTGGACGCGGTTTGACGTCCATGAATTGGCGTCCATACCGTCGCGGTGTCGGTTCTTCGAAAGATTCTCGGAGGTCAGCGATGTCCGCGGAAAAGGTCAAGGAACTGGTACGCAGTAAGCGCCGGATGTGGGGGTGGATGTACCGATGACGGCCACCCTCGAACGCGCTTCCGCCTCGCCCGTCGGCATCCCGCCGGCCATCTCCCGGATGGTCGGGGTGGGCACCGCCGTCGCCGGGACGACGGTCTCCCAGCCGGCATTGCTGGATCTTCTCGGCATCGAGGACCCGAAGATCCGCTCGATCTACCTGAACAGCGCCATCGGCACCCGCCGCCTCACCCTGCCGGAGCCCGACGCGTCCGGCGTGCGCCGCCCCGAGCCGCAGGGCGCGCTGCTGGCCAAGCACAAGCGCCTCGCCGTCGAGATGGGCGGGCAGGCGCTGCAGGCCTGCCTCAAGAACATCGGCGCCTCCCTCTCCGACCTGCGGCACCTGTGCTGCGTGACGTCGACCGGCTTCCTCACCCCGGGCCTGAGCGCCCTGATGATCAAGGAACTCGGCATCGACCCGCACTGCAGCCGCTCCGACATCGTGGGGATGGGCTGCAACGCCGGCCTCAACGCGCTCAACGTCGTCGCCGGCTGGTCCGCCGCCCACCCCGGCGAGCTCGGCGTGGTCCTGTGCACCGAGGCGTGCTCGGCCGCGTACGCCCTGGACGGCACCATGCGCACCGCGGTGGTCAACAGCCTCTTCGGCGACGGCGCCGCCGCCCTGGCGCTGATCAGTGACGCTCCCGGGCAGTCGAGGCCCGGACCGCGGATCCTCAAGTTCGCCAGCTTCCTGATCACCGACGCGATCGACGCCATGCGCTACGACTGGGACAGCGACCTGGGCCGGTTCAGCTTCTTCCTGGACCCGCAGATCCCGTACGTCGTCGGCGCCAACGCGGAGACCGTGGTGGACCGCCTGCTCGCCGGCACCGGCCTGCGCCGCCGTGACATCGCGCAGTGGCTGGTGCACTCCGGCGGCAAGAAGGTGATCGACGCGGTCGTGGTCAATCTCGGACTGACCCGCCACGACGTCCGGCACACCACCCGGATCCTGCGCGACTACGGCAACGTCTCCAGCGGCTCGTTCCTCTTCTCCTACGAGCGGCTGGTCGAGGAGGGCGTCACCCGCCCCGGAGACTACGGAGTGCTGATGACCATGGGCCCCGGCTCGACCATCGAAACGGCGCTGGTCCAGTGGTGACCGCGGCCGGCGTCGACGACCTGGTGCTGCGGATCGACGGGAGCGAGCCGGTCACGCCGGCCACCGTCGAGGCGGTGCTGGGCATCTGTGATCGGGCCGAGGACGGGTACGCCGCCGGGCTGCTGACCGTCCACGTCTCGGGCGTCCCGGCTCCCGGCTGGACGAGCGACCTCAGCGTCGGCCTGACGACCAAGTGGGAGCGCGCCGTCCGCCGGCTGGAGCGCCTCGGCCTGCTCACCGCCGGGGTGGCCACCGGCGACTGCGGCGGCGCGGCGCTGGACCTGCTGCTGGCCACCGACGTGCGGATCGCCGTCGCCGGCGCCCGGCTGGTCGTCCCGGTGAGCGGCGACGCGACCTGGCCGGGCATGGCGCTGTACCGGCTCGCCCGGCAGGGCGCCACCGCCGGGCTGCGCCGGGCCGCCCTGCTCGGCACCCCGCTCGACGCCGCTCGGGCGGTGGCGGCCGGGGTGATCGACGTGGTGGTGGACCGGCCCGAGCCGGCGCTCGCCGAGATCGCCGCCGCGGCGGCCGGCATCACCGGCACCGAGCTGGCCATCCGGCGGCAGCTGATGCTCGACGCCGCGGAGCACAGCTTCGAGGAGGCGGTCGGCTCGCACCTGGCCGCGTGCGACCGGACCCTGCGCCGGGCGGCGGCGTCATGACGGTGACCGCCGTGCCGCGCGACCTCGGCGCCGACCGCAAGCGCCTGGCCGAGGCCGCGGCCCGCGCCGACCGGCTGATCGCGGCGCTGCCCCCGCCCAGCCGGCGGACGGCGCAGCAGCGGGCCGAGGCGGCGGCCGCCCACGACGCGGCGCGCCGCCTGCGGGCCGGGTTCCTGAACGCGTACGCCGACCGCGTCTACGACGAGCTCACCGAGGACCGCACCCGGTTCCTGCGCATCGACGAGCTGGCCGAGGCCGCGGCGTACGCGTTCCCGGGCCTGGCGCCCACCGCGCAGCAGCTGGCCCGGGAACGCTCCCGCCCCCAGGCCGACCAGGAGGGGCTGGAGATCGACCAGGGCATCCTGCTGCGGGCGGTGCTGCGGTCGCCGCGCTCGGGCCGGCACCTGATGGAGGCGATGCTGCGCCCCACCCCGCGGGCGTTGCGGCTGCTCGCGGAGTTCCGGCGCACCGGCGTGCTGCAGACCGAGGCGGTCCGGCTGGAGCGGCACGAGCAGGTGGCCGAGCTCACCCTGTGCCGCGACGACTGTCTCAACGCCGAGGACGAGCAGCAGGTCGACGACATGGAGACCGCCGTGGACCTGGCCCTGCTCGACCCGGCCGTACGGATCGGCCTGGTCCGCGGCGGCGTGATGAGCCACCCGCGGTACCGGGGCCGCCGGGTGTTCAGCGCCGGGATCAACCTCAAGGCGATCAGCGCCGGCCGGATCTCGCTGACCGGCTTCCTGCTCCGCCGCGAACTGGGCTACCTGCACAAACTGGTGCGCGGGTTGTCCGACGACGACCCGCAGCGGTGGACGCCGCCGGTGGAGAAGCCGTGGGTGGCCGCTGTCGACACGTTCGCCATCGGTGGCGGCTGCCAGCTGCTGCTGGTCTTCGACCACGTGCTGGCCGCCTCGGACGCGTACCTGAGCCTGCCGGCGGCCCGGGAGGGGATCGTCCCGGGCGCCGGCAACCTGCGTCTGGGCCGGATCGCCGGGGCCCGGCTGTCGCGCCAGGTCATCCTGGCCGGCCGCCGGATCGCCGCCGCCGAGCCGGATGCGCGCCTGCTGGTGGACGAGGTGGTGCCGCCGGAGGAGATGGACGAGGCGGTGCGGCGCTGCCTGGCCCGGCTGTCCGGCGACGCCGTGGTGGCCAACCGGCGGATGATCAACGTGGCCGAGGAGCCGCTCGACGCGCTGCGCGTGTACCTGGCCGAGTTCGCGCTCGAACAGGCGCTGCGCATCCACGCCGGCGACGTGATCGACAAGGTGGGCCGGTTCGCGGAGCGGTCGGCGTGACCGCCGGGCGGCATCCGGCCGCGACCGGGTGTCCAGCGTGACCGCGGCCCGGGTGCGGTACCACAGGACCGGCCACGTCGCCCGGGTCACGCTCGACCGTCCCGACGTGCTCAACGCCATGGATCTGCGGATGCACGAGGAACTGGCGCGGATCTGGGACGACATCGAGGCCGACGACCGGATCCGGGTCGTGGTGCTGACCGGCGCCGGGGACCGCGCGTTCTCGGTGGGCCAGGACCTCAAGGAGCGTGCCCGCCGCGACGCGGCGGGCACCCCGGGGTCCAGTTTCGGCAGCCGCGGCCAGCCCGGCTGGCCGCGGCTCACCGAGCGGTTCGGGTTCAGCAAGCCGGTGGTCGCGCGCGTCGACGGGTACGCCCTCGGCGGCGGCTTCGAGCTCGCGCTGGCCTGCGATCTGATCATCGCATCGGACCGCTCGGTGTTCGGGCTGCCGGAGGTGCGGCTCGGGCTCGTGCCGGGGGCCGGCGGCGTGTTCCGGCTGGTCCGGCAGCTGCCGCAGAAGACGGCGATGGGCTACCTGCTGACCGGCCGTCGCTTCGACGCGGCGACCGCGCTCCGGTTCGGGCTGGTCAACGAGGTGGTGCCGGCGCAGCGGTTGGACGCTTGCGTGGACGGCTGGGTCGATGATCTCGTCACAAGCGCGCCACTGTCGGTCCGGGCGATCAAGGAAGCCGCGCTGCGCTCGGTCGACCTGCCGCTGCCGGACGCCTTCACCGCCACGTACCGCTGGGAGCAGCGGCGCCGCGCCAGCGCGGACGCCGTCGAGGGGCCCCGGGCGTTCGCCGAGCGCCGGGCGCCGCGCTGGTCCGGCACCTGACGTGCACCGGCCCGTTCGATCGTGAGGAGCGCCGTCCGATGTCCTTCGAAGCGCCGCCGTCGTCACTGGGCGGCCATGCCCTGCTCGCTTTCCTGATCGCGGTGGCGACGCTGCTGCTGGTCGCCCACCTGCTGGCCCGCCTGGCGGAACGGGTGCGGATGCCGGCCGTCGTGGGTGAGCTGGCCACCGGCGTCATCCTGGGCCCGTCCCTGCTGGGCCACCTGCTGCCCGGACTGACCGACTGGGTCTTCCCGCCCGGCACCGACCAGATGCACCTGCTCGACGCGGTAGGTCAGATCGGCATCCTGCTCCTGGTCGGACTCACCGGCACCCACCTGGACGTCGCCATGGTGCGGCGGCGCAAGGCCACCGCCGCGCGGATCAGCCTGGGCGGCCTGCTGCTGCCGCTGGCTCTCGGGGTCGGCGTCGGCTACCAGCTGGCCGGCTGGCTCAGCGGCGCCGTGGTCGGTGACCGGCTGGTCTTCGCCGGATTCATGGGCGTCGCGATGTGCGTGACAGCCATCCCGGTGATCGCCAAAACCCTCTCCGACATGCGGCTGCTGCACCGCGACGTGGGCCAGATGACGCTGGCGGCGGGCACCATCGACGACGCGGTCGGCTGGTTCCTGCTGTCCGTGGTGTCGATGGCCGCGACCGCCGGGCTCACCACCGGACACGTCGTCCAGGCGGTCGCCTACCTGCTCGGCTTCGTCGTCCTCGCGGTTCTGCTCGGCCGGCCGCTGGTCCGCCGCGTCATGCGGCTGGCCGACCGCGGCGAGGGATCCGGCTCCAGCATCGTCACCGCGGTCGTCGTCGTCCTGACCGGCGCGGCGATCACCCAGGCGCTGGGCATGGAGCCGGTCTTCGGCGCCTTCGTGGCGGGCATCCTGGTCGGGCTGCCCGCGGCGGCGAACCAGGCGAAGCTGGCGGCGCTGCGCACGGTCGTGCTCAGCGTGCTGGCGCCGCTCTTCCTCGCCACGGCCGGCTTCCGGATGGACCTGACCGCGCTGGCCGACCCGCAGGTCGCGATCGCCGCGGTGCTCGTGCTGGCCATCGCCATCGTCGGCAAGTTCGCCGGGGCGTACGCCGGGGCCCGCCTCAGCCGGCTGTCCCGCTGGGAGGGCCTGGCGATCGGCGCCGGGATGAACTCGCGCGGCGTGGTCGAGGTGGTGGTGGCGCTCACCGGCCTGCGACTGGGCGTGCTGAACACCGCCACCTACACGATCGTCGTCCTGGTCGCCATCGTCACCTCGGTGATGGCCCCGCCGCTGCTGCGCTACGCCTGTGCCCGCATCGCCCAGAACGAGGACGAGCGGCTGCGCAAGCTGCACCACGACACCTGGAACGGCGTCCCGGCCGGCGCCGGCCAGTCCCCCTCACCCGCAGGAGAGCAGGCATGACCGTCACGGCGAAGCACGTCGGGAACACCCGGCCGGCGCCCGACCTGGCGACCGCGACCGCGGCCGCGGCGACCTTCCTCGACGCGCTCGGCGTCGACCTGAGCCCGGAGAGCCTGCAGGAGACCCCGGCCCGGATGGCCCGGGCGTACGCCGACCTGCTCACCGCCCGCGAGTTCAAGCTCACCACGTTCGACAACGACGAGGGCTACGACGAGCTGGTGATGGCCCGCAACATCCCGATCCGCTCGGTGTGCGAGCACCACCTGCTGCCCTTCATCGGCGTCGCGCACGTCGGCTACCTGCCCGCCGCCCGCATCCTCGGACTGTCCAAGCTGGCCCGGGTCGTCGAGATGTTCGCGCACGGCACCCAGGTGCAGGAACGGCTGACCAAGCAGATCGCCGACTGGCTGATCAAGGAGCTGGAGCCGAACGGGGTGGGCGTGGTGATCGAGGCCGAGCACCTGTGCATGACGTTGCGCGGGGTGCAGGCGGTCGGCGCGAACACCATCACCTCGTCCATGCTCGGCGTGCTGCGCGACGACGCGCGGTCGCGCGGCGAGTTCCTGGCCGCCGCCGGGCTGGGCGGGCGCTGAGCCGGCCGGTCGCCGGTGTGCTTTCCGGGCGCGCCGCCGGCCGGGCGCAGTCGACAGTCAGTTGGACAGATTGTTTCGCCGGCTCCGCGCGTGTGATCGTGGCCGCACCGGGAGCTCCGTTGGCAGGAGGAAACGCCGTGGAATCGTCTGCGCTGCGCAAGTCGGAATTGCATCCGAGCATTTCGGACCCGGTTCTGGACACGATGAATTTCCTCAACGAGGTGACCCTGCGCTATCCCGAGGCGATCTCGTTCGCGCCGGGCCGCCCGTACGACGGCTTCTTCCAGACCGAGGAGGTCCTCGCCCACCTGCGCCGCTTTCTCGACCACCTGGCCGACCAGGGCGCCTCGCCCGCGCAGGTGCGCACGGCGGTCTACCAGTACGGCCCGACCGCCGGCCAGATCCGCGAGATCATCGCCGACTCGCTGCGCCGGGACGAGGGGATCGACGTGCCGGCCGAGTCCATCGTGGTCACCGTCGGCGCGCAGGAGGCGATGATGCTGGTCGTCCGCGCGCTGATCCGTGACCCGCGGGACGTGCTGCTGGTGCCCAGCCCCTGCTACGTGGGCATCACCGGGGTGGCCCGGCTGCTCGACGTGACGCTCGGCCCGGTGCCCGAGTCGCCGGACGGCTTCTCCCTGGAGAACGTGGCGGCGGCGATCCGGGCGCAGCGGGCCGCCGGGCGCCGGCCGCGAGCCTTCTACCTGGTGCCCGACCACGCCAACCCGTCCGGCACCACGCTGTCCGAGTCGGACCGGGCCGGGTTGCTGCACCTGGCCGCGAAGGAGGATCTGCTGATCCTGGAGGACACCCCGTACCGGCTGGTCAGCCCCGGCGAGCCGGTGCGCACGCTGAAGGCGCTGGACCGCCGCCGCTCGGTGGTGCACCTGGGGTCGTACTCAAAAACGATCTTTCCGGGCGCGCGGGTGGGCTTCGCCGTGGCCGACCAGACGGTGGTCGGCGACGACGGCCGGACCGGCCTGCTCGCCGACGAGCTCTCGAAGATCAAGAGCATGGTGACGGTCAACACCTCGTCGCTGAGCCAGGCGGTGGTGGCCGGCGCGCTGCTCGCGGCCGGCGGCCGGGTCTCCGAGCTGAACGCCAAGGCGGCCGGGCACTACGGCGACGCCATGCGCCGGGTGCTCGACCGGCTCGCCGACCGGTTGCCCGCGGCGCGGCGCGCGGAGCTGGGCGTGCGGTGGAACGAACCCAGCGGCGGCTTCTTCCTGAGCCTGACCGTCGGGTTCGAGGCCGACGACGCGGCGCTCACCCGGTCCGCCGAGCAGTTCGGCGTCATCTGGACCCCCATGCGGTACTTCCACCCGGACGGCGGTGGCCGCCGGGCGATCCGGCTGTCGGTCAGCTATCTGTCGCCGGAGGAGATCGACGAGGGGATCACCCGGCTGGTCGCGTTCATCGAGGCCGAGACCCGCCGGCACCGGGCCCGTCCCGGCACCCTCCCGGCGGGGCACGGCGCGGTGTGACCGCGGCCGGGCGACGGTAGCTGGAGGCGGTCGACGTGCGCACTCTTCTCGTGATCGGAACCGGACTGATCGGTACGTCGGTGGCGCTGGCCGCGCGTCGCGCCGGGGTGGCGGTGTTCCTCGCCGACCGCGACGTCGCCGCGGCCCGGGTCGCCGAGGCGCTCGGCGCGGGCCTGGCCGAGCCGCCCCGCCGGCCGGTGGATCTCGCGCTCGTCGCGGTGCCGCCCGCCCAGGTCGGCCCGGTGCTGCGGGACGCGCAGGCCAATCGCGCGGCGCACAGCTACACCGACGTGGCCGGGGTCAAGGGGCAGCCGGAACGCGACGTCCTGCGGCTGGCCAGCGACCCGGCGTCGTACGTCGGCGGGCACCCGATGGCCGGGCGGGAACGTTCCGGCCCGCTGGCCGCCACGGCCGACCTGTTCGCCGGCAAGACCTGGGTGCTCACCCCGAACGAGCGCACCGGCGCCGCGGCGCTGGAGCGCGCCACCACGCTCGCCGAGATCTGCGGTGCGGCGCCGGTGCGGCTGGACAGCCGGGCGCACGACACCGTGGTGGCGCTGACCTCGCACGTCCCGCATCTGATGGCCAGCCTCACCGCGGCCCGCCTGCTGCACGGGCCGGCCGCCACCGAGGCGCTGGTGGGCCAGGGGGTCCGTGACGTCACCCGGATCGCGGCCGGCGACCCGGCGCTGTGGACCGACATCGTCCGGTCGAACGCGCCGGCGGTCGCCGCCGTGCTGCGCGGCGTCCGCGACGACCTCACCCGGCTCCTCGCCGCCACCGACATCCTGGCCGGCCACCACCCGGGCGGGCGGGCCCAGGCCGAGCACACCGTCACCGACCTGCTGGAGCGAGGCGTCGCCGGGGCGGCCCGGACCCGGCCGCCCGCCGGGGCGCCGGAGGGCTTCGCCGTGCTCCGGGTGGTCCTCGACGGCCGCCCCGGCAGCCTGGCCCGCCTGCTGGAGGCGGTCGCGGCGCACGGCGGCAGCGCGCGCCGGGCCGGCGCGGCGCCCGGACCGGATGCCGCCCTGGCCGTCGATGTGGAGCTACCGGCGGCCGGGGCCGACGCGGCGGCGGCCGCGCTCGCCGCGGCCGGCTGGGCGGTCAGCCGCCCCGGCCTCGCCTCCGCGGCGCGCCGAGGGCCGCACCGCTGAGCCGTCCCGGACCCGTCCGACTGCTGATCGCCACCGGTTGGACACCGGCGCCCTCCGCGGCGCCGGGACCGCGCCGTCCCGGTACGCCGCGCCGGCCACCGGGCGGGCGGGCCGGGGCGCGGTGGCGCCCGGCGGTCCCGGTACGCCGCGCCGGCCACCGGGCGGGCCCCGGCGCGGTGGCGCCCGGCGGTCCCGGTACGCCGCGCCGGCCACCGGGCGGGCCCCGGCGCGGCGGCGCCCGGCGGTCCCGGTACGCCTACCAGCGCCACTCGCGTCGGTGCAGCAGGCGCTCGGCGGTGATGCCGCGCTCCCGGCACCAGCCGAGGAACTCGTCGATCTGCGTCCGGCGGCCCGGGTCCCGGTGGCCGGCGGCCGCCATGACGTGACGCTGCCAGGGCTGTTCCCCCATGACGTAGACGTAGCCCTCGTCCGCGCCGAGCTCCTGCATGATCGCGGCGGCCTGCCGTGCGTCGCAGCCGGAACGCCCGCGCGTCTGGCCCGCCGGCCGGGCCGGTGGCGCGTTGTCCCGTCGCATACCGAGGAACGCGAGGTCCACCCGGCCGAGCTGCCGGCGCATCAAGCGGTACGCCACCGGATCGACGCCCGAGGAGTCGGCGCCGACGAAGACGCTCGCCCCGGCCAGCTGCACCAGGTACGTCGACTTGGCGCGGACGTCCGGCTCGCCGTGCTCGTCCAGGAACGGCGCGGCGACCACCCGGCCACCGGGGAACGGCACCTCGTCGAAGTCGTCCACCTCGATCACCGGGAAGCCCAGCGCCCTGAGACACCGGCCGATCGACGGATCGTGCAGGTTGCCGCGCGAGGACCGGGGAACCACCATCGCGCCGATCCGGGAGCGTAGTTGCAGCAGCGTCTCCAGCACCACGTGGTCCGGGCGGCCTTGCGTGATGACCGCCAGGTCGATGTGGTCCGGCAGGTCGTCGAAGGTGTACCGGTCACCGTGCCGGTTGTCGGCGCTGATGAACGGATCGGTGATCACCGCGGCCTCCGGCGTCTGGAACAGCAGGCAGGCGTGCCCGAAGAAGCGGATCCGGCCACCCGCGTCGAGGTGCCGCTCCGGTGCGGTGCCGGGCTCGGTGGTCAGCAGCGCCCGCAGCCGGCCGGCCCGGGTGTCGTCGAGCTCCAGCGCCTCGCGCAGCCGCGACAACGTGGTGGGCCGCAGCCGGGCCGCGAAGAGTTCGTCCAGGCCGGCGTGCCGGAACGGGACCGCCAGGTCGAGCGCCCCGGGCCGGGGCAGCCGTGGCGTGCCGAGGATGCCGGGCCGCTCGGCGCCGTCGTCGAGCGACAGCCGTACCGACTGCCGGCGCTCGTCGTAGTACCGGCTGTCGTATGCCAGCGATTCGAGGACGCGGATCGCCGGCTGCCGGCCCGGGCCGGACACCGGCTGGACCAGGCCGTGCAGCGCGGCGGGCAGCCCCGGGTGCGGCGGCGTGCGGCCGTACCGCTGCAGCAGGTCCTCGGCCTCGGTCACGGCGGCCGCGAGCCCGAGCATGTCGGCCCGGTCGCGCTTGATGCCGTCCAGCAGCGCGGCGATCTCCATGCCGCCTGTCTCGTCGAGCTCGGCGAGGTGTCCGCCGGTCGGCGCCGGGCCGGCCCCGGCCGCCGCGCGCGCCCGCGGATCGCGCAGGTACGACTCCAGCAGCGGGACCTGGAAATCGGCGAGGTGCAGGGCCGCCGGGACCGGGGCCACGGTGTGCAACCAGGCGTAGAACCGGTCGACCAGTGGCTCGATGATCGCGTTGGAGCGGAGCCGGACCGGCTCGTTGACGCCCATGTGGTCCTTCCCTCGGGTGGTCGGCCGTCCGGCGGTTCCCGGCCCGGGCGGCCCGCGGCGGCGCCGTCGTGGTCTCAGAGCCGGCCCCGCCCGGCGCGCAGCACGAGCAGGCCCAGCTGCGTTCCGTCGCTGCCGCCGATGCCGGCCCGGAACCGTCGCAGGATCTCGGTCTCCCGGGACAGGACCAGGCGTGTCCCGCCCTCGGCGAGGCGGACCGCGCCGACCTGGCGGGACAGCTCGGCGCGCTCGCGCCACAGCGCGATGATCGCCGCGTCGATCTCGTCGATGCGGGCGCGCATCCGCGCGATGGACTCGGCAGGAGGCGTCTGCCGGGGTTCGGTGATCGTCTCTTCCGGGGCCATCGTGATCTCCCATGACGTGGCGGTGCGGCCTTCGATGGCGATGGATCGGTCGGAGATTAGCAGCGGAATGCGCCGTCCGGCGATTGTCCATCAGAATTGAATCCATTGCCGGATGCCTGTCGCAAAGGGCGCGGAAATCGGTTGTCCAACTGTCATGACCGGCGCCGTCGGCGGTTCACTTACGATTGCCGGACTTCCGTACCCCGCCGGGGAGTCGCACGCATGTCCGGACACGTATTGGCCGCGCACCGTCCGATCGTCGCATTGTCGGCCCGGCGGCTCACCAGGATCGCGCCGAGAATGACCAGGCTGGTCGCGGATGGGCCGGGGGTCCGCCGATTCGTGCCGGACGGCTGCACCGACGCCTTCGTCCGCGTCGTCTTCCCCCGGCCCGGCGTGCGCTACCCGCCCGGCCTGGACCCGCGCCGGATCCGCGCCGAGCTGCCCCGCGCGGACTGGCCCCGCACCCGCACCTACACCGTGCGGCGCCTCGACCCGGTGGCCGCCGAACTGACCATCGACTTCGTCGACCACGGCCCGGCCGGGCTCGCCCCGCCGTGGCTGGCCGCGCTGCGGCCCGGCGACCCGGTCCTGGTCCAGGACGCCGGCGGCCGGTACCGGCCGGACCCGCGGGCCGGCTGGCACCTGCTGGCCGGCGACGAGACGGCGCTGCCGGCCATCGCCGTGACGCTGGCCGCCCTGGCGCCGCGGGCCCGGGCGGTGGCCCTGGTGGAGGTGGACACCGCCGCCGACGAGCTGCCGCTGTGCAGCGCCGCCGATGTCGACCTGCGCTGGGTGCACCGGTGCCGGGGCGGCGATCTGGTCGAGGCGGTGCGCGATCTGCGGTTCGCGCCCGGCGCGGTCCAGGCGTTCGTGCACGGCGAGGGCGGGGCCGTCCAGCACCTGCGCCGCCACCTGCTGCGGGACCGCGCGGTGGCGCCGCGGCTGCTGTCGGCCTCCGGGTACTGGCGCCGCGGGTTGGACGACGAGCAGTGGCGCGCGCGCAAGGCCGCGATGGCGTCGCCGGTCCCCGCCGCGGGCGGCCGGTGAGCGCGCCGTCGTGGCCGGTTCTCGGTTGGACGCCCGTTGTCGGGGATCGACGCCCGTGCCACCCTGATCGGCAGCGAATGCCGTACGGAATTGTCGTCGCCGCCGCCGCGGAATCGATGCCGACCGGGCGCGCGACATCGCGGCCGTGCCGGGGAATTCCGGCGTACCGACGAGGCGGGGACGACGGGCGCGTAATCGAAAAGAAAGGGCCGCGCTGGCCGCGGGTCTCGTCGAGTTCCAGGAGGAGAAGACCGATGAGTAATCGAGCGGGGGAGTGACGATGACCGGCCACTTCCAGGACCTGACCGTCGACCACGTACGGATCTACTGCGCGGACCTCGACCCGTTGATCGCCCAATTCGGCAGCTACGGCCTCGACGTGCGGGCCGAGGGCGTCGGGCCGGGCGCGGAGCACTCGGTCGTTCTCGGGCACGGCGACATCCGGCTGGTGCTGACCCGGCCCGGCACCGGCGACCACCCCGGCGGGATGTACACCGCGCAGCACGGCTACGGCGTGTCCGACATCGCGCTCGGTACGGCCGACGCGGCCGGCGCCTTCCACGAGGCGGTCCGGCGCGGGGCACGGCCGATCGCCGCCCCCGAGCGGACCGCCGGCGTGGTCACCGCCTCGGTCGCCGGCTTCGGCGACGTCATCCACACCTTCGTCCAGCGCGAGCCGGGAGGACCGTGGTCGCTGCCGGGGCTGAACCCGGTGCACCGGCCCGGCACGCCCGGCATCGGCCTGCGGCTGGTCGACCACTTCGCGGTGTGCGTCGAGGCCGGCCGGCTCACCGAGGTCGTCGAGCACTACGAGCGGGTGTTCGGCTTCTCGGCCATCTTCACCGAGCGGATCGTGGTCGGCGAGCAGGCGATGGACTCCCAGGTCGTGCAGAGCGCCGGCGGGGCCGTGACGCTCACCGTGATCGCGCCGGACACCACCCGCCGGCCGGGGCAGATCGACACCTTCCTCAAGGACCACGGCGGCCCGGGGGTCCAGCACATCGCGTTCGAGACCGACGACGTGACCCGCTCGGTCGGCGCCATGAGCGACGCCGGCATCGAGTTCCTCACCACACCGGCCGCCTACTACGAGAGGCTGCGGGACCGGCTGCAGCTCACCCGGCACTCGGTCACCGAGCTGAGCCGGCTCAACGTGCTCGCCGACGAGGACCACGACGGCCAGCTCTACCAGATCTTCACCAAGTCCACGCACCCGCGGGGAACGCTGTTCTTCGAGATCATCGAGCGGGTCGGGGCCCGGACCTTCGGCTCCGGCAACATCAAGGCCCTGTACGAGGCCGTGGAGCTGGACCAGGCCGCGGCAGACGGCCGATGACCACCGCTGTGCTGCGGCTGGACACGGTCGACGATTTCCGGCTGCGCGCCGAGGCGACGCTGACCGCCGCGGTCCGTGACTTCGTGGCCGGCGGCAGCGACTCGGAGACCACCCTGGCGGCCAACCGGGCGGCGCTGGACCGGGTGACGATCGTCCCGCGGGTGCTGACCGGCGGGCCCGACCCGGAACCGGGCGCCACGCTGGCCGGGGCCCGCAGCGCGCTGCCGCTGGCCGTGGCGCCGATGGCGTACCAGCGGCTGTTGCACCCGGAGGGGGAGCTGGCGACGGCGCGCGCCGCGGCGGCCGCCGGTGTCCCCTTCGTGGTCAGCACGCTCAGCAGCGTCCCGGTCGGCGAGCTGGCCGCGGCCGGCGGCGAACAGTGGTTCCAGTTGTACTGGCTCAACGACGACCGCGACACGATGAACCTGGTCCACCGGGCCGAGGACGCCGGCTGCCGGGTGCTGATGGTGACCGTGGACGTTCCGGTGATGGGCCGGCGCCTGCGGGACATCCGCAACGAGTTCGTGCTGCCCGCCGAGGTGCGGGCGGCGAACGTCGCGTCCGGGGCGATGAGCGCGGCGCACGATCGCGCCGACGCCGGCTCCGCCTTGATCGCGCACACCAACCGCGCGTTCCATCCGGCGCTCACCTGGGCGCACCTGGAGGCGCTGCGCTCGCGGACCACCCTGCCGATCGTGGTGAAGGGCATCCTGGACCCCGCGGACGCCCGCCGCGCGGCCGAGATCGGCGCGACCGGCGTGGTGATCTCCAACCACGGCGGCCGCCAGCTCGACGGCGCGCCGGCCAGCGTCACCATGCTGCCCGCCGCCGTCGCGGCCGTCCCGGACACCTGCCAGGTGTTCGTGGACAGCGGCATCCGCAGCGGCACCGACATCCTGCGGGCGCTGGCGCTCGGCGCGCACGGTGTGCTGATCGGGCGGCCGATGCTGTGGGGGCTGGCGGCGGGTGGCGAGACCGGCGCCGCCGGGGTGCTGGCCGTGCTGGACGCCGAGTTGCGCGCGGCGATGCGGCTGGCCGGTTGCGCCGACGTCGCGGCGGCCCGGCGGCTGACCGCCACCACCGGGTGCTGATCGGCCGCGACGAGACGCCGACCGGCCGCGTTGGACGCTGACCGGCCGCGACGAGACGCTGACCGCCTGGTCGCGGCCGGGTGCCCGGCTGCCGGCGGGTCCGTCGGCCGTCCGGAGCGGCGGAGGGGGAGAGGAATGCCCGTACCTTGGTTCAGCGCGCCGCGCCCGCTCGCGGCCCCACGGTTGCGGCTGGTCTGTTTCCCGTACGCCGGGGGCAACGCCGCCACCTACCGCTCCTGGGCCGGACTCCTGCCGCCCGGGGTGGAGCTGGTCGCCGCGCTGCTGCCCGGCCGCGCCGAGCGCCTCGACGAGCCGCCCCTGGTGGATCTGGACGTGCTGCTGTCCGAGCTGGTGGCGGCGGCCGGCCCGCTGCTCGGCCCGGTCCCGCTGATCCTGTTCGGACACAGCCTCGGCGCGACCGTCGCGTACGAGTTCGGCCGCGCCCTGGCCACCGAGCACGGTTGCGTGCCCGCGGCCCTGCTGGTCTCCGGCGCCCCGGCGCCCCCGGTGCGCCGGCGCCGCACCGGCCGCGGCCTCTCCGACGACGACCTCGAACGGATCCTGGGCAAACGCACCGATCTCCCGGCCGGGTGGCTGACCGCCGAGCTCAAGCCGTTCGTGTTCCCGGCCCTGCGGGCCGACCTGCAGCTGCTCGACGGCTACCGCTGGCGGCCCGGCCCGCTTCCCGGCGTGCCGGTGGTCGCCTTCGGCGGGGATGCCGATCCGGACGTGTCCGCCGCCGATCTGCGGGCGTGGCAGCGGTGCACGACCGGCCCGGCCCGCACCCACGTGCTGGCCGGCGACCATTTCTTCATCGCGCACCAACCGTTCCGCGAGCTTCTCGCCGCCACGGTGGGCGAGTTCGCCGCCAGCCCGATCGCCCGGTGAGCCGGCAGCGGGCCGGCTGGCGCGTCCCCGGTCACCTCCGCCGCCGGCCCCGTGCGACGAGGCGGCAGCCGTCCCGCGGATCCCGGGACGGCTGCCGGCCGGCGGCTGCTAGAGGCAGTTCGTCACGGTGTAGCGGTTCGTCGGCGTCGACGGGAACCAGTCCGGAGTGATCGCCCAGGCGCCGGCGGTGCCGGGGGTGATGGTCGCGCACCAGCCGACATAGGTGAAGGTGCCGCTGTTGTTGACGGCGGACGAGGCCGGCGTCACCTTCGCGTTCGTCGTGCCGCAGTTGTTGTAGGTCACGTAGATGGTCGTGCCCGTGCCGTTGGGCTGCTCGACGGAGGTCCAGCAGGGCACCGCCGCGGTCGCGGCGCGGAGCTCGACGTGCGAACCGGCATCCGGCTTCTCCGTCGACGGACTGGCGGTCGCCGCTCCGCCGGTGACGAGTGTGGCGGCGAGTCCCAGCGTGGCCACTGCGGCGCCGACAACCTTGAGGTTCCTCATCTTGGACATGACAATCACCATCGTCGATGCTTCGATCGCACGGAAGGCACTCCAGCGGTCCTTGGGAGGCACATTCGGGTGTTCGGTGAGCATGTGCGGACCCACCGGCAGCGACTCGGTCTCACCCAGGACGACCTGGCCGAGCGGGCCGGGCTGGGAGTGCGCAGCATTCGCAACATCGAGGCGGGCCGGGTTCGTGTGCCCCGGCCGTCCACGGTACGGCTGCTCGCCGACGCCTTCGCGCTGACCGGCCCTGCCCGGGACCTGTTCTGCTCGATCGCCGCTGCGCCCCGGGCCGTGCCGGTGGCCCCGAGCGACCCGCCGGTCGTGCCGCGGCAGCTGCCCGCCGCCAGCCCGGCGCATGTCGGGCGCCGAGCCGCGCTGGCCGCCCTCGACCAGCTGCTGGTCACCCCGTGTCGGCTCGCGGTCGTGCAGGGCCCCGCCGGGATCGGGAAGAGCACGCTGGCGCTGCACTGGGCGCACCGCGTCGCGTCCCGGTTCCCCGACGGCCAGCTCTATCTGGACCTGCAGGGCTACGGCCCGGCCCCGGCCCCGCTCGGCGTGGCGGATGCGCTGTGCCGCCTGCTGGACGGGTTCGGTGTGCCGGCGGCGCGCATCCCCGCCGACACCGACGCCCGCGCCGCACTGTTGCGCAGCGTGACGGCCGACCGGAGCTTCCTGCTCGTGCTCGACAACGCGCGCGACGCCGACCAGGTCCGGCCGCTGTTGCCGGGCGCGCCGGGCGCCGTCACCGTCGTCACCAGCCGGGCCGACCACGCCGGCCTGGTCACGACAGCGGCCGCGCGCCTGGTGCCCCTCGGCCTGTTCCACGAGCGGGACGCCATCGACCTGCTCACCCACCACCTCGGCGCGGAGCGGGTGGCGGCCGAGCCGGCGGCCGTCTCCGCCATCATCGGGCGCTGCGCGCGGCTGCCGCTCGCCCTCGCGATCATCGCCGGCCGCGGCGCGGCCCGCGCCGACTTTCCGCTCAGCGAGCTGACCGGCGGCCCCTCGGTGCTCGACGAGCTCACCGGCGACGACGTCGGCGCCGACTTCCGGACCGTCATCTCCTGGTCGTACCGGCTGCTCAGCACGTCCGCCGCGCGGCTGTTCCGGCTGCTCGGCGCGGCTCCCGGCCGGGACATCGGCCCCGCCGCGGCGGCCAGCCTGGCCGGCACACCAGTGCGGGCGACCCGCCGCGACCTGCGCGAGCTCACCGCCGCGCATCTGGCGCACGAGCACCGGTCCGGGCGGTACCAGGTGCACGCGCTGCTCCGGTCCTACGCCGTCGAGCTGTGCTCCGGTCACGACCCGGCGTCCGAGCGGGACACCGCCCGGCGCCGGCTCGTCGACCACTACCTGCATGCGGCGTACGCCGCCGCGCCGCTGCTCGCGCCACGGCTGGCGCGGGGGCCGCTGCCGGCCCGGTGCGACGGCGTCACCGCCGAGCGGCCCGCCGACAGCCGAGCGGCGTTCGACTGGTTCACCGACGAGTACCCGAATCTGGTCGAGGTCCTGGCCCTGGCCCGCGACCTGGGCCTGCACGCCCATGCCTGGCAGCTGGCCGGCGCGGTGGGCGCGTTCCGGCACCGCCGCGGCCGATGGCACGACGTGATCGGACCGCACCGGGACGCGCCGGCCGTGGCCCCCGGCGACCCCATCGCCAGCGGCACTCCGGGCACGGGCTCGGCCTGATGTGCGACCGACATGCCAGGTGTACCCGCCAGGCGGGACGGCGCCAGGAGGCGGCTCTGACGCTCACCCGCCTCCCGCGCGACCGGGGTGGCGGGCCGGACGTACTGATGGACCTGTCGATCGACACCGGACGGCGAGCGCGGCAGCCCGGGATGTTCGCCACCCCGCCGTCTCCAGCCGTTCGGGACGCAGGCTTGACTTCGATCTCGGTTGAAGTTCTAGCGTCGGTCGCGTACCCGGCAGTGAGGAGCACACCATGGACAGGAGTACGCGACGGATCGCACTGGACGATCCAGCGGCCCGCGCGACCGCCGAGAAGGTCGCCGCGGCGTTGGCGGCGCAGCTGCAGCGAGCTCTGGACGGCTCGGACGCGGACGCGTACGACGAATGGTTCGCCGAGGACATCCGCTGGGGCAGCCCGTTCGGGCTGACCGTGACCGGATTCCGGGAGCTGAACACGATCCACCGCCGACTGATGAGCCGGCCGGCGGAGATGGCGGCGGCGCCGGCCTCACGGTTCGAGGTCGTCTCCGTCCTGGCCCCCGCGCCCGGAGTCGTGGTGACGCACCTTCGCCGGCAGGCGCTGGAGGCCGACGCCTTCTCCGAGATGGCGCTCTACGTGCTGGTCGAACGCGACGGCCGGTGGTGGCTGGCCGCCGCGCAGAACACGCCGATCGACCCGGGCGGCGCCGAGGCGTCCGGCGCCGGCCGGCGGCGTACCGGAGCGGCTAGGCCGCGTTTCGTAAAGGTCATCAGAGCCATTGGTTGATGACGGCGATGGTGACGGTGGCTTCGAAGCGGACGGCAAGCTTGTCGTACCGGGTGGCCATCGCCCGGTTCTGTTTGAGCTGGTTGATGCCGCATTCCACGGCGTGACGCTGCCGGTACACGACCGGGTCGAACGCCGGAGGACGCCCGCCCTTGGAGCCTTTGGCCTTGCGGTAGGCGTCCTGGTCGGCCTTGCTCGGGATGCACACCCTGATCCTGCGGCGGCGGGCGTACCCGCGATTGCCCCGGCTGGTGTACGCCTTGTCCGCCAGGACCAGATCCGGCCGGGTACGGGGCCGGCCACCACCGACCCGATAGACCTTGATGCGTTCCAGGACCTTGATGAACTGCGGGCTGTCACCCCGCTGACCAGCGGTGATCACCGTCGACAGCGTCTTACGACCCTGCTCACAGGCCAGATGGGTCTTGGTGGTGAACCCGCCCCGGGACCTGCCCAGAGCATGATCGCCGGGTTCGGCGAACACCCCACCCGGCGGTTCCTTCTGCAGGTCACCATCACGACGGGCACCCGCGGCATGCTGATGGGCACGGCTGATCGTGGAATCGACGCTCACCGCCCACTCGATGTCACCGGCGGCGTCGGCCCGGGTCTGGAGCCGGGCCAGGATCTTCGCCCACGTCCCGTCGCGCTGCCAGCGCCGGAACCAGCGATACAACGTCTGCCAGGGTGCGTACACCTCGGGCACGTCCCGCCACGGTGTTCCCGCCCGGACCCGCCACCGGATCCCATCGATGATCTGCCGTTTCGTCCATCGCGGCGGACGGCCTCGCCGTGGCTCCGCAGGCAGCGCAGGTTCCAGCACCGCCCACTGAACGTCGGTGAGATCGTGTCGCCTCGCTGCCGCTACCCTGGGCACGAGGTCTCCGGTGGTTCAGGTTTGCTTGGTCGCTAACCCGTTTACCGGAGACCTCACTTCGTATCGACAACCGCCACGCCGGGACACGTCACACCTCGCCCGCACTTACGAAACGCGGCCTAGTGGCAGAGGGTCAGCAGCTTGACGGCGGCGCAGCAGGACGCGGTCAAGGCGATCATGACGGCGAGGAGGGCGCGGACGACGATCGGACCGGCCCGACGGCCGTTCCAGGTGACCGGGACCAACTGCTCCACCACGACCGCGAGCAGCCAGCCGAGCAGGATCAGCGGGTAATACAGGTCCCAGATCTCGTCGGGGAAGGCGCTGGCGTTGCCGTTGCCGCCGTAGTTCGGGCAGTCGCGCACGTCGGTCGCCGGCCGCAGCGCCACCGTCAGCACGGTGACCAGGACGCCGCCCACCAGCAGCGCCCAGAAGCCGGCCAGCGGGGACCGGCGCTTGGCCAGCCCGGCCCGCTCACCCTCGAAGAAGAAGATCGTCGGCTCCCGGGGTCGCGGTGTCGGAGCCGCCGATGAAAGCACGTCCGCCCACAATGATCAAGGCGGCGACGGCCGGCACCGGCCGTCGGCGGGATGCCCGGCTCTGCTCGGACGCCGGGGTCCGGCCGGCGGCGGTGTCGCCCGGCCTCGCGCGCGAGGCCGGGCCGTGGACGCCTCGGCATCGGTCAGCCCTGACGTGTCGGTCTTCGTCGACGACGTCCACGCGGCCCTCTCCCGGGTGGGGGCGGCGGGGTGGGAGATCGTGCATCCGCTCGGCGTCTGCCGCGTGCCGGTCGTATGACGCGAGTCGGCCGGGCAGGCGGCGGCGCTGCTCACTTGGATTCGAGCCGGCCGAGCCGGTGGGAGTCACCGGCCAGGAGGGCCTGGGCGGTTCGCCAGCCGGTGTGGTCGACGCCGGTGACGTGGCGCAGGTAGGCGAGGGTGACCTGCTGGATGAGCGCGACCCGGTCCGGGTGCTCGTCGGTGGTCTCCGCCGCGTCGTAACCGGAGATGCCGCCGAGCGAGTGCTGGCCGCCGAAAACGGTCAGCAGGCTCCTGGCGCCGCGGGCCAGGGTGTACGGGTCGGTCATCCAGGACGCTCCGCGGGTGGACAGCGGGAGTTCGTCCTGGTCGCCGGCGACGACGAGCCCGGGTGCGGTGATGTGCGAGAAGTCCTGGTCGCGCAGCCAGGGTGCGACCTGGAGGGCGAACGGGGTCAGATCGTCGCCGCCGCGGCCGGCGGTGGCCAGCTGAATGCTCGCGATGACCCGGGAATCGGACAGGTCCCGCGCGATGCCGGTCATCGGATCGGCGACGCGCAGACCCACCAGGATGCCGGCGGTCTGGCCGCCGAAGGAGTGCCCGGCCGCGACGATACGACGATGGTCGGCCCGGCCGGTCAGCCCGGGCACCGAGGCCTCCAGAACGTCGAGTCCGTCGAGGATCCGTTTCATGTCCCGCACCCGGTAGAGCCAGAGGTGCGGCCTGCGGGACCGGTCCGCTGCGACGTCGAGGCGCCGGGAGTCCAGGTGGGTGGCCTGGACCACCACGAAGCCGTGGGCCGCCCAGTGATCGACCAGCGGTCCGTAGCCGTCGAGGTTCGATCCGTATCCGTGCGCGAACACCACCACCGGCAGGTTGGTGCCGGTGACCGGTGCGGAGACCCGCACCTGCAGGTCCCCGCCGCGCCGCGCCGCGGGCAGCACGATCGGCTTGACCGATACGGTCGCCGTGGGCGCGGGACCGGGGAGACCGGTGGTCCGATACGTGATCATGGGAGCTCCTTCCCGGCGGTGGGTCAGGCCGACCTACCGGCCGCAACTACGCTAGAACCTGACGTTGACGTCAGATTCAAGTCGCGTGCGCCACGTCGGAGGGAGTCCAGATGCGTATCGGCGAGCTGGCCGCCCGCACCGGTGTCAGTGTCCGGGCACTGCGCTACTACGAGCAGCAGGATCTGCTCAGCGCCGAGCGCGGTTCGAGCAGCCATCGCCGGTACCCCGAGAGCGCGGTCGACCGGGTCCAGCTGATCCAGCGGTTGTACCAGGCCGGGCTGACCAGCAAGACCATCGTCGAGCTGCTGCCGTGCGTCGTCGGTGACCGCGCCACCCCGGCGATGCTCGAGCGGCTGGCAGCCGAACGCGAGCAGATCGATCAGCGCATCACCGATCTCGTCCGAACCCGGGACCGGCTCGACGCCGTGATCAGCAACGCGACCGACAGCATGCTTACCGGCGCCTCCTGCCGTGACGGTGACGTATCCGGCCGGCGGCCGGGCACGAAGCCGCGGCGATCGGCGGGAGGGACCGTGCGGGAGGAACACGGCGGGGGCGAGGTGTGAACGCATCGTCACTTTGCCATTAGACGATAATTTTTGAAAACGATTACCGTTTTGCTCCTCAGTGACAGGAGTGAACGTCAGCATGGACAGGCAGCGCATCTTCCGGGCCGCGGCGACCGCGGCGGCCCTCACCGTGATCGCCGGGTGTGGTTCCGGCACGCCGGACGAGGGCGGGGCGGCCGCCGGCGGCGCCGCCCTCGCCGTCGTCGCCACGACGCCCGAGGTGGCGGACTTCGTCCGGAACGTCGGTGGCGCGGACGTCGCGGTGACGCAGATCATCAAACCCAACGTCGATCCGCACGACTACGAGCCGACCCCCGCCGACCTGCAGGCCATCGCCTCGGCGAAGGTGGTCGTCAAGAGCGGTGTCGGCCTGGAGGAGTGGCTCGACCGCACCATCGAGTCGGCCGGCTTCCGCGGCGCGGTCGTCGACTCCAGCCGGGGCGTGACGCTGCGCGAGGGGCACGAGGACGAGGGCGCGGCGGGGGGCCACGAGGGCGAGGACCACGACCCGCACATCTGGCACGACCCGCGCAACGCCAAGATCATGGTGGCCAACATCGAGGCGGGCCTGGCCGCCGCCGAGCCGGGGAAGGCGGCCGCGTTCCAGGCGAACCTGGCGCGGTACACCGCGGAGCTGGACCGGCTCGACGCGGACAACGAGGCCGCCTTCGCCAGGCTGCCGAAGGACGCCCGCAAGCTGGTCACCAACCACGACGCGTTCGGCTACTACGTGCAGCGTTACGGACTGGAGTTCGTCGGCTCGGTGATCCCCAGCCTGGACACGTCGGCCGAGCTGTCCGGCAAGCAGCTCACCGACCTGGTGGCGAAGATCAAGGCGACCGGCGCGAAGGCCGTCTTCGCCGAGAGCTCGCTGCCGCCGAAGACCGCCGAGGCGCTCGCCCGGCAGGCCGGCGTCGAGGTGGTCGCCGGCGAGGACGCGCTGTTCGGCGACAGCCTCGGCGAACCCGGCACGCCGGAGGGTACCTACCTCGGCGCGGAACGGCACAACACGCAGGTCATCGTCACCGCGCTGGCCGGCTGACGTGGCGGCCGCGGCGCTGAGCTACACCGGTGTCGGTGTCGGCTACCAGGGCACGCCCGTGCTCACCGGCGTCGACCTGGAACTCGCGGCCGGGCAGCGGCTGGCGCTGGTCGGCCCGAACGGGGCGGGCAAGTCCACGCTGATCAAGTCGATGCTCGGGCTGACCCGGATCCTGTCCGGTACGGCCACCGTGCTCGGCCGCGCCCCGGCCCGGGCCCGCGGGCTGGCCGGGTACGTCCCGCAGACCGACACCCTGGACGCCGACTTCCCGGTCAGCGTCCGGCAGGTGGTGATGATGGGCCGCTACCGGCAGCTCGGCTGGTGGCGGCCGGTCCGGGCGGCCGACCGCCGAGCGGTGGACGAGGCGCTGGAGCGGGTCGGGTTGGCCGACCGGGCCCGGCACCGGTTCGGCGCGCTCTCCGGCGGCCAGCGGCAGCGGGTGCTGCTGGCCCGCTCGATCGTGGCGCAGCCGCGGCTGCTGCTGCTCGACGAGCCGTTCAACGGCGTCGACGCGGTCAGCCAGGAGGCGATCGTCCGGGTGCTGCGCGAGCTGAGCGCGGCCGGGACCGCGCTGGTGCTCAGCACGCACGACCTGGCCGTGGCGCGGGATCTGGCCGACCTCGTCTGCCTGATCAACGGTCGGCAGTGGGCGGTCGGCCCGGTCGCGGAGACGCTCACCGCGGAGACGTTGCGCCGGGCGTACGGCAGCGCCGCGGTCGAGGTGGCCGGGGGCCGGCTGGTGGTGGTGGAGCCGTGATCGAGCCGTTCACCGTGCCGTTCATGGGCCGGGCCCTGGCCGAGATCGCGCTGCTGGCGGTGATCTGCGGCCCGGTCAGCGTGTTCGTGTTCGCGCGCGGCCTGTCGTTCGTCTCGGACGCGCTGACCCACACCGTCTTTCCCGGCGTGGTCGTCGGGTTCGTCGCCGGTGGAATGACCGGCCTGGTCGCCGGGGCGCTGGTGGCGGGCGTGCTGACCGCGGTGGTGCTGACCGTGCTGACCCGCGGCGCGCGACTGACCGACGACGCGGCCACCGCGGTGGTGCTCACCGTGATGTTCTCGATCGGCGTGGTGCTGGTGTCGCGCCGCTCGTCGTACACCGCCGACCTGACCTCGTTCCTGTTCGGGCGGTTGCTGACGGTGACGCCGCGCCAGCTGGCCGAGACCGCGGTGCTGGTGGTGGTGATCCTGGTGGCGCTGGCGATCGGGGCGCGGGCGCTGCTGTTCCGCGCGTTCGACCCGGCCGGCGCGGCGGCGGCCGGGTTCCGGACCGGCTGGCTGGACCTGTGGTTGAACGTGCTGCTGGCGCTGGTGGTGGTCGCCGCCGTCCGGGCGGTCGGCACGATCCTGGTGGTGGCGCTGCTGATCGTGCCGGCGGCCGCGGCGCGGATGGTGACCGACCGGCTGGCGGTGATGGCGGTGCTGGGCACGGTGCTGGTCGTCGCCGCCGGATACGCCGGGCTGCTGCTGAGCTGGACGGCGTCGGTGCGCCACGGGGTGGCGCTCACCTCGGCCTCGTCGGTGGTGCTGCTGCTGGTGCTGGCCTACCTGCTGCTGCTGCCGGTGCGACTGTGGCGTGGCCGGCGGGCCGCGACGCCGCCCGATACCGGAAGGGTGTCGCCGCATGAGCTGGTGGGATGACGTGATGCACCGCGCCGTGGCCGAGGTGGTCCTGGTCGGGGCGCTGGCCGGGCTGATCGGTGTGCAGGTGGTGCTGCGCCGGTTGTCGTTCTTCACGATGGCGCTGACGCACGCCACCTTCCCCGGGGTGGTGGCCGCGTCGATCATCGGGGTGAACATCCTGGTCGGCGGAGTGGTCGCCGGGGCGGTGGTGGCGCTGGGCGTGGCGGCGCTGAGCCGTCGCCGGGGGCAGGACGCGGCGGCGGCGACCGGGGTGCTGCTCTCCGGCGGCTTCGCGCTGGGCGCGGCGCTGGTCGCCACGCAGCACGGGTTCAGCCGGGATCTGTCGTCGTTCCTGGTCGGTTCGATCCTCACGGTGGGTGTGCCGGATCTGGTCGCCACCGCGGTGGTACTGGCCGGGGTGGCGGTGCTGCTGGCCGGGTGCGCGCGGCCGCTGCTGATGACCGGTTTCGACCGGGCCGGGGCGCGGGCGGCGGGTCTGCCGACCGGGCTGTGGGACGTGGTGCTGCTGCTGACGGTGGAGGTGGTGGTGGTGACCGTGGTCCCGGCGGTGGGCACGATCCTGGCGCTGTCGTTGCTCGTCGCTCCGGCGGCCGCGGCGCGGCTGTGGTCCGACCGGTTACCGGTGGTCACCGGGTTGGCGGTGGGGTTCGCGGTGGCGGGTGGGCTGACCGGCCTGTACGCCTCGTCCCGTTTCGACGTCGCGGCCGGGGCGGCGATCTCGCTGGCGGCCACGGCTGTGCTGGGGCTGTCCTGGCTGCTGGTGCGGGCCCGGGCGGCCCTGTCCGGCCGATCGGCGCCGGCATGACGGCCGGGCCGGTGGCCGACGAGGCGGTGCTGCGCCGGGCGGTGCAGGTGCTGCGGGCGATGGCGTACGAGCATCGGCTGCACATCCTCGTGGAGCTGCGTCGTGCCGGGGCCACCCCGTCGGCGCTGGCGGACGCGCTGGCGGTGCATCCCACGGTGGTGTCGCATCACCTGCGCGACCTGACCCACGCCGGGCTGGTGCGCCGCCGCCGCGACGGCCGTCACGTGTACTACCACGTGGCCGGTGAGTTCGTCGGCGTGCTCGTCGACGAGGTGCTGCGGCACGCGGGGGGATGAGCGGTGCTCGGGGTGATCATCCGGTTCGGATGACCACCCCGAGCCACCGGACGTACCCAAATATGGTAGTCCGGGAAGTATGTCGGATACTGTGCGCTCGGCGAGCTATGTCTTCGAGTCGTCACTGCCCGAGGAGGGCGAGCGGCTCGCCCTGGGCGAGCGTCTCTGGGACGGCGGCACGATCGAGCTTCTCGCCGCGCTCGGGGTGGGATCCGGCTGGTCCTGCCTGGAGCTGGGGGCGGGAGGCGGCTCGATCGCGCGCTGGCTCGCCGGGCGGGTCGGCCCGCGCGGTACGGTCGTGGCCACCGATCTTCGTGTGGAGCCGCTGGCCGAGGCGCTGCACGGCACCGCCGTCGAGGTGCGCCGGCACGTGCTCGGCACGGATCCGCTGCCCCGCGACGCCTTCGATCTGATCCACGCCCGTCTGGTCCTGCAGCATCTGCCCGAGCGCGCCCGGATCGTGGCGACCCTGGCGGGCGCGCTGCGGCCCGGCGGGGTGCTGCTGCTGGAGGACACCGATGTGGCCGGCCTCTTCAGCAACCCCGCCGAGCCCGCCTTCAACCAGCGGGTCAAGCAGGCGGCGTACCGGGTGATGCAGGACGCCGGGTACGACCCGGTCTGCGGCCTGCGCAACGTGCGGCTCGCCGCCGAGGCGGGTCTGGTCGACGTGCAGGCGCGGGGCCGCGCCCATGCCGTCCGGGGCGGCACGCCAGCCGCGCGCTGGTACGAGCTGTGGTTGTGCCGCCTGCGTCCGCAGATGGTCGGGCGCGGCTACGTCACCGGCGCCGAGGTCGAGGCCGCCCTCGCGGCGATCGCGGATCCGTCCCAGATCTGGCTCTCGCAGGTCATGCTCGCCGTCACCGCGCGGCGTCCGGGCTGATCGGCGCCGGAGGCGGTCCGGTACGCCTCTGCCGACCACCACGCGCAGCTGATCGTCGACGACGGCCGCCGATGCCGGGCTCGCCGTCTGCGTCGAGAAGCCGCTGGCGGTGCGGCTGGCCGCTCCCTGGCCGCCCTGGCGCGTGCCTGTGGTTGCAGGGCTGGGGTCAGACCGAGACCGGGGCGTTGACCCTGCGGGTGTTCACCCGGCGGTCCCTGGCCCGGGTACGTCACGACCGGCCGGCCACCCGGCAGCTGGGCTGGCCGGTGCCGTTGCGGACCAGCCTCAAGGTCGTCGACCCGGACACCATGACCGAGCTGCCACCCGGCCGCCCGGGCCTGATCCTGGCCCGCACCCGCGCCCGCTGTCTCGGCTACGTGGCCGAACCCGAGCGCTGGCGGCGCAAGACGGACGGGCCCTGGATCGTCACCGGCGACCTCGGCGCCCGCGACCGGCTGGGCCGGGTGACCCTGCTCGACCGCGAGGTCGACACGGTGCCGGGCGCCAGCTGCATGGCCATCGAGGACCTGATCGACGACCGGCTGCCCGGCGTGACCGAGTGCGTGGTGCTCGGCGTGCCCGGATCCCCGCCGGTGCCGTTGCTGGTGACCGGGACCGGCCGCCTGGACGAGGCGGCATGGGCGCGCGCGGTCGCCGACCTGCCCCCGATGAGCCGGCCGGTCCTGCTCACCGAGGAGCAGATTCCCCGTACGGCCACGGGCAAGGTCCGCCGCGGCGAGTTGCGGGCCCGGTTCACCGGCTCGCCCGCCGGGTACGGCAGTGGCCGGTGGACGTAGCCGGAGCGGCGCCGCAACGGAGGATCCCTCCCGCGGCGGCCGGCTCGATCCCGGCCGGGTCGCCCGGTGGGCCGACCGCGAACAGCGGCGCCTCGACCGGCTCGCCGGGCGCGGCCGGCCGCGCCCGCCGGGCTGATCACCCGGCCGCGACGAGGAAGTCCAGCCGCCGGTCGGCCATGCCGGGGGTGATCTCGAGGATCTCGGCGTCGACGACCCGGTGCGCGACGAACGGGTCCTCGGCCACCCGCTGCCGCAGCTGCGCCAGGGTGGTGCCGTGCGCGAGCACCGCGCCACCGAGTCCCGGCTGGATGCCGCCGGCCAGCAAGAACACCTGGTCGGCGAGACCCTGCTCGATCCACTGCCGGTGGGCCGGCATGTGCTGGGCGGCGGCTGCCCTGTTCTCGGCGAACCGGAGCAGAACGATGAACATGCGACTCCTCTCTACGGGGTGGCGCCGGTCCGGCGGGCGGGGCTGTCGGCCAGCCATCGCTCGAGGCGGGCGACCTCACGGTGGACGAAATCCTCCTCGCCGAAGGCATTGGCGAGAGCGGCGACGCCCTGGCTGAAGGCCAGCACGTGCAGGGCCTTCGCGTCGGCGGCGCCGGGCTCGTGACCGAGCGCGGCGAACTGGTCGGCCAGCCAGGCGCGGAAGAGGGTGAACACGGCGACGGCCTCCGGCCGTGCCGGGTGGCGCAGCTTCGCCAACTCGGCGGTCAGCGTGCCGACCGGGCATCCGAAAGCGCGGATGTCGGCGCCGTTGGTCAGGACGATGTGGATGAAGAGGCGGATCCGCTGTGCCGGGTCGGGAGTCTCGGCCGCCCACCGCCGCAGCATGGCGCGGGTGGCCGCGACGCGCGAGTCGATCACGGCGGCCAGGATCTCGTCCTTGGTCCGGAAGTGGTAGTAGAAGTTGCCCCGGGAGATGCCCACCGCCTCGGCGATCGCGGTGAACGACGTGTGCTCGAAGCCCTGCTCGTAGAAAAGCCGGTCGGCCGCCTCGACGATCTGCGCCCGGGTGGTCGCGCTCGCTGCCATCACTGATCCCGTTCCCTGCCGGCGATTAGGACGGTCGTCCTATCGACCAGATCTTAGGACGACCGTCCTAGGGGTGTCCATGCGGGTGCGGCGTCCGGCTCACCGGCGGCGCGCTTGGCCGCTCGGGCGCGACGACGAGGCCCGATCCGGCGGCTCGCCCGGTGCCGGGCCGGGAAGGCGGCTCGGCCGCGACCGCGCGTCGTCACCGCCCCGCCGGCCCGTGCGCCGGCGCCCATCCCGGATCCACCGCCGCCCGCAACTCCGGCCGGGCGAACCGGTATCCGGGCCCGGCGGTGGTGAGGATGCCGGCCCGCGCCATGGCGGCGAGGAAGGCGGGCCATCGCAGCGGCAGCTCTCCCCGTACCGCGAAATGAACCAGGACCAGCAGGAACTGTCCTGGGCGAGTCGTCCAGACGACACCCAGCGCGGCCACGGCCGCCACCGCCGTGTCGGCGGCCCGGCCGGTCGCCCCGAATGCCAGGAAGCCGCATCCCGCGCTGAACAGCGATGTCTGCCAGGCGGCCCGGGCGACGGCGCGCACGAGCGGCTCGTGTGAGCCCCGGAGGAAAGGCGCCTCCCGCAGCGCCCGCGCCGCCAGCGCGGCGAGGCCGCACAGCGTCGCGACCGCGGCGGCGACCGCGGGCCACCCCGGACGGGCCGCGCCGACAACGGTGAGCACCATCGCGACGACCAGGCCCATGCCCGCCAGGAGCGGACGGCGTCGCCGTGACGCCGGGACCGTCGCCGCCAGGCTCCACCACCCGAACGTGTCCGAGTCGCGCATCATGTGGCGAGACAGTGTCCGCAACCACCGGACACCGTGGTCCGGCTGACAACCACCCGCGGCGAGTCCCGAGGAGAGCCGCTCCGGGAAGAAGCCGCCCGTCGTGCCGGGAAGCGCCTGCGCGTGGTCGTACACCGTCCGCAGCAGCTCGGCCGGGCGGCGGCCGGTCCGCAGATACGGCGCAAGGGCCAGGACGGCGGTCGACGGGGTGGTCAGGATGTCGGCGAACGGCCCGCAGGAGCCGAGGGCCAGCTCCCGGAACACCGGTTGCCAGGCGTGGAGCTCGTCAGCGGGTACGGTCGTCTCGACGTAGGCCATCAGATCGGCCGCCCGGACCGGCTGCATCCGCGCGACGGCCGACCAGCGCAGCAGCTTCGCGCCGGAGAGTTGGTCGAAGACGTCCGTACGGCAGGTCGCCACCACCGTGGCGCCCAGCAGCGCCGTGCCCTCGATCTGTTCCGCGGCGGCATCCTGCCACGCCGGTTGCACCTCGTCCAGCGCGTCCAGGATCAGCAGGAGGCGATGGTCGCGCAGCAACTGGGAGACCAGCGAGCGGCGTACCCGGTAGGTGTCGCAGACCGCGTCGGTGACCCAGTCGGCGAACACCTCGCCGTTGGCGTCCCACCTGCTCAGCGACAGCAGTACCGGGATCGGGTCCGACGCGTCGCGGCGGTCGAGCAGTTCCCGGGCCGCCCGGACGACCGCCAGGGTCTTGCCCGAGCCCGGCCCGCCCACCAGGAGAACCGGGCGCCCGGGGCTGGATGGCGGAATGCGCCGCAGGTCCAGCGGCTGCGCCCGGGCAGGCTCCCCGCCGGCGGTGGGGCCGGCCCACGCCACGTGAGTCGCCATGGCTGCGGAGCCGACGGCGGTCCGCCACTCGTCGTCCAGATGGCGCCGGGCCTGCCCGGCGAGGTCCTGCGCCCGGCCCCGCAAGGCGCGCAGCGGCCTGGTCAGCTCGCGCAGCAGCTGCCACATCGACCCCTGCGAGGTTTCCGGCTCGCCGACATCCCACGCGAGCGCGACCATCGCGCAGCCGATGAAGTAGCCGCCGAACACGGTCGAGCCCACCCGTGCGCCGCCGTGCCGCGCGGCGAGGAGGGTCAGCGAGGCGGGACCGAGCGCGGCGAGCAGGAGGCCGGCCACCCGGGCGAACCGGCCCCGGCGCACGGCCGATCTGGCCGCCGCGGCGACGGCCTGCCGGCCGGTGGGGTCGCCTCGGCTGACGAGCTGCGCGGCCAGCAGGCGCCGCTGGTCGTCGGCGAGGTCGGTGGCCGTCGCCAGGCGGCGTGCCACCTCCAGCGCCCCCGGGGCGTCGTGGGTCAGCAGCAGCAGAGCGGCCGACACGCGGACGTCCGCGGGGACCCGCACCGCGCCGGCCTCCGTCCCGGCCAGGTCCCGCAGCGCGTCGAGCCCGTGCGGGTCAGCCGCGGCGAGCAGCCACTGGGCCGCCTCCAGGCAGGTGTCCGCTCCGGCGTCGCGTCGCCGCGCGAGTTCGCGCAGCACGGCCGTCCCCGCCGGGACGCCGTCCAGGTGCAGCTTGAGGGCGGCGCGCAGACGCACGTCCGAGGGCTGGCGAGCGTCGGTCGCCGTCCGTCGGTACGCCTGCCGGCCGATCTCGCCCAGCGGCTCCGGGTGCAGCCGGCCCGGCGGCTCCGGCGGGGATCCGGGATCCGCCGGTTCCCGCGGCGCGGCCGGTTGCCCGGCCCGGGCCGCCAGCCGGTGCCGGGCCCACCAGAGCGCATCCGAGGCCGTGCCGGCCGGGGACGCGGCCAGTTCCCGCAGCAGGGTGAGGCCCGCGTCGGCGTCGACGTCCGCGAAGGCGTCGGCGAGCGCCACCCGGGTCCACAGCCGTTGGCCACCGTCGGCGATCATCGCACGCAGCCGTGCCGCCACATCCGGCGCGACCGCCAGAGCGGTGAACACCGCGATGCAGTCGGCGACCTCCGGGTGATCGTCGGCGATGCGCCCCAGCAGCCGCTCGATCACCTCCTGACGCAACGTGCTGTCCACGGCGATGCCGTCGGCGATGACGTGGCCCGCGCTGACCGGGTCGTCGTCGTCCAGCAGCGCGGCGATGACCCCGTCCGGGTCGACGTGACCGCGGGCGAGGGCGAACAACGCCAGACCGCGCGTGCTGCCGTCGGTTATGAGCCGCCGGAACGCGGCGTACGAGAACGTGAACCGGCGAGGGTCGGCGGCCAGATACTCGGCGATGGTCGCATGGACGAAGGTGATGTCGTTGCCCGTCCAGGCGAGCGCCCGGGCCTCCGGGTGTTCCGCGGGCGTCTCCTCGTCCCCGCCGAACGAGGGTGCGATCCGGCACAGGCCACGATCGATGAGCGTGCCACGCAGGTCCGTGATCCACTCCACCGCGGAGCCGTCCGGCACCTCGGCCGGCGCGTGCGCGACGACCCAGTTGATCGCCAGGGGCAGCAGCCGGGGCGGTCGTTGCCAGACGTACGCGGCGGCCAGCTCGCCGAGCAGGTCGTCGAGATGTCCGGACAGCCACCGCTCGAACGGCGTATCGCGCCGCGGCTCGCGTGAGGACCGCAGCAGCATGTCGAACTCGTGGTAGAGCGCGCACCGCCCGGCGGGCGCCGCCCGGTCGCGGTTGCTCTCCCAGACGAGCATCGCCATCGTGGCGAGCAGCGGCACCCGGACGATCGAGGTCAGCTGTGCCGTCCGCAGGTAGGCGAGGAACCGCGCCGCCTCGACGCCGGCCCGGACCGGGCTGTCCAGCCGGTGGGTCAGCCACTTGACGGCGAACGCGCGCAGGTCGTCGGCGTCGAACAGCCGCAGCTCGAACTGCTCGGCTCCGCGGCGGGTCAGATCCGCCAGCTCACCGGCGCTCAGCGCCCGCGTGGTGACGAGCAGCCGGGTGCCGGGGTGCCGGGCGAGGAAGGCGCCGATCCGCTGCAGCACCCGGGCGCGCACGTCGCCGGCGGAGATCTCGTCGAGCCCGTCCACGATCACCAGCCAGCGGGTCCCCCGGAGGGGTTGGCGCGTGAACACCTCCGGCTCGACGCCGGCCTGGCTCCACTGCGTGGCCAGCGCGACCGGCACGTCAGCGTCGGCCAGCGCCCGTGCCGGCACCAGCACGGGCATCACGGCGCCGAAGGGAGCCGAACGCCTCCGGGAGGCGACGCGTGCGCCCAGCCACCAGTCGGCGGCGGCGCGTGTCACGTGGACGGCGAGTGTGGACTTGCCCGCCCCGGGGACACCGGTCACGACGGCCCGGGGCGCGTCCCGTACCAGTTCCTCCGCGTCGAGAACCCGGGCCGGCTCGGCGTCGGGATCACGCGCGTCGTGCACATGTTGCTCGACGCGGATCGCAGTGATGCCGGGCACCGGCAGCCTGCCGAAGCGGTAGCGGTGGAATTCGGTCTCGCTCAGCTGCGCCGTCAAGAGCCGCCGGACCGCCGGATCCAGCTGTTTGGGGGACCGGAGCCAGGACACCCAGCCCACAATGAGGACCGCGAGCCCGGCCGCCCCCGCGACCGCCGCGGTCAACACCGCGGCCGGCCGGTGCCGCTCCGGAAGCCCCCACACCGACAGCAGTGCCGCTCCCACCGCTACCACGGCGCAGAGCAGCGCGATCCGTGGCCGCCACCGCCGCCAGAGGCTCGGCGGCACCTCGCCGGCCGCCGCGGCGCGCCGTGCCTGGTGAACCGCATAGGCCAGCGAGAGCAGGCCGAAAACCGCACCGGCGATGGAAGCGATCTTGTCAGCGTTGTCCAGCCAGCCGTCCTCCTGCGCGAGCTGCATGGGGGCACAGTACTGCTGAGCGTCACACGTCGATCCCCGCCGCGCGGGCGGCGCACACCGGGTGCGGGCCGGGTGGCCGGATGACCACCCGGCCGTTCGCTCAGTGCGGCCGCTCCACGCGGGGCGTCGTCTCCCGCCGCCACAGCAGCTCGCACACCCGCTGCTGGGCCCGCTCCAGGTGCCGCCGGTACGTGCTGAACGGCAGCCCGAGCCGCTGGGCGGCGGTCGCCTGGGTGGGGACCCGATGGAAGTACGTGGTGGCCAGCACCGCGTGCAGCTTGGCCTCGCGCGGGTCGTCGCGCAGCGCCTCGGCCGCTTCCGATCTCGACGACCACGTCCACCGGACGCGGCCCGCCGCCGGCGGTGGACGTCGGCGGCTGACCGTCCCGGCGTGGCTCACGCGCCGACGTGGATGCCTGGGCGGCGGTCCGGGTCGGGCTCGTGCTCGCGGATGATCTCGCGGGTGACCGGGGCGGTGTCCCCGCGGCCGAGCAGGAAGTACCGGACCATGTGCACCAGCGGGCTGCCCTCGGCCCAGGCGAAGTAGCAGTGCGGGCGTACCCCGGTGCTGTCGCGCAGGGCGAGCAGGATCGCGGCGATGGCGTTCGGGGCGGCGGGGGCCTGCGCGCGCAGCACCCGATGCCCGTCGATCTCGACACCGTGGACGGCCAGGGTGTCGCTGAACGCCGACGGGTCCACCACGTCGATCTCCAGGAAGAGGACGTCGGCGCCGCCCGGGACCGGGTTGTCGCCGCGCTGCTCACGCTCCTTCTCGGCGTACTCGGCGGCGTCGCCGGCCTGCCGGCGGTTGGCGATCAGGTTGATCCGCCCGTCGTGGGCGAGGGTGTCGGTGACGAACCGGCGGGCGTTCTCGTCGAACTCGATGTGGTCGGCCCGCAACTCGGTGGTGCGCGACACGCGCGAGATGAGCGAGACGACGATGATGCCGGCGATGAACATCGCCGAGATCGCGATGCCGTCCGGCTTGTCGATGACGTTGTCCATCAGCGCGTAGCCGAGCACGGCGGTGAGCAGGGCGAACCCGGTGCCGGCCAGCCGCTGCCCGGCCCGCAGGGCGGAGACGGTGACCGCGAACGCGCCGGAGACCATCATCGCCAGGATGCCGGTGGCGTAGGCGCCGGCCTGCGCGTCCACGTCGGCGTCGAAGGCGATCGTGAGGACCACGCTGATCAGGGTGTAGACCAGCACCACCGGCCGCACCGCGCGGCCCCATTCCGGGGCCATGCCGTAGCCGGGCAGATAGCGGGGAACGATGTTGATCAGGCCGGCCATCGCCGACGCCCCGGCGAACCAGAGGATCAGCACGGTGCTCAGGTCGTAGACGGTGCCGAACGCCTCGCCGAGGTGCTCGTGCGCCAGCCAGGCCAGGGCGCGCCCGTTGGCCGAGCCGCCGTCGGCGAACTCGGCCGCCGGGATCAGCACCGTGGTGACGAAACTGCTCGCCAGCAGGTACACGCTCATGATCGCGGCGGCGGCGGTGAGCAGCTTGCGGGTGTTGTGGATCCGCGAGCGCAGCCGCTGCCGCGGATCGGCGCCGTCGGCGGCGATCAGCGGCATCATGCTCACGCCGGTCTCGAACCCGGACAGCCCCAGCACCAGCAGTGGGAACGCCGTCAACGCCGGCAGGATCAGGTCTGCGGCCCCGTCGCCACCGGCGGTCAGCGCGCCGGTCCACGCCGACCAGGCGCCCGGTGTGGTGACCACCTCGGCGACGCCGACCGCGATGATCACCGCGTTCAGCGCGAGGAAGATGGCCACCAGCGGGATCGCGACGCTGACCGCCTCGCTGAAGCCGAGCAGGAAGACCCCGCCCAACAGCAGCAGCAGGACCACGGTGAGCGCCACCGCGTGGCCGTCCAGCAGGTGCGGGACGTGCGGGTTCTCCAGCACGTGCAGACTCGCGTCCGCCGCGGACAGCGTGATCGTGACGATCCACGAGGTGGCGACGAAGCCGAGCAGGACCAGCACGAAGATCTTGCCGCGCCAGAACGGCAGGAGCCGCTCCAGCATGGCCACCGAACCGGCGCCGTGCGGGCTCTCCCGGGCGACCCGCCGGTACATCGGCAGCATCCCCAGCAGGGTCAGCGCCACGATGAGCAGCGTGGCCAGCGGTGAGACGGCGCCGGCCGCGGCGGCGGCGATCGCCGGCACGTAGGCGAGGCTGGAGAAGTAGTCCACGCCGGTCAGGCACATCACCTTCCACCAGGCGTGGTGCTCCCCGTGCGCGGCGTCGGCGGCCGGCCCGACCGGTTGCACCCGGTGCTCGAGCAGCCACGCCGTCAGCGCGCCGCCGCCCGGCTCGGTCCTGGCCGGGGTGTCCAGGACGGCGGGAATCGCGTACTCCCGCGGCGTGGGGTCCGTGCCGGACGTCCCCACCCGTTCCGTGCTCTCCATCAGCTCACTTCCCGTACCGACCGGGACGGTGTCACCCCGGCCCGCTCACGCTACGACTGCCTGTCCAAGAGCGGACTTTCCCCCCGGACGGCGTCGCCAAGCGCCCGGCTACCAGGAGAGGGCGAGCGTGTCGAGGTAGGTGCGCAAGCGGGCGGCGATGACCTCGTGGTCGTGTGCGGACGGATGCCAGTGGCAGCCGGCGTAGTCCAGGCCGGCGCTGTCGTAGTACCAGTAGTGCACCCGGTCGGCGCGCTCGCCGACGACCCGCTGGGCGAGGTCGGCGAGCTGGGTGGTGCCGGACACGGCGGTGGCGCTCACCACGATGTCGGTCCGCGGCCCGTACCGGGCCCGCAGCTTGTCGAGGAAACCGTGGTAGGCGGCGCGGTAGGCGGCGGCCAGGCTCTCCGCGGTCCACGGCTCGCCCGGGTTGATCGGGGTGGAGAAGTCGTTGATGCCCAGCCCGACCACCACCACCTGCGGGCGCCAGCGGGGGTCGTGCCAGCGGTCGCCGTCCACGCCGAGCAGCGCCCGGTCGTAGTACGTGCGGTAGTCGACGCCCGGGTCGATGCCGTTGTAGTTGCGCACCATCCCGCGACCGGAGAAGGCGTTGATCTGGTAGTCGGCGCCCAGCCGGCGGGCGGTCAGCGCGCCGAAGCTCAGGTCCGCGTCGGTGGTGCGGTTGACCTGGTCGCCGGTGCAGTCGCGGCTGGTGGACAGGTTGCCGTAGCCGGCGGTGTACGAGTCACCGATGAACTCGATCTGCCGGCGGCGCGGCGGCGCGGCGGGCAGCACGGCCCCGCCCGGCGCGGCGACGAAGCCGCCGAACCCGCTGACCGCCCACGGGCTCTCCGAGCGTTTCACCACCCGTACGGTGTGGACGCCGGGGGTCAGGCCGCGCACCTGGTAGGTGGTACGGCCCGGGGTGACCAGGGTGGCCACCGTCGTACCGTCGATCTGGACGTCGTAGTCGGCGGCCGCGTCGTCGAGCGCGATCCCGACGCCGGCGCCGCGGAAGCGGCCCTCGAAGTAGACGCCCGGCCAGCTGTACCGCAGCGTGCCCGCGGCCGGCTGGACGCGCCCGGCGGTGTGCACGGTGAGCGCCCGGTGGCCCCCGGGGGTGGCCGCGGCGGGCAGCGGGGTGACGGTGAGCAGGACGGCGGCGGCCAGTACGGCCGGCAAGCGCAAGGACGGCACGCCGACACCCTATCCATTCGATAGAGGACAGTCTATATGTCGGGGATCGTGGCGCTCTCCTCCCGTGGCACGTACGGGTGTCCGCCGCGGGCGAGCTGGTTTCACCGTAGGCGTGCGAACCGGGGCGGTCCACGAGCTTCCCGGCGGCGCCCGGCCGCCTGCCGCCCCGCCGCCGGGACCGGTGACGGCCGCGGCGTTGCTCTCCCACCCGTCCGGTGCTGCGCGCGAATGTCACAGGAAGCACGCTTGGTGTGGATGCCGCGGCAGGGGTTGCTGGTCGTCGCCCTGCTGCGCAGCAGGCCGAAGCCATTCGGCTACGTCCCGTGATCCACAGTCCCATGACACCACTCGGGTGGCCTAGATCCATCGACGGATGTCGTCGGTAACGGTGTTTGGAAGGTATTGAACGCGCTCGACGACCTCGGCCTGTCGCCCGGCCGGGTCGGGCTGACGTTCACCGTCTACAGCGGCGCGGCGGTGGTCGCGGTGTTCACGAGCCAGGCGGTGATCAAGCGCTTGGGGGCGGCGAAGTCGGTGGCCCTGTTCGCGCCGATGGCGTCCATCGCCTTGCTGCTGATTCCGGCCGGGAAGTACTTCCTCCCGCTGGTGACACCGGTGGCCTACGAGGCGGCCTTCGGAGGGCGATCGCCTGGACCGCGGAGCAACCCCCGCACCTGGACATGGAAGCGCTGACGCTGCGGGCGGTCGGCGATCCCGGCTCGCACTGAGCCGTCCCGCGGGGTTCACCGTGCCGGAGTGACCGGCGGCCGGGCGATGCGAGTGCCGGGTCGTCGATCTCCCGGAACCGGTCACGTCCATCATCGGCACGTGCCGGACGAGATGCCCTCCAGGCGCCGGTTGCGCATCCGCCGGTGGCCCGGATCGGTCAGCGCCTCGCCGCCCGAGCCCACCGGACGGAACCCTCATGCGCCGCGCCGATCTCCCGAGCTGACCGCCCGTGGTGACCGCCCGGACGCGAGGAGGCATGGGCGTGGGCTCCGTACCCTGACCGTATGCCGGGCGGCGGCCGACCCGGTGTGCCGGGCCGCGCTGCTGGCCGGCGCGGGTTGGCTGGTCGGCTTCGCGGTGCTGCTCGGGCTGACCGCCGGCTCGGCGAGCGCCGCCCGGTTCGTCGGCGACATCGTCTATGCCGTCCCGGTCGTGGCCAGCGTGCTGACGCCGCGCTCGCGGTGCGCCGCTCGACCGGCGCGCAACGGCGGCTGTGCTGCTCACCGGCGCCTAGCTGATGGCCGCCGCCGACCGCGCGCTGTACCGCGCGAAGCGGGACGGCCGTGACCGGGTCGTCGGCCTGCCCGGCCCGGCGGCCACCCCGGCCGTGCGTGCTCAGCCGGCCGGTCCCGGTGCCGAAGAGGGGGAGGAGTCGCTGTCGTCGTTCGCGAGGAGACGCTGATGCCACCGCGGAGCGAGCGGGCGGAGCAGGTGGCCGACCTGCTGCGTACCGCCCGGCAGTCGCTCGGCCTGGGCCTGGCGTTCCTCAGCCGGATGGAGGGGCCGGTGCAGCACCTCGAGGTGATCGACTCGGTGCTGCCGCTGGAGGACGGGACGACCCAGCCGCGGGCCACCTCGTACTGCCAAGCGATCATGGATGGCGTCCTGCCGCCGGTCATCCCGGACGTCACCCGGTTTCCCGCGGCGATGCGGCTGCCGGCCACCGGACAGGGCGTCCGCAGCTACATCTCGGTGCCGGTGCAGCTGAGCGACGGCACCGTCTACGGCACGTTCTGCGGCGCCGGCTTCGAGCCCGACCCGCGGCTGGCCGACCGCGATCTGGCGCTGATGCGGGTGCTGGCGCACGCCGCCGCGCTGATCATCGAGCCGGACGTGCGGCAGCGGCGCCGTACCGCCGCGATCGAGGCCCGGCTGCGCCCGCTGCTGGCGCAGGACGGCCCGGTGGTGCTGCTGCAGCCGATCGTCGACCTGGCGACCGGCCGGCGGGTCGGGGCCGAGGCGCTCAGCCGGTTCCCGCACGAGTGGCACCAACCGCCGGACCAGGTGTTCGCCGACGCCGAGCTGATCGGCGAGCGGGAGAACCTGGAGCTGGCCGCCCTGCGGCGCGCCGCGGACCACCTGCCGGACGTCTCCGGCTACCTCGCCATGAACATCTCCCCGGCCACCCTGTTCGCCCCGGCCGGTGCGCGGCTGCTGTCCGGTATGCCGCTCGACCGGGTCGTGCTGGAGCTGTCCGAGCACGACCCGGTCCACGACTACGAGCGCCTGCGCGCGGTGCTGGCCCCGCTGCGGGCCGCCGGGATGCGCCTGGCCGTCGACGACGTCGGCGCCGGCTTCTCCTCGCTGCGGCACATCGTCGCCACCTCGCCGGACGTGATCAAACTGGATCGCAGCATCGTCGACGGGGTGTCCGGCGACGCGGTGCTCCCGGTGGTGGTGCACGCCCTGGTGGAGCTGGCCGGCGCGGTCGGCGCCACGGTCGTCGCCGAGGGTGTGGAGACCGCGGCGGACGCGGCGGCGCTGGCCGGTCTGGGCGTCGGGCTCGGCCAGGGCTGGCATTTCGACCGGGCGGTCCCGGCCGCGGACCTGCGCGACGGGTACGTCCTGGCCCCGGAGGCGGGTCCGGCGCCGCACGCTCCGCGGGGCGGCCGGGGCGCCTGACGCGGCCGGGTCCGCCGACGGCCGACCCGCGACCTTCGCCAGAAACATCTGACCGAGGCCGGCGCAATCGTGTGAAAGGCGGCCATTCGGGTACCCCTCTGCTTCGTCAGCCTGACCGGCTTCTGGAGGGAGCAGGGCGATGACGCCACCATCCACGCAGCTGCCAACCGGCACCCGAGAGCCGTTGGCCGAAGCACTCGTCACCCTTGCCGAGACTCCGGACGACGTACCCGGTATCGCGCCGCACCTGCGCGGGATCGCCCAGCTGACCGTCGATCGGATCGCCGCGGTCGACTACGCGGCGGTCACCACCGCGCCGGACGGCAGCTGCGCCGTCGCGGCCAGCGGTGAGCTGGTGACCGCGGTCGAGGACGCCTCCGGCGCCGGCGACCCGGTCCCGCCGCCCCGCGCCGCCGGCAGCGGCGACGCGCCGCCGACGATGACCTGGCCCGGTTTCCCGCAGGACGCGGCGGGCATGGGGTTGCGGTCGGTCTCGATGCCCCTGTACGCCGGGAGCGGCGCCCGGATCGCCACGCTCCAGCTGTACGGCCGGGACGCGGCGGAGATGTCCGTCCTGAGCGCCGCGATCCAAGCCGCCGAGAACCCGGACCTGCCCTGGCCCCCCGAAGGCGACGACCGGCAGCCGCTGGACGCGGGCGTCGAGGAACTCGCCGTCGGCTACGCGGAGGCGCTGTCCGTACGCGCCACGATCCAGTTGGCCCTGACGCTGCTCGAACGCTCCGGCGGGCCGGGCGCCTACCCGCGGCTGCGCCTGCGCGCCGCCGAGGACGGCGTCCTGCTGCTGACCGCCGCGACCACCATCGTCAGCCGTGGCCTCGGCGGCTGACCGCCGGATCCGCAGCAGCTCGCACCTGGCCACCGCAGGCCCATCCCCGCGCCGGGGTTGAGCGGGCCGGCCGGTGGGTACAGAGGCGGTCATCGTGATCGAGAACGGGGGCCGCCATGCGCGCTTTGATTTACACCGTCGGCGTCGCCGCGCTCGTGCTGATCGTCCTCGGGCTGGTGATCAAGGCGGTGAAGTGGCTGCTGATCATCGGGCTGATCGCCCTCGTCGCGGCCGTGGCGCTGGGTGTGATCAAGGGCCGGCGCGCGCTGCGCTGAGCGCCGTCTCCGGCGAGGCCCGCACCGGACCGGTCGCGGCCGGACTTCCCGGCACGGCCCCCGGGCCGGTCCACTGAACGGATGCCGCCTGCCGCCCGCCCGATCGAGATGGACGACGGCGCGCGGCTGCGCACCTGGACCACCGGCGCGCACACCGGCCGCGGCCTTCCACTGGTGCTGCTGCACGGCGGCCCCGGGCTCGCCGACCATCTCGCCCCGGTCGCCGCGCTCGTCGACGACCTGTGCCCGGCCCACCGCTACGACCAGCGCGGCACCGGTGGATCGGGCTGGGCGGGCACCCACACCATCGCCCGTCACGTGCGGGACCTGGCGTCGCTGCTGGACGCGTGGGGCCACCGGCGGGTGATCCTGGCCGGACACTCGTACGGATCCCAGCTGGCCGGCTACTTCCTGCTGGCGCACCCGGAGCGGGTGGCCGGGCTGATCGGCATCGCGCCGTTCCTGGAGCCGTGGCGGGCAGCCGACCGGGCGGCGCAGCGCGCCCGGCGCACCGCCGCGCAGCAGGCCAGGCTGGTGGAGCTGGAGAAACGGGCGGCGCGCGGCGAGGCCGAGGAGATCGAGTACCTCACCCTGTCGTGGTTCACCGACCACGCCGACCCGGACCGGGCGTGGGAGTGGGCGCTCGCGTCGGCCCGCGCCCTGCGGCCGGTCAACTCCCCGATGAACAGCCAGCTCAACGCCGCGACCAGGGCCGACCCGCTGGACGCGCACGTGGACGAGCTCGCGGCGCGGCTACCGCCCGGCTCGATGATCGTCGGCGGGTCCGGCGACAGCCGCCCGGCCGACGCCCTGCGGCGCACCGGCGCGCGCCTGGGCTGCGCGGTGGTCATCGTGCGAGCGACGCGTTTTCGCCCGGCCGGCCGCCCGGTCGGTGTCCCGGCTGCGCGAGCACGTGCTGGCCAGACGCCGCCGTACCGGTGGCGGCGGGCGGCCACCCTCAGCAGGGCGCCGGGAGGGCGTGCCGCTGCTGCTTGTCGCGGTACATGGCCTCGTCGGCGCGGTGGATCAGGTCGCCGATGTCGGTGGCCGGGTCGGTGACCGCGGCGACGCCCAGGCTGGCGGTGACCCGGATGTCGCCGAGCAGGACGTCGGTGATGCCGCGGACCCGGCTGGCCCAGCCGTGCCGGTCGGCGGCGGCCGGCAGCACCGCGGCGATGACGAACTCGTCGCCGCCGAGCCGTCCGCGCAGGTCCTCGGCACGGCCGACGGCCTGCAACCGCTCGCCGAACAGGCGCAGCACCTCGTCGCCGACCGCGTGGCCGTAGGTGTCGTTGACCGGCTTGAACCCGTCCAGGTCCAGGAAGGCCACCATCAGCGTGCGGTCGTCGCCGCGCAGGCGGGGCAGCGCCGCGGTCATCCAGCGGGTGATCCCGGCCCGGTTGGCCAGCCCGGTCAGCGGGTCACGCTCCGCGCTGTCGCGCAGGATCTCGACGCGCTGTTGCAGGTCCCTCGCCCGGCTGGTGGCGGCCAGGTGCGCGGCCTCGCGCGCCAGCTGCTCGGCGATCAGCCCGGCCACGCCGCGTACCACCGACTCCGCGCGGCCGTCGAGCGGCACGTCGGCGCGGCTGCCCCCGCACAGCGTGCCGATCAACCGGCCCTCGTGGTCGCGGACGGGCACGCTGACCCAGGTGTTGACGCCGGCCTGGCGGGCCACCGCACAGTCGGCCCAGCGCTCCTGGACGTCCGTGACACACGCGCCGCCGCCGCCGATCGTGCGCCGGCACAGCGACGCCGGCCAGGACACCGAGGTGCCCTCGGCGAAACCCAGGTCGGCGGTCTCGTCGGCGTACGTCACGACCAGCTCGTCGGTGGCCTCGTCGTGCAGGGTGAGATAGGTGGCCTCCAGGCCGGTGGCCTGCTGCATCAGCCGCAGCAGCGGGCGCGTCACGGCCTCCAGGTCCGCGGTGGCCAGGGACCGGGCGCCCGGCGGTGCGGCCGGATCGCCCGGTTCCGTGTCACGCACGTCGCCGAGCAGGTCGGCGACGTGCCCGGCGACCGCGCGCAGGATGTTCTCGTCGCGGGCGCCCAGCCCCGGCGCCGGCGCGGTGGAGGCGACGCACACCGCTCCGGCCACCCGGCCGCCGAGGCGCAGCGGGACGCTCGCGTAGCCGCGGATGCCGAACGCCCCGGTGTGCGGGTGCGAGGCGATCAGCGGGTGCCGCCGTGCGTCGGCGACCAGCGGTTCCAACCGCCCGGTGGCGACCAGGTGGCACAGCGTCTCGGCGACCGGATGGGCGGTCCCGGCCGGCAGCACCGGCCCGTGCGGCACCGACCGCGAGTGGGTCACGACCCGGTCGTCGCCGCGGAACACGCTGACGTAGGAGACCTGCATGCCGAGCTGTTCGAGCAGCAGTGCCAGCGCCCGGTCGACGCGCTCCGCGACGGAGCCGCCACCGGCACGCAGCACCTCGGTCAGCGCCTGCGGCGCCGCTGCAGCACTCGTCATGTCCGGTGCTTCGGCAGCCACACCGGGAACCTGACCCGCACGCGCGGCAAACCACCGTTCTGCACCCCGCCGGACGATTCCCCTCCCGGTACGACCTCCCGGCCCCCGCGGCCGACCCGCCGGGAGGCGCCGCTGCCACCGGGTGTCACGGCGGGCGCCGCGCGGCGGACGCACGGGGCTGGGCGGGTCGCCTGCGGGCGGGGCCACGAGGTCGTATCTTCTCGGGGTTTGCGCCGGGACCAGGCGTCACGTGGCCGAACCCGGTGGCGGGGCGGCCCACCGGCGTTCGATGGTGACCAGGGTGCCGGTGGCGGTCGTGACCAGCCGGACGTCGCCGTAGGCGTTCATCAGGATCGCGCCGCGCCCGCGGTCGCGGGCCGGTGGCCGGGCCCGCCAGCCGCCGAAGTCCTGCACCTCGATGCGGACGAGCCCGCCGGTGACCAGCAGCCGGACCCGGATCTCCGGGCGGCTGGGCCGCTGCGCGTGCTCGACCGCGTTGTTGATCGCCTCGGTGGCGGCGACCTGCAGGTCGTAGAGCAGATCCGGGTCCATCGCGTCGCCGCGCAGCGCGGCCTTCAGGTCGCGGCGTGCCGCGCCGGCGGCCCCCGGGTCCACCGGGTAGGTCCATGTCACGTCGAGTTCCGGCAGGTCGCCCGCGGCGGCGGCCGGCTCCGGCCGCCGCCGGATCGCGGCGACCGCGACGTCGCCGGCGTCCGGGGCGGGCTCGTCGGCCAGGACCGCGTCGACCAGGCTGCTGACCGGGGCCGACGCGGCGAGCTGGGCGTCGCAGTGGCGCGCGAGCCGCGGCCCGGCGCCCGCCGCCGCGGTGCAGAACAGCAGCTGCCCGCCGGGCGCGAGGAGGATCTCGCCGGTGCGGTACGGGCCCGGCGCCGGCCCCGCCGTGGGCAGGGTCCGGGCCGGCTCACCCGGCGCCGCGTGCACCGGTCCGGGATGGCCGGCGCCGCACCAGGTGAACCGGCCGGTCGCCGGGTCGGCGACGCCCACCAGCAGCGCCACGCGTCCGTCCGGCCGGTCCAGGACGGTGGCCAGCCGGTCGGCGATCCGCGCCGGGTCCAGGCCCGCCGCGGCGTACGCCCGGACCGCCCCGCGGATCTGTCCCGCCGCCAGCACCGGGTCCAAGCCGTGCCCGGGCACCGTGCCGAGGCTGATCAGCAGCCGGCCATCGGCGGTCCGGGCAATGTCGTACCAGCCGCCGGCCGCCCCGGACCGCGCCGGCCGGTACCCGGCGTGCACGTCCCACCCGTCCAGCGTGGGCAGCTCCTCCGGCAGCAGGCCGCGGTGCAGGCCGAGCGCCAGCTGCCGGTCGTGGTCGGGCCGCCACACGCCGTGCGCCAGCGAGCCGAGCAGCTCGGCGGTCGACGCCAGGACCGCCCGCGAGGGCCCGGCCGCCCCGGCCACCACGGAGACAGCGCCGATCCGGGCGCCGTCCCGGGTACGGATCTCCGCCTCGATCGTGGCGGCGTCGCCCGGGCTCGTGGCGGCGTCGCCCGGGCTCGTGGCGGCGTCGCCCGGGCCCGCGGTGGGGTCGGGCGGCGCGTGGAACCGCAGCGGCGGGCGGTGGCCGGCGCCGTCCAGCACGGTCACCGCCGCGACGCCGCCCAGCAGCGCCCGCACCCGCTCGGTGGCCGCCTGGAAGGCGTCGCGCAGCGCCTGCCCGGAGGCGATCACGTCGGCGGTGTCGGCCGGCGGCAGCGGCTGGCGGACGTGCGCGGCCCGCACGCCGGCCAGCTTCAGCGTGGTGCGGATGCGGGCGATCAGCTGGTCGGCGCTGAACGGCTTGACGACGTAGTCGTCGGCCCCGGCGGTGAGTCCCTCCACCCCGGACTCGTGCCCGGCCCGCGCCGAGAGCATCACCACCGGCAGACTGCGGGTGGCCTCGTCCTCGCGCAGCGCCCGGACCAGGGCGAACCCGTCCAGGCGGGGCATCATCACGTCGGTGAGCAGCAGGTCCGGCCGGTGCCGGCGGATCGCCTGCAGCGCGGCCTCGCCGTCGGCCGCGGTCTCCACTCGCCAGCCCTGCGCGGTGAGCAGCCGGGACAGGTACTGGCGCATGTCCCGGTTGTCGTCGGCGACCAGGATGCGGATCCCGGCCGGGTCCGCCGGCGCGTCGGCCCGCTCGTCGCCGGTGCCGGCGGTCCAGCCGGTGGTCACGCTGGCGACCGCGCGGGCGTCGGCCAGCTGCTCCGGCGCGGTCGGCAGCGCCGGCGCCCCGGTCGCCTCCACCGCCGCCCAGGGCAGCGCCACGGTGAACGTGGAGCCCTTCCCCGGCACGCTGCGGACCTCGACGTCCCCGCCCTGCAGCCGGGCCAGTTCACGGACCAGGGCCAGGCCGATCCCGGTGCCCTCGTGGCTGCGCGAGCGCGCGCCGCGCACCCGGTGGAACCGGTCGAAGAGCCGGGGAAGTTCGTCCTGGTCGATACCGATGCCGGTGTCCGACACCGACAGCCGGATGGTGCTCGCGTCGGACTCCAGGCCGACCCGGATCTCCCCGACGAAGGTGAACTTCAGCGCGTTGGACAGCAGATTCGTGACGATCTTCTCCCAGTGCCCGGGATCCACCGCCACCGGGCCCGGCAGCGGCGGGCAGTCGACCACCAGGCGCAGCCCGGTGCGCTCCACCGCGGCCCGGAACACCCCGGCCAGCTCCGCGGTGAACCCGGCCAGGTCGAGCGCGCGCGGCGCCGTCCGGGCCTGCCCGGTGCCGATGCTGGAGAACGTGAGCAGCTCGTTCACCAGGGTGAGCAGCCGGCCGGCGTTGCGCCACGCGGTGTCGACGCGCTCGCGCTGCGCCGCGCCCAGCGGCTCGGCCCGGTCGGCCAGCGCGTCGGCCAGCGGCCCCAGCATCAGGGTCAGCGGCGTACGCAGCTCGTGGCTCACGTTGGTGAAGAAGTCGGTCTTCACCCGGTCCAGCTCGGCCAGCGCCGCCGCCCGGTCACGCTCCTCCTGGTACGCCTGCGCGTTGCGGACGGCCACCGCGACCTGCTGGGCCAGCAGGTGCAGGAACGACCGGTACGTCTCGTCCAGCGCCCGAGCCGGGCTCAGCCCGGTGAGCAGCACCCCGACCGGCTGCGACAGGTCCGCCGAGGGCAGCGGCCGGGCCACCGCGGTCCGCACCGGGTCGTGCCAGGGCCCGCCCGTGATGGTCAGCCGCTCGGCCACGTCGGCCATCGCGGCGGTGCTGCCACCGGCCGCCGCCCGCAGGTGCCACGGGTCGTCACCGGTCGCGCCGAGCACGACCTCCGGCGGCAGCGCGGACGCGTCGGCGCCGACCACCGCGCAGCGCCGCAGGACCGGCCCGTCGCGCAGGTAGACCGCGGCGAACGGCACGTCCAGCGGATGCTCCCCGATCACCTGGCACAGCCGGGCGCAGGTCTGCCGCACCCCGGCGGGACCGTCCCCGGCGGGGACCGCCAGGTCGCGCAGCAGCCGCAGCCGACGCTCCCCGACCACCTGCTCGGTGACCTCGCTGCACACGGTCAGCACGCCGACCGTGGCGCCCCGGTCGTCGCGGGCGGGCGCGTGCGAGACGCTGAAGTACGCCTCCTCGCGGTACCCGGCCCGGTCGAGCAGCAGCTGCAACGCCGGCACCCAGCTGGCCACGCCGGTGGCCATCGCCTCGGCGATCAGCGGGCGCAGCACGTCCCAGCCCTCGGCCAGGGTGATCCGCACGTCCAGGCCGAGCGCGGCCGGGTGCTTGGCGCCGATCAGCGCGGAGTACGCGTCGTTGTAGAGCTGGGTCAGGTCCGGGCCCCACAGCAGCAGCATCGGGTACCGGGAGGACAGCACGATCCGTACCGCGCTGCGCAGGCTGTGCGGCCAGTCCCGCACCGGGCCCAGTTTCGTGGCGGCCCAGTCCAGGCCGGCCATCAGACGTCCGGTCTCGCCCCCCGCGGCGAAGACGTCATCCGGTGATGTCATGAAGTTCGTTCACTGCTCGATCCACCCGCCCGTCCCGACCGGGTCCATGCTCCCCGGTCCCCGAGGAGCCGTACCCAGAAGAGGGACTCTTGCACATCACCGCCCCACCCTGGCGCGTCAGGGGGCCGATGCACCACCGTGGTGGGACCGCCCGCGGGTCAGCGGCGGGTGTCGCGCAGCGCCGGGGTCGTCGCGGCCCGGACGGTGGCGCCGCCGGGGTGCGGCTGCCGGAGGGCGGGCAGGCGCACGGTGAAGGTGGTGGTGCGGTCGCCGGCCGAGCTGAACCCGATGGTGCCGCCGTGCTGCTCGACGATCGCCCGGGCCAGGCTCAGGCCCAGCCCGGAGCCCGGGACGCCGCGACGGCGGGCCTCCTCGCCGCGGTAGAACATGTCGAACAGGCGGTCGTGTTCGTCGGCACGGATCTCCGGGCCGGTGTCGCACACCGACAGTGCGGCGACGCCGTGTTCCACGCGCAGCTCGACGCGCACCGGCGAGTCGTCGTCGGCCCAGGTCAGGGCGTTGGCGAGGAGTTCGTCGAGGACCTGGCGCAGCCGTGCGGGGTCGCCGGCGATACGGGCCGAGCCGGGGATGTCGGTGCGGATGGGGTGGGCGTCCTCGCGGTCGCGGGCGTGTTCGACGGCCTCGCGGGCCACGGCGGCCAGGTCCATGGGTTGCGGGCGTACGTCGAGGTGTCCGGCGCGCAGGGCGGCCACGTCCAGGAGTTTGAGGATGACCGCGCGCAGGCTGGCGGCGTTGCGCTGCATGACGGTGAGCATGTCGCGCTGGTCCCCGCTGAGGTCCGGTTCGTCGAGCAGCAGGTCGGTGTAGGCCTGGATGCTGGTCAGCGGGGTGCGGATCTCGTGCCCGGCCAGGGCGATGTACTGCTCGTGGGCGCGGTCCAGGTCGGCGGCGAGGCGTTCGGCGCGGCGGCGTACCAGGAACTCGCTCAGCAACGGCGCGATCCCGGTGACCACCTCGCTGCGGACGTCGTCCGGCAGCTCGATCGTCTCGCTGTAGCAGACCAGCACGCCGAGCACATGCGGGCCGGTCGGCACCGGCACCGCCAGCGCGGTGTGCAGCGAACCCCAGTCACCGCTGTCGCGGGTGACCTCGTCGGTGTGCAGATCGGCGACCCACACCGACTGGCTGTGCCGCCACGCCCGGCCGGGCAGGTCCTGACCGCAGCCGAGCACGTCGGGGAGCCGCAGCGGCGCCTGCTGTGCCGGGTCGGCCCACCGGCTGACGCGGCGCAGCACCTGCCCCCGCTCGTCGCAGCTCCAGAACTCGACCACGTCCCAGCCGATCAGCGAGCCGATCAGCTCCACGGCGTGGCCGAGAACCTCCGCTTCGGCGTCCGCTTCGGCGATCACCCGGACGATCGCCAGCTCGCACTCCTGGAAACGGGCGACCCGGCGCGTCACCGTGAGGTCGTGGACGGCCACCACCGCGGCCACCCCGGGCGCGCCGACGACCGGCCGGCTGTGCACCCGGAAGAACCGTTGCGGCTGGCCGGGGAAGCGGCGCACGACCTCGGCGTCGCGGACCCGTTCGCCGCGCAGGGCCCGCAGCAGCGGCAGCTCCGTGTCGATCGGCCGGCCGTCGGCGTGGTACAGGTGCAGCCGCTGCCCCCACTCGCTGGCGGGCATCTCGGCGATCCTGGGGCCGATCAGCTCCCGGGCGGTGTCGTTGAAGACCACCGGGTGCCCCTCGTCGTCGCTGCCGACGACCGCCACCTCCAGGCTGTCCACCACCGCCTGCAGCGCCTCGTGCTCGCGTTGCAGGCTGCGCCGGGCGAAGACCTCGGCCTCCATCTGCTCGGTGCGCACCCGCAGCTCGCTGGCCAGCTGCGCCAGCTCGGTGCCGCCCTGGCGGGCCCGTACGTAGGCGGTGACGTCCTCGGTGCGGTGCACGATCCAGCGCAGCCGCCCGTCCGGGTCGAAGACCGGCGCGTTCACCGGCGCCCAGTAGCGGACGTCGAAGCCGCCGCCGGGCAGCGGGATGTCGTACTTCTGGATCTCCATCACGTCGACGACCCGCTCGCGCAGCACCCGGCGCAGCGAGGCGCCCCACCGGGTCACGCCGCTGGCGCCCGGGTCCTCCGGGTTGTCCGGGAAGGCCTCGAACACCGGTCGGCCGACCAGCTCCTGCCGGGTCCGTGCGGTGGCCGCGAGGTACGCGTCGTTCGCCTCGGCGATCACCAGGTCCGGGTCGAGGACCACGAACGCGGTCGGGGCGCTGCGGAACAACGCCTGGTAGTCGATCGACTCGGACATATCGTCCACCCGTTCACCCTATCCGTGCCCGGCCGGGAGCAGCGGGGTTACCGGCAACGCTCCGGCCTCGCCGGATCGATCGTCCGCCGAGCGGTACCGGAGCGGATCGGCCTGGTCGTGCTCGAGCGCCGCGGGGCAGGCGCCCCCCATCCCACACACCCGGCCGAGGGCGATCCCGGTCTCGGCCTGCCCGCGGACGTCGGGCGCCTGCCGGGGTGAGAGGCCGTGCAGGTCGACGAAGAGCCGGCCGTCCGGGAGGTGGCCCGCGACGTGGTGGGCGAGCCGGATGCCCCAGGCTCGTCCTGCCGACCCCGGCGGTGCCGGTGACCAGCACCGTCGTCGAGCCGCGGCCGGGTGTGGCGCTCAGGCACGCACCGGGTGCTGCTCAGTTCCGTGTCGCGGCCGACGAACCGGCCGGGTCCGGTGGGAGCATCCGGGGCCGGGTCGTCGCGCACCGCGCGCCGGCGGCGGGACTGCCTCGGCCGGGCCGGCCGGCGCCGAGCAGCTTCTCGGCGTAGTTGCGGACACCGGTCCGGGGGTGGTCAGGTCCCGGTGCCGGTCACCGGGGGGGCGGCGCGCCGTGGCCGGGCGCGGATCGTCCGGCGAGCCGGTGTCGTGCGGCCCGGCCGGGACTCGCCGCGGGCGCCGTCAGCGCGGCGAGCTGTCCGCCGCCACGTGTGTCCGGACCGGACAGGTCCGATGAGGAGCGGCGCCGGCGTCACCTGACGAAGCTGCCCCCGCGGTCTCGTGGCACGCTCGGCCGGACCGGGCCGGCCTCGGTCAACCCGGTCCTGGACCGGCTGCCATCACGGGAATCGAGGTAGCCGTAGAGCCCGCGGAGCCGATCGGCTCCCGGCGGACAGGCGGCTGCCTCATCGGGAACACCGATGTCGTCGGGACCCAACACCCCGGGGCACGAACTCGGCATGACGGTACTGCCCGGAGGAGCCCCGCAAGCTCCGATGACGTCAGAGGGCAGGGGAGAAGGCGACGTCGCTGAGGGCGACGGCTCGGACCCGACGCTGATCGACCTCTATGATCACCTCGTGGCTCGGACAGACTCGGCTTCCCGGGTGATCGCGGCTCCGCTCGACCGCGTCTACGCGGCCCTCGTCGACCCCGAGGCGCTGACCACCTGGTTGCCGCCCGACGGCATGAGCGGCCGATTCGAGCGGTTCGACGCGTCGCCGGGCGGGTCCTACCGGCTGGTGCTGACCTATGCCGACGCCTCGGCCGCGCCGGGCAAGACCTCCGCGGACACAGACGTCGTCGAGGCCCGGTTCGTCGACATCGTTCCTCAGGTACGCGTGGTACAAGCCGTCGATTTCGTCTCCGACGACCCGGCCCAGGCCGGCACCATGACGATGACCTGGGAGGTCACGGCGGTGGAGCACGGCACACGCGTGGAGTTGCGGGCGGAGAACGTTCCGGCCGGCATCTCCGCCGCCGACCACGCTGCCGGTCTGAGCTCCTCGCTCGCCAACCTCGCGAGGCATCTCGAGGTGTGACCTCCCGCCGGGCACGGCTTGATCGATCTCACCGGCAGGAGAGCCGTCCCCGGCAGATCACCTCTGCAGACCCGTGCTGGAGCAGCCATCCGGCCAGCGGTGACGCGTCGAGCGGTCGGGCCGGGCGGCGCGGTGATCGTGTCCTCGTGCGACCGCGAGGTCGTCGACGCCGGGCACCCGCGTCGCGCCCAGGGACGGGTCGAAGAGTCCGCCGGCCTGTCGTGTCCGGCCCCACCCCGGACGCTGCGCCGGCCGGCCGGCGCGCTGTCCGACGATCACGCCGACCGGGTTGCACCACTGTCGGGGGACTCCACTGCGGAGGCTCGCGTACCGCGCCGGTGATTGGCGGTGGGACGTGCCCGGGTATAGGGAGCGCACCCGTCGGGCGACAGTGAGGACACCGCAGGTGAGCGAGCACCACCCGTACCCGCAGGCAGTGGTCCTGCTGCCGGTCTTCCGTCCCGGGCCGTCGCTGCGCGACCTGGTCGCCGCGCTGTGCGCCGACGGCTGCGACCGGATCGTGGTCGTCGCCGACGGCGGCGGCCCGGCCGCCGAGCCGGTGCTGGCCGGGCTCGGCCCGTTCGGGTGCACGGTGCTGCGGCACCCGGTCAATCTCGGCAAGGGCGCCGCCCTCAAGACCGGCTTCCGGCACGCGATGACCGCGCATCCGGGCCTGGACGTGGTCGCCGCCGACTCCGACGGCCAGCACCGGGCCGCCGACATCCGCCGGGTCGCCGAGCGGACCGGCCGCGGACGTATCGTCCTCGGCGTCCGCGCGTTCGACCGGATGCCGCCGCGCAGCCGGTTCGGCAACACCGTGACCCGGACGCTGTTCCGGACCGTCACCGGCCGCGACGTCTCCGACACCCAGACCGGTTTGCGTGGCTATCCGGCCGCGCTGCTGGAAAGTCTCTGCGCGGTGCCCGGAGACCGTTTCGAGTACGAGATGAATGTGCTGCTCGAGGCGGCCCGCAGCGGGGCGGAGATCGAGGAGGTGGAAATCCCGGCGACCTATCTCGACGGAAACGCCTCGTCGCATTTCGGGGCCGTGGCCGACTCGGTGCGCGTCTACCGTCCGCTGGTGCGTTACGCGGCCACGTCGCTGCTCAACCGCCGCGCTGCCGACGAATCGCTTTCCCGGAAAAGCCATTCCCACCCGCCCGCGCAGTGAAACACCACACGTGGCCGATGCGATCGATTCGTCATTTCCGGAAAAGCGGGATTGAGCGCCGCCGGTGAGGGAATGCTGCTCGCCGGAACGGACATCTGATGAGGAGGCAACGTGAGCGAGCTATCGACTGGCGCCTACCCGCCGGGCGGCGTCTCCGGTGACGGTGCGTCGAAGGCCCGGCAGGTGGCGGAGCAGGGTAAGCAGGTTGCGGCTCAGGCGGCCTCGGAGGTTACCGGGACCGTGGCCGAGCAGGCGCACCGGGTGGGTGCGCAGGCGCGGACGCAGGCTCGTGACCTGGCCGGTGAGGTGCGCGACAAGCTGGGCGAGCAGGCTCGGTCGCAGCATGAGCGGTTGGTCGGTGGGATCCGGCAGACCGCGGATTCTCTGGATGAGATGCGGGGGGATCGGCCGGACAGTCCGGCGGCGCTGGTGGTGTCGCGGGTGGCCGACGGTGGCCGGCAGTTGGCGGATTATCTGGATCGTCATGGTCCGGAGGGTGTGCTGGCGGAGGTGCAGGATTTCGCGCGGCGGCGGCCGGGCGCGTTCCTGGCGACCGCGTTGGCGGCGGGTTTCGTGGTGGGGCGTCTCGGCAAGAGCGTCGCCAAGGCGGAGCCGGCCCCGGGTGCGGGCAAGCCTGCCTCGGACAGTTTCACCTCGGGTCACGCCCCGGCGGCGCGGCCGGAGCCGCTCCACACCCCGCCGGTGCGCAGCGCCGACTACCCGGCCGCGACCGGAGCGGAGACGACCGTCCCGCTCGGCGGCTACCCCGGTGCCGATCATCCGGCCGCGACCGGAGCGGAGACGACCGTCCCGCTCGGCGGCTACCCCGGTGCCGCGACCGGCGTCGGCGACGACTACTCGATCACCGGGCGGGAGCCGCGGCCATGACCACCTCGTATCAGGACCACCGATCCGGGCAGGTCGAGCAGACCTCGATCGGTGAGTTGATCGGCAATATCAGTGATGATCTGTCGCAGTTGTTCCGCCAGGAGGTGGAGCTGGCCAAGGCGGAGATCAAGCAGGAGGCGGCCAAGGCCGGCAAGGCCGCCGGGATGCTCGGCGGGGCCGGGTTCGCCGGCTACCTGGCCGTGGTGCTGCTCAGCTTCGCCGCGGTCTTCGGCCTGGACGCGATCATGCCGCTGGGTTGGGCCGCGTTGATCGTCGCGGTCGTGTGGGCGGTCATCGGCGCGGTGTTGTACGCCAGCGGCAGGAAGAAGTTGAAGACCGTGGACCCGATGCCGCGGCGGACCGTCGACACGCTCAAGGAGGATGCGCGATGGCTGAAGAACCCGACCAGCTGAGGCGGCGGATCGAGCAGACCCGGGCGTCGCTGACCCGGGATGTGGATCTGCTCGCTGAGAAGACGAGCCCGGGCAGGGTGGCGAAGCGGCGGTGGACGGCGGTGAAGGAGAAGGTCATGGGCAGCACCGAGCATGCGCGGTACGTCGCGGCGGACACCACCTCCTCGGCGGTGAGCGCCGTGCAGGACAGGGCCTCCTCGGCCGCGGGGACCGTGCAGGAGAAGGCGGGCCGGTTCGGCGACGCGGCGAGCGCGAAGGCCCACGACGCGGTCGGGGCGGTGCGCGGTGCGCCGCAGGCGGTGGCCACGCAGACGCAGGGCAACCCGCTCGCGGCCGGCATCATCGCGTTCGGCGTGGGGCTGCTGGCCTCCTCGCTGCTGCCGGTCACCGAGGCCGAGCGGCGGGCCGGGGCGCAGCTCAAGGAGCACAGCGGTGACCTGGTCGACGGGGTCAAGGACGTCGCCGGTGAGCTCAAGGACGAGCTGTCCGGCAGCGTCGAGCACGCCGTCACGCAGGTCAAGGAGACCGCCCGGGACGCCGCGCAGACCGCCAAGGACCAGGCGAAGACCTCCGCGCACGAGGCCACCGACCAGACCCGCAACGCCGCGCACCACGCGTCCTGACCGTTCCTCTGGCCCCGGCGCCGCCGGCTCGGCGCCGGGCGGGGGAGCGGCGGCTACGGCTGCATGATGTGCCGGGGGAAGTACAACCGGACCGAGGTGCAGCCGGGCCGGGCGGACACCGTCACCACGTCGGCCAGCTGGCGGGCCAGCCACAGCCCGCGCCCGCCGGCGACCGACGCCAGCGGATCCGGCCGGTGGTACCCGGCGGCGGCGGGGATCGCACCGCTTCCGGCGTCGTCGCACTGCGCGACCAGGGTGTCGGCGTGCGCCCAGGCGCGGAGCCGGACCGGGGCGCCGCCGTGGCGCAGCCCGTTGGTCGCCACCTCGATCACCGCCACCAGGATGTCCTCGGTGGCCTCCGTGCCGAAACCGTGCGTGCCGGCCCAGACGCCCAGAACCGACCGCACCGCGCTCAGGTCGGCGACGTCGTGCAGCGTGATGTCGTGCGCGACCTGAGCGGGCGGTGGCGGCATCGGCGGCTCCGGGCGCTCGGCCAGGTATCGCTCCGGGGGCAGATAATGCGGCCAGGGCGCCGGGCCGGACGCGGTCAGCACGTGCGGATGCGCGTCCCGGACACTGTCGATGACGCTGTCCCGATGCCGGCGGCTGTCCCACACGCACGTCACCGCGGACGGGCCGAAGGCGTACGTCTCGTTGCAGACCGACTCGTACGCCAGGTACGCGGCGGCCCGGTCGGCGCCCGAGCCGGGGCACACGTCACCGGCCACCGCCGGCTCGGCGATCACGTGCACCCGCTGGCCGGCGCGGTGCCGGTCGGCGAGATAGCGGCGGAACCGGTCGTACGCCGACCCGAGCCGTTGGTAGAACGCGCCCGGATCGGCCCAGCTCACCGCCGTGGCCACGCCGGGGTCCCGCTCGGTCAGCAGCGCCCGGGTGCGGTCGCCGACGACCAGCAGCACCTCGTCGTAGGCCGCCGCCGAGCGGCGCAGCTCCGGCGCCAGCACGGCGCGCAGGTCAGCGTCGTCGCTGACCACCAGCGCGGCGTGGATGAAGCCCGTGGTGTCCGGAACGGTGGTCACCACGGGGGCGTCCCGACCGTCGCGCGCGGTGCGCCAATTGACATGATCAACAACTTCCGAGCTTCGTGAACACACATCCGGCGGTTCATGGACATCGGTACCCCGGTGACCGGGTGATACACCGGATGGGCTGCACCGACCTCATCGGTCCCGGCGCCCGGCGCGCTGCTCGGCCTTCCGTCCCCGGCCGTGATGGCCCCGCGCGCGCCGCCGCGCCGTGGTGTCCGGGCCGGGCGCGCCCGGCGACGTGGAGCCGATCCTCGACCACCACCGGCTGTTCCGCGGTGTCGCGCATCGTCGCGGCGGTGCGCTCATGCGGTGCTCCTCGTCGTCGGCACCCGGCCGGCGGGTGAGTGGTCTGGGGCTCCGCTGGCCGCACCGGCCGGAACCCTGAGTACCTGCCCGGCCCGGCGATGAGCGCAAACCACCCGAACGGCCGACATCTGGCGTCCGAAAGGCTGAGTCGTGTCGCCGGGGCTCTTTCCGGCCGTCCCTGCCGGCCGGGCCGCGGAAGCCGCGATGTGCGGGTTTGCCGGGAGCGCCCCCGCCCCGCGGCGATACGGTGGGGAGGACAGCCCCCTCGTCGGGCGGGAACCCCCCGGGCACGACACGCCGAGCGCATCGGGGGTTCCATGCCGTCACCAACCGTAAGGGTGACCTGCGGCGAAGCGGGCCTGCACGAGGTGCCCGCCGTGCTGACCGCGGCCCTGGAGGCGTACTTCGCCTTCGATCGCCACGGCCGGGTGCTGGCGTGGAACCCGGCCGCCGAGACCACGTTCGGTTACACCCACGCGCAGGCCTGCGGGCGGCAGATCGAGGACCTGATCGTCCGGCCGCAGTCCCGGCCGGCCGGACGCGCCGAACTGGCCGCCCTGGCCGCCGGGCAGAGCGGGCACAGCCTGGGGCGGCGCCTGCAGTGGTTCGTCCGGCACGCCGACGGCCACGAGTTCCCGGTGGAGATGACGCTGACCTCGACCGACGAGCCCACCGGGCGCATCTTCCACGCCTTCGCGCACGACGTCACCAGCGCCCACCGCGCCAGCCGGTTCGCCGCGGTGGAGACGGCGGTGGCCCGGGGCCTGGCCGAGGCAGCCTCCAGCGACACCGCCGGCGCGCACGTCGTCACCGCACTCGGCGCGCACCTGGACTGGCCGGTGGTCGAGCTGTGGCTCGTCGACGAGCAACGGCAGCTGCTGACCTGTGCCGCCCGCTACGCGAGGAGCGGCCTGCGGCTGGGCGACTTCGTCCTCGACGAGCTCGAATGCGGCACCGGCCTGCCCGGCCGGGTCTGCGCCGAGGCCACCACGTGCTGGGTTTCCGACCTGCAGACCAGCCCCGGGTACCTGCGCGCCCGCGCCGCCGGCCGGATCGGCCTGCATGTGGCCATCGGGGTGCCGCTGTGCAACGGCGTACACACCCTCGGCGCGCTGTGCGTCTTCGGTGACCGGGTCGAGGAACCCGAGGAGACGCTGCTGAGCCTGCTCGGCGGGCTGGCCGCCCAGCTCGGGCAGTACCTGGAACGGCGCCGTGCCGAGGAGCTCGCCATCGAACTGGCCCGCACCAAGGACGAGTTCCTGGCCATGGTGACCCACGAGCTGCGCAACCCGGTGGCCACCATCGCGGCGGCCGCCACGCTGCTGCAGGAGGAGCTCGCCGAACTGAACCTGGAGCAGCCGCTGCGGTCGCTGCAGGCGATCACCCGGAACGCCGAACGCCTGTCGGTGATGGCCGAGGACCTGCTCGACCTGGCCCGCCTGGAGTCCGGGCACCTGGCCATCCAGCCCACCGACACCGACCTGGCCGCCATCATCGGCCAGGCGGTGGAGAACGCCGGGCCGGCCGCCCAGGCCAAGCAGCTGACCCTCACCGTGCGCCTGCCCCGGCGGCTGGACCTGCACGGCGACCCGGTCCGGCTGCGCCAGGTCGCCGACAACCTGCTCGGCAACGCCATCAAGTACACCCCGGCGGGCGGCGCGGTCACCGTCACCGCCGGCCTGGACGACACCGGGCAGACGGTCACCTGGACCGTGGCCGACACCGGCATCGGCATCCCGGCCGCCGAACGTCCGCGCCTGTTCCGCCGGTTCTACCGGGCCTCCACCGCGCTGCAGCAACGCATCCCCGGCACCGGCCTGGGCCTGGTCATCAGCCGCACGATCATCGAACGCCACCGGGGAACCATCGCGCTGGCCGACCACACCGGGCCCGGCACGACGTTCCTCGTCCGGCTGCCCGCCACGACGTAGACACACGGTCAGGTGACGGAGTGTCATCGATCCCGGGACGACAAGATCCGGTATCTTCGCCGCCCATGAGACCTCAGGTGACCGCTGCCGTACCGGTGTGTTACGTCGTGAACCTCGAGTCGAGCCGGCGTTTCTACGGGTTCTTCGGCTACACCGAGGCGCGTTCCGGCGGCGAGGGCGACGCCCGCTGGTCGTACCTGCAGTGCGCCGCGCACGCCCTGCTGCTGGCGTGCGTGCAGCCGCCGCTGATCCGGGCCGAGCTGCCCCTGCTGATCTACCTCTACGTCGACGACCTGGCCGCGGTGCGGGCCGTGCTGGACGCGGCGGGCCACCCGTACGAGCCGGCCGGGCGTCCGGAGCACGCGCCCGGCGGCGAGCTGCGGCTCACCGATCCGGACGGCAACGTCGTGCTCGTGGGCCAGCGGGGCGCGGGAGCGTCCGGGGCGGGCGTGCAGCCGGCCGGGCCGGACGCCCGGTTCTCGCTGTTGCGGCAGGCGGCGGAGGCGGTCAGGCGGCGCGGCGGGGCGCCCGCGACGTGCCAGATCGGCGCCCCGGACGGCAGCGGCTGCACCCGCGCCGCGGAGCTGAAACTCGCCGACACCTGGGGCGACACGGTCTGGGGGTGCACCCTGCACGCGGAGGAGGCGCTGATCAGCGCCCCCAGTTCGTTCATCGCCGCGGAGGAGGACGACGGGCTCGGCCGATGGCTGCGGGACCGGCGCCGGGCGTGAGGCCACGCCGGCCGGTTCACCACCCGGATGAAGGCCGCCGGGCCGCAGGCGCTGATCGCCGCGGGCTGATCAGGCGGCCAGCTCCAGCACGTACGACTCACCGGCACGCTGGAAGCCGAGCCGGTCGTAGTACGGCGACCGCATGCCGGGCGGGGTGATCACGGTGCGGCACCCGCGGTCGATGAAGTAGCGGCTGCGCCGGAAGACGAACTCGCCGGGCGTGAAGTCCCGGTACCGCTCGGTGACGTAGTCCAGCTCGACCTGCGCCACCCCGTTGCCGGCCATGTGGAACACCACCACGCCGGTCACCTCGTCGGCGTTCACCACCAGGAACGCCGCGGCGTCGTGGCGGCTCAGCCCGTCGGCGGTGAAGTTCGGGTTGAACCGGACGATGTCATCGTGGTGGGTGCGCAGGATGTGCCCGAGGAACTCGTCGTCGGTGCGCACCTCCACGACCTGGTACGCCTTGTCGTCGTGCCGGGTCGACAGCATCCGCGCCAGGTACCAGATGTTGATGACCGCCAGCACGACGTTGAGCCCCACCATCGGCCAGACGCCGAGGGCCGCGTTGAAGCCGATGAGCACCAGACAGCCGACCAGGTTGAGCGCGCGCAGGCGCAGCAGCCGGTTTTGCAAAAGGGACCAGACGAGCAGGGCCGAGCCGGCCCATCCGATCAGATCGAGCAGTTCCACGCGGTCAGCCTAGATCGTCGCCGGAACGGGCCGGCAGGCAACGCCGCAGGTAGGGCGTTCCCCACCGGGGTGTCCGGTTTGCCGCCGGCGCCGGCGGGTAGCCACTGACCCGGCGGGCGCGCGCCGGCCGGTGTGGGAGGGCGCTGATGCGAGCGATGGTGTACCGCGGTCCGTACCGCGTGCGGGTCGAGGAGAAGGACCGTCCGGCGATCGAACATCCCAACGACGCGATCGTACGGGTGACCCGGGCCGCCATCTGCGGTTCGGATCTGCACCTGTACCACGGGATGATGCCGGACACCCGGGTCGGCACGACCTTCGGTCACGAGTTCGTCGGCGTGGTCGACGAGGTCGGGTCCTCGGTGGAGCGGCTCAAGCCGGGCGACCGGGTGATGGTCCCGTTCAACATCTTCTGCGGCACCTGTTTCTTCTGCGCCCGCGGCATGTACGCCAACTGCCACAACGTCAACCCGAACGCCACCGCGGTCGGCGGCATCTACGGTTACTCGCACACCACCGGCGGCTACGACGGCGGTCAGGCCGAGTTCGTGCGGGTGCCGTTCGCCGACGTCGGGCCGACCGTGATCCCGGACTGGCTGGACGAGGACGACGCGGTGCTGCTCACCGACGCCCTGGCGACCGGCTACTTCGGGGCGCAGCTGGGCGACATCGCCGAGGGGGACGTGGTGGTGGTCTTCGGCGCCGGTCCGGTGGGTCTGTACGCCGCCAAGTCGGCCTGGCTGATGGGCGCCGGCCGGGTGATCGTCATCGACCACCTGGAGTACCGGCTGGCCAAGGCGCGCTCGTTCGCGCACGCCGAGACGTACGACTTCACCGAGTACGACGACATCGTCGTGCACCTGAAGAAGATCACCGACCATCTGGGCGCGGACGTGGCGATCGACGCGGTCGGCGCGGAGGCGGACGGCAACCTGCTGCAGCACGTGACGTCCGCGAAGCTCAAGTTGCAGGGCGGCTCCCCGGTCGCGTTGAACTGGGCCATCGACGCGGTCCGCAAGGGCGGCACGGTCTCGGTGATGGGCGCCTACGGGCCGATGTTCAGCGCGGTCAAGTTCGGCGACGCGGTGAACAAGGGGCTGACCCTGCGGATGAACCAGTGCCCGGTCAAACGGCAGTGGCCGCGGCTGTTCGAGCACATCCGCAACGGCTACCTCAAGCCCAGCGAGATCGTCACGCACCGGATCCCGCTGGAGCACATCGCCGAGGCGTACCACCTGTTCTCGGCGAAGCTCGACGGCTGCATCAAGCCGCTCATCGTCCCGAACGCCGCGTAGGGAAGGACACCATGGCGTACACGCCGGACAAGCCCAAGCTGACCGAGACCGTCGAGGAACTGCGCGCCCGCATCCCGGGCTGGGGCGCCGACCTGGACCCGAAGGACCGGCCGTCGGTGCCCCGGGAGGTCTTCGACCCGGAGTTCAGCGGCGCGCACTGGGAGTTTCCCGAACGGCAGCCGGAGAAGTGGCCGCGCGAACGGTCGATCGAGCACAAGTTCCTCACCCCGGTCTTCGGCACCTCCTGCCCGCCGCGCGGCCTGTCCGGCGCGATCCGCCGGCACTCGTACGCCCGGTACAGCGAGGGCCGGGCCGCGCACTGGCTGCTGCTGCTCGCCGCCGACCGGGTGGACGTGGTGGAGAGCCGGATGCGTGCGCTGCTGAGCGGGCGCCCGGACCGCCTGATCGCGGAGACCGGGGTGCGCGCCGAGCTGCCCGGCCGCGGGTTGCGGTCACGGGTCGGCCGCACCCGCGCGGACATGGCGCACCACCCGCTGGACCCGGTGGTGGTGGCCGCGCCGTGGATCGTCGGGGCGGGGATCGCGTACGCCGTCGTGCGCCGCCTCGCCGGGCGCGGCACGCGCTGACGGCCGCCCGGTGACCGCCGGACCGGGCGGTCACCGGGCCCGGCCGCGGCCGCGCGTATCCGCCCCCGGCCACGATGCCGCTCGATGCGGGGCGGCCGTGACGTCGATCCCTTAAGTTTCTTGACAGATGTGACGGTATCGATAACGCTGACCGGTGAGAGCGCTCTCCCGTCCCCCCTTCCCCCCGGACAGCGCGCACACCCTGCGTGCGGAGTAGGACGTCGATGCCACGCCCGTTCCGCTATGCGCCCCTGCTCGGCGCGATCACCCTCGCCGCGCTCGGCGCCACCCCGTCGCCCGCCCCGGCGGCGGCTCCGGCCGCCCCGGCGCAGCCCGGCACGAGCCCGGCGGCCGGCGCCGCCGCGCCCGGCCTGCCGCCCGGCATGGTCGCCGCGATGCGGCGCGACCTGAAACTCACCGACACCCAGATCGCCGAACGGCTGGCCGTCGAGGCCGCCGCCCCGGTCGTCGAGAAACGACTGCGTCAGCGCCTCGGCGCCCGGTTCGCCGGCGCGTGGATCCCCACCGGCGCCACCCGGCTCAGCGTCGCCGTGACCAGCGCCGCGGACGCCGCCGCGGTGCGCCGTGAGGGCGCCGTCCCGGTCGTCGTCGAACGTTCCGAGAGCGCGCTGGCCGCGGACCGGGCGAGACTCGACCGCAACGGCGCGCGGGCCGGCCGGGACATCCGCGCCTGGTACGTCGACGCGGCGGCCAACCGTCTGGTGATCGAGGCCGCCCCCGGCGCGGAGGCCGCGGCGCGGCGGTTCGCGCAGCGCAGCGGCGTCGGCGCGGTCACCGTCCGGACCGAGGCCGAGGCGCCCCGCCCGATGTACGACACCCGCGGCGGCGACCAGTACGTCATCAACGGCAACACGCTGTGCTCGGTCGGCTTCGCGGTGGCCGGCGGCTTCGTCACGGCCGGCCACTGCGGTGGCGCCGGCAGCACCACGCTCGGCGTCAACAACCAGCCGCAGGGCACGTTCGCCGGCTCGTCGTTCCCGGGCAACGACTACGCCTGGGTCCGTACCAACGGCAACTGGGTCTCCCAGCCCTGGGTGAACAACCACGCCGGCGGCAACGTGCTGGTGGCCGGGTCGCAGGAGGCCGCCGTCGGCAGCTCGATCTGCCGCTCCGGGCGGACCACCGGCTGGCGGTGCGGCACCCTGCTCGGCAAGAACGAGACGATCAACTACGCGCAGGGCGCGGTCTCCGGGCTCAGCCGCAGCAACGCCTGCGCCCAGCCGGGCGACTCCGGCGGCTCCTGGATCTCCGGCAACCAGGCGCAGGGCGTCACCTCGGGCGGCACCGGCGACTGCACCTCCGGCGGGACCATGTGGTTCCAGCCGGTCAACGAGATCCTCCAGGTGTACGGCCTGTCGCTGACCACCACCGGGTCATCCGGCTCGGCGATCGTCAGCAACTGGAACAACAGGTGCCTGGACGTGCCCGACGGCAATTTCTCCGACGGTGTCCCGGTGCAGATGTGGACGTGCAACGGCTCCGCCGCGCAGCGGTGGAACGCGGTCAACGGCGCCCTGCAGACCGGCAACAACAAGTGCCTGGACGTGCCGTGGGGCTCCACCGCCAGCGGCGTGATCATCCAGATCGCCAACTGCAGCGGCAACCCGGCCCAGCAGTGGGTGCTCAGCGCCGCCGGTGACCTGGTCAACCCGCAGGCGAACAAGTGCCTGGACATCAAGGACTGGAACGGCGAGGACCGCGCCCAGCTGCAGCTGTGGGACTGCGCGGGCACCCTGAACCAGAAGTGGCGCCGCGGCTGAGGCGCGGCGTGCCCCGTGGCCGGGACCGGGGACACGTTCCCCGGTTCCCGGCCGGCGCGCCGGGGCCGCTCAGCGGACCGCGGCCACGCCCGCGTCCTGCGCCTGCTCGGCGATCCGGACCAGCTCCACGAGCCCGCCGGCGTACTCCTGGGCCTCGGCGTGCGCCTCCTCGTACGGTGGCTGGAAGCCGACGCCCTCCCACTGCCGCGTGGCCTCGTTCCAGCGGTCGTTGCCCACCTCGAAGTCCCACGCGTTGATGCCGAGCTCGTAGTAGAGCTGGTCGGCGGAGTTGCCGGCGGCCGAGTAGAGCACGTCGGCGACCGGGCCGGTGTAGGACGGCCAGGTCACGGTGCCCCGCTCGGACGCGATCGCCGCGACGATGCGGCGGGCGTTGTCCAGGAAGTACTTCGCCTCGTCGATCGGCGGGCGGGGCAGCGTGACCCGGCCCTGCGCGCGGTACGCCCCGGGCGGCCACATGAAGTACCCGCCGTAGGAGTGCACGTTCAGCGCGAATCGGATGTTCGGGTGGCCGGTGGCCAGCGCGACGACGTTGCGGCTCTCCGCCTCGGACAGCTCCCCGGTGCCGGCGTACGTGCCGGACAGGCAGTTGGCGCTGCCGCCCACGTAGCCGTCGAAGAAGGAGCCCACCGTGTAGTTGCGGTTCACGTCGACGCCCCACGAGTCGCGGTGGCGTGGGTCCCGGCTGCTCCCGGTGCAGTGGTCGACCAGGTTCTTGCGCTGGAAGTTGTAGTCGTGGAACGAGTAGTTCGCGCCGTCCGGGTTGACCGTCGGGATGACGAACACGTCCACGTTGTCGACGAGCTCCCGGGTGCCCGGGTCGGTGGCGTAGTTGGCCAGCAGGCGTTCGGCGAACTCCAGCGTGACCAGCGGCGTGGCCCACTCCCGGGCGTGCTCCTGGGAGTACGCGAGCACGCCGATCCGGGAGCCGTCGCGGACCTTGCCGATCCGCAGCGCCTGCACCGTCCACGGCCGCTTCGGCACCTCGGTGCCCGCCAGGCCGTCGTCGAGCCGTACCGGGGCGACCACCGGCATCGGCAGCCCGGCCGACCCGTCCTCGACGAAGGCCCGGAACCGCTGCGGGAACCGCGCCGTGATCAGGGCGGCCACCTCGTCGGTGGTGCTGGTCGGCGCGCCGGCGCCGTCGGTGGCCAGCTCGACGGTCAGCACCCGGTCGGCGTAGCGGGCGGTCAGCGGGCGGTGCGGCGCGCCCGGGTCGACGGCGCGTGCCTGGACGCCGTTCATGTTCTGGTCGCCGAACCGGACCGACTCCACCACGACGGCGGCCGTGGCCGGGTCGCCGAGGTACGCCGACGCGGTGCGCCGGTAGCCCTGCGTCCGGTACGGCAGGTCGATCACGTCGACCAGCTGCGGGTACTGCCGGGCGAGCCGCCTGATCCGGGCGGCGATGTCGACCGGCGTCAGGTACGCCGTGATGAAGTCCTTCTGATAGCCGGCCGGGGTGGGCGGCGGCGTCGCGCCCGGCCAGGCCGACGCGGTGACCGGGCGGGACCGGCCGCCGAGACTCGACGACGCGGTGAGCTGCACCGGCTTGCCCGGCAGCGACTGCGGCAGCGCGTAGTGGTACTGGTATTCGCCGGAGTCCTCGAAGCGCACCAGCGGGTATGTCCCGGTGGCGCCGTCGGCGGTGCGCCAGGTGACGGTGATCTCGACGTCCGGGTCGTCGGTGGCGGTGGTGGCGATCTGCGTCTGCAGGAACGTTCGGCCGCCGGTGGTCCACCAGTAGGCCTGCAGGAACTGCAGCGTGTCGGGCGAGGCGGTGAAGCGGGTGGCGGGCCGCCGGGTCGCCGCGTCGGATTCGCGTCCGATCAGCTGGACCGCGGTGGCCCCGTCGGCGGTCAGGGCGGCGAGCTGGGCGTCGTCGACCACCACGTCGGCGAGGACGGCGCCGCCGTCGGTCCTCGGGCGGGCCGCCAGGTCGGCGCCGGACATGATCAGCCGGTCCAGCGCCGCCGGGTCGGCGAGACGGAACCGGATCAGGGCGTGCTCACCGGCGCCGAGCGAGATCGCCGGGGGCGGGGCGGCGGGCCGCGCGTGCGCCGGGGGTGCGGCGAGCGAGGCGCCCAGGACGAGGAGGGCGGCGACAACCGCCCCACGGGCTCGGGATGACATCAAGCCTCCTGTGCAGAGAAGGACGTGAGATCATCCCAACGCTTCCATCGAAGCCGGTCAACATCCCAGAATGTCGCTATCATCCGCCCGATCAGCGCGGCGCACGGATCAGCCCTTCACCCCGGAACCCAGGTCGGACGAGACGAAGTGCCGCTGGAACGCGACGAACAGCAGCACCGCGGGGGCGGCCAGGACGCAGGCGCCGGCCAGGACCGCACCGTACGGATTGGTGGCGGCCGACGCGACCGTGCTCAGGTAGTTCGCCAGCGACACGGCCAGCGGCTGCATGTCGGCCTCTTTGGTGATCAGGAACGGCCAGAGGAACTCGTTCCACGGCCCGATGAACGTCACCAGCGTCGCGGTGAGCAGGGCCGGCCGGACCAGGGGCAGCGCGATCGAGCGCAGCACCCGCAGCTCGCCGGCCCCGTCGATGCGGGCCGCCTCGAACAGCTCGGCCGGCAGCTGCAGGAAGAACTGCCGGAAGACGAACACCGCGACCGAGTTGATCGCGAACGGCAGGATCATGCCGAGGTACGAGTCGGCGAGCCCGTACCCGCGCACGACCTGCACGTACAGGGGGATGACCAGCAGCTGGAACGGGACGACCTGCACCAGCAGCAGCGCGGCGAACAGGGCGCCGCGGCCGCGGTAGCGCAACCGCGCCAGCGCGTAACCGGCCAGGACCCCGAAGACCAGGGTGCCGGCGACCACGCCCGCGGTGAAGACGACCGAGTTGAGCAGTGACCGCCCCAGCTGGACGGCGGCGTCGATCTCCCGGTAGTTGCCGGCGCCGAGGTTGCCCGGCATCGGCAGCGCGCCGGCCGGCGACGGGTCCGGGCGCCGCTGCAACGAGCCGACGACCATGTAGTAGAAGGGGAACAGGAACACGATCGCGGCCGCCGTCAGGGCCGGCACCCGCCACCACGAGCGGGTCATCCCGGCGGCCTCACCAGCAGCCGCTGTGCCGCGGCGACGAGCAGGACCCCGGCGACCAGCAGCACACCGATCGCCGCGGCCAGGTCGGGGTGGCCCTGCTCGATCCCGCGCTGGTACATCAGCAGCACCGGCGACGCCGACCGGCCGCTCGGCCCTCCGCCGCCGGTCAGCAGGTAGGGCTCGGTGAACAGGTTGGCGCCGGTGACCAGCGCCAGCAGCGTGACGAGGGCGGTGGCCGGCCGCACGCCCGGGACCGTGACGGCTCGGAAGCTGCGCCACCGGCCGGCGCCGTCGACCGCCGCCGACTCGTAGAGCTCCCGCGGCACGTTCTGCAGCGCGGCCAGGTACAGCAGGATGAAGAAGCCGAGCTGCTTCCAGGTCACGAAGACGGCGATCGAGGGCATCGCCCAGACGTCGTTGACCAGCCACGACGGGTCCGGCGCCGCGTCACCGAGCACCCGGTTGACCAGGCCGTCGGAGCCGAACAGGAACAGCCACACGCCCACCACGGCGACGCTCGCGGTCACGTACGGCAGGTAGAAACTGATCCGGAAGAACGTCCGGAACGGGATCGCCGCGTTGAGCGCGGTGGCCAGCAGCAGCGACAGCGCCACGGTCAGGGGCACGTTGACCGCCAGGAAGATCCCGATGTTCACGAACGCCCGCCGCACGTGCGGGTCGGCCAGCACCGCGGCGTAGTTGTCCAGGCCCACGAACGGCCGGGGGACGCTCACTCCCGGCGCGGTGAAGAGGTAGTCGTGGCAGGAGATCCACACGGCGAAGCCGAACGGGTACGCGAAGACGACGGCGACGAAGACCGCGTACGGCGCGCTCAGCAGTACCCCGATCGGCTGCCGGCCGGACAGGCGCCTCATCGCAGCAGTTCATCGATCTGGGTGGAGGCGTCGGTGAGCGCCTTCGCCGGATCCGCCCTGCCGAAGATCACCGAGTTGGTCCACGCGTCGCGGAACGCCTGCCACACCTCGACCGAGTCCGGCACGTTGGGCACCTCCACCACGTGCGCCACCTTGGCCGCGAACACCCGGTACTGCGGGTGGGCGGTGAAGAAGGCCGGGTACTCCCGCGTCAGGTCCCGCCGCAGCGGCATCTGCCCGGTCATCTCCAGCAGCTTGCCGTCCTGCTCGCGGCTGGTGGAGAACCTCAGGAAGTCCCAGGCGGTGCCGCGGTTGGCGCACGCGGTGTGCAGGGTGACGTTCTTCGCGTCGCTGAACGTGGCCTGCTCCGGCGCGGAGCCGGCCCGGGTCGGCACCGAGGTGACGCCCCAGTCGACCCGGCCCCGGTACGCGGCGACCGCCCAGGGTCCGGCGCTGGCCATGGCGGCGGTGCCGTCGGCGAACGCGTCACCGGCGTACGCCTCCCGACCGGCCAGGTGCTCGGCGTACAACCGCCGCCAGAACCCGGCGACCGCGCGACCGGCGTCGGAGTCGAACGTGGCCTTCGAGCCCGCGACGAGCGGCCGGCCGGTCTCCGCGGCGTACATCGGATAGAAGTCGAACCAGGACTGGAAGAACTGGCTGGACGGGGACGGCAGGACGGCGTACCTGGCGGCGCCGCTGGACACCAGCTTCTCGGCGGTGGCCAGGAAGCCGGTGTGGGTGCCGAGCGGGGGAGCGGTGGTGCTGATCCCGGCCGCCGCGAACGCCTTCCTGTTGTAGAACAGCATCACCGGGTTCGACTTCCACGGCAGCTGGTAGAACCTGCCGTCCGGCGACCGGTACTGGCCGGCCGGCGCCCCGGAACGCGCGGTCACGTACCGCTCGCCGCCGGGGAAGCCGTCCAGCGCGACCAGGCCGCCCTGCGCCTGGAACTGCGGCACGGCGGCCGGCGACGTGTTGTAGATCAGGCACGGGGCGTTCCCGGCGATGATGCTGGCCGAGATGACCGCCTCGGACGTCTGCCCGGCCGGGATCCGCTGCGCCGTCACCGGCTCCCCGGGGTGGGCGGTGTTCCACGCCTCGACCACCTGCCGGCCCCAGGCGACCTCCTGCGCGTTGGTGGAGAGCCACACCCTGATCGGTCCGCGGGCCGTCGCGGCGCCGGGATGGGGGCCGTCGGTGCCGCACCCCGCGGCGGCCGGCAGCAGGCACAGCGCCGCCGCCCCGGCGAGCGCCGTGCGTGGCTTCATCGTCTTCTCCTGGGGAGGGTGAGCGCCGGGAGCAAACCGCCACCGACGGGGCGATAACCGCACAATACGCCGGTTCGCGGGGCGTATCGCCGGGTTCGCCGCTGCGGCCCGAACCCGAGCGGGTACGTGCGGCGACGCGGACGGCAGGTGTCCGAACACCGACCGCGGCGCCCGGGCCGCCGCCCGGTCCCCCCTTGGGCTGACCCGGGTTCCGCACCGCGGTGGACGACAACGCGGGCGCCGGACTCCTACCCTCGGATCCGGGCGGGCCGGGCCGCCCGCGGAACCGGCCACTGGGGGGCCGGGGCACCCGTCCACTGTGCTGACCGGCGTGCCACCATCGACCCGGTAGGAGAAGAACATGCATGACCTGGTGAGCCGCGCCCGCGATCTCGCGCCGTCGCTGCGGGCGCGGGCGGCCGACCTGGACCGGGCCCGCCGGCTGCCCGCCGATCTGGTCGATGAGCTGAAGGCGGCCGGCTTCTTCCGGATGTTCGTGCCGCGTTCGCACGGTGGCCTGCAGGTCGATCTGCGTACCGGGATGGCGGTCCTGGAGGCGCTGGCCACCGCCGACCCGGCGGTCGGCTGGACCGTGATGATCGGCTCCGAGACGCCGCAGCTGTTCGCCTTCCTGGCCCGCGAGACCTTCGACAAGATGTACGCCCCCGGCCCCGATGTGATCGTCGCCGGCGGATTCAACGCGCAGGGCAGGGCGGTTCCGGCGGGCGACGGATACCTCGTCGACGGCCGGTGGTCCTTCGGCAGTGGCAGCACCCACGCCGACTGGATCTTCGGCAACTGTGTGGTCACCCCGGCCGGGACCGCGACGGACGCCGCGTCCCCGGACGGCCCGCCACCGATGCGCTCGGTGCTGGTCCCCGCGTCGGAGGCCCGGATCGTGGACACCTGGCACGTGCTGGGTCTGCGCGGCACCGGCTCGCACGACGTGGAGATCCGCGGCGTGCAGGTGCCGGACGAGCATACCTTCGACCTGTTCGCCGGCACCCCGTCGGTCCCCGGACCCGGCTTCGTCGCCCCGCTCATGCATTTCGTGCTGCACCTCGGGGCGGTCGCGGTCGGCATCGCGCAGGGCGCGCTGGACGCGACGGTCACCCTGGCCGCCGGGGGCAAGCAGCGGCTGTACGCCCGAGCACGCCTGGCCGACAGCCAGCTGTTCCAGGTGAACCTGGGCCGGGCCGATCTCACGCTGCGCGCCGCCCGCGCCCTGCTGGAGTCCACCGCCGACGAGGTGTGGCAGCTGTGCGCCACGAACCCGCCCGGCCTGGCCGCGGTCGGTCCGCGCGTGTCCGGGGTCCTCACCTGGGTCACCGACGCGGCCCTGTCGGTGGTGGACTCGTGCTACCGCGCCGGTGGCGGCCAGGCGGCCCGCGACGACTCCCCGATCCAGCGCCGCTTCCGCGACATGCACACCTTCAGCCAGCACGCCGCCGCGGCCGAGGGCTGGCTCGGCGGTCACGGCAGCGCCCTGCTCGGCGAGGTGGGCGGCCTGGCCTACTGATCCGGGCGGCGCCGCCCGGGCGGTCCGTGCCGGCCCCCGCCCGGGCGAGACGGATCGCCCGGCTCCGCCCGGCCGAAAGGGATCGCCCGGCCGGGCGGGGCCGGGACCTCTGCCCCTGGTGGCCCCGGTCGGGAGCCCCGAATGATCTCCCTGGGCCCATCGGGTCCGGACGGCGTCACGGTGCCAGGAAGGGCGAACATGGTTGACGGCAACCCGGAGATCATCCAGGGCGGGATGGGTGTCGGTGTCTCCAGCTGGGGGCTGGCCCGGGCGGTGAGCCGCACCGGGCAACTCGGAGTGGTCTCCGGGGTGGCCCTGGACGTGCTGCTCGCGCGGCGGCTGCAGCTGGGCGACCCGGACGGGCACATGCGGCGCGCGCTGGCCCACTTCCCGGTCCCGGCGGTGGCCCGGGCGGTGCTGGAGCGCTACTACGTCGAGGGCGGGCTGCCCGCGGGCCGCCCGTTCCGGCCGGTGCCGCGGCTCGGGGTGCTGCCGCGCCGGATCGGCCAGCAGCTGACCGTGGTCGCCAACTTCGTCGAGGTGTTTCTGGCCAAGGACGGCCACGACGGTCCGGTCGGGATCAACTACCTGGAGAAGATCCAGATGGCGACCGCGCCGGCGGTCTACGGCGCGATGCTCGCCGGGGTGGACTACGTGCTGATGGGCGCCGGGCTGCCCACCGAGATCCCCGGCCTGCTCGACGCGCTGGCGCTGCACCGCCCGGCCCGGCTGTCGGTCAGCGTGCACGGCGCCCTGCCCGGCGAGGGCCACCACCTCGCCCTGGACCCCGGCGAACTGCTGGGCGAGGTGCCCGGCCCGCTGCGGCGGCCGCGGTTGCTGGCCATCGTCTCCTCCGCCACGCTCGCGCTCTACCTCGCCCGGGACGAGGCCACCCGCCCGGACGGCTTCGTCGTGGAGACCCGGGTAGCCGGTGGGCACAGCGCCCGGCCGCGCGGGAAACTGGTGCTCGACTCCGGCGGCGAGCCGGTGTACGGCCCCCGCGACCGGCTCGACCTGCCCAAGATCGCCGCCCTGGGCCTGCCGTTCTGGCTGGCCGGCGGGCAGGCCGACCCGCGGCGGCTGGCCGAGGCGCGCTCGGCCGGGGCGGCCGGGATCCAGGTCGGCACGGCGTTCGCCCTGTGCCGCGAGTCCGGGATGGAGGAGGGGGTGCGGCGGCAACTGGTGCGCGAGGCCCGCAGCGGCGCGCTGGTGGTGCACAACGACGTCCGCGCGTCCCCGACCGGCTTCCCGTTCAAGGTCGCGCCGCTGCCCGGCACCACCGGGGCGGAGGACGTCTACGCCGAGCGGCCGCGGAGGTGCGACCTGAGCTACCTGCGGACGCCGTACCGCCGCCCGGACGGCGCGGTCGGGTACCGGTGCCCGGCCGAGCCGGTCGACGAGTACGTACGCAAGGGCGGCGCCGTCGAGGACACCGTGGGCAGCCGGTGCCTGTGCAACGGTCTGGTCGCGACGATCGGCCTGGGTCAGCGCCGCGACGGCGACTACACCGAGCCGCCGCTGGTGACCCTCGGCCAGGACGTCGCCTTCCTGGCGCACCTGACCCGCGACGGGGACGACTACCGCGCCGCCGACGTCATCGGCCACCTGCTCGGCGACGCCCGGCGAACGGCACCGGTCCCCGGGTGAGGCGACCGGCCCGCCCGCCGTGGTGCGGCCGTGCCGTGCGGGCGGGCGCGGCCTCCCGAATCGCCGCCGAGACGGCGCCGGGCGCGCGCCTCGGGCTCACCCGGGCCGTCCCGCGGCACCACCGCGGCGTATGCCGACGAGGGCCGGTCGAGCTGACGTGCCGCCGCACCCGGTGGACGCCCTGCCGGCCGTCGACCCGGCGGCTGCGGAACCCGGCCGGCCCGCGGACCGCCGACCGGGATGACCGGGGCGCCCGCTTCCGGCGGATCGTCCCGGATTCGCGGGAGGAAAGCCGATGTCGTGCGGCAGCATGGCACGGGTGAGACGTCGCTGGCTGTTCGCCGACCAGTTGGGCCCGCACTTCCTGGACACGCCCGAGCACCCGGTGCTGCTGGTGGAGTCCAAGGCGGTGTTCCGGCGGCGGGCCTTCCACCGGCAGAAGGCGCACCTGGTGCTGTCCGCGCTGCGGCACCGGGCGGCGGAGGGTGACGTGCGGCTGGTGCGCGCCGAGACGTACGCCGAAGCGGTGACCGAACCGCTGACCGTCTGCCATCCCACCTCCCGGGCGGCCCGCGGCCTGGTCCGGCGCCTGCCGGGCGTCGAGATGCTGCCGCCGCGTGGCTTCGTCACCGCCCCGCAGGACTTCGTCAGCTGGGCGGACGGGCGCGACCACCTGCGACTGGAGGACTTCTACCGGTACGCCCGGCGCCGCCACGACGTGCTGATGGACGGCGCCGAGCCGGCCGGCGGCCGGTGGAACCTGGACGCCGACAACCGGGAGCCGCCGCCGCGCGGCGCCGACCACCTGGACGTGCCACCGCCCCCGCCGGTCGTCGAGGACGAGATCGACGACCGGGTGCGCGCCGACCTGGACCGCTGGCAGCGCGAGGACGGCATCGCCTTCGTCGGCAACGACGGCCCGCGCCTGTTCCCGGCGACCCGCGAGGAGGCGCTCGCCCGGCTGCGCCACTTCGTCACCGAGCGGCTGCCATCTTTCGGCCCGCAGGAGGACGCGATGCTGTCCGGTGACCCGTGGATGGCGCACAGCCTGCTCAGCCCGGCGATCAACCTGGGCCTGCTCGACCCGCTCGAGGTGATCGAGGGCGCCGAGAGCGCGTACCGGGCCGGGTCGGCGCCGCTGGCCGGCGCCGAGGGCTTCATCCGGCAGATCCTCGGCTGGCGGGACTTCATTTGGCACCTGTACTGGTACTTCGAGCCGGAGTACCGGGCCGTCAACGAGCTGGCCGCCCACCGGCAGCTGCCGAGGTGGTTCGCCGAGCTGGACGCCCGCGCCGTCGGGGCGCGCTGCCTGGCCGATGTGCTCGCCGGGGTCCGCGACCGGGGCTGGGTGCACCACATCCCGCGGCTGATGGTGCTCGGCAACTACGCGCTGCAGCGTGGCTGGCGGCCGGACGCGGTCTCCGACTGGTTCCACCGCAGCTTCGTCGACGGGTACGAATGGGTGATGACGGCGAACGTGGTCGGCATGAGCCAGTTCGCCGACGGCGGCCGGATGAGCAGCAAGCCGTACGCGGCGGGCGGCGCCTACATCAACCGGATGAGCGACTACTGCGGCGGCTGCCGCTACGACCCGAAGGTGCGGCTCGGCGCGGACGCGTGCCCGTACACCGCGGGGTACTGGAGCTTCCTGGCCCGCCACGAACACGCGCTGGCCGGCAATCACCGGCTGCGCCGGCCGCTGCAGGGCCTGCACCGCCTCACCGACCTGGACGCCGTGCTCGCACAGGAGAAGGCCCGCGGCTCCCGCGCCCCCTGACCGTTCCCGGCGATCGCGGCGCCACCTTCGCGGCCGGAGCGTCCGGCCGCCTGCCGTCGTTCCGGGCGACGTCCCGCTCGCATCCGCGGCGCCCGCGTCGGTGGTGCAGGCATTCGGGTGGCCGGACTTCCCGGGAGCGGTGGCGCACGCCGACCGGCGGGCGGTAGCTTGACCGTGTGACAGGGGACGGCGCCGAGGGGTATCCGAGCAGGGAGGATCGCATCGTCGCCGAGTTCGGCGACGGGCTCGATGTGGAGGGGATCGCCCACCGCTACGGCCTGACCGTCGCGCAGGTCTATGCCGTGATCGAGCGGGAGGTCGGCCCGGCCGGTCACACCCACCCGGGCCTGTCCGGTCATCCCGCGCCGCCGTACCCCGCCACGGGCCACCACCCGCCGCCGACGTACCCCGCGCCGGGTCATCAGCCACCGGGTTACCACGTCGCGCCCCCGTCCGGCTATCAACCGCCGCCGGTGTACCCGCCGCCCGGGCCCGGCTATCAACCGCCGCCGGTGTACCCGCCGCCGGCTCATCAGCCACCGGGGTACCCGGCGCCGGGTTATCAAGCGCCCCCGCCCACCCCGGAGCACTACGCGCCACCGGCCCCCTATGCCCCACCCGGCTACGCCGGTCCGGTGCCCGGCTACGCCGGTCCGGTGCCCGGCTACGCCGGTCCGGTGCCGGCCTTCCCGGACGTCGATGCCATCGTCGCGGAGTACGGCGAGGGGCACGACGTCGAGTCGATCGCCCGCCGGCACGGCCTCGACGTCCGGCAGGTCTACGAGGTGGTGCAGCGGGCGGTGACCGACGACCCGGCGCCGCCCACCGCCCCGCCCCCGTCCTGGTAGGAGCTCTCCCGCGCTGCCACGGCGCGTCGTTCCCGCAAGGTCGGACGTCTGGATCGTCCGGGGATCGCTTGAACGGCGGCGCGACCCGGGCACCGGCGAGGGGGTCAACCAGGCGCGGTCAGCCGCCCAGCACGTGCGCCTCGGTCCAGCCGCTGGTGGTGCCGGACTTGCGGGCCACCAGCAGGTCCAGGCGGCCGTCGCCGTTCCAGTCGGCCACGGACAGGTCGTCACGGGCACCGGTCGTGCCGTGCGGGGTGCTGGCCTGGAGCAGGTCGCTGCGGAAGGTGGTGGCGCCGTCGAGGATGCGCACCTCGGTCAGCCCGCTGGTGGTCCCGGATTTCTGCACGATGACCGCGTCCGGGCGCCGGTCGGCGTTCCAGTCGGCGACGAAGATGTCGTGCCGGTCGTCGGTCGGCGGCAGGGTGACCGGGGCCTGCAGGAGGTCGCGCTGGAAGTTCGCGGCGCCGTCGAGGACGCCCACCTCGGTCCGCCGGCCGCCCGGACCGGATTTGCGGGTCACCACCACGTCGTTGTGGCCGTCGCTGTTCCAGTCGGCCACGGCGAAGGAGTGCCGCTCGTCGGTGGGGGCGAGCATCGTGGTGGTGTCCACCAGGAGACGCTGGAAACTGGACGCGCCGTCGACCACCCGCAGCTCGGTGCGGCCGCTGGCGGTGCCGGAGCGCTGCACCGCCACCAGGTCCGGCCGGCCGTCGCCGTTCCAGTCGGCCACCGAGAACGCGTAGCGCTGGTCGGCCGGGCCGAGAGCGGTGGCGGTGTTCAGCACCAGCGCCTGGAAGTTGGTCGCCCCGTTGAGGACGCGTACCTCGGTGCGGCCGGTGGTGGTGCCGGCGCCCTGGACCACCACCATGTCGGCGCGCCGGTCGCCGTTCCAGTCGGCCATCGAGATGTGGTGGCGCTCGTCGGCCGGGGCCAGCCCGGTGGGGGTGACCGCGAGCGAGCGCTGGAACGGGCCGTTCGCCTGTTTCAGCGGTGTCGGGGTGGTGGTCGGCGTGGCGGGCGTGGTGGCCGGGCTCGCGGCCGGGGCGCCGGCGCCGGCCCACACCCGGTCGACGATGAGCTGCGCGTCGTGCACCTCGGGTGAGTACGCGGCGGGCTTGCCGGAAATCTGCACCCGTTGGCAGATCTGTCCGATGTCGCCGGTGCGCCAGCTGCCGCCCGGGTGCTTGCGGATCATCGCGTCGAGGAACGCGTTCGTCGCGTAGTCCGGGTCGGTCAGCTCGCCGGGCAGCCCCCAGCCCATCGACGGGCGCTGCTGGAACAGGCCCAGGCTGTCGTGGTCCACCGCGATCGTGTAGTTGTGCAGGGTGCTCTCGGCGATCGCGGTGGTGACCGCGATGACCGCCGCCCGCCGGGGAAGGCCGCGGGCCTGCACGTTGCGCACGATCACGCGGGCGCACGCGATGCTGCCGGCGTTCACCGACGAGCCCAGGCGCCGGCCGTTCATCAGCGGCCGCAGCTGATCCGCGACGGCCCGGTCGGCGTTCGCGGCCGTGCCCGGCCGGCATGCCGCCGCCGGGACCGCCGCGGCGCGGGTCGTGGGCGTGGCGGCGTGGGCGGCGTCCGGCAGGCCCAGTGGTCCGGCGGCCAGCGTCACGGACAGCAGCAGCGGCGGCGCGGCCCAGCTGCGGGCGGTGGTCCGGCGGCGGTGGTGCGGCCCTACCTGAAACGCTGACACTTCACGACCTTCCCCGATCACGGCCATCGTGCTGCACCAATCTTCCATACCGGCGGGCGGTGGCGGAAGGGCGCGAATCACCTTGATCATTTCGGCCTGCGGGTCGTGCCCGGCCCTCCGGAACGGCCCGCAAAGCCCCCGAAAGTTTCGGGATGCCTCTCCGCAACTTCTGAGGCAGTTTGTTCGTCCATTGCGGACAGCTTCCCGGATACCCCTGTTCAACCTGCGAAAAGTTGGCCGCGGGTCACTCGTCGATCCCATCTTGTTTCCGGTATGTATCCGAAAGTTGTTGACACTGCGGCATTGACGGGCCAATACTTCCGCTGTCGACAGCCATCAGTTGCTGTCGATTCAGGTCAGCCTCTGTGATGTGCCACTCCGCCGGCTCGCGGTGCCGGGCACCGCCACCGCCGGCTGTACCGCGCTGCCTGACATCCCCCACCAGGCGTACCGGGAGGACGAACCGCAATGCCCGACATCTTCGCTCGACCCAGATCAGGCGCACGCACCCGGGGCGGACGGCCGATGAGAGTGGCAGCATCCCTGGCCGCGATCGTGGCGGCCGCCGGCATCGTCACCGTCACCGTCGACGCCACCCCGTCGCAGGCCGCCACCTGCAACGGCTACGTCGGGCTCACCTTCGACGACGGGCCGACCGCCGGCAACACCCAGAATCTGCTGACCGCGCTGCGCAACAACGGCCTGCGCGCCACGATGTTCAACCAGGGTCAGAACGCCGCGGCCAACCCCGCGCTGGTGCGGGCCCAGGTCGACGCGGGCATGTGGGTCGCCAACCACAGCTACACCCACCCGCACATGACCCAGCTGAGCCAGGCGAGCATGGATTCGGAGATCTCCCGGACCCAGACCGCCATCGCCAACGCCGGCGGCGGCACGCCGAAGCTGTTCCGGCCGCCGTACGGCGAGACCAACGCGACGCTGCGGGCGGTCGAGCAGAGGTACGGCCTCACCGAGATCATCTGGGACGTCGACTCGCAGGACTGGAACAACGCCAGCACCGACGCGATCGTGGCGGCCGCGGCCCGGCTCACCAACGGGCAGGTCATCCTGATGCACGACTGGCCGGCCAACACGGTCGCCGCCATCCCGCGCATCGCCCAGGGCCTGGCCGCCCGGAACCTGTGCGCCGGCATGATCTCGCCGACCACCGGCCGGGCGGTCGCGCCCACCGGCACCGGCACCCCGCCGACCAGCGGGCCGACCACCCCGCCGCCGACCGGGGGCTGCACCGCGACGCTCTCGGCGGGTCAGCAGTGGAGCGACCGGTACAACCTCAACGTCGCGGTCTCCGGATCGACCAACTGGACCGTGACGCTGAACCTCCCCTCGCCGGCGAAGGTGATCGCCACCTGGAACACCAGCGCCAGCTGGCCGAACGCGCAGCAGATGGTCGCCAGGCCGAACGGCAGCGGCAACACGTTCGGCGTCACCATCCAGGCCAACGGCGCCTGGAGCTGGCCGACGGCCTCCTGCACCGCGACCTGACCGGCCCCCCGTGGCGCGGCGGCCGGACCCCGGCCGCCGCGCCGTCATGACCGGCGCCCGGTCAGGCCGTGCCGGTGCGCCAGGACGATGGCCTGCGCGCGGCTGCGCACCCCCAGCTTGGCCAGCACCCGGGTGACGTGCGTCTTCACCGTCGCCAGCGAGATGAACAGCGCGGCGGCGATCTCGGCGTTGCTGCGGCCGTCCGCCACCAGGTCGAGGATCTCCCGTTCCCGCTCGGTCAGGTCGGTGAGCACGGCCGGCGCCGCCGCCCGGCCGGTGTAGCGGTCCACCACGTGCCGGGCCACCTCGGGGGAGAGCACCACCTGACCGCGGGCGGCGGCCCGGACCGCCTGCTGCACCGTCTCCGCCGGAGCGTCCTTGAGCAGGAACCCGTCCGCGCCGCCGTGCAGCGCCCGCTCGATGTGGTCGTCGAGCCCGAACGTCGTCACCATCACCACCCGCGGCGCGTCGGCGAGCAGGCGCAGGTCCCCGGCCACCTCGATGCCGTCGCGGTCGGGCAGGCGGATGTCGAGCAGCACCACGTCCGGGCGCAGCCGCCGCGTCTCGGTGAGCGCCTGCGCGCCGGTGCCCGCCACGCCCGCCACGCACAGGTCCGGCGCGGCGTCGACGACCAGGCTCAGACCGGTCCGGATCAGCGGCTCGTCGTCGACGACGAGCACCCGCACCGGCCTCACCGGTACTCCGCACAGGGCAGGACGGCCTCCACCAGGAACCCGCCGTCGTCGGCCGGCCCGCTGCTGAGCTGCCCCTGGTGGACCGCGACCCGCTCGCGCAGACCGGCCAGCCCGCGCCCGGCGCCGGTGACCGGGGCGGTCGCGCCGGGCGCGGGCGGTCCGTTGTGGACGCGTACGGTCAGGCGGGGCCCGCCGCCGCCGACCGTGACGCTGACCGGCGCGCCCGGCGCGTGCCGCAACGCGTTGGTGACCGCCTCCTGGACGATCCGGTAGGCAGCCGCGGCGATGGCCCGTGGCGCCGCGCGGGCCGCCGGCTCCACCGTCAGCTCCACCCGGGCGCCGGCCGCGCGCGCCCGCTGCACCAGCCGGTCCAGCTCGGGCAGGCCGCCGGCGGCGTCGGTGGCCGGGCCGCGCAGCACCCCGAGCATCCGGCGCAGCTCGTCGAGCGCCTCCCGGCCGGTGCTCTCGATCTCGGCGAGCGCCCGCACGGCCAGCTCCGGCCGCTCCCGGGCCACCAGCCGGGTGCCGGTGGCCTGCACCACCATCACGGTGACCGCGTGCGCGACGACGTCGTGCAGGTCGCGGGCGATGCGCTCGCGCTCGGCGGCGCCGGCCGCCGCCGCGACCGCGTCGCGTTCCCGCTCGGCGGCGTGCAGCAGCGCCCGTGCCCGCCGGGCGCGGCCGGCCAGCCAGGCGACGACCAGCAGCGCGGTCACGAAGATCGCGTCGTCGACCGGGTCGCGGTTGACCGCGATCGGGCCGAGCCACTCCCCGGCGACCGCGCCGGTCAGCAGCCCCAGCGCCGCAGCGCGGCCGGCGGCGTGCCGGCCCGCGACGTACGCCACCGCGAGCGCGGCGGCCAGCGGCATGGCCAGATGCGTGGACGGGGTCAGCCACACCGTCTGCGCCAGCAGCGCGGCCAGGGCGATCACGCCGGTGAGCACCGGGCGGGCGGCGCCGAACAGCAGCGGCGCGGTGGTCAGCACCGTGGTCGCCACGTTCGCCGCGACCGGCCCACGCAGGGTGTCGCCGGTGAACAGTTCGGTGAGCGCCAGCGCCGCGAAACCCAGCGAGGCGAGTGCGGCGGCGGCGCCCACCCGGGCGCGGGAAGCGGCGTCGGCGGCGGACATCCCGCCAGCTTAGTGATCACCCGGGGCCCGGTCGCCGGTCGCGGCGCGAGATCAGACCTTGGTCGTACGCACGGTCCGACCGGCGCCGGACGTGCCGGACCCGGTTTCCTCCGTACGGTCGGGGCTGCCCGACACCTGCAGGAGGTTTCCTTGACCGCCGCCCCACCACTGCCACGGACCGCACCGGAGCCGGCCACGTCCCGGATCGGCCTGGTCGACGCCCTGCGCGGCTTCGCGCTGTTCGGCATCCTGGCCGTCAACATCACCTACTTCGGATCGCCGTTCCAGGGCACCGGGATCGCCGACCCGGCGCACCACGGCGCCCTGGACACGGCGGTCCACCTGGCCGTCACGGCCCTGTTCGAGACGAAGTTCTTCCTGCTCTTCTCGTTCCTGTTCGGATACAGCTTCACGCTGCAGATGGACTCGGCGGCCCGTCGCGGCGCCCGGATCACCCGGCGGTTCCCGCGCCGGCTCGCCGGGCTGTTCGTGATCGGGGCCGCGCACGCGGTGCTGCTGTTCCCCGGTGACATCCTCACCACCTACGCGCTGCTCGGGGTGGTGCTGCTGGTGCTGCGCCGGCTGCGCCCGCGGCGGGCCCTGTGGGTCGCCGCGGGGCTGCTGGTGCTGGCCGCCGCGGCGTACGCGCTGCTGGCGATCGCGCTGCACGCCTCCGGCGGGGCCGGCGGGCCGGATCCGGCGGCGGCCGGGCGGGCGTTGGCGACCGGCGCCGCCTACCGCGGCGGTCCCGGCGAGGTGATCGCCCAGCACCTGCGGGACCTGCCGGACACCGCGGCGCTGCTGCTGCTGTTCCAGGCCCCTGCGGCGCTGGCGATGTTCCTGGCCGGGCTGGCCGCCGGCACCCGGCGGGCGCTGGCCGACGCCGGCCGCCACCGCCGCAGGCTGCGCTGGATCATGGTGGCCGGGCTGTCCGTCGGGCTGCCCGCCGGCGCGCTGTACGCCTACGTCGAGACGTACCGCGCCGGCACCCCGGCCGAGCTGGCCGTGCTCGCGCTGGACCTGCTCGCCGCACCCGCCCTGGCCGCCGCGTACGGCGCCGCGGTGCTGCTTGCCGGCACGGCCCGGCCGCGGCTGGCGGCCGCGCTCGCCCCGGCGGGCCGGATGGCGCTGAGCAACTACCTGTTCCAGTCGCTGGTCTGCTCGCTGCTGTTCACCGGGTACGGCGCCGCCCTGACCGGGCGGCTCGGACCCCCGGCGGTGTTCGCCGTCGCCGTGGCGCTGTTCGCCGTGCAGCTGCCGTTGAGCGCGTGGTGGCTGCGGCGGCACCGGTACGGCCCGGTCGAGTGGCTGCTGCGGATGGTGACCAACGCCGAGGTGCCGCCCTGGCGGATCACCCGCTGACCACCCGCGCGGCGATGTCCCGGATGACCGCCGCCACCGCACCGGGACGGGTCATCACCACGTTGTGACCGCCCGGGAGCGCGACCAGCTCACGCCCCGCGGCGGCGGCCACCACGGCGGCGACCTCGGCGCGCCGGTGCGCGTAGAAGCCGTCGTCGGGCAGCACGATCGTGAGTGGACAGGTGATCCTGTCGTACACGTCGACGCTGGGATGGACCGGCGCGTCCACCGGCGCGCCGGTCGTCGCCACGATCTCCGGCACGTCCGGCCGGCGCAGGTAGCACCCGGTCCGGTCGGCGACCAGGCTGCGCGTGGACACCGCCCGGACCAGGGCCGGGTCGGCGCCGGCGTCGAGCCAGTCGGTGGGCGCGCGGGCGACCCGCTCCTCGATCCACTCGTCGCGCCGGCGGGGGTCGAGGCGCAGTCCGTACCCGAAGGTGCGCCGCAGGTCCTCGGCGGCCTCCGCGCTGCGGAACGCGGCGAGGGTGCGCTGGGCGGTGGGCCGGTCGTCGAGGACCAGCCCGTCGACGACGCAGAGCGCGGCCGGGCGCACCAGGCCGGCGGCGGTGACCGCGGTGACCGCGTAGCCGCCGGTGGAGTGGCCGACCAGCAGCGGGCGGTCCCAGCCGAGCGCGGCGACGACCGTGGCCAGGTCCCGCCAGTACTGCTCGGCGGTGCTCGACGTGGCGCTGCTGTGGCCGTGCCCGCGCAGGTCCACCGCGACCACCCGGTGCCCGGGCAGCAGGCCGGGCACGATGCCGTCCCACGCGGCGGCGTTGTGCCCGCTGCCGTGCACGAGCAGCACCGGCTGCCCGGCGCCGCCGTGGTCGACGGCGGCCAGGTGGCCGCCGTCGACCTCGAAGTGGATCTCCCGACTCATGACGCCTCCCGCTCCCGATGATCGGTAAATGCAACTGGTGTAGCATTAACGATGTGGAGTCCGATGCGCAACCCGTTCCCGGCACGGCCCGTCCCGGCGGCCGCACCGCGCGCACCCGGGAGCGGGTGCTGACCGCCGTCGCGGCGATCCTGCGCGAGCACGGATACGACGCCGTGACCGTCGACGCCGTCGCCGAGCGGTCCGGCGTGCACCGCACCACCGTGTACCGGCGGTGGCGCGACCCGGGCGGCCTGCTCGCCGACACCCTGGACGCCGCCCGCGAGCAGCCGTGGGAGCCGCCGGACACCGGCACGCTGCTCGGCGACCTCACCGAGATCAACCACCAGGTGGTCGCGGCCCTGGCCGACCCGGCCTCGATCACCCAGGCGCTGATCGCCGCGTCGTTCCGGTCCCCGGCGGCGGCCCGGGCGCTGCGGTCGTTCTGGGCGGACCGGTACGCGCGGGCGGCCGTGGTGGTCGAGCGTGCGGTGGCGCGCGGCGAGGCCACCGCTCGCGTCGACGCTCGCACGGTCGTGGTCGCCGCCTGTGCGCCGGTGTTCCACGAGCTGGCGCTCATGCGCGGCCCGGCGGTGCCCGGCCTGGCCGAGAGCTCGGCACGGATCGCGGCCGCGGCGGTCGCGCCCGGACCCTCCGTCGAGGACTGAATCCTGCCGCCCGGACGGTCCTTTCATGACGCCGGACACGGCGGCGGAATGGAATGCGAACCGGCGCCCGCGATTTCCCGGCTCCCATTCACTTTTGCATCGGGCCGATGTTCATGGTGGAACGCCGCCGGCGAGTGGCGCCCGCGGCCGGATCGTGGCCGCTCGTCACGCCGGAAACGCCGGCCGCGCGAATCGTGGCAGATCAACGTATCCCGAAGCCGGCCGATTTCTTCGCGGCGTACCCGCCGCGGCACCCGAACAGGCGGATGAACGACTCTTTCGAGATAAAAGACTGGTTATGCGGGATGCGGCGTGCTGCCATCTGTGCATCAGCCGGCTTCGCCCCCCGCGGGGTTCACGGCCTAGCGGTCCACTGTGCATTTTCCGGCGCCCGGACCCCTTCGACGGCATGGCCGACATCAGCACTGGCGAAAGGGGACATCGATGACATCCACGCTACCCGTGTCCGCCGTCACCGATCTGGTGCCGTTCACGGATCCGCTGCGCATCCCGCCGTTGTTGCGGGCGCCCGCCGACGGCGCTCTGGTGACCGTCTCGGCCCGGCCGGTCTGGGTGCGCCTGCACTCGTCGTTGCCCCGTACGCTGGTGTGGGCCTACGAGGGCAGCTTCCCGGGACCCACCATCGAGGTCCGCCGCGGCCAGCGGCTGCGGGTGGCCTGGCGCAGCGATCTCAGCGGCAACTACCCGCTGGTCGCGGTGCGGGTGCCCAACTCCACGCCGCCGCCGACCGACCGCCCCGGACGCGAGGGCGCCGAGCCGATCCCGGAGGTCGCCGCCCTGCCACCGTGGACGGTGGTGCACCTGCACGGCGCGCGTACCGACGGCGGCAGCGACGGCTGGCCGGAGGACGGGATCTCCCGCGGCGGGTCCCAGCTGGCCGAGTACCCGAACGACCAGGCGGCCACCGCGCTGTGGTACCACGACCACGCCATGGACATCACCGCGTTCAACGTGATGACCGGGCTGGCCGGCATGTACCTGATCCGCGACGCGGAGGAGGACGCGCTGCGCCTGCCCAGCGGCGCCAACGAGGTGCCGCTGGTGATCGCCGATCGCAATCTGGACACCGACCCGACCGGCGGGCTGACCGGGCAGCTGCTGCACAAGGTGGTGCAGGTGAGCGCGGACCCGCCGGCGACGCTGCCGTTCACCGGCCCGTTCACCCTGGTCAACGGCGTGATCTGGCCGTACCTGGAGGTGGAGCCGCGCTGGTACCGCTTCCGCGTGCTCAACGCGTCCAACTCGCGCGTCTTCCGGCTGGCCCTGGTGGACCGCAACGGCGCGCCCGTCACCGGCGCGGCGTACCAGATCGGCACCGACAGCGGGCTGCTGCCCGCGCCGGTGCCGGTCAACCAGCTGACCCTGGCGCCGGCGGAACGGGCCGATCTGCTGATCGACTTCAGCGCGCAGCGCGGCAAGGCGCTGCGCCTGGTGAACACGCTGGACCCGGCGCCGGTGCCCGACGTCATGCAGTTCCGGGTGGGCGCCTTCCCGGTGTGGGACTTCTTCACGCTGCCGTCGCGGACGTCCCCGTCGTTCACCCGGATCACCCACGACAACCTGCCCGCACACGGGCACCGGTGGGTGGCGCTGACCGCGCCGGGACCGCAGTCGCCGCACCCGCAGATGTGGGAGCTGCGCGAGATCGAGGACGCCTCGGCCACCACCGAGCCGACGGTCACGGTCACCGACTCCGGCGGTGTCACCCGGGTGTTCGAGCGGGTGTCGACCAGCTTCGACGGCACCCTCAACTTCCACGTCGACGCCGGGGCCTGGGAGGTGTGGAACTTCCTCAACCTGGGCGGGCCGGTGCACCCGATGCACATCCACCTGATCCGGTTCCAGGCGTTGCACCGGCACGCGTACACGGTGAACACGACCACCGACTCCGGCGGGGTCACCCGGGTGACCGCCACCTACAGCGGGGCCGGCACGCTGGATCCCAACGAGCAGGGGTGGAAGGACACCATCCGGGTCGCCGCCGGTGAGCTGGTCTCCGTCGCCGGGCAGTTCAGCGGCGGCACGGGGCGCTACGTCTACCACTGCCACCTGCTGGAGCACGAGGACGAGGGGATGATGCGGCCGTTCGTGGTGATGCCGGCGCAGGTGATGGCGGTCCACCCGCACGAGGAGGACCACGACCACTGACCGCTCCCGGGTCCGGCCGGCGCCCCGCTGGGCCGGCCGGACGCCGGTGTGTCCCGGACCCGCGGGATCGAGGATCGGCGATATGGTGGCGCGATGCGAATCGCTGTATCGATCGCCGCCCTCGCCGTTCTTCTCGCACCGTCGGCCGGGGTCGCCGCGCCCGCGGCCGGCGCCACTTCGCCCGGCACCCAGCCGGTGCACGACTACGCCCGGGCCATCCGGGAGCAGGTCTGGGTGCAGACCGGTGTCGACAGTGACACCGACGGCCGGCCCGACCGGGTGGCCGTGCGGATCATCCGGCCCGCTGCCAGCGCGGACGGGCTGCGGGTGCCGGTGATCTTCCAGGCCAGCCCGTACTACGCCGGGCTCAACGACGTACCCAACCATGACGACATCGACCGCGGCGGGGCCGCCGGTCTCGCGCCCACCGCGACCGCCGACCGGGCGCAGAGCATCACCTTCGCCGGATACCTGGACAACTACTTCGTCCCGCGCGGCTACGCGGTGGCCTTCGCCGACAGCCTCGGCACCGGCGGGTCGGACGGCTGCCCCACCTCCGGCGGGCGCAACGAGACGCTCGGCATGAAAGCCGTCGTCGACTGGCTCAACGGGCGGGCCCGGGCCGTCGACGCGGACGGCACGGCGGTCCGGGCCGACTGGTCCACCGGCCGCACCGGCATGATCGGCGTCTCCTACAACGGCACGCTGCCCAACGCGGTCGCCGCGACCGGCGTCGAGGGCCTGGAGACGATCGTGCCGATCGCCGGCATCTCCAGCTGGTACGACTACTACCGCGCCGGCGGCGGCGTGGTCGCGCCCGGCGGGTTCCAGGGCGAGGACACCGACGTGCTGGCCCGGGCGGTGCTCACCCGGGCGAGCCCGGAGGTCTGCGCCGGGGTGATGGACGCGCTGGAGCGCGCGCAGGACCGGGAGACCGGCGACTACAGCGCCTACTGGGCCGAGCGCGACTACCTGCGCGACGTGCGCCGGGTCCGGGCCAGCGTCTTCCTGGTGCACGGCCTGCACGACGACAACGTGCGCACCCGGCAGGCGGGGCAGTGGTGGGACGCGCTCGCCGCGCGCCACGTGCCGCGCAAGATCTGGTGGCACCAGGCCGGGCACACCGACCCCTTCAACGTCCGGCGTGACGTCTGGCTGTCCACCCTGCACCGGTGGTTCGACCAGTGGCTGTACCGGATCGACACCGGGATCATGCGCGAGCCGATGGCCGACGTGGAGGTGGCGCCGAACCAGTGGCGCACCTCGGCCACCTGGCCGGTCCCGGGCAGCCGGGCGGTCTCGCTGCGACTCGGCTCCGGCCCCCGGCAGACCTTCGTCGACGATCCGGCACGCACCGCCGACGACCTCGCCGCCGACGTGACCGGGGCCGATCCGAACCGGTACGCCTACGTCAGCGCGCCGCTGCGGCGGGCGACGCGGGTGAGCGGGACGCCGCGGATCACCGTCCGCGCCGATCTGCGCGGCGACTCGCCGTACCTGACCGCGCTGCTGGTCGACCACGGCCCCGCCGACCGGTACGCCGGGTTGCGCACGCTGACCGTGCAGGACTGTGTCGGCCCCGGCATCGAGGGCGATCCGGGCTGCTTCAACCGCCGCGAGTACGTCACCGCGACCACCGAGCACGAGATCGTCACCCGAGGGTGGCTGGACGTCCGCAACCGGCTCTCCCCGGCGCGGACCACGCCGATCCGGGCCGGTCGCCCGTACACCTTCCGGTGGGACTTGCAGAGCACCGACCACGTCTTCGCGCCCGGCCACCGGATCGCGGTGGTGCTGATCTCCACCGACCGGGACCACACGCTGCGCTATCCGGCGGGCACCGTGGTCGGCGTGCGTCCCGCGCTGTCCCGGCTGGAGCTGCGCCTGTCCTAGCCGGCGGCTCCCGTCGCGCGAGCCGCTGCCGGCGCCCGGGGTCACCCCGGGCGCCGGCGACCGCGCTACCGCCGGTGTTCCGGCCCGCCGGCCGGGCCGAGCGCGATGCCGATGAGGCGCCACGCCCGGCGACGCCGGCACGCGTCGGCGGAGAACAGGTACACGCCGGCGAGAAAGACCGGCGGGAAGACCATCAGGAGTGCCGTGCTGATCGGTTCGATCGTCATGGGTGTTCCTTTCCTGCGTCGGAATGCTCCCAGTGTCGGTCCCGGCGGTGCGCGCAGTCACCGGCGCGAGACGATTCTTACCGATTTCTGCATCAGCTTTTCCGCCCCTTTCCATTCCTTTCCACAGCGTCTCAAGTGGATTCTTCCGGGCGACATACGGTGGTCGTGCGGTGTGCTACCAAGGAAGGCGATCCTCTCGGTCGGGCGTCGGTGTGGACGGTTCGGATGAGCGATGAATTGATCAGACTGCGGGCGGAGCTCGACGCCTTGCGCCTGCGGGCGTTCGAGCCGTCGCTGCGCAAGATCGCCCGCAACTCCGGCGGCAGGATCTCCCACCCCACCGTGAAAATCGTGCTGAGCTGCGCGAAGCTGCCCGGCTGGGAGCTGGTCAAGGCGGTGGTGGAGGCACTGGGCGGCGACACCGACCATTTCGGTGCACTGTGGACGGCGGCGTTCCAGGCCGAGCGGCTGGCGTCCGGCTCGCCGGCCGGGCTGCCCGCCGGCCGGCCCGGGGATGCCGGGGAGCCGGCCGGCTGGGACGTCTTCGACCTGGCCGCCGTCCGGCGGCAGCTCACCTCGTCGCCGCGCTTTCTCATGCGGTCGCTGACCGAGCTGCGCTCGGCGATCGAGCCGGTGGCGTCGTTCCTGGCCGCGGAGCGGTTCTCCGAGGCGGAGTCCGCCGAGCTCGTCCGGTTGGCACGCCGGTTGCAGGAGCTCGGCCGCGACGAGACGTTCTCCGCGGAGACGGCGGCGGGCGCGGCGCACCGGGAGGCCTACCGGTCCGTCGACGTCCGCTTCCACGCCACCCTGCTGCGCGGCTGCCGCAACGAGTTCTTCCGTGACCTCACCGGTCACGTGGCGGTCGCGCTGGACTACCGGATCCTGCGCGACCGGGTCGGCACCGGCGGCAACAAGCCGTTCCCGGACGCGCCGACCGCGCTGTCGCTGTGGCTGCACCGCGGGCTGGCCGCGGCCGTGCGGCAGGGCCGCTGCTCGGCCGCCGAGGGGTTCTCCCGGGCGCTGCTCGCCGAGATCCGCCAGGGCCCGCTGCCGGAGTCGGTGGCGCTGGCGCTGGAGGCGGCGCTGGCGCACCTGGACACCGACGGCCCCGGCTGGACGGGGTTCGTCCCGGAGATCCGGCGGCTGCTCGACAGTCAGACGTGGCCCGGCCGCTGAGCCGTGTCGACCCACCGTCATCTCATCTGCGGTCGTCGATAACCTGCGGGTCGCCGGCCGGACATCCGCGGCCGATGGACTACCGCGGCCACGTCCGAGACGATCGAGGAGAACATATGCGCAACGCCGTGCTGCGGGGTGTGCTGCTCACCGCCGCCTGCTCCAGCGCGCTCACCGCGGGCCTGGTGGCCACCGCGACCGGCGCGTCGGCGGCCCCGGCCCCGGTGCACGCCGCGGTCAGCGCGCAGGCGCTGCCGTCGTACGAGAACTGGCTCGCCGACGTGCGGACGGTGACCGACCAGGCCGCCACCTACCTGAGCGGGCGCCTGCCGGCCTCCGGCGTCCGGGCCGCCATCGTGCTCGACATCGACAACACCGCGCTGCAGAGCAAATACAAGCCGTACGCCGCGACGCCCGGCGTGCTGGCCCTCGCGCAGCAGGCCCGCCGGGCCGGGGCCGCGGTCTTCTTCGTCACCGCCCGGCCGGAGATCATCGAAGCGCCGACCGCGGTGAACCTCAAGGCGGTCGGTTACGCGTGGACGGACCTCTACACCCGTCCGACGCTCGACTTCTCCAGCAACCAGACACTGAAGACCAACGCCCGCATCGACATCGAGCGCCGTGGCTACACGATCGTCGCCAACGTCGGCAACAGCGCCTCCGACCTGGCCGGCGGGCACGCCGAGCGGACGTTCAAGCTGCCGGACTACGACGGCCAGCTGGACTGAGCCGCGGCGGCCGCGGCGCGGGTGGCGCCGGGCCGCGGCCGCCGCCCGCGCCTGAGGGGTGCCCTGCCGGTACACCTATCGAAAGGGAGTCCCCGGGTGGATCACACCGCGGTTTCCTGAGTAATGATCGGGAGAGACCCGTCATGATCGGAGAACCGCCATTCTTACCGTCAACGCCATCGCCGCGCCGTCCGCCACCGAACCGCTCGTGCGTACCACGATCGAGCGGCGTGACCTCGGACCGCGCGACGTCCTGATCGAGATCCGGTACGCCGGGATCTGCCACTCCGACATCCACACCGTGCGCGGCGACTGGGGCCAGGTGCCCTACCCGCTCACCGTCGGGCACGAGATCGTCGGGCACGTCACCGAGGTCGGGGCCGAGGTCACCAAGCACGCGGTCGGTGACCGGGTCGGCGTCGGCTGCATGGTCAACTCCTGCCGGGAGTGCGAGAACTGCCGCGCCGGGCTGGAGCAGTACTGCCTGAAGGGCAACGTCGGCACGTACGCCGGCATCGACCGCGACGGCACCGTCACCCAGGGTGGCTACTCGACGCACGTGGTCGTCGACGAGGACTTCGTGCTGCGGGTCCCGCAGGCCATCCCGGTCGAGGCGGCCGCCCCGCTGCTGTGCGCCGGGATCACCACGTACTCGCCGCTGGCGCACTGGAACGCCGGGCCGGGCAAGAAGGTCGCCGTCGTCGGGATGGGCGGCCTGGGCCACATGGCCGTCAAGATCGCCGTCGCGATGGGCGCCGAGGTGACCGTGCTGTCGCAGACGCTGAGCAAGAAGGACGACGGCCTCGCCTTCGGCGCCGAGCACTACCACGCCACCAGCGACCCGGCCACCTTCGAGGCGCTCGCCAACACGTTCGACCTGATCGTCAACACGGTCAGCGCGCCGATCGACATCAACGCGTACCTGCGCCTGCTGCGCCTCGACGGCACCCTGGTCAGCGTGGGCGCCCCGCCGCAGCCGCTGCCGGTGCAGGCGTTCGCGCTGTTCGGCAACCGGCGCTCGTTCGCCGGGTCCAGCATCGGCGGCATCGCCGAGACCCAGCAGATGCTGGACTTCTGCGCCGAGCGCGGGATCGCCCCGGAGGTCGAGGTGATCGACGCCGACGCGGTGAACGAGGCCTACGAGCGGGTGCTCAAGTCGGACGTGCGTTACCGGTTCGTCATCGACATCGACTCCCTGCGCTGATCCGGCTCGTCGCCACCGGCCGCCGCCCACGAGGCGAGCAGCGTCAGCGCGTGCGCGGACGCCGACCCGGGCTCGGCCGCATAGATCTTCATGGCCACGTCCGGGTCGGCGCGCAGATCCATGCTCTCGTACGAGAGGGCCAGCTCACCCACCACGTGGTGCCGGAAGGTCTGCACCCCGGTGCCGTGGATGCGCACGTTGTGCGCGCCCCAGCGGCGGCGGAACTCGTCGCTGCGCGTGGAGAGCTCGCCGACCAGGTCGTGCAGCCCCTTGTCGTGCGGGTCCTTGCCGGCCGAGGTGCGCAGGTCGGCCACGATCGAGTCGGCGGCCAGGTTCCAGTCCGGGAAGAAGCGGCGGGCCGCGCTGTCGAGGAACGTGAACCGGCCGAAGTTCGGCTGGTGGGTCGGGTCGGCGTAGAGGTCGGCGTACATCGCCCGGCCGAGCAGGTTGGCCGCCACGATGTCCAGCCGGTTGTTGACCAGGATCGCCGGGCTGGTGACGGAGTCCAGCGCCCACCGCAGGCTGGGCCGGACCGTCCACGGCCGCGGCCGGCGGCTGGGCCGCAGCAGCGCGCTGCTGCCGTTCGCCTCGTGGGCCAGGCGCACCAGATGGGCGCGCTCGGCGTCGTCGAGCCGCAGCGCGCGGGCGATCGCGTCGAGCACGCCGGCGGACACCCCGGCCAGCGAGCCGCGTTCCAGCTTGGCGTAGTACTCGACGCTGACTCCGGCCAGCGAGGCGACCTCGCTGCGCCGCAGCCCGGCGACGCGGCGGTTGCCGGTGACGGGCAGCCCGGCCTGCTGCGGGGTGATCTTGGCGCGTCGGGTGATCAGGAAGTCCCGCACCTCGGCTCGGTTGTCCATGCCTCGACGGTACGACGGGGCCCGGCCGGCCTGGGACGCCCTGGCAGTACACCCCTGTCCGGCGCGCCGCTGACGCCGCGGCGCCGGCCGGGCGCACCCGTCAACGCGCGTCCAGCAGCAGGTCGGTGACGCCGAGCAGGTTCACCAGCCAGCTCAGGTGCGCCGGCGGATGGCGCAGCGTCACCGCGATGCCGCGCCCGGTCACCGCGTGCCGGGCCTGCTGCAGCGCGCGCAGCCCGGCGATGTCGATGAAGTCCAGCGCGGCGAGGTCGACCACGACGCGCTCGGTGGAGGCGTCGCCCAGGCCGCTGACCAGTTCCCGCAGCGGGGCGCTGACCAGCAGGTCCAGATCACCGGAGACGGTCACCGTGACGATCCGCGCGGTGCGGTGCACGCTGATCCGGCAGATCCCGCGCTCCAGGAAGTCGCCGCTCATGGCAGTGGGCCGGTTCTCATCGTGCTGACCTCCGGACCGAGATCGTCGCGCGTGCCGCGCGCTATCCACAGTCTTCGTCGTGCGGCGGTCCGGGTACAGCCTTCGACAGGTTACGGACCACCGCCGATCGCCCGATCCGATGGCTCAGGCCGCCTCGGCCGCCTCGGCCGGTCGCTGCCGCGCGGCGAAGTCGGCCGCGGGCATCGGGCGGGCGTAGTGGTAGCCCTGCCCCCGGTCGCAGCCCAGCTCGTGCAGCAGGGCGGCGTGGAACGGCGTCTCGATGCCCTCGGCCACCGTCGTCAGCCGCAGACTCCGGGCCAGGTCCACCACCGTACGGACCAGGGCGATCTGCCGGGTGTCGTCGCTGTCGGCGGGCATCAGCGACCGGTCGATCTTCAGGACGTCGATCGGCAGGTCGCGCAGGTACGCCAGCGACGAGTACCCGGTGCCGAAGTCGTCCACGGCGATCCGGACGCCGTCCCCGCGCAGCGCCTCCAGGTGCGCCCGGGCCTGCGCGCTCGGCACGCCCTCCCGGACCAGGATCCCCTCGGTGATCTCCAGGGTGAGCGCGGCGGCGGGCAGGCCGGTGTCGGCCAGGCTGCGGCGCACCTTCGCGGTGAACTCGTCGTCGGCCAGCTGGCGCGGTGACACGTTGACGGTCAGCGTGACCCCGTGCGCGCGGTGCCAGGCGGCCGCCTCGGCGCAGGCCCGGCGCAGCACCCACTCGCCCAGGGCGACGATCAGGCCGCTGTCCTCGGCGGCCGGGATGAACAGGTCGGGCCGGACCGGCGCCTCGCCGGGCGGCAGCCAGCGCACCAGCGCCTCGACCGCCACCGTCCGGGCGCCGGCCAGGTCGACGATCGGCTGGTAGTGGACGACGAACTCCTCGCGCTCCAGGGAGTGCCGCAGCCGCTCGACCACCCGGATGCGCTCGGTCTGCCGCTGGCGCAGCTCGGGTTCGTACCAGACGGCACAGTCCTTGCCGGCTGCCTTGGCGGCGTACAGGGCGAGGTCCGCGTCGCCGAGGGTGTGCGCCACGTCGGCGCCGTCCGCCGGGCGCACCCCGACGCTGGCCGTGACGTGCAGCGTGTACCCGGACACCGTGACCGGCGCCTGCAACGCCGTCAGCACGGCGCCGGCCCGGATGCCCAGCAGCTCCCGGTCGGTGCCCGGCACCAGGACGGCGAACTCGTCCCCGCCGGTACGCGACAGCAGGTCCGCCGGGCCCAGGGCGGCCCGCAGCCGGGCGGCGATCTCGACCAGCAGGTTGTCGCCGGCCTGGTGGCCGAGCCGGTCGTTGACGTCCTGGAAGCCGTCGAGGTCCAGCAGCAGCAACCCGTGTGCCGGGCCGGCGGCGATCCGGCTCTCCAGCAGACGCCGGTTGGGCAGTCCGGTCAGCGCGTCGTGCTCGGCCAGGTGCCGCAGCGACGCCTGCAGTACCGCGTGCTCGTCGAGCGCCGCGGCCAGCGACTCGGCGTGCCGCCCCAGCTGCCGCTGCGCGTTGGTCATCCGGATCACCAGCAGCAGGCTGATCAGCGCGGTGGCGGCCAGCGGCAGCAGGAAGTCCAGGTGGTCCAGGTCGTCCGCGTGGTAGTCGTTGAGCAGCGCGTACGCGGTCGCGGCCGGGCCGATGAGGACCAGCACGCCGTGCAGCAGCGCCGTCCGCCGGCCGCCGGTGGTCGTGTCCGGGGCGGCGGGCCGCGCCGCGGTGGCCGGGTGCAGCGCGGCGACCCCGGGCAGCGTGAAGGCGAGCAGCCACGCGGTGACGCTCAGGTCCGGACCGGACCAGGAGCCGCCCTCGGTGACCGAGAGGAAGTACCGCATGTCGGCCACGGTCAGCAGCACGGCCATGAGCAGCAGGCCGACGTGCGTGTTCCGCAGCCGCCGCTGCACCACCAGCAGCCGCACCGCCATGGCCACCAGCAGCAGGTCCAGCAGCGGGTAGGCGATGGCGCCGCTGTCCGGCGGGACCCGATCGACGTCGACCACGTACGGGTCGTACAGCAGGATCCAGGCCAGCGTCACGCCGGTGCAGGTGACGATGCCCGCCTCGGCCGTGCCGGCCCATCGGGAGCCGCCCGGCGGGCGCTCGGGCAGCATCGCCATCCCGGCCGCCAGCAGCGGGTACATGGCGAAGTAGAGCAGGTCGACCACGGAGAACGTCGGGGCCACGGTCAGGTCCAGGCTGAGCTGCGCGCCCCACACCGTGTTGGCCACCGCGCCGCAGCTCAGGGCGGCGGCCAGCAGCAGCCAGGCGCGCGGGTGGGCCGGGCGGTGCCGCCGTACCCCGGCCACGACGCACGCCGCCGAGCCGAAGCCGACCAGGGCGTAGGCGTACTCCTGCACGGCCACGCCGGCCAGCGGCGCGGTGACCGCGGTGAGCACGCCGGGAACCGCCGCCCAGGCGGGCCATCGCCAACCGCGCACCGTGCCCCCGTCCCGTCGTCCAGTCACGCCGCGATGTTCATCGGCGTGATCCCGGCCGACCTGAGATCACGACCCGCCGTCGTGGACGGGGGACGCGCGCTACCGGATCGCACCCCGGATCGCACCCGTCCGGCAACCGTCGCCCGATGCCATGGCCTTCTGTCGGCACAGCGGAGGTGGCCCCGGGCATGGCGAGTCGGTTGATGCGTTTCCACATGGTCGTCGCCGCCGTCGCGGTGCTCGGGTTCCTGGCCGTGCCGGACGGCAGCACGCTGCAGCTGGTGTGGCAGGTCGCGGTCGGGTGGCTCACCGCCGCGATCATCGTCGCCGCGGTCCGCAGCCGCCGCCCGGAGCTGTCGGCGACTTGGTGGCTCATCGCGCTCGGCGTGGCCGGCAACGCCAGCGGCATCCTGGTGGAGTACGTGCTGACCCGCACCCAGGCCGACCCCGGCTTCCCGTCCTGGGCCGACGCCGCCTACCTGTCGCTGTATCCCGCGTGCGCCACCGGCCTGCTGCTGCTCATCCGGCGCCGGACCGCCCAGCGCGACTGGTCCGGGCTGGTCGACGCCACCACGCTGACCACCGGCATGGGGCTGCTCGCCTGGGTCTTCATGGTCAAACCGGCCGCCGCCGACCCGACCATCGGCCTGCTCGGCCACATCGTCAGCGTCGCGTACCCGGTCGGCGACGTCGTGCTGCTGGCCATGACCGTCCGGCTGATGATCAGCGGCGGCGCCCGGAACACCTCCTTCCGCCTGGTGTGCGCGGCGCTGGGCTGCTTCCTCGCCGGTGACGGCGCCTGGGCGGTGATCAACCAGATGGTCTGGGAGCCGGGCCCGATGGCGCACAAGGTCCTCGCCGACGTGTTCCTCGCCGGCTACCTGCTCTTCGGCGCCGCCGCGGCGCACCCCGACGTGCGCTCGCTGGCCCGGGCGGTGGCGCCGCGCACCGGCCGGATCAGCCGGACGCTGCTGCTCGCGCTGACCGTCGCCTCGCTGATCGGGCCCACCCTGCTGATCCTGCAGGCGGTCCGCGACCGGGTGACCGACGCGCTGGCCATCGCGCTCGGCTGCATCGCGCTGTTCCTGCTGGTGCTGGTCCGGATGTCGCAGCTGATCACGCAGCTGGACAGGCAGACCGAGCGGGTGCGCGAGCTGGCCGTCACCGACGAGCTGACCGGCCTGCCGAACCGGCGGGCGTGGAACACCGAGCTGCCACGCGCGGTGGAACGGGCCCGGCGTACCGGCGTCCCGCTCACCGTCGCGGTCGTCGACATCGACCACTTCAAGCGGTTCAACGACGCGTACGGGCACCCGGCCGGGGACCGGCTGCTGAAGGAGGCGGCCGCCGCCTGGCAGGAGCAGCTGCGCTCGGTGGACCACCTGGCCCGGTACGGCGGCGAGGAGTTCGTGCTGATGCTGCCGGACGCGGCCGTCGAGCAGGGCGGGGCGATCCTGGACCGGATGCGCCGGGCCACCCCGCTGGGCCAGACCTTCTCGGCCGGCATCGCCACCTGGAACGGCACGGAGACCTCCGACGAGCTCACCGCCCGCGCCGACGCCGCCCTGTACGAGGCCAAGAACGCCGGCCGTGACCGGATCGTGGCCGCCCGGGAGAGCGCCCTGGCCTGACGCCGGCCGGGGTCAGCCCTGACGGCCCTGGGTGGCCACGCCCTCGATGAAGTAGCGCTGGCCGAAACTGAACAGCACCAGCATGGGCAGCGTGACCAGCAGCGCGGCCACCATCACGTACTGGTAGTCGGCGTGCCCGCCGGCGGTCGGGCTGTACTTGGTCATCGAGTACGCCACCCCGAGCGGCGCGGTGAACCCCTCGACGGAGCCGGCGTTGAGGTAGATCAGCGCGCCCTGGAAGTTGTTCCACGAGGCCTGGAACTCGAAGAGGAAGACGATGACGAACGACGGCAGCGACAGCGGCATCGCGATGCGCCAGAACATCTGCCAGTAACTGGAGCCGTCGATGCGCGCCGCCTCGAACAGCTCCCGGGGCAGACCCAGGTAGAACTGCCGCTGCAGGAAGATGTAGAAGGCCGAGCCGAACAGGTTGGCGCCGAACAGCGGGACCCAGGTGCCGAGCAGCCCGGTCAGCTTCCAGATCAGGTAGGTCGGGATCATCGTCACCGAGGCGGGCAGCATCATCGTGGCCAGCACCAGGCCGAAGAGGACGCCGCGGCCGGGGAAGCGGAAGTACGCGAAGCCGAACGCCACGATCGAGCTGGAGACCGCGACCAGGGCCGCGGCGAGCAGCGCGATGCACACGCTGTTGCCCACCCAGTGCAGCAGCGGCAGCTCGCGCCACACGTCCACGTAGTTGTCGAAGCGCCAGGTGCGCGGGATCAGCGCGTTGTCGAAGACCTGCCCGGCCGGTTTCAGGCTGGCCGCTACCAGCCACACCAGCGGGTACAGGAACAGCGCGGCGAACCCGATCAGCAGCACGGTGAGCAGGAGCTGCCCGGCCGAGAAGCGGCGCGGGGCCCGGGCCCGCCGCCGGCCGCCCGCCGCCCGCCCGGCCGGCACGGCGGGGGACGAGGCGCCGGGATCGGTGGTCGCCATCACCGCTCTCCCTCGTAGTGAACGTACCGGTTGCCGATCCTGACCTGCGCGAACGTCAGGATCAGCAGGATGACGAAGAGCAGCCACGCCATGGCGGCCGCGAAACCGAAGTTGAACTGGCGGAACGCCTGCTGGAACAGGTAGACCGCGTAGAACAGCGAGGACTCCGGGGCGACGTTGGTCTGATCCCGCCAGAACAGCAGGAACGCCTGGTCGAACACCTGGAAGGCGTTGATCGTCAGGATGATCACGGCGAAGAACACGGCGCCGGAGATCATCGGCAGGGTGATCGCGAAGAACCGGCGGACCGGGCCGGCGCCGTCCAGGGACGCCACCTCGTACAGCTCGCGGGGCACGTTCTTGAGCGCGGCCAGGAAGATCACCATGGTGCCGCTGACGCCCCACAGCGCCATGAGCACGATCGAGGGCCGTACCCACGCCGGGTCCACCAGCCACTGCGGGCCCTGCACGCCGACCGCTCGCAGCGCCTGGTTGATCGCGCCGGTGTTGCCGTTGAGCAGTAGCAGGAACACCGCGGCGGTGGCCACCGCCGGCGTCATCTTGGGCAGGTAGTAGACCGTCCGGAAGAAGCCGGCGCCGCGCCGGACCCGGTCGAGCAGGACCGCCAGCAGCAGCGCGAAGCAGACCTCGGCCGGCACCGCGAGCACCGCGAAGAACAGCGTGTTGGTCAGCGACATGGCGACCCGCGGGTCCTCCAGCAGCGCCCGGTAGTTGTCCAGCCCGGCCGGTCGCATCCGGTTGGTCGCCAGGTTGAAGTGGCTGAACGAGATGGCCAGGCTGTAGATCATCGTGCCCAGCGTGAAGATCAGGAAGCCGACGATCCACGGCAGGACGAACAGGTAGCCGGCCACGGCCTCGCGGCGGTGGTACCGGCGCGGCTTGAGATCCGACGGCATTTCCGACACGCCTCCTCGCGTACCGTCCGGGCCCGCGGCGTCAGCCGGCGATCGTCCGGTACGCGGCCACGGCCGCCGTCTGCGCGTCGGCGAGCGCCGCCCGCGGGCTCTTCTGTCCCAGCAGCGCCGCGGTGACAGCGCTGGTCAGCTCCTGCTTGAGCGGCTGCCCGGCGGGTGAGGCGCCGGCGCTGCGACCGGCGGCGAGCACGTCGTAGTAGGTGCGGACCACCTGGTCGAAGCCGGCGTTGCCGCTGGGCTTGACGTACTGCTCGCGGATCGACCGGTCCGGGCCGGGCGATCCGGTGAACAGGCCGGTGTAGACGGCCCGGTCCTTCGCCCGGGTGGCGGCCCGGGCCCGGGCCGCCGCCTGCCACGCGCCGTCCTCGGTCAGCGCCAGCGCCCACCGGCAGGCGGCGCTCGGGTTCTTCGACTTCGCCGGGATCACGAACGAGCCGCCGAAGGCCACGGCGACCGGCCGGCCGTCGCGGCCCCGGAACGGCGCCGCGGCCAGCCGTACCCGGTCCTTGGCCGGGGACAGCACGTTCGCGTACCACTGCGCGTCGATCTCGGCGCCCACCTGGTTGCGGACGAACTGGTTGTGCTCACCGAACACGTCGAACGAGTCGGTGAAGCTCTTGTACCGGGCGAAGCCGCCCTGCGCGTCGACGATCCGCTTGAGCAGCTCCAGCGGGTAGACGTTGGCCGGGTCGTCCAGCGTCGGCACGCCGCCGTCGCCGACCAGCCGCCCGCCCTGCCCGACGAACCACAGGTAGAGCTGCCCGGTGGCCTGCGGGTTGAAGCCGAGCGTGCTGGGCACGCCGTCGCTGGCACGGTACATCCTGGCGATGGCGGCCAGCAGCGTGTCCGGCTTCGACGTGTCGATCTCCTCGGCCCGCACGCCGGCCGCGTCCAGCACCGTCCGGTTCAGGATGATCGCCGGTGGCTGGTAGAACTGCGGCACCGCCCAGATCCGGTCCCGGTACGTCACGTCGGCCACGACGTTGGGATACCAGCGTTGCCGGGGGTCCACCCGGTGTGCCGCGAAGCACCGGTCCACCGGCATGATCAGGCCCTGGGCGGCGTACGTGCCCACGTACTCGCGGTCCATCTGCACCACGTCGGGCACGTCGCCACCGGCCAGCCGGGTGGTGAACTTCTGCGCGTCGAACCCGGTCCGGTCGGTCTCGACGGTCAGCCCGGGCAGCCGGGCGGCGGCGTAGTCCAGGCGGGCCGTGCCGACGTCGTCCGCGTTGTCGAACGCCCAGGCGCGCAGTGTGCCGCCGGCCGCGGCGCTGAAGTCGGCGGCCGGGGCGCCGGGGCCGTCGGCGCCGGACTCACAGGCCGCCGTGCCGCCGGTGACGGCGACGGCGAGGGCGACGCCGGCGGCCAGCCCGGCCGCTCGTGCCTTTCCCATGATGGCCTCCCTTCGGCGGCGGGAGCGCTCGCCGCACCGGTGCTGTCCGGGCCGTCCCGCCGGCCGGAGGCGGCGAGGGGATCCGGACATCGAAAGTTATCGAAGTCTGTGGTGGCGCACAAGGCGAGCGTGCCGGCGGGCGGTCGGCGCGGCCGCGGGCGCCGTCCCCGGGGGATCAACGAGGGGTCCGGTGGCGGGGAAACGATGCCCCTCGTGGCCGGACCGGTCCGGGGACCCGGCCCGCGCGGCGCCCGCGCTCACCCACCCGGATGCTCTGCGCCCGCCCGGCATGAATCCGGGCGGCGGCGGGTATCCCGGCAGACTCGGCATGACGACCAGGCGGGAGGCCCGGCAATGGCGCAGCATCGGCCGACACCACGCCTCCCGCAGCACCGCGGCGAACTGAGCGCCGCGCTGGCCACCCTCGCCGGCACCCCGGACGACCACTCCGGCGTCGACGACCAGCTGATCGCGATCGGCCGGCTGTGCGCCCAGCGGATCGCCGCGGTGCGCTACGCGTCGGTGACCGTCCGGCACGACGGCGCCTACACCACCGTCGCGGCCAGCAACGACATCGCGGTCGCCGTCGACGAGGCGCAGTACGCCGAGCGGGCCGGCCCGTGCCTGGAGGCCATCGACTCGGCCACCCCGCTGGGCGTGCCGGACATCGCCGCGACGATGCGCTGGCCCGGCTTCCGCGAGACCGCCTACCGCCTCGGGCTGCACACGTCGTTGTCCGTCCCACTGTTCGCCGGGCGCGGGGAGCCGATCGCCGCGCTCAACCTCTACGGCCACGACTCCGCCATGATGTCCGCCCTGACCGCCGCGGTGTGGGCGGCCTACGACCCGGCCGTGCCCGCCGGCCCCGACCTGCCGCGGCTGGACGCGGGCGGGGCCGAACTGGCCACCGGGCTGACCGAGGCGTTCGCCGTCCGGGCCGTCATCCAGCGCGCGCTGGGCGTCATCGCCCGGCGGGAGGGGCTGCCCGACCGCGCCTACGCCACGCTGCGGTTGCGTGCCGCCGACGCCGGGACCTCGCTGTTCGACGCGGCGACCACGGTCATCCGGGAGAGCGATCCCGATCCCCGGCGGTGACCGGCCGGGCGGGCTCCGCGATGGACGGCGGCGCCGGTGCGCGATGAGAATCGCGGGGTGACCGGACGAGAGCTGCCGCGCGCCGCGCTGGCGATCCGGGGAACCGTCGAGGGCTTCTACGGCCCGCCGTGGTCACCCGCCCAGCGGCTGGCCCACCTGGAGTTCTCCGCCCGGGTCGGACTCGACACCTACGTCTACGCGCCCAAGGGCGACGCGCACCACCGGCTGCGCTGGCGCGAGCCGTACCCGGCGGCCGAGCTCGCCCAGCTGCGCGAACTGGCCACCGCCGCGCGCCGGCTCGGCGTCCGGTTCGTGTACGCGATCAGTCCCGGCCTGGACATGGGTTTCGCCGGCGAGGCCGATCACCGCGCGCTGGCGGGCAAGGCCGGTCAGCTCGCCGGCGCCGGCGTCGAGCAGTTCGCGCTCTTCTTCGACGACGTGCCGGCCGAGCTGACCCGGCCGGAGGACGTCGCCCGCTGGCCGGGCGCGGGTGGCGCCGGGGCCGCGCACGGCGTGGCCTGCACCCGGTTCGTCACCGGCTTCCTCGCCGCCCGCGGGCTGCGCCGGTCGCTGCTGGTCTGCCCCACCGACTACGCGGGCACGCGGGAGACGCCGTACCGCCGCGAGTTCGCCCGCACCGCCCCGCCCGACGCGCTGATCGCCTGGACCGGCCGGGACGTGGTGGTCGGCTCGGTCACCCGCGACGAGATCGACCGGGCGGCCGCCGCGTACCGGCGCCGCCTCGTGCTGTGGGACAACTTCCCGGTCAACGACTTCGCGCCGCGGCGACTGTTCCTCGGCCCGCTCACCGGCCGCACCCCGGACGTGGGTGGCTCCGCGCTGGTCGGGGTGCTGGCGAACCCGATGCCGCTGGCCGTACCGTCCCGGATCCCGCTGGTGTCGGTCGCCGACTGGGCCGCCGACCCGGCCGGATACGACCCGGCCCGCTCGGCAGCCCGCGCGCTGCCGCTGGTGGCCGGGGCCGGCGCGGACGACCTGGCGCCGCTGGTGCGGGTCAGCAGCTCATGGCCGCCGAGCGCCGTGCCGGACGCGCAGCTCGCGCGCACGGCCGACGCCGCGCTCGCCGGCGATCCGGGCGCCCGCGCCGCGCTGAGCGCCCGGCTGGCGGAGCTGGCCCGCGGCTGCCGTGCCGCCACCCGGCCGGCCGACCTGATCGCACCGCTGCGGCCGTGGCTGGCCGCCGGCGCGGCGATGGCCGACGCCGGTCTCGCGGCGGCGCGGCTGCTGACCGGCACGTCGCGCGACCCCGGCGCCGCCCGCGCGGCACTGGCCGCCGCCGAGGAGCACTGGGCCGACGTGCTGCGGCCGGTCGTCCCGCCGTTCGTCCGGGAGGTGCTGCGCCGGTGCGCGGGCTGAGGCGCGTACCGGTGGTGTATCCCGGGCCGGACGGGGAACGCCCCGGTCATGGCGAAGGCACGCGCCGCCTCGGTGGCGGCATCCAGTGAGTGGGTCGGCGAGGACGGCATCCGGCAGCCGGGCGGCGAGGTGCACGCATGGACCCCGGGTCTCAACCAGACACTGTGCGGCCTGGCGTTGAGCCGCACCCGGTTGCGACGGTTCCCGCACGTGCCGTTCGACTTCCGGGCGACCGACACGATCACCGCCGAGGATCAGGTCCGGTACGTCTGTCCCCGCTGTGTCGCGGCGACCAGCCGGCGCGGCGAGCGCTCGTGGACCCGGACGTCGCCGCGACCCTGACCGGCCGAGCGGGCCGGGCCGCTACCGCCACCCGCGCCGGGCGGCCCGCGGTCCGGCCGCGAACCGGCTGCGGGCGGCCCCTCAGGGGACGGCCCTCGGAGAACCGGCCGGCGGAAACGGTGAGGAATCTCAGTAGCGCCGGCGCAGGACCGTCACGCTGTGACCGATCGCGGTCAGGCTCTCGCGCGCTTTGAGCGCCGCCTCACCGGTCGCCGCGAGCAGCGGGTCGGCGGTGTCCACCACGATCTCCCACGCCTGCCCGTACGCCGGATCCGGCAGGGCGAACTCCACCGGCTGCGCCGACCCGTTGAAGAGCAGCAGGAACGAGTCGTCGGTGATCCGCTCGCCGAGCGCGTCGGACTCCCGGATGCCGTCGCCGTTGAGGAACACCACGAGCGTACGAGCGTTCTCCGCGACCCAGTCGGCTTCGGTCATCGACTCGCCGTCGTGGCGCAGCCAGGCGATCCCGGGCAGCCCCGCCTCGCCGGCCGGCTCGCTGGTGAAGAACCGGCGGCGCCGGAAGATCGGGTGCTCGGCCCGCAGCCGGGTCAGGTTCCCGGTGAACATGGTCAGGACGTCGTGCTGGCGGGCGTCCTTCCAGTCCATCCAGCTCAGCTCGTTGTCCTGCGCGTACACGTTGTTGTTGCCGCCCTGGGTGCGGCCCAGCTCGTCGCCGTGCGCGATCATCGGCACGCCCTGGCTGAGCAGCAGCGTGGCCAGGAAGTTGCGCTTCTGCCGCTCGCGCAGTTTGAGGATCTCGGGATCGTCGGTGGGCCCCTCGACGCCGCAGTTCCACGAGCGGTTGTGGCTCTCCCCGTCGCGGTTGTCCTCGCCGTTGGCCTCGTTGTGCTTGTCGTTGTACGACACCAGGTCGTGCAGGGTGAACCCGTCGTGCGCGGTGACGAAGTTGATCGACGCGATCGGCCGGCGCCCGTCGTCCTGGTACAGGTCGGAGCTGCCGGTGAACCGGGACGCGAACTCGCCCAGCCCGGAGTGGTCGCCGCGCCAGAAGTCCCGCACGCAGTCGCGGTACTTGCCGTTCCACTCCGTCCAGTTCGGCGGGAAGCCGCCCACCTGGTACCCGCCGTCGCCGACGTCCCACGGCTCGGCGATCAGCTTCACCTGCGACACCACCGGATCCTGATTCACCAGGTCGAAGAACGCGGCCAGCCGGTCCACCTCGTGGAACTCCCGGGCCAGCGCCGCGGCCAGGTCGAACCGGAACCCGTCGACGTGCATCTCGGTCACCCAGTACCGCAACGAGTCCATGATCAGCCGCAGCGACTCGTGGTGGCGCACGTTCAGGCTGTTACCGGTGCCGGTGGTGTCGTAGTAGTACTGCCGGTCCTCCTCGACCAGCCGGTAGTAGGCCGGATTGTCGATGCCCCGGAACGACAGCGTCGGCCCGAGGTGGTTGCCCTCGGCGGTGTGGTTGTAGACCACGTCCAGGATGACCTCGATACCGGCCTGGTGCAGGGCCTTGACCATCGACTTGAACTCCTGCACCTGCCCGCCCGCGCCGCCGAACGACGAGTAGTCGTTGTGCGGGGCGAAGAAACCGATCGTGTTGTAACCCCAGTAGTTGCGCAGCCCCCGCTCGACCAGACCGCTGTCGTGCACGAACTGGTGCACCGGCATGAGCTCCACGGCCGTGACGCCGAGCCGCCGCAGATACCGGATCATCACCGGGTGGGCCAGCCCGGAGTAGGTGCCACGGACGTCCTCCGGGACATCCGGATGGGTGGCCGTCATGCCCTTGACGTGCGCCTCGTAGATCACCGTCCGGTGGAACGGGATCCGCAACGGCCGGTCGTTGCCCCAGTCGAAGAACGGGTTGATCACCACGGACCTCGGCGCGAACGGCGCCGAGTCCGTGTCGTTGAAGACGTCCGGATCGTCGAAGTGGTACGAGAACAGCGCCTCGTCCCACCGGATGCGCCCGTCGACCGCACCCGCGTACGGATCCAGCAGCAGCTTGCCCGGGTTGCAGCGCAGCCCCCGCGCCGGGTCGTACGGGCCGTGCACGCGGAAGCCGTACCGCTGGCCCGGGACGATCCGCGGCAGGTAGCCGTGCCAGACCAGCGCCTCGCGCTCCGGCAGATCGACCCGGGTCTCGTTGCCCTCGTCGTCGAACAGGCACAGCTCCACCCGCTCGGCGACCTCCGAGAAGATCGCGAAGTTGGTGCCGCCGCCGTCGTAGGTCGCGCCCAGCGGGTACGGATTCCCCGGCCAGATCCTCATGTCACATTCCGTTCCTCGAGCTCGCGGGCGGGGGTCCGCCGGTTACCCCGATCCTCGGCGATCACACCGGCGAGTACCGGCGAACCCGGTGAATCCCCCGGCGGCTCGGCTCACCCGGCGTTGGACCAGGCGGCCGGACAGCCGTCGACGGAGAAGCGCTCGGCCGCGGCCAGGTCACGGCCGGGCCGGGTGAGGCGGACGGCGATGTCGGGTCGATCATCGGGTGGGCTCCGTCTCTTCAGGGGCGACCACCATTTCGGGCCTGCCGGCGGCGGCCTCGCCCGATCGCGGCAAAGCCGGGAAAACCGCGGCTGGACGCGGTCGGCGGTGGTCCACTCAAGGGGTGGAAGTCAGGGGGCTGCCCGCCCCGGTTCCGGACGCGGCCGGACCCGGCGACGCGGGGTACCGCGCCCCGTTCGCGCCGGACGGCCCGGCGGAGCGGACCGCCAGCAGCTTCGCGGCGGTGCTGGCCCGGGTGGCGGGCGCGCCCACCGCGCTGGTCCACCGCACCGAGGACGGCGAGCGGCTGACGCTGACCGGCGCGGCCGGGGTGCCGGCCGGCTGGGCGCGGGTCGGGCACCCGCCGGCCAGGTCCACGCTCGCCGGGCTCGTCCTGATGCACCAGCACCCGATCATCAGCGCGGACATCGCCGAGGACCCGCGGGTGCCGCGTTACGCCCCGGCCCTGGAACTCGGCGTCCGCGCGTACGTCGGCTTCCCGATCCGCGGCGACCGGCAGCAGATCGCCGGGGTGTGCACCGTGGTGGACTACCGGCCGCGGCAGTGGTCCCCACGCGAGCTGGCCGCGGTGGACGAGGCCGCGCGGGCGTACGCCGTGTTCGTCGCCGAGCAGCAGCGCGCCGACACCCAGCGCCGCTACCTCGACACGTTGCTGCAGAGCATGCGGATCGGGGTGGCCGCCTGCGACGAACACGGCCGGCTGGTGTTCGACAACGAGTCGATCCGGCGGCTGATGGGCACCACCCTCGTCGGCACCTCGGTGCGGGAGTGGGCCCGGCGCGGCGGCCCGCTGACCGACGTCGCGGGCCGGCCGCTGGAACCCGACGACCTGCCGCTGCTGCGCGCGCTGCGCGGCGAGAGCGTGCGCGACGCCGGCATCCTGATCACCACCCCGGGGCGACCGACCCGTACGACCAGCTCGGACGCCGAGCCGATCCTGGGCGCCGACGGCCGGCGGCTGGGCGCGGTGCTCACCGTGCACGACGTCACCGAGCGTCGGCGCGCCGAGCGGTTCCGGGACGTGGACCGCGCCGTCACCGAGGTGCTCGCGCACGCCGACAGTGTGCGGCAGGCCGGCCCCCAGGTGCTCGCCGCGGTCTGCGAGGGCTTCGGGTGGCCGTACGCGGAACTCTGGTTGGTCGACCAGGACGCCGACACGCTCGTGCCGGCGGCCCGCTACCGGGCCCCCGGGACGGCCGGCGATCCGCCCGGCGAGCCCGGCCCGCACGACGCCGTCACCGGCGCCGCCTGGCGGACCGGCCGGCCGGTGTGGGCCGGTGAGACACCCGGGTCCCCGGCCACGCCGCTACGCACCAGCCTGGCCGTCCCCGCCACCTCGGGCGACCGGGTCCTCGCGGTGCTGTCGTTCGGCGCCGGCGCGGTCGACGACCCCGCCGACCCGCTGATCGACCTGCTGGCCGGCGTCGGCGCGCACATCGCCGAGTTCGTGGAGCGCCGCCGCGCCGACGAGCTCAGCCTGGCGCTGACGCACAGCAAACAGGAGTACCTCGCCCTGATCGGCCACGAGATGCGCACCCCGCTGACCTCGATCAGCGCGTACGTCGAACTGCTGCGCGAATCCGATCCCGCCAGCGTCGTCGACGAGCTGCCCGGGATGCTGGACGTGCTCAGCCGCAACAGCGCCAGCCTGCGCGCCATCGTCGATCAACTGCTGGATCTCGCCGCGCTCGACAGCGGGCACGCGAGGATGGCGCGGGAACCGGTGGACCTGACCGCGACGGTGCGCGCGGCCGTCGCCGCGGTGCAGCCGGTCGCCACCGCGGCCGGGGTGACCGTGGCTCTCGACCTGCGCGCCGATGCCGTCGTGCCCGGCGACGCCGGCCGGCTGCGGCAGGTCGTCGACGAGCTGATCGGCAACGCCGTCAAGCACACCTTCGGCACGGGCCTGGTGACGGTGCTGCTGGAGCGCCCGGACCCGGCCGCCGTGGAGCTGACCGTCGCGGACACCGGCGTCGGGATCCCGGCCGCCGAGCAGGATCGGCTGTTCGAGCGCTTCTACCGCTCCGAGCACACCCGCCAGCACCGGATCCCGGGCAACGGGCTCGGGCTGGCGGTCAGCCGGGCCGTCGTCGAGGCGCACCACGGCAGCATCCGGCTGCTGCCCGCCCCGGGGCCGGGCACCCGGATCACCGTGCGGCTCCCGGCCGGCGCGCTCCCGGACCGCCCGGCGGGTCAGGGACACACCGCCGGCTCCGCGCCGTCGTGATGCCCGCCGTGCAGGGTCTTCTCCACGCAGGCCACCAGGTCGGCCGGTAGGAACGGCTTCAACAGCACCGCCGTGGCGCCGGCCTGCGCGGGCCGGGTGTCACCCGGGGTGAGGCTGCCGCTGACGAAGACCACCGGCAGGTCCTCGGTCGCCGGGTCGCCGCGCAGCGCCATGCACAGCTCGACGCCGGACATCCGCGGCATGTCGATGTCGCTGACCACCGCGGTCGGCCGGTGCTGGTGGACGGCGGTGAGCGCCTCGGCGCCGTCGACCGCCTCGATCACCGTGAACCCGGCCCGGCGCAGGATGCGCGCGGCGAGCACCCGGATGTCGTCGTCGTCCTCGGCGAGCACCAGAAGGGTCATGCGGGGGAACCGTTCTTCAGCGGCGGTGTCCTCGGAGGTTCGGGCCGGCGGGCCGACACCCCCTCCAGGGTAGAGAAGCCGCCGCGCCACCGGAGCTGTTTCGCCGGGGGAGCGGTGGGGCAATCCGACCTGCGCCCATCGACGTCGACGAACAGGAGGACCCGGTGCCACTCTGGCTGCAGGCCGCCGGTTGGGGATCGCTGGCCGGTTCGGCCCTGCTAATCGGAGCGGCGCTCGGCTATGCCGTCCGGGTCCCGCGGCACGTGGTGGCCGCGGTGATGGGCTTCGGCGCCGGCGTCCTGCTGTCCGCCGTCGCGTTCGACCTGATCGCCGAGGCCGAGGAGCGCGCCGGGATGGTGCCCACCGTCCTCGGCGCCGTGACCGGGGCGGTCGCCTACACCGGCTGCAACGTGCTGCTGGCGCGGCACGGGGCCCGGCACCGCAAACGCTCCGGCCGGCAGCAGCCGTCCGAGCAGGAGCAGTCCGGCTCCGGCTCGGCGATCGCCCTGGGCGCGCTGCTCGACGGCATCCCGGAGTCGATCGTGATCGGCGCGAGCCTGCTCGGCGGTGGCGGGGTCGGCGCGGTGACCGTGGCCGCCGTGTTCATCAGCAACGTCCCGGAGGGGCTGTCCAGCGCCGCCGGGATGCGCAACGCCGGCCGTGGCCCCCGCTACGTGTTCGGGTTGTGGACGGCGATCGCCGTGGTCAGCGGCCTGGCCGCGCTGGCCGGGTACACCCTGCTCGGCGGGGCTCCGGCGGCCGCGCTGGCCGCCATCACGGCCCTGGCCGCGGGCGCCATCCTCGCCATGGTCGCCGACACCATGATCCCCGAGGCGTTCGAGAACGCGCACCTGCTCATCGGCCTGGTCACGGTCGCCGGCTTCCTGGTGGCCTTCGGCCTCTCACGAGCCGGCGGTTGAGATCGGCGCGGCCGGCCGCTGGCGCCGGCCCGCGGCGGCCGCCATCCCCGCGTGGGCCTGGGCGAGCGCGGCCGCAAGACCCCGTTCCGCGGTGACGCACGCCCAGCCGATCGACACCGGGGCGCCCGCGTCGGCCAGCTCCAGGTGCAGGCGGCCCAGCGTGAGCTCGGCGTCGGCCCGGTCGCAGCCGTTGAGCAGCAGGCCGAACTCGTCGTCGTCGAGCCGGGCCAGGATGTCGGTGCGGCGCACGGCCGCCCGCACGGTGTCGGCGACCGTCCGCAGCTGGACGGGGTCACCGGCACGGACCGGGTCCAGCCCCAGCACGGCGACCACGGTCGGGTCGGCCAGCCGCCGGTGCCGTGACTCCGCCTCGGCGACGGCCCGGTCCCAGGCACGCCGGTTCGGCAGGCCGGTGAGCTCGTCGGTGTTGGCGACCAGGTGCTCGCGCAGCCGCGTGGTGACCGACTCGTACTGGGCACGGTCGGCGGCCAGCGCGATGGTGAGCAGCCGCCCCAGCAGGGTGAGCAGCGACTCGGCGCCGGCCATCCGCGGGTCACCGGTGTGTGCCTGCGGGTCCAGGCCGCAGATGGCGCCGAACAGCGAGCCGTCGGGCTCGGCGATCGGGGCGCCGGCGTAGGTGCCGATGTCGAGCCGGTCGTTGACGCCGGCGGCGGCGTAGACCGGCACCGACCGGGCGTCCCGGGCGACGGCCGGCGCCCGTCCGGCCGCCATGTGCATGCAGTAGCTGTCCTCCCAGGCGTGGCTCTGCCCCTGGCGCAGGCCGTAGCCGTTGTCGGGGTCCAGATACAGGAACGTCTGCCGGCCGTTCTCCACCCGGGTGACCGCCCAGAACGCCAGCGGCATCTGCTCGTGCAGGTAGTCCAGCACCAGCCGGGCCGCCCGTTCGAAGGTCCCGGCCGTGGGCAGCGCCGCCGCCTCCGGGCCGTCCGCCTCCGGGCCGTCCGCCTCCGGGAACTCCGCCCGTGGCGCGGCGGGCTCGGCGGCGCCGCCCGGCGACTCCGGCCCGGCCGGCTCCGCCGCCGGGGCGCTGCTGGCGTCGGCGGGCAGGGTGAAGGTGAACCGGGACCCGGCGCCGTCCGGGTTGTCGCCGGCGGTGATCGTGCCGCCGTGGCGTTCGACGATGCGCTTGCAGATGCCGAGCCCGAGACCGGTGCCGGTGTACCCGGCGCCCGCGTGCGCGCGGTGGAAGTTGTCGAAGATGCTGCCGTGCTGCCCGGCGGGGATGCCGATGCCGTTGTCGTCGATGGTGACGGTGACCAGGCCGGCCGCGACCGAGGTGCCGATCCGCAGGTGCGGGGTGACACCGGGGGCGATGTACTTGACGGCGTTGCTGATCAGGTTGTCCAGCAGCTGCCGGATCAGCACCGGATCGGCGTACACCGGATGCAGGTCGCCGATCCGGAACACCGGCGCCGGCCGCCCGCTGCTCTGCGCCTGGTCGATGCGCGCGGTGGCGATGTCCGCGGCGATTTCGCGCAGGTCCAGCATGGCCGGGGCCACGGTGGCGTCACGGGCGGTGGTGTACGCGAGCAGGTCGTTGATCAGGTCACGCATCCGGGCGGCGGCCCGGCCGATCCGGGTCAGCCCGTCGCGTGCCTCGGCCGCGTCGGGATGCGCCGAGTCGCCGAAGGTCTCGGCCAGCGCCTCGGTCCAACCCTCCACGGTGGTCAGTGGGTTGAGCAGGTCGTGCGCCACGACGCCGGCGAAGGACGCCAGCTCGCCGCGGTGGCGGCGTTCGGCGGTGACGTCGCGGAAGACGGTCACGGCGCACCGGGCGCCGTTCAGGTCGGCGGGCAGCGCCCGCGAGCTCACGCTCAGCACCCGGGCGTCCGTCAGCCCGGGACTGCGGATCAGGACGTCCATGTCCCGGACATCGCGCCCGGCCAGCGCCCGCCGGTACGGCATCTCCTCCGCCGGCAACGGCGAACCGTCCGGGCGCATCAGGCCGTAGTTCTCCGGGCCGCCGGCCATCCGGTCGGCCCGGCCGAGATCCCCGCCGACCAGCTCCCGCACGGCCGGGTTGCGCAGCAGCAGCCGGCCCTGCTCGTCGACGACGGTGAGCCCCTCGCTCATCGAGTCGACGATGGTGTTCATCAGCTTGGCCTGTGCCGCCGCGGCCCGCTGCGCGCCGCGCAGATCGTGAACCAGCGCGACCCGCTCGTCGCGGCTGAGCGCGAGAGCCAGCCCGGTCACCGCGAGCATCCCGACGAACACCTGCGCCACCAGCGCCCGGGCGGGATACGACCCGATCTGCGCGAACACCCCGTCGCCGTGCAGGGTGAACAGCACCGCGACCGAGCCGAACACCAGGTCGTGCAGGACCACGAACGCCGTGTGCAGCCGCGTGCCGGCCCAGACCGTCATGCCGATCACGGTGAACGCTAGCGGCAGCGTCCGGTTCACGCCGAACACCGCGAGATAGGCGATCACCGACAGCACGACCACCGCCAGGTACTCCAGCTTCCGGGCGGGTCGGACGGCCGAGAGGCGGTCCCGCAGGTCGGCCCGGGAGACACCGCGCAGTTGCACGGCGACCAGGTGGCCGACACGGAGGCCGGCCACCCCGATCAGCAGGATGCTCACCGTGTTGCGGGTCAACCACACCGCCACCGCGGGCCACGAGTAGACGCCGCTGACCGCCCACAACCCGGTCGGGCCCAGCAGCGTGCCGCACCCGACGCTCAGCAGCGCCGCCGCCGCCAGCGGCCCGAGCTGGTGCACCCGGGCCAACGGCTGATCGCCGCCGGCCCCCCACAGCTCCGGCAACCAGCGGCGGACCAGGTATGCGAACAGTCCGGCCTGGACCAGATTCGCCACCACGAACCAGGCCGCCAGCGTGAGCGGCGCGCCGGTCGCCAGGTTCACCGCCATGGTCACCGCGGCCAGCGCCAGGGCGTCCAGGGCGCGCCACCGGGACGTGTACTGCGCCAGCGCCCAGACCGCCGAGACCCCGGCGGCCGGCCACACCAGGCTCAGATTGTTCTGGTCCATGACGGTGAGACGGCCGGCATAGGTGGCCATCAGGTACAGGACGGTGAAGCCGAGGGTCCGGGCCGCCGGCGAGCGGGTACTCACGGGGCTGCCCTCAATGGCGGAAACGTTTGACCAGGTCGGTCAGCTCGTCGGACAGGCGGGTCAGGTCCGCGGCGGCGTGCTGCGTGGTGTCGGCGCCCTGGGCGGTCGCGGTGGCCACCGCGGCCACGCCGGACACCGTGCCGGCCACCTCGCCACTGGTCGTGGCGGTGTCGGCCACCGAGCGGCTCATCTCCGCGGTGGTCGCGGTCTGCTCCTCGACCGCCGAGGCGATCGTGGTGGTGTAATCGCTGATCTGCTGGATGACCTCGGTGATCTCACCGATCGCCTGCGCCGCGGTGCCGCTGGAGCCCTGGATCGCCTCGATCCGTGTGGTGATCTCGTCGGTGGCCTGGGCGGTCTGCTGGGCCAGCTCCTTGACCTCGCCGGCCACCACGGCGAAACCCTTGCCGAGTTCCCCGGCCCGGGCGGCCTCGATGGTGGCGTTGAGCGCCAGCAGGTTGGTCTGCTCGGCGATGCTGGTGATCAGGCGTACCACGTCGCCGATCTCCGCGCTGGCCGCGCCGAGCTGCGCGACCTGCTCGGTGGTGCGCCGCGCGACCGCCATGGCCTGCTGCGCGACCTGGGCCGCCTGTCCCGCGTTGTTCGCGATCTCGGTGATCGAGGCGCTCATCTCCTCGGCGCCGGCGGCGATCGTCATCACGCCCGTGTTGACGTGCTCCGAGCCCTGCGACGCGGCGCTGGCCTGCGCGGCGGCGTCGGCGGCGCCCGACTGCAGCTGGGAGCTGACCGCCGACAGCTGCTTGGACGCCCCGGCCAGGGTGGTGGCCGACTGTCCGATCGTGGCGACGGTGCCGCGCAGGCTCGCCACCGCGGTGTCCAGTGCACGGCCCATCCGGCCCGGCTCGTCGCGGCTGGTCAGCCCGGTGGTGTGGGTGAGGTCGCCGCCGGCGAGGCTCTCGCACACCGACCGGACCCGGTTCAGCGAGCCGACGACGCGGCGGGAGATCAGCGCGGCCAGCCCGAGCGCCAGCAGCAGACCGGCGACCAGCATGACGATCGAGGTGGTGCGGGCGGAGCGGTAGGCCGAGTCGGCCGAGGCGGCGGTGCGCGCGGCGTCGGCGCCCTCCGCCTCGGTCATGTCGGTGATGTCCCGCATCGCCTCGGTCATCAGCGGGGTGATCTCCGCGTCGCGGATCCGCTGCCAGCCCTCGATGTCGTTGCGGGCGCTCGCCGGGATCAGCTTGGTCTCAGCGATCTGCAGCAGCTGCCGGAAGTCGGCGTACAGCTCGTCGATCGCCTCGGGTGGCACGGCCGGCCGGCTGCCCCGGTAGGCGGCGAACGCGTCCTCGACGACCGCCTCGTTGTCCGCGAGGGTCTCCAGGTACCGCGCCTTGGTCGCCTGGTCCTGCGAGATCGCGTTGTTGGCGATGGTCAGCCGGGTCTGCAGGATCGCCGCCCGCACGTTGCCCAGCGCCTCCACGCTGGCCAGATTGCTGCCGTAGATCTGCTGCGAGGTGCCGTTCGCGTGCCGCAGCGCGCTGACGCTCAGCACCGTCACGGCCACCGCGACCACCGCGGCAAGCAGCACCGCGCTGAGGAACTTCGCGTTGACGCTCAGGTCGGCGAACCATCGACCGGCGGCCGTCCTGGCTGGTGGTGTGGCAGTAGTACTCGACTCACGCACCCGGTGAATCCCCTCGATCGGCGTCCCGCACCATCCCGTTCGGCACGTGGTGGCGGCGGCTGAGCCGGACGGCGAACGTCAGTCGCCGTCGAGGGCGCCGGTGTCGCGCAGCGGCATGTACGGCTCCTCGTCCGCCGGATGACCGGCCGCGATGGCCCGCGCGCGGTGCAGCTCGGCATCCAGTTCGGCGCCGAGCAGGATCGCGATGTTGGAGATCCACAGCCAGACCAGGAAGACGATGACCCCGCCGAGCGTGCCGTACGTCTTGTCGTACGAGCCGAAGTTCGCGGCGTAAACGGCGAACCCGACCGAGGCGGCGATCCACAGCAGCACCGCGATCACCCCGCCCGGGCTGATCCAGGTGAAGCCGGCCTGCCGGGCGTTCGGCGCCGCCCAGTACAGCAGGTCGAACACCGCCCCGACCAGCAGGACCAGCACCGGCCATTTGGCGATCGACCAGGCGGTGATGGCGGTGTCGGCGGCGCCGAGGGCACGCCCGACCCGGTCGGCGAGCGCGCCGGTGAACACCACGATCAGCGTGCTCGCCGCCAGCAGCGCGCCGACCAGGACGGTGACGCCGATCCGGATCGGCAGCGTCTTCCAGAGCGGCCGGCCCTCCGGCACGTCGTAGATGATGTTGGAGGCTCGCATGAACGCCCCGACGTAGCCGGAGGCGGTCCACAACGCGCCGGCCAGGCTGACGATCGCCAGCCCGGCGCCGGAGACGTCCTGCAGGCCGATCAGGCTGTCGGTGAGGATCCGCTGCACCGCGCCGGGCGCGATGCCGGACAGATTGTCCAGCAGCGGCTGGGTGGTGGACTGACCGGCCATGCCCAGGACCGAGGCGAGCAGCAGCAGTCCCGGGAAGACCGACAGCACGCCGTAGTACGTGAGCGCGGCGGCCCAGTCGCTCAGGTTGTCCCGGTCGAACTCGCGGACGGTACGTTTCGCGGTGTTCCACCAGGCGTGCCGGTCGAGCTCGGCGGGTGTCCGCGGCGGGGCCTCGGGATCGCTCATGGAACCTCCCCGGCCCGGGCGACGGTGTGCACGTGTTCCTGCTACCCAGGAGGGGGCCCGCCCTCACCTCGCACCCGGGCGGGTGACCGCGCCGGTGGCGGTCCACCCGGCGCGGCTCACGGGATCCGCCGCACTCACCCCGGGCCCGCCCGGCAGCGTCCCTTCGTCGGCCTGCACGGCAGTGCGCCTCGCCGCGCCGGCATGACAGCTGCGGGCCGGGGGTGTCCGGGGCCGGGTTCCTGGGCCGGGTGGGTCGCTGGTCGGGCGGGGGCGCCGCGGGGCGGGCCGTGGCCTCGCTGGGTCTGCGCTGTTCCGGCGGTGTGCGCGGCGGCGAGTGGGTACGGTGGCGGACGTGCGCACCGATCTGGAGGTGTGGGTCGCCGTTCAGCGGCTGGTCTGCCAGTCGACCATGATCCGGCAGGTGCTGCGCTGCCTGGAGGCGTGCGGCATGTCCGGGGTGCAGGTGGCGGTGATGGGCGCGCGGCTCGACGAGCTGGAGCTGGTGCTCGACGAGGTCCGTCGGCGGCTGCTGCCGGGCCTGGTCGGCCCGGTGTCCACGCCGGTACGCCCCCGCGCCCGCGCTCGGGACCACCGCCGCCCGCCAGCCCGGCGTCCGGTGCCGGTGCGGCCCGCGCCGCCGGGGCGGTGACCCGGCCGGGCGCCGATACGGTCCGCGGGATCGGGGCGGTGACCCGGCTCGGATCGGAGCCTCCCGCCACCTCGGGGCGGCGGCCTCATCTTCGTATCCGTCGATACGCCGGTCGTGCCGTCCGCTGAGGGACATCCTCGAACGAAAGAGACTGCCGGCGGTTCCGCCCTCATCGCGCAGCCGACCGTCCGAGCAGCCCGCAGACCCGTCGGCGCAGCTGGCGCTCCGCGAGCGGCTGTCGCCATGACCGTTGAAGGTGGCCCACCATGACCGCAGTCCAGGCCAGCCCCGCAACGTCGTCCGGCCCCGCCCCGCACACCCCATCCGAAGTGTCGATCATGGTGGATGCCCTGGTGACCGCGGGGTTGAAGGCGCTCGTCGACTACGAGGCGTACGACCAGGAGAAGATCGATCACATCGTCAAGAAGGCCTCGGTCGCGGCCCTGGACCGGCACGCCGCGCTGGCGAAGCTGGCCGTGGAGGAGACCGGACGCGGCGTCTTCGAGGACAAGGCCGTCAAGAACATCTTCGCGTGCGAGCACGTCACGCACAGCATGGCCACCCTGCGCACGGTCGGTGTGATCAGTCAGGACGACATCAACGGGATCACCGAGATCGCCGATCCGGTGGGGGTGGTCGCCGGCATCACCCCGGTCACCAACCCGACCTCGACGGCGATCTTCAAGGCGCTGCTGGCGCTCAAGACCCGCAACCCGATCGTGTTCGCGTTCCACCCGGCGGCGCAGCGCTGCAGCGTGGAGGCGGCGCGGATCGTGCGGGACGCGGCGATCTCGGCGGGCGCGCCGGAGAACTGCATCCAGTGGATCGAGCACCCGTCGGTGGAGGCGACCACCGCCCTGATGCGTCACCCGGGGATCGCCACGATCCTGGCGACCGGGGGCAACAACATGGTCCAGGCGGCGTACTCGGCGGGCAAACCGGCGCTCGGCGTGGGCGCCGGCAACGTGCCCGCCTACATCGAGGCCAGCGCCAAGCTCGACCGCGCGGTCAACGACATCGTGCTGTCGAAGTCGTTCGACAACGGGATGATCTGCGCCTCCGAGCAGGCCGCGGTCATCGACGACGAGATCTACGAGGCGGCCCTGCAGGGTTTCCGGGACCTGCACGCGTACGTCGTCTCCGCCGACGAGAAGCGGATGCTCGAAGAGCTGATCTTCGGCGCACAAGCGTACGGGACCGCCTGCAGCGGCGCGAAGCTCAACCCGGACGTGGTCGGCCGGTCGCCGGCCTGGATCGCCGAGAAGGCCGGCTTCACCGTGCCGCCGAAGACGTCGATCATCATCGCCGAGGTCGGTGAGGTGGGCCCGAACGAGCCGCTGACCCGGGAGAAGTTGTGCCCGGTGCTGGCCGTGCTGCGGGTCCGCTCGCGCGATGAGGGGCTGCGCGTCGCCACCGAGATGGTGGAGTTCCACGGGCTGGGGCACAGCGCGGCGATCCACACCGAGGACCGCGATCTGGTGGTCGAGTTCGGCAAGCGGGTCAAGGCGGTCCGGGTGCTCTGGAACTCGCCGGCCTCGCAGGGCGGTATCGGCGACATGTACAACGCGTTCGTGCCGTCGCTGACCCTCGGCTGCGGCAGTTACGGGCGTAACTCGGTGTCCAACAACGTCTCGGCGATCAACCTGATCAACATCAAGCGGATCGGCCGGCGGACCAACAACATGCAGTGGTTCAAGGTCCCGTCGAAGATCTACTTCGAGCCGTACGCCATCCGCTACCTGCGGGACATGCCGGACGTGCGGCGGGTCACCGTGGTCACCGACGCCACGATGACCCGGCTGGGTTTCGTCGACCGGGTCAACCGGGTCCTGCAGGCGCGCCCCGAACAGGTGGCCCTGCAGATCATCGACGACGTGGAGCCGGAGCCGCGGATCACCACGGTCGACCGCGGCGCGGACCTGATGCGCTCGTTCCGGCCGGACACGATCATCGCGCTGGGCGGCGGATCGGCCATGGACGCCGCCAAGGTGATGTGGCTCAAGTACGAGCACCCGGACATCAACTTCGACGACATGCGGGAGAAGTTCTTCGACATCCGCAAACGCGCGTTCGCCTTCCCGACGCTGGGGGAGAAGGCCCGGCTGGTGTGCGTGCCGACGACCTCCGGCACCGGCGCGGAGGTGACCCCGTTCGCGGTCATCACCGATCACCGGACCGGCAAGAAGTACCCGCTGGCCGACTACGCGCTGACACCGACGGTCGCCATCGTCGACCCGGCGCTGACCGCGAGCATGCCGCGGGGGATCGCCGCGGACAGCGGCTTCGACGCGCTCACCCACGCGATCGAGGCGTACGTCTCGGTCTACGCCAACGATTTCACCGACGGCCTCGCCCTGCACGCCATCCGGCTGATCTTCACGAACCTGGAGCAGTCGGTGGTGCACGGCGACCCGGACGCCCGGGAGCGGATGCACAACGCCGGCACCATCGCCGGGATGGCGTTCGGCAGCGCCTTCCTCGGCATCGTGCACGCCATGTCGCACACCCTGGGCGCCACCTTCCACATCGCACACGGCCGTACCAACGCGGTGCTGCTGCCGCATGTGATCCGCTACAACGGCAGCAACCCGTCGAAGCTGTCCGGCTGGCCCAAGTACGAGAGCTACCGGGCCCCGCAGCGGTTCACCGAGATCGCCGCCATGCTCGGCCTGCCGGCGGGCAACCCGGCCGAAGCGGTGCACGCGCTGGCCGAGGCGGTCGAGCGGCTGCGGACCGCGGTCGGGATCGAGTCGTCGTTCGCCCAGATCGGCGTGGACGAGAGGGCCTTCCTCACCGCGCTGCCGCAGCAGGCGCTCAACGCGTACGAGGACCAGTGCGCGCCGGCCAACCCGAGGATGCCGATGCTCGACGACATGCAGCAGCTGATGCGCGCCGCCTACTACGGCCCCGGCGGCGCGGCCCCGCGGGACTGACCCGCCGGGACATGCCGGCCCGCGCGGCGCCGCGCGGGCCGGTCGCCGTGCCACCCGGCGGCCCCCGGCCCGCACCGGCGGCGCACCCGGCGGCCGTGACGATGGGTCGTCACACCGAGGACCGTCGACGCCGGGAGGCCGCCATGACCCAGCCAGCCGTCACCCCGCCCGCCCGGCACGTGCCGGGGCAGCAGCCGGGGCGCCCGTCCGTGCGGGTCGAGGCGACCGGCAGCGCGGTGCACCCGTACGCCCTGCAGGTCGGCGACCATGCCGGGCTGAGCGTGCCGATGACCGCGGTCGCGGTTCGCCACCTGCGCGACGCGCTCACCGCCGTGCTGGCCGGTTCACCACCGGCCGAGCCGGACGACTTCATCACGGAGTGGGCCCGGACGTACCGCGCCGCCGTGGTCACCGCCGAGCCGGCCGCCACCGACGCCGCCTGACCGCACCGCGGCCGTCCGGCTGTCACGGCCCTTGCCGCACCGGCGGCCGTCCGGCCGCCACCGACCGTGTCTGACCGCACCGGCGGCCGTCCGGCCGCCGGCGACCGTGTCTGACCGCACCGGCGGCCGTCCGGCCGCCGGCGACCCCCGACCGCGCCGGCGCCCGCCGGGATGTGGCCGTGCCCGGCCGCCGGGCGACCGTCCCGGACCGGACAGGCCGTGTGGCCTGCATCACCGGGAGAAGCACATCCCGGCCGGCGATCCGGCCGCGCGGCGACCCGGACGGTCCCGCGCCGGCGGGGCGGAACCGGACCCGCGGCGGCGCCCCCTCCGTGACCAGCGTGATCTGCGTCGCACGGCGCCACCGGGCCGTCCGGCCGCGACGCGACAACGCGCTGGTGGGCGGCGATCCGCCGGGCCCGCGCGGACCCCGGGTGGGGCCGAAGGTCCCGGACCCCCGGTGCCATTGCACCTGATCGCGGAACCGGTCGCGGACCATCCTGGACTTGGGCTCAGGCCCGGTTGATGCGGACCGAACAATCAGCCGGCGGGCGGGTGACGACGGTCGCCCTCCGCACCGCATCGGCGAAGGGCTGGGCACACGAGCCCGGCCGGACAGATCACGACTCTGGGAGATCGACATGAGCGCAACCGTTCTGGACGCGACCGCCACCGGCCTCGACCCGTGGCGCGGCTTCAGCGGGGACGCTTGGCGCGCCGGCGTCGAGGTGCGTGACTTCATCCAGGCCAACTACGCGCCGTACACCGGCGACGCGTCGTTCCTGGCCGGCCCGACGGAGCGCACCCAGGGCATCTGGCGCACGCTGACCGCGATGTTCCCGGCCGAGCGCGAGCGCGGAATCTACGACGTCGACGCGATCACCCCGTCCACCATCACCAGCCACAAGCCCGGCTTCATCGACCAGGCCAACGAGCTGATCGTCGGCCTGCAGACCGACGCGCCGCTGCGCCGCGCGATCATCCCGAACGGCGGCTGGCGGATGGTGGAGAACAGCCTCAAGGCGTACGGGTACGCGCCGGACCCCGCCGTGGCGGAGATCTTCACCAAGTACCGCAAGACCCACAACGCCGGCGTGTTCGACGCCTACCCCAAGGACGTGCTGGCCGCCCGCAAGTCGCACATCATCACCGGCCTGCCGGACGCGTACGGCCGCGGCCGGATCATCGGCGACTACCGCCGGGTCGCCCTCTACGGCGTCGACCGGCTGATCGAGGCGAAGAAGGCCGACCGGGACGCCTGCGCGAACATGGCGATGACCGAGGAGGTCATCCGCCGCCGCGAGGAGCTCTCCGAGCAGATCCGCGCGCTGACCGAGCTCAAGGAGATGGCCGCCTCCTACGGCTACGACATCTCCGCCCCGGCCGCCACCGGCCGCGAGGCCATCCAGTGGCTGTACTTCGCCTACCTGGCCGCGGTGAAGGAGCAGAACGGCGCCGCGATGTCGCTGGGCCGCACCTCCTCGTTCATCGACATCTACCTGGAGCGCGACATCGCCGAGGGCCGCCTCACCGAGGAGCAGGCCCAGGAGCTGGTCGACGACTTCGTGATCAAGCTGCGGATCGTGCGGTTCCTGCGCACGCCCGAGTACGACGAGCTGTTCTCCGGCGACCCGACCTGGGTGACCGAGTCGATCGGCGGCATCGGCGCCGACGGCCGCCCGCTGGTGACCCGCACCAGCTTCCGCTACCTGCAGACGCTCTACAACCTCGGCCCCGCGCCGGAGCCGAACCTGACCGTCTTCTGGTCGCCCGAGCTGCCGCAGGGCTTCAAGGACTTCTGCGCGCAGGTCTCCATCGACACCAGCGCCATCCAGTACGAGTCCGACGAGCTGATGCGCCCCCGCTACGGCGACGACACGGCGATCGCCTGCTGCGTCTCGGCCATGGAGGTCGGCAAGCAGATGCAGTTCTTCGGCGCCCGGGTGAACCTCGCCAAGACCCTGCTGTACGCGATCAACGGTGGTCGCGACGAGGTGTCCGGCGCGCAGGTCGGCCCGCAGCTGCCGCCGCTGACCGGTGACGTGCTGGACTACGCGCAGGTGGCCGAGCGCTTCGACACGATGATGGAGTGGCTCGCCGCCACCTACGTCAACGCGCTCAACATCATCCACTACATGCACGACAAGTACGCCTACGAGCGCATCGAGATGGCCCTGCACGACACGGACATCCTGCGCACCCTGGCGTGCGGCATCGCCGGTCTCTCGGTGGCGGCCGACTCGCTCTCGGCGATCAAGAACGCCACCGTACGGCCGGTCCGCGACGAGCGTGGCCTGGTCGTCGACTACACCGTCGAGGGCGAGTTCCCGACGTACGGCAACAACGACGACCGTGCCGACGCGATCGCCGTGGAGCTGGTCGAGTCGTTCATGGCCAAGATCCGCAAGCACCCGACCTACCGGGGCGCGGTGCACACCCAGTCGGTGCTCACCATCACCTCGAACGTCGTCTACGGCAAGCACACCGGCAACACCCCGGACGGCCGGCGCGCCGGTCAGCCGTTCGCCCCGGGCGCCAACCCGATGAACGGCCGGGACAAGCACGGGATGGTCGCCGCGGCGCTGTCGGTGGCGAAGCTGCCCTACGAGCACGCCCAGGACGGCATCTCGCTGACCACCACGGTCACCCCGAACGGCCTCGGCAACACCCGGGACGAGCAGGTCCGTAACCTGGTGGGCGTGCTGGACGGCTACACCGCCACCGGCGGCTTCCACATGAACGTCAACGTGCTCAACCGGTCCACCCTGGAGGACGCGATGGCGCACCCGGAGAACTACCCGCAGCTGACCATCCGGGTCTCCGGATACGCGGTCAACTTCGTCCGGCTGACCCGCGAGCAGCAGTTGGACGTCATCTCACGCACCTTCCACGGTGCCCTGTGACCGGCACCCTGCACCGCCCCGACCTGGGTATCACCCCGGTCGGGGCGCACTCCGGGCCGGCCGGTGAGCTGATCGGCTCGGTGCACTCGTGGGACGTGGTGACCGCCGCCGACGGGCCGGGCACCCGGTTCGTGACCTTCTTCGCCGGGTGCCACCTGCGCTGCCTGTACTGCCACAACCCGGACACCTGGGAGGGGCGTAACGGTCAGCACATCACGGTGGACGACCTGGTCGCCAAGATGACGTCGTTCAAGCCGTTCATCAAGGCGGCCGGGGGCGGGGTGACCGTCTCCGGCGGGGAGCCGCTGCTGCAGCACCACTTCGTCGAGGCGTACCTGCGCCGCTGCAAGCAGGAGGGCATGCACACCGCCCTGGACACCGCCGGGTTCCTCGGCGCCCGGGCCACCGACCAGCTGCTCGACGACACCGACCTGGTGCTGCTGGACGTGAAGAGCTCGGATGCGAACACGTACCGGAAGGTCACCGGCGTGGCGCTGCACCCGACCATCGCGTTCGGTGACCGGCTCGCCGCGCGTGGCAACCGGATGCGGGTGCGGTTCGTGCTGGTGCCCGGCCTCACCGACGACCCGGCCAACATCGCCGGTGTCGCCGACCTCGCCGCCCGCTGGGGCAGCGTGGACCGCGGCGGTGTGGTGGAGCAGGTCGACATCCTCGGCTACCACCGCCTCGGCGTGGTCAAGTACCAGGAGCTCGGGATGCGCTACCCGCTGCCGGACACCGTCCCGCCGGACGCCGGGCAGCTGGCCGCCGCGGCGGCGCACTTCGCCGAGCGGGGTCTGCGGGTCACCACGTCCTAGAGCCGGGTGACGGCCCGGCCGAGCGGCCCACCGGCGGATGCCGGTGGGCCGCTCGGCGTCTCCGAAGCGCGGCCTGACCCGCCCCGCGGGCAGCCCGGTCGCGGCCGGCCCTGGTCCGGCCCGGCCGAGGTCGGGCCCGGCTCGGGTGCGACCAGCCCCGGCTCCGGCGCTCACTCGCCGGAGGGCAGCAGCACCTCTTCGAGCCGGCGGCGCGGGGTGGCCGTGGCCGGCCGGCCGTACCCGACCCGCAGGATGATCTGCGCCCAGAGCCCCGCGCCGGTGTCGGTGAGCTGCTCGCGGATGCCCGGCACCTCGACCGCCTGGCTGATCGGGGTGGTGGCCAGGTTCAGCCAGGTCGCGGTGAGCAGCACCCGCTGCAGGGCCTGCCCGGCGGCCAGCCAGGCGGCGCGGTCGTCGCCCCGGGTGGCGAGCACCATGACGCTCGGGTACGGCTCGAACGCCTCGGTGGGCCGGCTCAGCTGCGGCTGCAGCAGGCCGAAGTCGCGCAGCGGCAGCATCTCCATGGCGTCCCACGGCCCGATCACCGACGGCGGGACACCGTCGCGGCGCGGGATCCGGTGGGTGGTCCAGCGGGCCAGTTCCGCCCGGTAGCCGCCGGTGGCGCGCTGTCGCCGCCCGGCGGCCTGGGACAGCGCGATGATCGCGTTCCGGCTGACCGGGTTGGCCAGGGTCAGCCGCGCGTGTTCGGTGGCGGCGGCGTCGATCATGTGCTCGATCGCGTCGGCGGGCACGGCGGCACGGGAGAACGGGTACCGGTTGGTGTGCCGGTGTCCGATCGCGGCGGCCAGCCGCTCGACGGCCGCCGTGACCGTGGCCGGTCCGGCGCAGGTGACCCGGGCGGCCAGCTCCGGCTGTTGCGGGTCGGGGAAGACCTCCAGATGTGGCAGGTGACCGGCGGCGCGCAGGCTCAGCCGGAGGGTGAGGACGGCGGCGCCGACGCTGATCATGAGCTCCCGACCGGCCGGGTCGAGCACGTCGAGCCGCCGGCTCTGGTCGGCGTACACCTCCACGCTGTCGGCCCCGATCCGGAACAGCCACGGCTGGCTGTTGTGCAGCGACGGCGCCGCCGTCGCGGCCCGGACGCAGCTTTCCAGCACCGCACGTGCCGGTGCCGCGACCTTCTCGCCCTGTGTGCTGGAGTTCACGGTCATCACCTTCCGGCTTCGTCACCGCCCTGTCGCGTTCAGTATTTGGTGACGGTGGGGAGCGCGGAGAGGGGCGTTGGACCCGCAGACCCGAGGCTTTCGCTGTGACAACCGCCTGAACTGGGTATTCGGGAGCGCAGGCCGATCTTTTCAGCGCTCTTGACCGGGTTCGGGACTTCCGGCCCTGCTACGGAACGCTGACCGGTTGAAGACTGACCGTGATAACAGTGATGTGACCGTCGTCACCCGAAAGTGTACGAAGGGAAGCGATGACCATGATGCTGCAGAGCGTGATCGATGCACCGGATGCCGGCAGCGAGGTTGTCATGTACGACCCGGAGAGGCGCGGCGGCGCCGGGGGATCGTTCGTCGTGGCCGCGGTCGACGCGGACGACAGCGCCGCCGCGGTGCTCTCCTATGCCGCGGCGCGCGCCCGTGAGCTGGGTGTCTGTCTGCGCGTGGCGCACGCCTGGAGCGGTGACGAGCGATTGCCGGAGGTGGACCTGCTGCTGTCCTCACTGTTGTACGACTGCCTGCCGGCCGCCGAGGCGGCGGGAGCGGAGCGGGCGATCCTGCACGACGACCCGGTGGCCGCGCTCACCGCGGTCAGCCGCGACGCCGCGCTGCTGGTGGTCTCCGCGTCGAGCAGCGGCGCGAGCGACAAGCGGCCGCTGGGCGACACGGCCCGCGCCCTGGCCGGCCACACCGCCTGCCCGCTGGCCGTGGTCGTGCCGGCCGCCCGCGAGCCGCAACCCTGACCCGGTTCCCGGGGTTCCCCGACCGACCGGACGGCATCCGCGCCGCGGCCCCGGCGCGGTTGCCGGGGATCTCCGGAACGGCCGGGCACGTGCCTGTCGTGGCGTCCCCGGGGACGCCACGACCGGCGGCCGGACGGCTCAGTGCTCGGCCCAGTCCTCCAGCGACCATTCGTGCACCTCGGGCATGTCCTCGAGGTGTTCGACGACGTAGGTTTCGTGGCGGGCCAGTTGTGCTTCGCACCAGGCTTTGAGTTCGGAGGCGCCGCTGGGCAGGCGTTTGGCGTTGTTGATGGCGTCCATGACCAGGTGGTAGCGGGACGCGCGGTTGCGGACGGTCATGTCGAACGGGGTGGTGGTGGTGCCCTGTTCGATGAAGCCACGCACCCGGAACCGGTCGGCGTCGGGCCGGCCGTGCACGAGCTGGTGGATCGCGCCGGGGTAGCCGTGGAAGGAGAAGACCACGTCGACGTGGTCGGTGAACAGTTCCCGGAACATGGTCTCGCTCATGCCGTGCGGGTGGTCCTTCGGCCGTGGCAGGGTCATCAGGTCGACCACGTTGACCACGCGGACCTTCAGCTGCGGCAGTTTCTCCATCAGGATCCGCGCGGCGGCCACGGTCTCCATGGTGACCACGTCACCGGCGCAGGCCAGCACGATGTCCGGGTCGCTGGAGCCGTCGTCGGTACCGGCCCATTCCCAGATCCCGGCGCCCTTGGTGCAGTGCTCGATGGCCTGGTCCATGTCCAGCCACTGCAGCTGCGGCTGCTTGTCGATCACGATCAGGTTGATGTACGACCGGGACCGGAAGCAGTGATCGGCGACCGACAGCAGGGTGTTGGCGTCCGGCGGCAGGTAGACCCGGGCCACGTCACCGCGCTGGGTCAGCACGTTCTGGATCAGGCCCGGCCCCTGGTGGGAGAACCCGTTGTGGTCGTTACGCCACGCGGTCGAGGTCAGCAGGATGTTCAGGCTCGGCACCTTGGCCCGCCACGGCAGGTGCGAGGCCTCCTGCAGCCACTTGCCGTGCTGGATCGTCTGCGACGCGCTGACCATCGCGAACGCCTCGTAGGTGGCGAACATGCCGTGCCGGCCGGTCAGGTTGTAGCCCTCCAGCCAGCCGTGGCAGTTGTGCTCGGAGAGCACCTCCATCACCCGCCCGGACCGGCTGATCTTCACGTCCTCGCCGGTGACGGTCTCCATGAACGCCCGGTCGGACACCTCGAACACCGCGCCGAGCCGGTTGCTGTTGGTCTCGTCCGGGCAGAACAACCGGAACCGATCCGGGTTACGGGTGTAGATGTCCCGCATGAACTCACCGAGCCTGCGCGTCGACTCCGCCCGCCCCTGCGCCGGCCGTTTCACCTCGACCGCATAACCACGGAAGTCCGGCAGATCCAGATCCCGGGTCAGCAACCCCCCGTTGGCATGCGGACTCGCGCTCATCCGCAGATCACCCTCCGGCGCCAACGCCCGCACCAGCTCCACCGGCGCGCCGGTCGCGTCGAACAACTCCTCCGGCCGGTACGACCGCAGCCACTTCTCCAGTTCCTTGAGGTGATCCGGGTTGCCCTTCACCCCGGACAGCGGCACCTGGTGCGACCGCCACGTCCCGGTCACCGTGATCCCGTCGATCTTCTCCGGACCGGTCCACCCCTTCGGCGTCCGCAGAACGATCAACGGCCAGCGCGGGCGCGAGCCGTCCCAGCCGGCCCCGTCCGACCCGCCGCGCGCCGCCGCCTGAATACTCTTGATCCTGTTCCAGGCCTCGGCCAGCGCGGCCGCGAACCGGTGATGCATCCCCGGGATGTCGTCGCCGCTGACCTCGATGATCTCGTAGCCGTGGCCTTCGAGGAGCTTGCGGACCTCTTCCGGGTCCTTGCGCGACAGCACGGTCGGACCGGCGATCTTCGCGCCGTTGAGATGCAGGATCGGCAGCACCGCGCCGTCGTGCTCCGGGTTGATGAACGAGATGCCCTTCCACGAGCCCTCCAGCGGGCCGGTCTCGGCCTCACCGTCACCGACCACCGCGATGCTCAGCAGATCCGGGTTGTCCATCACCGCGCCGAACGCGTGCACCAGCACATACCCCAGCTCACCACCCTCATGGATGGAACCCGGCGTGGTCACCGACACGTGACTCGGGATGCCACCCGGACTGGAGAACTGCCGGAACAACCGCAGCATCCCGGCCTCGTCCAACCCGACGTTCGGATACACCTCCGAATACGTGCCCTCCAGATAACCCGCCGCCACCAGCGCCGGGCCACCATGCCCCGGACCGGCCAGATAGATCGCCTGCTGCCCGGTCGTCTTGATCAACCGCGACACGTGCGCGTAGATGAACGACAACCCCGGACTGGTCCCCCAGTGCCCGAGCAGACGCGGCTTGATGTGTTCGTTCCTGAGCGGCTCACGCAGCAGCGGGTTGCCCTGCAGATAGATCTGGCCGATGGTCAGATAGTTGTTCGCCCGCCACCACGCGTCGAGGCCGGCGATCTCGGTATCGTCCGGCGCGGCGAGATTTCGTGCGAGTTGTTCGTGGTCCAGGGTTGCGGCGCGGTTGTCCGAAATGGCGGTCACTTGAGGTGGTCCTCTCGTTGCGATATCACCTCGATCGGATGCTATTGACGTGCTCGGGCGTCCGCAGGGAAAGGGCGATCGGCGTTACTGGCGGTACTGCTGAGGCAGCCGGTGGCGGGCCGCGAGCGGCGCCGGACGGCGGCGCGGCGCGCCACCGGCCGGCCGTGGCCCGCGGACGGGGCCGCACCGGTCGTACCGGAACGGGGTGGCGAAGAACCGGGGCATCGCCGCCGGTCCACGCGCGGTACGGTGACGCGGCAGCCGCCGTCGATGGGAGGCCGATGTCCGGCAGAGTCCGACGTACGATGCTCGCCGCGACCCTCGCCGCGCTCTGTGGCGCCTGCGGCTCCGAGCCGGCCTGGGGGTCGGTCCAGGACGCCGCCGGGCAGCGGCAGCGGGTGCTCTGCGCGGGCAGCACCGGGCCGGCCGTGGTGCTGGTGCACGGCATCGGCGACAAGGCCGGCTCCGCGTCGTTCGCCGAAGTCCTCGACGCGCTGCCGGACGACCGGCGGGTGTGCCGCTACGACCGGCCCGGCGCCGGTGACAGCCCGGCCCCGTCCCGGGACGGCCGGGACGCCGGACAGCTCGACGCCGAACTCGACACGGTGGTGCGGGCGGCCGACGACCAACATCCGGTCGTGCTGGTCGGACACTCGTTCGGCAGCTACCCGGTGCTGTACTACACCGCCCGGCACCGCGACCGGGTCGGCGGCGTCGTCCTGGCCGACGGCGTCGACCCCGGCCTCGGCCTGCTGGCCGCTCTCGGCGTGCCCTCCTGGTCGGACGTCGCGATGGCCAAGGAGCGCCTGGACCTGGCGGCGGTGCAGGCGCAGACCGCGACGGCGGTGACCGAGGGCCGGGAGGCGTTCCGTGACCTGCCGCTGACCGTCATCCGCCGGGACCGGAACGCCACCGCGGCCTGGCTGAGCGCCCAGCAGCATCTGGCCGGCCTCTCCACCCGGGGACAGCTGACCGTGGCCGCCGGCGCCGGCCACCAGATCCCCCAGGACGAGCCGGCCGCCGTGGCCGACGCCATCACGCGGCTCTCCTGACCGCCGCCCGGGTTTCGGCGCGACCCCACCGGGCAGGACGGCAGGATGATCCGCAACCGGCCGGCCGCCTGCCGGGACGCCACGGTGTGCGGCCCGCGCCCGGCCGAGGACGGGCGGGGCCGCCCGCCGGTCGCGCGGCCGGCGCTGCGCCGGCCGGTCCGGTAGGGGCGCGCGTGCCGGCGAGGCGCTACAACTGCCGCTGCGGAAAGAAGCGCTACCGCGACGAGCGGCAGGCGCTCGCCGCGGCCGCCGCCGACCAGCGGGCGCACCACGTCGCGGCCACCGTCTATCGCTGCCCGGGCGGGCTGGCCTGGCACGTCACGTCACGTGGCTGCACCCCGCAGGCGCTGCGGTCGGTGGGCCGGCGGCTGGCGTACGAGCTCGTCGCGCACGGCGAGGTGGACCTCGACGAGTTCCGCGCCCGCGTGGCCGGGACCGATCCGCGCCGCCGCGCGCGGGTGTCCCGGTGCGCCCGGCAGATGACCGACCTGGCGCTGACCCGATGGGCGCCGGCCGCGGCCGGGATCCGCCTGGCGGCGACCGACCGGGCCGGTTTGGCCCGCGTGGTGCAGATCGGGCTGGACGGGTACGCCGCCGAGCGGGCGCGCTGACCGCCCCCGTCACGGTGTCCGGCGCATCCCGCGCCCCGGGCCCGGTGCGGTGGGGAACTCGCCGGACTCCCGGACGCGACGCGCGGTTGGTCCCGCTCAGATCAGCAGCAGGGTCTTGCCCACCGCGGTGCGGTTCTCGATCGCGGCGTGCGCCTCGGCGGCCTGCTCCAGCGGGAAGGTCTGCCCGATCACCGGCCGCAGCGATCCCGCCGCGGCGAGAGCCATGACCTCGTCCGCCCAGCGCGCCGCGTGCGAACGGAACCCGAAGAGCTGATCGATGCCGATCACCCGCACGCCCCGGTCCGCGGCCTCCGCCTCGTCGATGCCGGCGAGCTCACCGCTGGCCGCGCCGTGCACGGAGAACCGGCCGCCGCGGGCGGTCACCTCGAACGCGGCCCGCCCGATCCGGCCACCGACGCCGTCGAACACGACGTCCGGCCCGGCGCCCCCGGTCGCCTCGAGCACCCGCCCGGTCCACCCGGGCTCGGCGTAGTCGACCACCACGTCGGCGCCCAGTTCCCGGACCGTCCGCAACTTCCGGGCCCCGCCGGCCGCCCCGATCACCCGGGCCCCCGCCGCGCGGGCGAGCTGCACCAGCAGGCTGCCCACCGCACCGGCCGCCGCCTCGATCAGGACCCGGTCCCCGGGCTCGATGCCGGCGCGTTCGACAAGGCCCCGCGCCGTGACGCCGTCGGTGCGCAGGGCCGCCGCCACCGGCAGGCTCAGCCCGTCCGGGACCGGGAGCAGGTCCTCGGCCGGGGCCACCGCGCGCTCGGCGAAGCCGCCGGTCCCGCCCGTGCCGGCGACGACACGCTGTCCCAGCCAGGCCGGGTCGACCCCGGGCCCGGCCGCGCTCACCAGCCCGGCGACCAGGCCGCCGGGCACGTACGGCAACCGGGGCGGCTGGTGCCACCTGGCGGTGCCGCGCCGGATCTGCGTCTCGACGAACGTCATGCCGGCCACCGCCACCTCGATCACCACCTGGCCCGGGCCGGCGACCGGGTCGGGTGTCTCGCCGGGAACCAGCACCTCCGGACCGCCGAAACCGATCGCCTGGACCACCCGCATCCGCCCCACCCCGTCCGCTCGCCGAAACCGGTCTGCGGTGCCGGACGTTCCGGCACCGGTCTGCGGCGCCGGCAACCCCCGGCACCGCAGACCCAGGATCGAATCTCAAGCAGGGTTGAGGTCAATGGCGGGCGGTGAGCCATTTCGCCGGGTGTCCGAGACCACCACCGCCGAGCGTGGTGGCCGACCGCTCTGCGGCGGTGGCCGACCGCCCCGCCCGGCGGTGACCGCTCCCGGCGCGGCCACCGCCGGGTTCCCGGGCGGACGGCGAATCGGCTGAATCAGCACGACGGCATCAGCGCTCTGCGAGCATCGTCGAGGGAGAGACGCCGGGAGGAAGGCAACCGCATGAGCGCGCTGCCCCGGGACGCCGGGCACCCCGTACCGCCGGGACCGGACGGGCCGCACGAGCCCCCTCCCGAGGTGGAACGGCGCCGGGAGCTGCACTTCTGGGCGCGTGCCGGGGCCCTCGCCGCGCTCGGGGTCGCCATCGTGGCCCTGCTCGGCGCCGCCCTGCTGAGCGTCTCGCACGCGCCGAAACCGCATCACGTGCCGGTCGGCCACGTCGGCGGCGCCGACTCGCGGGCCGCGCTGGCCGGCACGGCCGGCGACGCCGTGAAGGTCGTCTCCTACGGCAGCCGGGACGCGGCGCTCACCGGGATCCGGCGCATGGACGTCTACGGCGCGGTGGTCGTCGGTCCCGGCGGTATCGAGCTGCTCAAGTCGACCGCCGCGTCACCGCAGGTCGCCGCGGCGCTGACCACCCTGGTCAGCACGGCCGCGGGCCGGGCCACCCCGAAGATCACCGACGTCAGCGCGCTGCCGGCCGGCGACTCCGGCGGCGGCAGCGTGGCGGTCCTGCTGCAGGTGGTCGTGCTCGGCGGCACGATCGGCGCGATGGGACTGGGCCGGCTGGTGCCGCGGTACCGGTCCAACTGGGCGCGCGGCGAGCTGCCCCTGCTCTTCCTGATCCTGTACGGACTGTGCGTCGGCGCGGCCATCGCCGGGCTGGCCCAGGCCTTCGGGGTGGGCGTGCACCTGAACTTCGGCCGGCTCGCCCTGTGCCTGGCCCTGATCAACCTGGCCGTCACCGCCTCGATCAGCGCGCTGGTCTCGCTGGTCGGCAGCGCGGGCGCGGCCGTCGGTGGCGTGCTCTACTTCCTGCTCGGCACGCCGATCAGCGGCGCCACCACGGCCGGCCCGATGATGCCCGCCTTCTGGCACCACTTCGGGCAGGCGCTGCCACCCGGCGCCGGCGCCACCCTGCTGCGCCGCGTGCTGTACTTCCCGGACGCGCCGCTGGGCCGCCTGCTGCTCATCCTCGGCCTGTACGCCGGGCTCGGCGCTCTGATCCTCGGCATCGTCAACCTCGTCGCCGGCGCCCGGCACCGCAACAGCCTCGCCGACCTGCCCTGACGGCCTCACCACGAGGTCAGCACCAGATGGTTGACCACCAGGGCGGCGCCGGCCTGCAGGCCCAGCCAGCCGCGCCGGTCCGGCGCGGGGAGCAGGGCCGCGGCCGCCGGCAGCCAGATCGCGAACGGCAGCCAGATCCGCTCCACCTCGGCCTTGCTCAGCCCGGACAGGTCGGCCGCGGCGACGGCGGCGGCCGCGCCCAGGCACAGCAGCACCGCCGGGGTCCGGGCGGCCGGTGCCCGCGCCGCGGCCCGGCGCAGGATCGCCGCCGCGGCCGGCCCGGCGCTCAGCGTCAGCGCGGCCAGGTTCGCCCAGACCCAGTACGGGTACGGCCGTTGACTCGCCAGCCCCTGGTAATAGCGCTGCCGGACCAGGTGGTAGCCCTGCCACCAGTCGAACCCGAGCCCGGTGACGGTGGCCAGCACCGGCACGGCGCCCAGCCCCGCCCAGATCAGCATCGGCACGCGTCGCAGCCGTACGGCCGCCACCGCGGCGGCCGGCAGAACGAGCAGGATCAGGCCGTACGAGAGATAGGCGCACACCGCGAGCAGAGCCCCGCCGGCCGCGGCCGCCCACCGTGACGGCCCGGCCAGACCGGTTGCCAGCAGCGCCAGCGCGGCCGCCGCCACGCCGGTGAACAGCCCGTCGGCGGAGACCCCGACCCACACCGCGCCGGGGAACAGCACCAGGAACGGCAGCGCCGCGCGGGCCGCCGGCTCGTCGCCCAGCGCCCGCAGGGTCACCGCGACCGTCACGGTGGCCGAGCACCCGGCCAGCACGCACAGCGCCGCCGCCCAGCCGCCGCCGCCCAGTCCCACCCGGTCCAGCCCGACGAAGACCAGCAGCGCGCCCGGCGGATGCCCGGCGACGTGCGTGGCCCACGGGTCCGGGCCGTCCGCCAGGATCCGGCCGGCGAAGCCGCGCAGCAGGGCCGGCACATCGGTGACGCCGGGCACCTCGCTCAGGTACTCGAACCGGGTGGTGAGCCGGCCGGTCACCCCGCGCCGCCACCCGTCGACCAGGGCGAGCGCGAAGGTCCACGCCGTGGAGGCGGCCCATGCGTACGCCAGCAGCGGTCGCCAGCGCAGCCGGGCCGCGAGGTCCGGGCCGCACCGGACGACGGCCACGGCGAGCAGCACCGCCGGCACGGTGCCCGGGCCGGCGTGCGGCCACACGTGCCCGAACAGCGGGGCGGCCGGCGCGCGCACCGGCCGCCCCGCCCAGCCGAGCGCCGCGCCGGTCACCACGGCGGCGGCGACCAGGGCGACCGCGGTGCCCAGCGCCCAGCGGTCGCCCGCCGTCGACGGCCAGGTCCGGACGCGCCGCGATCTCAGCCGCGCAGCGGCGCGCACGCGAACTCCCGCAACCCGTCGGCCGGCGGCACCGCGGCCCGGAAGCCGAGCTCGGCGGCGGCCCGGGCCGGCGAGGCCACCACGTGCCGCACGTCGCCCAGCCGGAACTGCCCGGTGACCACCGGGCGCGGGCCACCGAACGCGTCCGCGAGCAGCCCGGCCATGTCACCGACCGTGGTGGGCCGGCCGGACGCCACGTTGTACGCCCGGAAGCCGCGCCCGGCGCCCAGCGCCGCCACGTTCGCCGCCGCCACGTCGCCCACGTGCACGAAATCGCGGACCTGGCCGCCGTCCTCGTACACCCGGGGCGCCCGGCCGCCCGCCAGCGCGGACCGGAAGATCGCCGCCACCCCGCTGTACGGGGTGTCCCGCGGCATCCGCGGCCCGTACACGTTGTGGTAGCGCAGCGCGGCCACCGACGCGTCGCACTCGCGCGCCCACACCGCGGTCAGGTGCTCCTGGGCCACCTTGGTCGCGGCGTAGACGCTGCGCGGGTCCACCGGGGCGTCCTCGGCCACCAGCCCGGCGGTCAGCGGCTGCCGGCAGTGCGGGCAGGACGGCTCGAACCGCCCGGCCGCCAGGTCGTCCGCGTCGCGTGGTGTGGGGCGTACCGGTCCGTGCCGTTCGCACCGGTACGCGCCCTCCCCGTACACCACCATCGAACTCGCCAGCACCAGCCGCCGGATCCCGGCCTCGGACATCGCCGCCAGCAGCACCGCGGTGCCCAGGTCGTTGCAGCCGACGTACTCCGGCAGGTCGTCCGGACCGGCGCCGAGCCCGACCAGGGCCGCCTGGTGCACCACCGCGTCGACGCCGCGCAGCGCCGCCCGTACCGCGCCGCGGTCCCGGACGTCGGCACGGTGCAGGATCGCCCCGTCCGGCGCCGGCGGCGGCTCGCGGTGCGCCGCCGGATGAGCACAGTCCAGTACGGACACGTCGTGGTTCGCCGCCAGCAGGGCGGAGGTCACGTGCGAGCCGATGAAGCCGGCGCCGCCGGTCACGAGAATGTGCGTCACGACGACGACCGTAGGGGCGCCGTCCCGGTCGTGGCAGCGGCCGGCGCCGATCCGTCAGCGGTTCGTAAGAACTGTCGCCGGCGTCCCCACTTCGTAAGAATCAGCCGCCGCGACCAGCGCTAACTTGCCAGCCATGACCGATGTGGTGTTGCCCTGCCTGAACGAGGCCGCCGCGCTGCCGTGGCTGCTGGCCCGGATGCCGGACGGCTACCGGCCGATCGTCGCCGACAACGGCTCGACCGACGGGTCGGCCGGCGTGGCCCGCCGGCTCGGCGCGCGGACGGTCGAGGTGCCGCAGCCCGGCTACGGCGCCGCGGTGCACGCCGGCATCCTCGCCGCCGACCCCGCCGACGGGGTGGTGTGCGTGATGGACGCCGACGGCTCCTTCGACCCGGCCGAACTGCCGTCGCTGGCCGATCCGGTCCGCGCCGGGGACGCCGACCTGGTGTGCGGCCGCCGCCGGCCCACCGCGGCCGGCGCCTGGCCGGTCCACGCCCGGCTGGCCAACGCGGTGCTGGCCCGGCGGATCCGCCGTGGCACCGGCCTGCCGGTGCACGACATCGCCCCGATCCGGGCCGCCCGCCGCGAGGCCCTGCTCGCCCTGGACCTGCGCGACCGCCGCTTCGGTTACCCCTTGGAGCTGCTGCTCGGCGCGGCCCGGGCCGGATGGCGGGTGCGCGAGCTGGACGTCGCCTACCACCCGCGGGCCGCCGGCACCCGCTCCAAGGTCACCGGAACCGTCCGCGGCACGCTGCGTGCGATCCACGACATGCGGGCGGTACTGGCCGGATGATCCAGCTGCTGGTGATGGCCAAGGCGCCGGTGCCGGGCCGGGTGAAGACCCGGCTCTGCCCGCCGTGCACCCCGGGCGAGGCGGCGGCGATCGCGGCGGCCGCCCTCGCCGACACCCTCGACATCGCCGCCGGGGTCCCGGCCGCCCGGCGCACCCTCGTGATCGACGGCGGCCATCCGGCGCCGCCCGGCTGGGCCCGCGTGCCGCAGCGTGGCGCCGGGCTGGGGGAGCGGCTCGCCCACGCGTTCGCCGACACCGCCCGGCCCGGCATCCCGGCGCTGCTCATCGGCATGGACACCCCGCAGGTGACCGGCGAGCTGCTGCGTGCCGCGGCCGCCGCGCTGACCCGCGCCGGCGCGGTCCTCGGACCGGCCGACGACGGCGGCTGGTGGGCGCTGGGGCTGAGCGACCCGGCCGACGCGGGCGTGCTGCCCGGTGTGCCGATGTCCGCGGCCGACACCGGCGCGCGCACCCTCGCCGCCCTGCGCGGGCGCGGGGTGCACCCGACCCCGCTCCCGCGGCTGCGGGATGTCGACACCGCGGGCGACGCGGTCGCGGTCGCGGCCCTCTGCCCGCCCGGCCGCCGCTTTCCGGCCGAGGTGGCCCGCCACCTGCCCGCCACGGCCGCCGGACTTGCCGGTGCTGCGGCATGACCGCGGCCGCCGTGGCCTGCCCGCCCGCCGACCGGGCCGCCCTGGATCTCTACGATCGCGCCCTGCTGCGCGCGATGTCGGGCGCGCGCAGCCCGCTGATCCTGCGCGGCGCCGACGGGCGCGAGACCCGGGTCGACGCCGGGCAATGGTGCCGCGACCACCGCCCGGGTGACACCGGGTTGCTCGCCCGGTGTACCGGCGCCACCCTCGACGTCGGATGCGGGCCGGGCCGCCTCACCGGCGCGCTGCTGCGCCTGGGCCGGGTGGCGCTCGGCATCGACGTGAGCGCGACCGCCGTACGCCTGGCCCGGGCCCGCGGCGCCGCCGCCCTGCGCCGCGACGTGTTCGCGCCGCTGCCCGGCCACGGCCGGTGGCAGCATCTGCTGCTCGCCGACGGCAACCTCGGCATCGGAGGCGACCCGACCGCCCTGCTGCGCCGCTGCCGGGAGCTGATCTCCGGGCGCGGGTGGGTGCACGCCGAGGTGGAGCCGCCGGGCACGGGCAGCTGGTCCGGCACGGCCACGCTGCACGCCGGGACCGACACCCTCTCCGCCGGCCGCGCCACCACCGCGCCCGGCCCCACCACCGCGCCCGGCCCCACCACCGCGCCCGGCCCCACCACCGCGCCCGGCGCCGGCCGTGCCGTGCCCGGTGGCGACCGTGCCGTGGCCGGTGGCGATCGTGCCGTGGCGCCGCTGCGCTGGGCGCGGGTGGCCGCCGACGACCTGGACCCGCTGGCCCGGTCCGCCGGCCTGCTCGTCCGGGACACCTGGACGGAGGAGGGCCGATGGTTCGCCACCCTGGCCGCCGCCTGACGCGCGCCCTGGCCTGGCTCGCCCACCCACCGGTACGCCCCGAGTCGTTCCCGTCACCGCTGCGTTCCACGCGGCTGACCAGCCGGCTCGGCCTCGCCCTCGGGGTCGCGTTCGCCGTCTGCTTCGTCACCGGGCTGCTCAGCCACCTGATCCAGCAGCCACCCGGCTGGTTCCGGTGGCCGTCGCACCCGGCCGGGCTGTACCGGTTCACCCAGGGGCTGCACGTGGCGACCGGCCTGGCCACCGTGCCGCTGCTGGGCGCGAAGCTGTGGTCGGTCTACCCGCGGCTGTTCACCCGGCCGGTGCTGCGTGACCTCGCCCACGCCGCCGAGCGCCTCTCGGTCGCCGTGCTGGTCGGCGCGGCGCTCTTCCAGGTCGTCAGCGGGTTGCTGAACATCTCGCACTGGTACGCCCCGATGCCGTTCTTCTTCACCGCCGGGCACTACTGGGTCGCCTGGCTGTCGGTCGGTGCCCTGCTCACCCACATCGGTGTGCAGCTGCCCGCCATCCGGGCCGCCCTGCCGCGGGGCGGGGACGACCCGCAACGGCGCCGCTTCCTGGCGACGGTGGCCGCCGCGGCCGGGGTGATCACGGTCGCCACCGCCGGGCAGACGGTCCGCCCGCTCGCCGCCGTGTCGGTGCTGGCGCCGCGCCGGCCGGGCACCGGTCCGCAGGGCGTGCCGGTGAACCGCACCGCCGCGGCCGCCGGTGTCCGCGACGCCGCCCTCCACCCGGGGTACCGCCTGACCGTCGCCGGGTTCGGCCGCACCGTCGAGCTCGGCCTCGCCGACCTGGCCGGGCTGCCGCAGCACACCACGGTGCTGCCGATCGCCTGCGTGGAGGGCTGGAGCTGCACCGCCACCTGGACCGGGGTGCGGCTGGCCGACCTGGCCCGGCTGCTCGGCGTGGACCCGGCCGGCTGCGTGGCCGTGGTGCGGTCCCTGCAGACCGCCGGCCGGTACCGGTCGTCGACGGTGGCCGGTCCGCACCTCGTCGACGGCCGCACGCTGGTGGCGCTGCGGCTCGGCGGTGAGCCGCTCGCCCTCGACCACGGCTATCCGGCGCGGCTGATCGCACCGAACCGGCCCGGCGTGTTGCAGACCAAGTGGCTGTCCCGGATCAGCCTGCGGGCGGCGTGATGCGCCGCGTGCTGGTCGCCTCGGGCCTGCTGATCATGGCGTACGCCCTGGTGGGCGCGGTCGCCGACGGACAGGTCGACCTGCTCGGCGTGCTGGTGTTCGGCGTCGCGGTGCTGCTGCTGCACGACGCGGTGTTCGTGCCGCTGCTGCTGGCCGGCGGGGCGCTGATCCGCCGGCTGGTTCCGGTGCGCTGGCAGACCACGGCGCGGGCGGTCGCCGTGATCGACCTGGCCGTCGCGGTGGTCGGGCTGCCGCTGGTGGCGGGCTTCGGGCGGCGCGCCGACGATCCGTCGGTCCTGCCCCGGCCGTACGCCACGGGTCTGCTCTTGATCGTGGTGGCGACCGCGGTGACCGCGGTGCTGGGCCGTAAGGGAATCGAAAGGTGGCGGGGCGGGCGCCGACGGCGCCGGCCTCGGTAACCTGCCGGGGTGACCCCTCAGGTGCTGGTCGTGGACGACGATCCGACCGTCAGCGACGTGGTGCGCCGCTATCTCGAACAGGACGGCTGCCGGGTGCGGCTGGCCGGGGACGGCCTCGCCGCGCTCGCCGCCGTCGACGCCGAACGCCCCGATCTGGTGGTGCTCGACCTGATGCTCGGTGGCGTCGACGGCCTCGAGGTGTGCCGCCGCCTGCAGCGTGACCAGCCGGGCCTGCCCGTGGTCATGCTGACCGCGCTGGGGGAGGAGAGCGACCGGGTGCTCGGTCTGGAGGTGGGCGCGGACGACTACGTGACCAAGCCGTTCAGCCCCCGCGAGCTCACCCTGCGGGTGCGGTCGGTGCTGCGCCGCGCCGGGCCGGCCGCCGCGCCGCGCCCGGCCCTGCTGCGCGACGGCGACCTGGTGGCCGACACCGGCCGGCGCACCGCCGAGCTGGCCGGCCGGCCCCTGGCGCTGACCGTGCGCGAGTTCGACCTGCTGGAGTTCCTGCTGCGCCACCCGGCGCGGGCCTGGTCGCGGGCCGAGCTGCTGGAGCGGGTGTGGGGCTGGCGGTTCGGCGACCAGTCCACCGTCACGGTCCACGTGCGCCGCCTGCGCGAGAAGATCGAGGTTGATCCGGCGGCGCCGGCCCGGCTGGTCACCGTCTGGGGCGTCGGCTACCGCTACGAATCGGCCGGCGATGCGTGACCTGCTGCTGATCGGCCTCTACTCGCTGGCCGCGGGCGCGGCCGTCGCCCTGTGCGGGGCGCTCGTGCTGCGGCTGCTGCGCGGCCGGTCGATCGCCGTGCACGTCTGCGTGCTGCTGGCGATCACGGTGGCCGCGGTGGTCGCCGGGGTCGGCACGGTCGCCCAGGCGATGTTCCTGTCCGGGCACGACCTGCAGGTGGTACTGGTCACGGTGGGCGCGTCGGCGATGGTCAGCCTTGCGGTCGGGACGATCTTCGGGCGCCGGCTGGCCGCCGCGGCGGTGTGGGCCGCGCAGGCCCGGGAGCGGGAGCGGCGGATGGAGGCCGGGCGGCGGGACCTGGTGGCCTGGGTGTCGCACGATCTGCGTACGCCGCTGGCCGGGCTGCGCGCGATGACCGAGGCCCTGCAGGACGGGGTGGTCGACGACCCGGCGACGGTCGCGGAGTACCACCGGCGGATCCGGGCCGAGACCGACCGGATGACCGGGCTGGTCGACGACCTGTTCGAGCTGTCCCGCATCCACGCCGGCGCGCTGCGGCTGACCCCGGCCGACCTGGCGCTGGCCGACATCGTGTCGGACGCGGTCGCGGCGGTCACCCCGCTGGCGGCCGGCCGCGGCATCCGGGTGGAGGCGGCCGCCAGCGGGTGGCCGGTGGTGACCGGCGGCGCGGCCGAGCTCAACCGGATCGTCAGCAATCTGCTGACCAACTCGGTGCGGTACTCGCCGCCCAACGGGACGGTGCAGGTCGAGGCCGGCCGAGATGCCCGTGAGGTGTGGTTCGCCGTGTCGGACAGTTGCGGCGGCATCCCGGAGGACGATCTGCCGCGGCTGTTCGACGTCGCGTTCCGCGGCACCCGGGCCCGGACCCCGGACAGCGCCGGTGGCGGCCTGGGGCTGGCGATCGTGCGTGGCCTGGTGGAGGCGCACGGCGGGCGGGTGGTGGCCGGCAACATCACCGGCGGCTGCCGGTTCGAGGTACGCCTGCCGGCCCCGGCCTGAGCAGGCCCCGCCGGGATCGGCGTCCGGCCGCTGGGATCGGTCTCCGGTCCGGCGTCCGCCGGCCGGGATCGGTCTCCGGTCCGGCGTCCGCCGGCTGGGATCGGTCTCCGGTCCGGTGGCCGCCGGCCGGGATCGGCGTCCCGCCTCGCGTCCGCCCGCCGGGATCGGCGTCCCGCCTCGCGTCCGCCCGCCGGGATCGGCGTCCCGCCTCGCGTCCGCCCGCCGGGATCGGCGTCCGGCTGCGGCGTCCGCCGCCGGGGTCGGGCCGGGGAAATCCGGTCACCCGGGCGGTGGTCGCCCCTTTTCGTCCGGGTGCGGCGGCGGTCGGCTACCGTGCGGTGCGGAAATGCCGATTGTCTGTGGAGGACCACCGAGCGCACCGAGGGGTAACGGATTGTGACGACCGAGCATCCCGGGTTGAGCGAACTCGCTCGGCGACCGGCTGCCGACAGCGTCAGCGAGCCGTTCGGCGCACACGGCTTCGCCGACGTGAACAAGTTCCTGCTGGTCTACAAGTTCGGCCTGGCCGAGATCGGGACAAAGATCAACATCCTGGCGGAGGAGCTGGCGCACCGCGGCCGGGGCAACCCGATCGAGCACGTCAGCCCGCGCCTCAAGACACCGGCCAGCATCGCCGCCAAGGCGCGGCGGATCGGGTGCCCGCTGACCTTCGACGACCTGCGCGCGCGGATCCGGGACATCGCCGGCATCCGGATCGTCTGCGGTTTCGTCCCGGACGTCTACACGGTGGCGCGTATGCTGACCGGCCAGCCGGACGTGCGCCTGGTGGTGACCAAGGACTACATCGCCGAGCCGAAACCCAACGGCTACCGCAGCCTGCACCTGATCGTGGAGATCCCGGTCTTCCTGTCCGACCGGGTGGTCGCGGTGCCGGTGGAGGTGCAGCTGCGCACCGTGGCGATGGACTTCTGGGCCAGCCTGGAGCACAAGATCTACTACAAGCACGACGCCCACGTGCCGGCCGGGCTGCGCGCCGAGCTGGCCGCGGCCGCCGAGGACGCGGCCCGTCTGGACCAGCGGATGCAGCGGCTGCACCAGGAGATCCACGGGCCGCGCGGCTGACGCCCGCGCGGGCCGCTGCCGGCGCGGCACGACAACGGCACACGCGGGACGAGCGCCACCGGCGGGTCGGGCGCCACCGGTGGGACGACGCCACTGGTGGGACGGGCGCCACTGGTGGGACCAGAGCCACCGGCGGGTCGCCGCCACCGGTGGGACCAGCGCGATCGGTGGGATTAGTGCCACCGGTGGGACCAGCGTCACCGTGGGGCGAGCGCCACCGATGGGATTAGTGCCACCGGCGGAAAGGGCGTCACCGGCGCGACGAGTCACCGGCGGGACCAGCGCGACCGCGGGACCGGCGGCGCCGCCGGGATGGGCCCGCCGCCCGGCCATCGGCGAATCGTCGCTGCACGGCGGGGCGGCCGAGCTGCGGAAAGCGCATTCCGGATGGGTGCGGTGCCCCGCCCGACCGTTGCATCCATCGGAGTTCATCTATAGCATCGGCCTCGCCCGAGGTCGTGCCCCGCTTGCTGAAAGCTTTCAGCGACCTCGGAACAACGCGGCGCATCCCCCGACACCGCCGCCCATCCCCGTCCTCCATCACGTTGGGATCCCCATGCACAGAGGCAGACTGCTCACCGGCCTGACCGCGGCCGCCGCCTCGGTCCTGCTGGTCACCGGCGGAGTCCCCGCCGCCGGGGCGCAGGCGCCGGCCGCCACCGCCGGCACCACCGAGAACCTCGACCGCGGCCTGGTCAGCCTGCGCACCGCGGGCGGCAACTTCGTCTCCTGGCGGCTGCTCAGGTCCGACCCGGCCGGGGTGGCGTTCAACGTCTACCGTGGCTCCACCCGGATCAACTCCAGCCCGATCACCGCGGGCACCAACTTCACCGACAGCGGGGCGCCGGCCGGCGCCTCGTACACCGTCCGGCCGGTGATCGCCGGGGTGGAGACGTTCGCCGCCGCCCCGGCGACGCCCGCGCTGGCCGCCGCCTACCAGGACGTGCCGATCCAGGCGCCGCCGGGCGGGACCACCCCGGACGGGGTGTCCTACACGTACTCCGCGAGCGACGCCTCGGTGGGCGACCTCGACGGCGACGGCGCCTACGAGATCGTCCTCAAGTGGGACCCGTCGAACGCCAAGGACAACTCCCAGGCCGGCTACACCGGCAACGTCTACATCGACGCGTACGAGCTCACCGGCACCCGGCTGTGGCGCCTGAACCTGGGCCGCAACATCCGGGCCGGCGCGCACTACACCCAGTTCCAGGTCTTCGACTACGACGGTGACAGCCGCGCCGAGGTGGTGATGAAGACCGCCGACGGCACCGTCGACGGCACCGGCGCGGTCATCGGCAGCTCCACCGCCGACTACCGCAACTCCTCCGGTTACGTCCTGTCCGGCCCGGAGTACCTGACCGTCTTCAACGGCCAGACCGGTCGCGCCCTGGCCACCGCCGACTACGTCCCGGCGCGCGGCACCGTCTCGTCGTGGGGCGACAGCTACGGCAACCGGGTCGACCGGTTCCTGGCCGGCACCGCCTACGTGACCGGGTCGTACCCGAGCATCATCATGGCCCGCGGCTACTACACCCGCAGCGTCATCGTCGCCTGGGACTACCGCAACGGCACGCTCAGCCGCCGCTGGACGTTCGACAGCAACTCCTCCACCAACGGCTCCGCCTGGACCGGGCAGGGCAACCACCAGCTGTCGGTCGCCGACGTCGACAGCGACGGCCGCGACGAGATCCTGTACGGGGCGATGGCCGTCGACGACAACGGCGCCGGCCTGTGGGTCAACGGCCAGGGCCACGGCGACGCGTACCACGTCGGTGACCTCATCCCCGGCCGTTCCGGCCTGGAGGTCTTCAAGGTCGACGAGAGCGCGACCAAGCTCGCCGCCTGGATGGCCGACGCCCGCACCGGCCAGATCATCTGGTCGAACGCCTCGTGCGGCTGCGACAACGGCCGCGGCGTCTCCGACGACATCTACGCCGGCAGCCCGGGCGCCGAGTCCTGGTCGTCCGCGGTGTCCGGGCTCCGCAACACCGCCGGGCAGAACATCGGCCGCAAGCCGTCCAGCGCCAACTTCGTCATCTGGTGGGACGGCGACGCGCAGCGCGAGCTGCTCGACGGCACGCACATCGACAAGTACGGCCTCAGCGCCGACACCCGGCTGCTGACCGCCAGCGGCGTGCACTCGACCAACGGCACCAAGGCCACCCCGTCCCTGCAGGCCGACATCCTCGGCGACTGGCGCGAGGAGGTCATCTGGCCGACCACGAACAACACCGCGCTGCGGATCTACTCCACCACCGACCCGACCGGCATCTCGCGCGTCTCGCTGATGCAGGACCGGATGTACCGCGAGGCCGTGGCCTGGCAGAACACCGCGTACAACCAGCCGCCGCACCCGAGCTTCGCGATCTCCTAGCGCGCCGCGGCTCCGGGCTGCCCCCGCCGGGCCGCCCCCCGCCGGGCCGCCCCCCGCCGGGCCGCCCCCCGCCGGGCCGCGCCTCGCGGGTGCGCCGGGCGCGGCGGGGCGGGCGCCGCCGGTCCCGGACGCCCGGGCAGTGCCCCGGCCCTTGACGAGCCGGGGCGCCGTGGTGGCCAATGCAGGGATGGACGTCGCCCGCCGGATGTGGACCCTCGTCGAGCCGCTGCACGCCGTCACCTATTTCGCTCCGCAGGCGCGCGCCGCGTTCGAGGCCGCCGGGCTGCGCGGCTTCTGGCGCGGCTACTTCGCCGGCCGGGCCGCGCCGCTCGGCGCGGTCGGGCCCGGCCCGGTGTGCGCCACCTTCTTCGGCTTCGCGCCGGCGATGGTGCGCCGGGCGCTGCCCGACGTGTGGAGCCGCGCGACGCCGGCCGCCGCGCTGGCCGCGCGGCTCGACGGCGCCCGCGCCGCGCTGACCGCGGCGCTGCCCGGGGTGCCCGCCGACCATCTGGCGCAGGCCGCCGCCGCGCTGCGCCGGGCGGCCGAGGCGGCCGGCGCCGACTTCGCCGGCCGGCCGCTGGCCGCCGCCAACGCCGGCCTGCCCTGGCCGGACGACCCGGTGGGTACGCTCTGGCACGCCGCGACCGTGCTGCGCGAGCACCGCGGCGACGGCCACGTGGCGGCGCTGCTGGTCGCCGGCCTCGACGGCGTGGAGTCGCTGGTCTGGCGGGCGTCGCTGGACAGCTCACGGGACGTGCTGCAACCACCGCGGGGCTGGACCGACGAGCAGTGGGAGGCGGCCGCCGAGCGGCTCACCGCGCGCGGCTGGCTGGCCGGCGGGGCCGCCACCGCACCGGCGCACGCCGCGCGTGACCGCGTCGAACGGCGCACCGACGAGCTGGCCGCCGCGCCTTGGCGGGCGCTCGGGCCGGACGCCACCGCACGCCTGGCCGGGCTGCTGGAACCGGTGGCCGCGGCGGCGGGCCGGGTGCTGCCGTTCCCCAATCCGATCGGCCTGCCGGCCCTCGGCGGTGCGGACCGGGCGCGGGCCGCCGCCGCGCGGGAGACGCCGCGTGCCGGCTCTCACCGTCCCGGGGACCGAGGAAACGGCGGTATTCACGCCTGAGCGGTTCCCCGCCGGATGACAATGGGTGAGCCCACGCAGGTCCGGCCCGCCCGGCCGGTCGCCCCGCCGGGCGCCGGTCCGCGAGCCGGGGAGGACCTGCAGTACGGATGGTGAGCGTCGTGGTCGCGCGGGACAGTGAACAAGCCGGGATGAAGCATGTCGAGGCGTTCTTGTCATCGGTCGTGAGGTCGACCGCGGACGCCATCGTCGGCTGCGACGCCCAGGGCCGGATCACCGCCTGGAATCCGGCGGCCGAACGGATCTACGGCTACCGTCGGGAGGAGGTCCACCACCGGCCGGTGAGGATGATGTACCCGCCGGACGTCGCGGAGCGCGACTGGCAGGTGTTCCAGAAGGCGCTGCGCGGGACCCCGACCGGCCAGTTGCGCACGGTCCGGTTGCGCAAGGACGGCACCCGGGTCCCGGTCCGGATGTCGTTCGCCCCGATCGAGGGGGTGGACGGGTCGGTGCGGGGCGTGGTCAGCGTCGCGCACGAGCTGACCGGGGAGATCCGGTCGGAGGCGCGGATGGCGGCGCTGCTGGAGGCCACGCCGGACGCCATCGTCGGCATGGACCGCGACGGGCGGATCGTCTTCGCCAACCAGGCGTGCGAGCGGCTGCTCGGCTACCGCCCGGGACAACTGGCCGGGCAACAGGCGCGGATGCTGTTCCCCGAGGACACCCGGGCCGACATGGTCGAGTTGGGGGAGCAGCTGTTCGCCGATGCCGGGCTGCGCGCGCGGACCACCACGCTGGCCACCCGGATGATGCGCCGCGACGGCACCGTGCTGCCCGGCGAGACCACGCTCAGCTGGCTCGTCGAGCCCGACGGCGCGCTGCTGATCACGGCGACGCGGGACCTGTCCGAGCTGCGCCGGGCCGAGTCCCGGTTCCACGACCTGCTGGAGGCGGTCCCGGACGCGATCACCGGCGTCGACCAGCGCGGCCTGATCGTGCTGCTGAACCAGGGCACCGAACGGCTGCTCGGCCGTCCCCGCGAGCAGCTGCTGGACCGCCCGTACGCGGTGCTGCTGCCGCCGGAGGCGCGCGAGCGCATCGACCGGGAGGTCGCCAAGGTGTTCGCGGCGCCGTCGCAGCAGCAGCACACGGTGATCTACGCCGACGTGATCCGCCCGGACGGTGTCCGGGTGCCGACCGAGAACAACGTCACCCGGTACAACAACGGCGCCGAGAACATCCTGCTCGTGGTCAGCCGGGACATCACCGAGCGCGTCACGGCCGAGCGGGAGCGGGCGCGGCTCGCCGAGCAGGTGGAGCGGGAGCGGACCGAGCAGGCGATGCTGCGGGCGCAACGGCTGGAGGCGCTCGGGCAGCTCGCCGGCGGGGTCGCGCACGACTTCAACAACCTGCTCGCGGTCATCTCCAACTACGCCGTCCTGCTGGACGACGAGGTCAGCGAGCTGTCCCGCGGCGACCCGCAGCGCTGGCAGCCGTTCGTGGACGATCTGGCCGCGATCCAGCGCGCGGCCCAGCGCGGCGCGACTCTCACCCAGCAGCTGCTGGCCTTCAGCCGCCGCGACGTCAACCGGCCCGAGGTGCTGGCGCCGGCGATCGTACTGGAGAATCTGCGGACCCTGCTGCTGACCGCCATCGGTGAGCGCCACGAGCTGTGGATCGACGCGGCGACCGGCCTCTGGCCGGTCCTGCTGGATCCGGGCCAGCTGGAGCAGATCCTGGTCAATCTGACCGTCAACGCCCGCGACGCGATGCCCGACGGCGGGCTGGTGCACGTCATCGCCGACAACCTGCGCGCCGGGGAGGCGGAGAGCGACTACCAGCCGCCGCCCGAGCCGGGGCGGCGCTACGTGCGGATCCGGGTCGCCGACACCGGTGTCGGGATGGCGCCCGAGGTCGCCGCCCGGGCCTTCGAGCCGTTCTTCACCACCAAGCCCAAGGGCCACAGCGCCGGGCTGGGCCTGGCCACCGTCTACGGCATCGTCGGGCAGGCCGGCGGGTGCCTCGGGGTCACCTCACAGCCGGGGTCCGGGACCACCATGACGGTGCTGCTGCCCGCGACCGACCAGCCGTTGCCGGCCCCGACCGGCCGGACCGGACCGGACACCGGGCCGGTCGCGGCGGAGACCGGCGCGGCGGGGCCGCACACCATCCTGCTGGTCGACGACGAGCAGGAGGTACGCGACTCCACCGCCCGGGTGCTCACCCGCCACGGCTACCGGGTCCTGACCGCCCACGACGGCCCGCACGCGCTGGAGCTGGTGCGGGAGCACCACGACGACATCGACGTGCTGCTCACCGACGTGATCATGCCCAGGATGCACGGCGGTGAGCTGGCCGAGCACGTCAGCCGCCTGGTCCCGGGCGTGCGGGTGATCCTGATGTCCGGGTACGCCGAGCCGCTGCTCGACACCGACCCGCCGACGCACGCGGCCGCCCCGCTGCTGAAGAAGCCGTTCAGCACCGCGGAGCTGCTCCGCGCCGTGCGCGCGGCCGCCACCGCCGGCGCGGCCCCGTCCTGAGCGCGCCCGGTCCCCGAGGCCCGCGCTCAGCCGGCGTGCAGCACCTCGTCGATCCCGCCGTTCTCCCGCCAGTCGCGCAGCAGCTCGTGGAAGACCACCGGGCCGGGTCCGAAGGAGTTGTTGACCGGGCGCGGCCGGCCCTCGCCGTTGTAGTAGCCGGGGGTGCAGTCGGCCTGGAACGTGAAGGTGTCCGGGGCGGTCTCGCGGATGGTGTCCACCCAGCGCTGCTCGGCCTCGGCGGTCGGCTCGATCCGGCGGGCGCCGCGACGCGCGGCTTCGGCGATCACGGCGGCGATGTGGGTGGCCTGCTCCTGCAGGACGTGCACGAAGTTGACGCTGGCGGCGTTCTGCAGGGCGCCGAGGTGGAACAGGTTCGGGAAGCCGTGGCTGGAGAAGCCGTGCAGGCTGCGGGGCCCGTTGCGCCAGTGATCGAGCAGCGGCAGGCCGTCGCGGCCGTGGACCGGCAGGGTGCCGGAGACGACGCCGGAGATGCCGACCTCGAAGCCGGTGGCGAAGATGACGCAGTCGACCTCGTACCGCTGCTGGCCGACGACGACGGCGGTCTCGGTCAGCGCGGTGATCCCGCCGGTGTCGGCGGTGTCGACGAGGGTGACGTCCGGCCGGTTGAAGGTCTGCAGGTAGAGGTCGCTGAAGGTGGGGCGTTTGCACATGTACCGGTACCAGGGCTTGAGCAGCTCGGCGGTGGCCGGGTCGGTGACGATCTCGTCGACCCGGGCGCGGATCTGGTCCATCTTGCGGAAGTCGGCGAGCTCGTCGAGGTGGTCGCGTTCCTCGGCGGAGATGGTCGGGTCCAGCGTGCCGGTGAGCATCTGCCGTTGCAGCCGGGCGGTGGCGGTCCAGCCGTCGTCGATCAGGTCCTGGTCGGCGTGGCCGCCGGTGACGATGGTCAGGAAGTTGTCCATCCGCTCCCGCTGCCAGCCCGGCTTCAGCGTCGCCGCCCAGGCGGGGTCGATCGGGCGGTTGTCGCGGACGTCGACCGACGACGGGGTGCGCTGGAAGACGTACAGGTGCTCGGCGTCGCGGGCGACGTGCGGGATCACCTGGATGCCGGTGGCGCCGGTGCCGACCACACCGACCCGCTTGCCGGCGAGCTTGTGCAGGCCGCCGTCCTGGTCGCCGCCGGTGTAGCCGTAGTCCCAGCGGCTGGTGTGGAAGGTGTGGCCGCGGAACGTCTCGATGCCCGGGATGCCGGGCAGTTTCGGCTGGGTCAGGGTGCCGGAGGAGACCATCACGTAGCGGGCGCGGAACCGGTCGCCGCGGTCGGTGGTCACGGTCCACTCGGCCGTGTCGTCGTTCCAGCGCAGCTCGGTGGCCCGGGTGTGGAACAGCGCGTCGGCGTAGAGGTCGAACTGCTTGGCGATCGCCATGGCGTGCCGGCGGATCTCCTCGCCCGGGGCGTAGCGCCACTGCGGGACGTAGCCGACCTCTTCCAGCAGCGGCATGTAGACGGTCGACTCGATGTCGCAGTGGATGCCGGGGTAGCGGTTCCAGTACCAGGTGCCGCCGAAGTCGCCGGCCTCGTCGAGCATCCGGATGTCGCGTACCCCGGCCTGCCGCAGCCGGGCCCCGGTCAGCAGACCGCCGAACCCGCCGCCGATGACCAGCGCCTCGACCCGGTCGTGCACCGGTTCCCGCTCGGTGCGCTCGGTGTACGGGTCGGTCGCGTAGTAGCCGAACTCGCCCGCGGCCCGCCGGTACTGACCGGTGCCCTCGGGCCGGATGCGGCGGTCCCGTTCCCGCTGGTAGCGAGCGCGCAGTGCCGCCAGTTCGTCGGGCCGGTAGCGGTGCGGGGAGTGGGGGGACATGCGCAGCCCTTTCACGGCGATCGTCCGGTGTGGTCAGAGCCAACCCAAGGGCCTTATTTAAAGCAACTGATTGAGTGTGAATGTGGCCCAGCGCACTCTAGCGCCACGAAATGTCTTCCCGCGGAACCCGGCGAGCCGTGCGCCGGTGTCCCACCGCCCCGGGGCTCACCGGAGGCGGCGGTGAGCTGGATCACGCTAGGGTGCTGTCAGGCTCGTGTCCGGAGGCGGTCAGCGCGCTCTGCTTGCATGGGATCGTGCGGGACGCCCGAGCGCGCGCGGCGGGATCCGGGTGCTGCCCGGCGGCGCGGCCGCGCATCCGGTCAGCGGGACCAGCCGGCGCCGGTCACCCAGGGAGGACGATGTGCTGACAGTGGAGCTCGACGAGTCCAGGTGCGCCGCGACCGGGCAGTGTGTCCTGGCCGCTCCGGACGTCTTCGACCAGCGCGACGACGACGGCGTCGCGGTCGTCCTGGACGATGCGCCCGGCCGGGAGCGGCACGGCGCGGTGCGCACGGCGGCCGCGGCCTGCCCGGCCGCCGCCATCCGCCTGGTCGAGTCGTGAACCGGATCGTCGTGGCCGGCGCCTCCGCCGCCGGCCTCACCGCCGCCGAGACGCTGCGCCGCGAGGGGTTCGACGGCACGATCACGGTGGTCGGCGAGGAGGTCGATCCGCCGTACGACCGGCCACCGCTGTCCAAGCAGGTCCTCGCCGGTGCGTGGGACGCCGACCGGCTCGCCCTGCGCACCCGCGAGCAGCTCGCCGGCCTGCGCCTGGACCTGCGGCTCGGCACGCGGGCGGTCGCGCTGGACACCGCGGCACGCGCGGTGCGGCTGGCCGACGGCGCCGACCTGCCCTACGACGGGCTGATCATCGCCACCGGGGTGCGGCCGCGGCGGCTGCCCGGGGACGGCGGGCACGTGCTGCGTACCGTCGGCGACGCCCTCGCCCTGCGCCGCCACCTGCGTCCCGGCACCCGGCTGGCGGTCGTCGGCGCCGGGTTCCTCGGCGCGGAGTGCGCCGCGGTCGCCCGGGGCCTCGGCTGCGACGTGGTGCTCCTGGAGCCGGCGCCGGTGCCGCTCGCGCACGCGGTCGGCGAGCCGATCGGTCGGATGCTGTCCGAGGTGCACCGCGAGCACGGCGTCGACCTGCGCACCGGGGTCGCGGTCGGCTCCCTCGCCGACGAGGCGCCGGCCGGCGCCGACGTGGTGCTGGTCGCCATCGGATCGCAGCCCAACACCGAGTGGCTGGCCGGCAGCGGCCTCACGCTCGACGACGGGGTGGTCTGCGACCAGCACTGCGCCGCCGCTCCGGACGTCTACGCCGCCGGTGACGTCGCCCGCTGGCACAACCCGCTGTTCGGGGTGGCGATGCGCATCGAGCACCGGACGAACGCCGCCGAGCAGGGCATGGCCGCCGCCCGCAACCTGCTGCACCCGCAGGCGCGCAAACCGTTCGCCCCGGTGCCCTACTTCTGGTCCGACCAGTACGACTTGAAGATCCACGCCTACGGCTACCTGCGTGGTCACGACACCGTGTCGATCGTCGAGGGATCGGTGGAGCAGCGGCACTTCCTGGCCGCCTATCACCGCGCCGGCCGGCTGGTCGGCGCCCTGGCCGTCGGCCTGCCGCCCAAGGCCATCCGCCCGTGGCGGCAGGCCGTCGCGCTGGGCGTGGCGCCGTGAACCGCCCCGGCCCGCGCCGCCCGGTCCCGATCAGACCGGGCTGACCGGAGCCCGGTACACGCCCTCGATCGCGTCGATCAGGCCGCTCGCGGTGGCGGCCCAGTCCGGCGCGGCGGTCCGCTCGCGCTGCGCGCAGAAATGCACGATCAGCGTACGGACCATGTCGTCGCGCTCGGAGCGCACCGCGGCCGGCAGGTCGGGCAGGCACCGGTGCAGCGCCGCGGTCACCGTGCCCAGCAGCGACTCCTCGCCGATCTCGGCGGCGGCCAGCTCGCGCAGCGCCGGCTCGGTGATCACCTGGGCGGCGAAGCGGGCGTACCAGCTCGGCGTGCCCAGCGACGTCAGATGCTCGGTGAACGGCAGCACCACGCAGGCCACCCAGTCGCGCAGGTCGGTGCTGCCGGCGCACCGCGCGATCAGCCCGGCGCGCCGGGCGTCCATGGCCTCCGAGTGCCGGCGCACGATGGCCCGCACCAGGCCGGCCTTCGTACCGAAGTGGTAGTGCACCGCGGCGGTGTTGCCCTGGTCGGCGGCCTCGCTGATCTGCCGGTTGGAGGTGGCGAAGACACCGTGCTCGGCGAACAGCCGCTCGGCCGTCTCGATGATGCGCTGACGGGTGTGCTCCACCCGCCGGGTCCCGTCCATCTTCGCCGACATCCGTTCTGGTGGTCGTCCCGCGCAGGGCGCGATCCTACCGTGCGGGTCGCGTCACCGCGTGTCGCCGGCCGGCCGCGACGGCGGGCGGCCGGTTCCGCGGCGCGACATCGTCTACTTCGGCCGGCCGCGCGGTGAGTCGCCGCCGGACCGGCCACCACGTCCGGACAGGCCCGGACGTGGTGGCCGGTGCGGATCAGTCTCCGGCCCGGTCGGTCTCCGCGTCCTCGTCGTCGGCCACCGCGGCGCCCCGCCGCGCCCGCTCGGCGCGGGCCGCCCGCAGCAGCGGGGCCAGCCCGGCGAACCACTCGACCGTCTCCTCGATCACCTGATCGCGGGTCGCGCCGGCACGCAGCGGCACCGGCACGGCGCACCCGTCCCTGAGCTCGACGAGGCCGTGCCGGCGCAGCGCCTCCCGGGCCACCCCGGCGCCCCGCCACCAGCGCAGCCACCACGGGCTGACCCCGTACTCGGCCTGCAGCGCGGGGCTGACCTGGAAGGCCGTCCAGTGCCCGCCGAGGTGAACGACGCAGCCGACGGCCGAGCCGGCACGCGACGGCGCGTTCTTCCCGGCCCGGTCCAGGACGCCCCGGCGCTGCGCGCGCTCACGGACGTCGGCGGTGAGCCGGTACAGCTCGTGCTGCCGCCGCGGCGTCTCCTGGTCGGTGATCTGCTCGACGGTCCAGGGGACGAACGCGTTCCGGTCGACGGCGTCGACGAAATGCTTCAGCTGCCGGACGTCCTCGGCCAGTTCCCGGCCGCCCGCGGGTTCGAGGGTCGCGCACAGCGCCGGCCAGGACACCAGCGCCACGCCCTGACCGGCGCCGGTACGCGCGAACCGCCACGTCACGGCGTCGGCGGCGGGCATCTCCTGCGCGCCGCTGAGCCGCAGCACCTCCCGCCACAGCTGAGTGGCGCGCCGGGGCGGGCACACCCACAGCAGCACGCCGGGGCACCGGTGCCCCGGGTCCCGCAGCCGGTGTTCCCGCTCCAGCCGGCGAAGATAGCCGCCGTCGGCCTGCGCCTCGGTCAGGCCGGCCCAGAACTTGCCCTCGACGACCAGCACCTCCCGGTCGTGGTGCAGTCCCAGCACGTCGGGGCGGGTCCCCTCGCTGCCGCGCTGGGTGACGAAGCGGATCTCCTCCGGCAGTTCCGGGAAGCCGGTCCGCAGGGCGGCGGTGAACGCCCGGGCGGCGTCCGGATCCTCCAGAACCAGTCCGAGCGCGTCGGTGCCGGTCTTCTCCTGCGGCCCGCCGGTGTGGGCGGCGAGACGGGCGAGCAAGGGCATGGTCGGGGTCCTCCTGCGGTGCCGGCCGGCGGGGTCGCGGCCCATCCTCGCAGGGCGCGCCGCACCGGGGTACGCCGGTGGACGGCCGGGCCGCCCGCGCACCGCGCTCCGGCCGGCGGCCTCGGGCCGGCGCTCGCCGCTGGATCCGACGCCGTGGCCGCTGCCCGCCCGGCCACCCGGGCTCAGTGCGGGTGGACCCGCCGCCCGGCCGGTGCGGCGCCGCGGTGGATCGGGCCGTGCGACTCGTCGCAGTGCGGCTCGTCGCCGGCCGCTCCGACGACCTCGTCAGCGTGATCGACCTGCAGGGTGGTGTGCCGGATGTCGTGCCGGTCGTGCAGCAGCCGCTCCAGCAGCCCGCGGATGGTGTGACAGTCGGCGTGGTCGGCGACGATGACGTGCGCGGACAGGGCGGCCTGACCGGAGGTGATCTGCCACAGGTGCAGATCGTGGATCTCGGCGACCGCCGGGACGGCGGCGAGTTCGGCGCCGATCGCGTCGACGTCGACACCGTGCGGCGCGGCCTCCAGCAGGACCCGGCCGGAGTCGCGCAGCAGCCGCACCCCGGCGGTGGCCATCAGCGCGACCACGATCAGCGAGGCGATCGCGTCGGCCCGGGCGAAGCCGGTGAACACCATGACGACACCGGCGACCAGGGTGGCGGCGAACGCGAACAGGTCGTTGAGGATGTGCTGGTAGGCGCCCTCGACGTTGAGGCTGGTGCGGTTGGCGCGCGACATGCACCAGGCGGCCGCGACGTTGACCACCACCCCGACGGCGGCGGTGGCGAGCACCAGTCCGCCGGCGACCTGCGGCGGCGCCAGCAACCGCTGGACCGCCTCGTAGCCGAGCCAGCCGCCGAGCAGCAGCAGGGTCAGCCCGTTGGCCTGCGCGGAGAGGATCTCGGCGCGTTTCAGGCCGTACGTGTAACCGCCCTTCGGCGGCCGGGCGGCCAGCCGCATGGCGATCAGGGCGAGGACGATCGCGGCCGCGTCGGTGAGCATGTGCGCGGCGTCGGAGAGCAGCGCGAGGGAGCGGGCGACGACACCGACGACGACCTCGCCGGCCATGAACACGGTGATCAGGGCGAGGGCCGCGGTCAGCCAGCGCCGGTCGGCATCGGCCCGCACCCCGTGGTCGTGTCCGGCGTGCCCGCCGTGCGCTGCGTGCCCGCCGTGCGCTGCGTGCCCGCCGTGCGTTGCGTGCCCGCCGTGCGCTGCGTGCCCGTCGTGCGCTGGGTGCCCGTCGTGCGCTGCGTGCCCGCGGTGTGCGGCGGCGACGTGCTCGTGGTCGTGCCGGTGATTGCTGGACATGGCGTTCCCTCAGCTTGATCGTCGACAGGGCGGTCCTGAATTACTGAATCACCGTTCGCCGGCGCAGCACCCGTCATCGCCGCCGGCAGCCGGCGGCCGGGGCGCGCAGCAGGCATCCCCACGCCACGTCTCACGCCCCTCCTTGACCGCGACCGCGGCGATGACGAGGGCGGCGACCGGGTCGGCCCAGCTCCAGCCGAACAGGCTGTCGACCGTCAGCCCGGCCAGCAGCACCGCCGACAGGTAGGTGCACAGCAGTGTCTGCCGGGAGTCGGCGACCGCGGTGCGCGAGCGCAACTCGCGGCCGGCACGGCGCTGAGCCGCCGAGAGGCCCGGCATGACCAGCAGGGACACCGCGGCGAGGAGGATCCCGGCGGTGGAGTGCCCGGCGTCGGCCCCGCTGAGCAGCGCGCGCAGCGACTCGGCGGCGACGTAGCCGGCCAGCGCGAAGAACGAGACCGCGATGATCCGCAGCGCGGTCCTCTCCCGCGCCTGCGGGTCACGACCGGCGAACTGCCAGGCCACCGCGGCGGCCGAGGACACCTCGATGACCGAGTCCAGGCCGAATCCGATCAGCGCGGTCGAGTCCGCGGCCGTGCCGGCGGCGATCGCCACCACGGCCTCCACCACGTTGTACGTGATGGTGGCCGCGACCAGCAGCCGGATCCGGCGGGCGAGCGGGTCCCGGCGTGGCCCGTCCCGCCGGTCCCGCCGGTCCGGCGAGTCCCGTAAGTCCCGGCGGTCCGGACCGTCCCGGCCGTCTGGACCGTCCCGGCCGTCCGGACCGTCCCGGCGGTCCGGACCGTCCCGGCCGTCCGCACCGGCCTGGGCGGACGGGATCAGCGGCAGGCTCATCGGCAGCAGTCCTCGGCGGCGTCCGCGCACGCGGCCGGGTCGACCGCCAGGACCAGCCCGAGCAGGTCGCCGAGGGCGTGCCGGATGCGCGGGTCGGCCAGCTCGTACCGGGTGCGGCGACCCTGCGGGACGGCGACGACCAGGCCACAGCCGCGCAGGCAGGCCAGGTGGTTGGACAGGTTCTGCCGGGTCACCCCGAGCAGGTCGGCCAGCTCGGCCGGGTAACCCGGCGCCTCGCGCAGCGCCAGCAGCAGCCGGGCCCGGGTGGGGTCGGACAGCGCATGTCCGAATCGGGCCAGCACCTGGCCGTGCGTCACCGTCTCCATGACACGACAGTACATCGTTGGATGTATTCAGTGGAAGGTGTATCCCGGTACCCCCTAACTAAAGCGAACGATCGTTCTTGACAGGGTCCCGGCTGCGGTTCCACACTAAAACGAGCAATCGTTCGTTTTCAGGGGAGTCGTCATGTCCACGCAGACCCGGCCCATCGCACCGGCGCCGTCGCCCTGGCCGAAGGTGGCCGGTGTGGTCGCCCTGCTCACCGTGATCGTCAGCGTGCTGCTGACCGCATTTGCCTGGCCCTCGGTGCGCTCGTCGGTGCACGACGTGCCGATCGCCGTCGCCGGGCCGGCCACCGCGACCGGCCCGGTCACCGCCGCCCTGCAGCAGCGGCTGCCGGGCGGCTTCGACATCACCCCGGTCGCCGACACCGCGGCCGCCGAGCGGCTCATCCGTGACCGGGAGGTCTACGGCGCCGTCGACGTGAGTGGCGCCGTCCCGCAGGTGCTCACCGCCTCGGCCGCCAGCGCCACGATCGCGCAGACGCTGCAGGGGGTCGCCACCGCGCTCGGGCAGGCCCGGTCGGCGACGCCGGGCCCCGCCGTCGCCGTACGCGACATCGTCGCCCTGCCCGCCGACGACCCGCGCGGCGCGGGCCTCGGCGCCGCCGCCCTGCCCCTGGTCATGGGCGCTCTGATCACCGCGGTCCTGCTCACCGGCCTGCTGCGCGGCGCCGGCCGTCGGGTCGCCGGCGCGCTCGCCTTCTCGGTCACCGGCGGCCTGGCCATGGCGGCGATCCTGCAGTTCTGGTTCGGCTCGATCGGCGGGGCCTACCTGGCCAACGCCGGCGCCGTCGCGCTGACCGTCGCCGCCATCTCGACGACTCTGCTCGGCCTGGAGGCGCTGCTCGGCTACCCCGGGTTCGGGCTCGGTGCGGCGCTGATGATGCTGGTCGGCAACCCGTTCGCCGGCTCCGCCACCGCCCCCGAGATGCTGCCCGGCTGGGGCGGCGCGCTCGGGCAGCTGCTCCCGCCCGGCGCCGGCGGGCAGCTGCTGCGCTGCACCGCCTTCTTCGACGGTGCCGGCAGCGGCCACGCCGTCACGGTGCTGCTGTCCTGGCTGGCCCTCGGCGTGAGTCTCTGCCTGGTCAGCGGCCTTCGCACCGGGCGTGCCGCCACGGGCGGGGATGCCGGTGCCGGGCGTGCCGCCACGGGCGGGGATGCCGGTGCCGGGCGCGCCGCCACGGGCGGGGATGCCGGTGCCGGGCGTGCCGCCACGGGCGGGGATGCCGGTGCCGGGCGCGCCGCCACGGGCGGGGATGCCGGTGCCGGGCGTGCCGCCACGGGCGGGGATGCCGGTGCCGGGCGCGCCGCCACGGCCCGGCCCGCCGGTGCCGGGCAGGCGCCGGCCTGACGGGGTCGCTGTGGGCGCCACTCCCGGCCGGGAAGCCGGTGCCGGGCAGGCGCCGGCCTGACCGGGGTCGCTGTGAAGGCTGCGGAGGCGTCGGATAGAAAGAGCGCCGTGACTCTCCTTCCGGGCTACGACGACCGTGGCCCCGACGAATCGGACGGGCCGGGCCTCGCCGTGGACGGATCGGCGCTGCTCGACCTGCCCGGCTTCTGGGCCGCCCACCTGGACCTGGTCGGCCTCGACCTGGACGAGGAGCTGGCCGAGCTGTTCGGCGACCGGCTCGCCGACATCCGCGCCACCTACGACCGGCTCACCGACCTGCGGACCTGGCCGGTCTTCCCGGTCGATCTCGGCGACCGTGGCCGGCTGGCCGTCGTCTACCGCAACTTCGACGGCGACCTCGGCGTCGACTATCTGAGCTCACCCGGCGCCGGCCGCGACTACCAGGTGATCGCGTCCTCCGACGGCGGGGGGAGCCTCTCCTGGGCCGAGATCGTCGCGGCTGCCGACCACCAGCCCGACCCGCTGTCACGGGCCCGGGCCCTGCTGTTGCTCACCCCGATGCTCTACGACACGCCGCCGGACCCGGCCGCGGCCATCGACCGCCTGGCCGACGCGCTGCGCACCGCCGGAGTGGCCGGCGACGTCACCGCGATCGCCGGACGGATCGTGCACCGGGACGACGAGGGCGGGCAGCAGCCGGCCGGATCAGCCGGCGTCGATCGGTGACGAGTCCATGGCGTAGTCCCGCTCGACCGTGGCCACCCGGACGCGATAATCCCGGTACCACGTGGCGCGGCCGCGGCGCTGCGCCACCAGATGGGCCGCGACCTGCTTCCAGCCGCGGGCCGCCTGCTGGTCGGCCCAGTACGACACGGTGATCCCGACACCGTCACGAGCCGACTCGATGCCGAGGAAACCGGGCTGCTCCCGGGCGAGCCGCTCCATCGACGCGGCCATCGCGGCGTACCCGTGGTCGCCGTCCGCGCGGATCGACGTGAAGATCACCGCGACGTAGGGCGGTGGCGGGGTGTCGGCGAACGGCTGGTCGGGCATGGCCACACGATGCCACAGAGCGATGGCGTGGCGCCGCCCCGTGCCCCCGGCCGGCGAGCGGTGAGGTGGTGCCACCGCCCGGCCGGCGAGCGGTGGCGCTGTCGCCCGGGGTCAGACGAGCACCTCCACCGGCGTACCGGAAACGGGGTTGCCGAACAGCTCGGCGGCGTTGCGGCCGCGCGCGAAGATCTCGTGGCTGACCCGGGCCCCGCCGCCGTCCCCGCGCGGCCAGCCGGAACTGCCGGGCGCGAACGCGATCGCGCCGGCCGGCACCGCGAACACGCCGTCGCTGATGACCACCTCGTGCACCACGGCGCCGATCCGGACCCGGGCCGACGTGCCCGGCGCGGCGGGCGCGTCGTACCAGCTCGTCTTGAGGTTGCCGTAGCCGTCCGAGTACGCCACCGCGCGAACCGGCGCCGGATCGACGGTCACCGGCTCGCCGAGCAGGCCGGTGTCGCCGCGCACCAGGGCGGCCAGCGCGTCGGGGAACACGTCGCGGGACCGGAACTGCGAGCCGGCGTCGGCGACCTCGACGGCGTGCAGCGGCACCTCCTCGTCGGCCAGGAACGACATGCTCGCCCCGGCGGCCACGCCGACCACCAGCACACCCGAGGGCAGCCGGGCCGCGACCAGCCGCTCGCCGGCGTTGTCCTGCCGTGGCCGGTCCTCGTCCTGCCGGGGCGCCACGTTGGCGTAGAGCACCCGGTCCGGCGGGCCGTCGCCGAAGGCGAGCTGGGCGAGGCAGAAGCCGGCGCTGACCGTGTCGAACGGCGGCACCGGGATGGCCGTGACCTCGGCCTCGGGCAGCAGCAGGGCGAGGCGCTGGCGCACCTCGGCGAAGGCGAGATCCCCGACCCCGTAGTCGGCGACGACCGTGAGCAGCACGGAGTCAGCCTACGGGGTACGGCGCCCGCGCGCGCGGTTCCACCCGCCTCGGTCACCGCGAAGCCGTCCGGATCGGACGCTCGTGCCGCGCGCGGTTACGCCCACCCCGGTCACCGCGAAGCCGCCCGGATCGGACGCGCCTGGCCCCGCGCGGGGTCCGCCCCGGTCGGGCGGACCCGGTGGGTGGCGGATCCCCGCGGACGCGGAATCGTTCTTCGGCCGCCGCCGACACCCGTGACCGTGGATCGCCGGGGACCGGGGGTGCGTCGCTGTTCTGTACCTACTAGTATGTACGGGTGACTGGAGCCGGTTCCACCCGTGACCATCTGATCGAGAGCACTCAGGAGCTTCTCTGGGAACGCGGCTACGCCGCGACGAGCCCGCGCGCCATCCTGGACCGCGCCGGTGCCGGGCAGGGCAGCATGTACCACCACTTCCGGGGCAAGGAAGACCTGGCCGCGGCGGCGATGGCGGCCACCGCGCAACAGTTGCTCGCCCGGGCCGAGGCGGCTCTGACCGGCGAGGGCTCCGCGTTCGAGCGCCTGGCCGGCTACCTGCTGCGCCAGCGCGAGGTTCTGCGCGGGTGCCCGGTGGGCCGGATGACCGGCGACGCCGACGTGCTGGAGTCCGCGGTCCTGCGGCGGCTGGTCGCCACCACGTTCGACAGTCTGCGGGCACACGTCGACGCGGTCGTCCGGGCCGGGGTGCGCGACGGCGAATTCGACTCCGCGGTGGACCCCGCCGAGCTCGCCGACACCGTGCTCGCCGTCGTGCAGGGCGGTTACGTGCTGGCCCGCGCGGCCGGGGATCCCGCGCCGTTCGACCGCGCCGTCCGTGGCGCCGTCGCCATGCTCGACCACCTGAGGAGGAAGGACACCGTATGAGGCGGATCGACACCGCGCCGGCCGATCTTCCGGACGGCCCGCGTTCCACCGGCCCGGGCCCCGGGCCGCGGCCGGCCCCGCCGGGGAGCACGCCCGTGACCCGCGCTGCGGCCCCGCACCGTGCGACGACCCGTTCTGGCCGGGGGCGGCGATGAGCGAACCACAGCTGCTGATGCAGTACCCCATCACGCTGCCCGCCGACTACGACATGGAGATCATCCGGACCCGGGTACGCACGAGAGGCGGCGCGCTCGACGATCGCCGGGGTCTGCTGTGCAAGGCATACTGCATCCGTACGGCGGGTGTCGACGGATCGCCGGTCAACCAGTACGCGCCGTTCTACCTGTGGGCCGACAGCGGCGCCGCGGCCGATTTCCTCTGGGGTGGTCAGGGCTTCGACGGCATCGTCCGCGACTTCGGCCGCCCGCGCGTCCGGACCTGGGTGCCGGCCGCGTTCGGGGTGGGCGGATGCGGCCGGGCCGAGGTCACCCACGCGATGGTGCGCACGTGGGCCATCGACCAGGACGCCGATCTGCGTACCGTGGCGGACGCCCTCGGCGCACGGGTCCGTGACCGCGCCCGGCATCCGCGAACCCACCTGGCTGCCGGCGGGATCGACCCGGCGACCTGGCAGGCCGTCGAGGTCACGACCGTCGCCGGACTCGACGACGGGACGGTGCCGCCGGACGCCACACTGTTCACGGTGTTGCACGTGAGCGAACCGGACCGCAACTCAGCGACCTGAATGCCTGGCCCGGGCCGCGGATCCGCTCCCCGGCGGGACTTCGGCGACGATGCTGACCGCTGACCATCGCCGCGATCACCGAACGGCGGTGGCCGACGTCGACACCGGGCCCGGCGGCCGGGACCGCCCTCAGGTTCAGCGTCAAGCCTGCTCGTTGCGCAGCGGTAGCCGGACGACCGCGGTGGTGCCGGTCGGCTCGTGGCCGGTGATGGTGATGGCCCCGCCGTGCATCTCGACGATGGTGCGCGCCCGGGTCAGTCCGAGTCCGCTGCCGGGAACGCCTTGATGGCGGACGTTACTGGCCCGGTAGAAGCGGGCGAAGAGCTGATCGATCTCGTCGCCGGGCACGCCGATGCCGGTATCCGTGACGCGCAGTTCCGCGGTCGTGCCGTGGGACCGTAGGTGTACCCGCACGTCGCCGCCGTCCCGGCTGTATTTGATCGCGTTCGAGAGCAGGTCGTCGACGACCTCCCGCAGCCGTGCCGGATCGCCGGTCATGCCGAGCCGCTCCGGCAGGTCGGTGCTCAGCCGCACGCCGTTGCCGGCGGCGGTCGGTCCGGCGGCGTTCGCCGCGTCGGTGACGAGAGCGGCCAGGTCGACGTCCCGGACGGTGAGGCCGATGTGACCGGCCTCCAGCCCGGCGAGATCCAGCAGGGTCTCGACGATGCCTCGCAGGGCCGCGGTGTTGCGCTCGATGGACCGCACCATCTGCCGGCTGTCCTCGTCCAGGCCGGCCGCCTCCTCGCCCAGGAGGGTGGCGTTGGCCGCGATCGAGGTCAGTGGCGTACGCATCTCGTGGCCGATCAGCGCGAGAAAGTCGTCCCGTGCGCGCTCCAGCTGGCGGGACAGCTCCGTGGCCCGGCACATCGCGACGAAGACCCCGAACTGTGCGGCGACGCCGTCCAGCAGCACCGTGAGGACGTCCTGGTGCGGTTCGACGACGGTGGAGTAACAGCTGAGCACGCCGAGCATGGTGTTGCCGTTACGCACCGGCACGGACAGCACGGTGCGGATGCCCAGCCGCACGCTGAGTTCGGTGCGGGCGCGGCTGTCCGGGGCGTACAGCCAGTCGGCGTCGGCGAGGTTGGCCACCCACAGCGGCTGGCCGGTGGCCCAGACCCGGCCGGTGACGCCGACACCTTTCACCGGGATGTAGTCCGCAAGTTCCTCGGAGCCCGGCGCACTCCAGCGGCCGACGGAGTCCAGGTGCTCGCCGGTCTGGTCGATCACCCACAGCTCCGCGTACGGCCAGCCCAGCGTGATGGCCACCGCCCGCAGGACACCGGGCGCCGCCGCCGGCGGCTCGTTCGCCGCCGCGATGGCCTCGGCCACGGCGAGATGGCAGGTGCGGAACCGTTCCACCCGGCGCAGCGCGGTGATCTCCCGGCCGACCGCCACGGCGCCCAGCATGCGGCCACCGGAGCCGGTGATCGGTTGAGCGATGGTCGAGAACGTCCGCGGCCGGTGCCCGGGCCGCTCCACCACCACATCGGTCGCCGGCACGGTCTCGCCGTGCAGGGCGCGCATCAGCGGCGTTCGTTCCCAGCTTATCGGCGTCCCGTCGGGGTGCAGCAGGGAGCCGGTCACCATCCGCGGCCAGTCGATCGGCACCTCGCCGACCGGCGGCAGCCCCTGCGCCTCCCGCAGCACGCGGTTGACCACCACCAGCCGGCCCTCGTTGTCGCAGGCGATCACCCCGACGGTCAGGCTTTCCAGCAGGGCCGCCAGGAAGCTGCCGTTGCGGTCGGCGGCCTCCTCGGCGGCGGCCTGCCCGGTCAGGTCGGTGAGGAACACGCACGCCCTCGGCCCGTCGGCGGAGCCGACCACCGACAGCGACGCCTGGGCCGTCAGCCGCCGGCCGTTGCGGTGCCGGACACTCACCCGCCGGGACACCTCGCGGCGCGGCGAGGTGGAGAACAGCCGGGTCAGGGCCACGCCGATCGGACGTCCGTCGTAGTCGGGCAGCACGCTCTCGTCCAGGTGCCGGCCGCACACCTCGTCGGCGGTGTAGCCGAGCATCTCCTCGGCGGCGCGGTTCCAGCTCACCACCACACCGTCGCGGTCCACCGCGAGGAACGCCTCCTGCGTGCTGTCCAGCAGGGACGCGCTGTCCATCCCGCCGGCGGGCACCGGCCCGGGAAGCGCACCAGGCCGCAGCAACCCGGCGATCTCCGCCAGCAGGGCGGCCTGCTCGTCGGACCACTGCCGGGCCTCGGTGTCGAGCACCGTGAGCGACCCCACCGGCTGGCCGGCGCCGTCGCGCAACGGCACGCCCAGGAACGCCCGTACGCCGTACTGCGTGGCCAGCAGATGCTCCCGCAGGCCCGGCTCCCGGAACATGTCCCCGGAGTCGACCGGGCGGCCCGCGCTGACCACGTACTTGCACACGGAGTACGCCATCGGCGCATGCCCCTGCTCGTTCAACGCCGGCGGCGGGTGGTGCACACCGACGAAGTACTCCTCCTCGTCGCCGATCAGGGTGACCATTCCCATCGGCGCCTCGGTCAGCCGCGCCGCGAGCGCTGCCACCGCGTTCAGCGCGACCGGCAGCAGGGCCAGCGCCCGGCGAGCAGTGTCCACCGCCGCGAGCCGCACCGGATCGCGCAGCAGTGCGTCGTCAACCACGATCATGGACACGACCGATATCCGGGGTACACGCCGCGGCCACCGCCTTCGCGCGGCGGTCGCGCCGCGGCCCGGGTAGCGCCCTCGGGATCCGGCCCGGCGAGGTAGACCCGTCCCGGCCGCAGCGCCTGGCCGTCGACCGCCACCGCGGCCGGCAGCGGCCCGGCGCGGTCGAACTGCGCGGCGTCCCGCTCCCCGGCCGCGGTGATCGTCACCAGCAGCGCGGTGCGCAGGTCCGGGGGCAGGCCCGCGAGCAGGGTGGTGGCGGCCTCCAGAGCGCCGAGCGAGCCTCCGATCGCCACCAGATCTCGATTCGCCATGAAGCACTCGCCCCTCGTCCCGCCGGAACCGGCGCGGAGCGTCTTCCCCGTCAGCGGGAAAATATTCCTGATTTGCCGGATTAGATGGCTTGTCGGTACGGTACCGGCGCGCGCCCAGCACGCCGTCGGCCCCGAGACCGCGTCGAGGGCGCCGGCAGCTACGGCGCCGGGCTGTCTCGATACCTGCTCGACGAGGGCATCTCGGTGGTGGAAGTGGTGCGGCCGAATCGGCAGACCCCAGCCGTCGCGGTAAGACCGACGCGATCGACGCCGCGGCCGCTGCGCGGTCGGTGCTGGTCACGCTCGCAGGTGCGGCGCGACCGGCTGCGCACCCCTGCCGCTGCCACAGCTCGTCGGCGCCGCGGCGCGGTACCGATGTACGCGTGTAGGGGCGCTCACGCGTCGGCCCCATCGGCGGCCGCCGGGGTCGGTCGTCAGGATGGCCGGCTCGCCGGCCGGGCCGGCCGGTGGTCGTAGCGGGCCGCTGTCGCTTCGTCCTGTTGCCGCTGTCGCTCCGTCCTGTTGCCGCTGTCGCTTCGTCCTGTTGCCGCTATCGCTTCGTCCTGCTGCTGCTATCGCTTCGTGCTGTCGCGGGTGAGCGAGCCGCACACCGCGTCACGTTCGGCGCGGCCGTAAGCTCGGACGACCCGTCGCCGGGCGATCAGCGCAGCCGGCACGACGATCACCGGGGCAGCCGCCGAGACGGCGATCGCCGCTGTGGCCAGCGTCGTCCAGTCCGCGTTCGGTCCGCCGCCGTACAGGCCGACGGCGAGTTCCTCGGCCAGCGGATGCAGCCACAGCATGCCGATCGGGTAGAGCAGCACCAGCAGTGCCCAAGCGCCACGGAGGTCGTTGCGCGCTGCCGGCCCCATGCCGGCGAGCAACGTCACCAGCAGAAGCGCCGTCCCGGCGCCGGGAAGGACCTGCCCGGCGGGCCAGCCGTAGGACACGGACAAGGCTTCGCCGCTGTCATGGGCGAAGGTCGCCGCCACGGGGAGCGCTGCGGCGGCGCCGGCGAGGGGCAGCAGTCGTAGCCACACGGGCAGCCGGGCCGGAACGCCGAGCGCCACCAATCCGAGGCTGGCCTGGGCGAGCAGTACGAACAGCGGAGGCCGGGACCGGCCGACGACGGCGGCAAGCGGTCCGACGGCAAGGGTGAGGACGAGGGCGGAACCGATCGCCAGGCGCGTCCACCGGCCGGGTGCCACCACGTGCACCACCGCAGCGAGCAGCCAGGCCGCCCACACGCCGACGCCGAGTGAGGCGGACATGCCGTGCTGCTCGAAGCCGAACCACGGCGTCGTCCACGGGTTGAGCTCCAACACGGTCCAGCCGCCGGCGAGAGCCGTGGCGGTCAACAGCGCCAGCGGCGCGGCCAGCCGCAGTCCCGGGCCGATACCGGTCGCGCCGACCTCGCGTAGCCGCTGGCGTAACCCGCCGCCGGCCAGGTCGGTCACATCGGCGGCCGAAGGCCACCGCTGGTCCGGCGAGGAGAGGGCGAGGTACGTACCGACGATCTCGGTGCCGCGCTCGTTGCGGTAGCCGGCCGGATAGAAGATCCGGACCAATCGCAGATAGCGGCGTTCCAGGTCGCTCATGCGGGCCCTCCGCTGAGCCGGGGTGTGCCCCGACGGGTACGGGCGTTCAGTCGCGCGGTCGCGGCCTCGACGTTGCGGCGCATCCGCTCGGTCTCGTCGGCGAGCAGATCACCACCGTGCTCGGTGAGCCGGTAGTAGCGGCGCAGCCGGCTGTCCACCACCTCCTCCCGCTCGACGGTGACCAGGCCGGCGTCGAGCAATCGGTCGAGGGCGCCGTAGAGCGTGCCGGGGCGCAGCGAGACGCGGCCGCCGGAAAGCCGGGCCACCTCGGTGATCAGCGCGTAGCCGTGCAGAGGCTCGGCCGCCAGGGCGGTGAGGATGAGGAAGGTGGGCTCGCGTACCGGTGTCTCCACCCCGGCAATGTATCGGGTCCGAAGATATAACGGTAGGTGTGCGGAGGGTTGAGGGAAGCGGCCGGTGTAGAACCGGTACGCCTTACGGCTGGCAGCGGTGGCGCTGCCGGCGCCGAGGCCGTCAGCAGCCCGTGGTGGACCTCGGGCAGGGGCGGTGACGTGCACGAGCCCGGCCGCCGCGAACGGTGCGGACGCGGCGCGCAGAACCGCACGTTGCGTCCACACCCAGGCGGGCGACGCCGACGAGGTGGCCGGCGACCTGGGCGGCGGCCGCCACCCGCACCGCACGACGGCGGCGGGATGCTCGGGGCGCGCGGGCATCAGGCCGACGATCGCGGTCCGCGATCGCATCGTAGCCGGCCCGGCGCTCACCAGGGCACGGGCTTGTTAGACCAATGCACGGATCTGCCGATGTGCGGATGCTGTCATCCGCCTGGAACGACGCGGGATCGGGCCGCCCGCGTTGTGGCCGTGACAGCTCGGGTAGCGACCGGGGCGGCGAGCGAGTCCGGCCCGGAGCCGGAAGCCGTAGGGTGTCGGCATGGTTGATCGATCCCTGACCTTGATGGCGGTGCACGCCCATCCCGACGACGAAGCTTCGAGCACCGGCGGGGTCCTCGCCCGCTGTGCCGCGGAGGGGATCACGACAGTGCTCGTGACGTGCACCGACGGGCGTTGCGGGGACGGGCCGGGCGGGGTCAAGCCGGGTGCGCCGGGGCACGATCCGGTGGCGGTGGCCGCGATGCGTCGCGAGGAGCTCGAGGTGAGCTGCGCCGCGCTCAAGGTCACGCACCTCGAACTGCTCGGCTACGCCGACTCCGGGATGATGGGGTGGCCGAGCAACGACGCGCCCGGCTCGTTCTGGAGCGTGCCGGTCGCCGCGGCGGCAGACCGGCTCGCCGTCCTCATCCGGCGGTACCAGCCCGACGTCGTCGTCACCTACGACGAGAACGGCTTCTACGGCCATCCCGACCACATCCAGGCGCACCGCGTCACCATGGCCGCGGTCGCGCTGACCGGCGTGCCGGCCAAGGTGTACTGGACGACCGCGCCGCACTCGGGGATGGCCGCGCTCGGCGAGGCGCTGCGCGAGCTGGGGGTCGACTGGGCGGAGGCCGAGATGACCGAGGACGCCCCACCCCCGCAGATCGGCTTGCCGGATGCGGAGATCACCACCTGGGTGGACACCCGGGCGTTCGGCGCCCAGAAGTACGACGCACTCGCGGCGCACGCCAGCCAGAGCGAGAACATCGAGTTCCTGCGCATGGGCAAGGAGCGCTTCACCGACCTGATGGGGGTCGAGACGTTCCTGCGCGTGCGGGACACCACCGGCGCGCCGCTACCCGAGGACGATCTGTTCGCTGGACTGCGCTGAGCGGTCCGACCGCCGGGCGGACACCAACACGCCCGCCATCCTCATCTGCCGTCAGTAGCTCCGCTTACTGCGTCACAAGGCGCCGGCGCGGGCGGAACGCGATCAACGCGACGAGCAACAGCGTCACCGGCAGACCGAGGAGCCACAGGGCGGTCCCGCGGTCGATCCACCCCGCCGTGCGAGCGATGTCCACCAGCGCCCCGGTCAACACGGCGCCGCCGAACGTGAGGCAGAACGAGATCGCCTCCCGCTGCGTACGCCAATCCGACCTGGAGCCTTTCATCACGATAGGCGTGTCGGTCACCAGCGCCCATACGCCGCCGCCGATGAGGAACGCGGCCAACGCCAGTGCCACAACATTCATGATCACGTCAGCGAGCCTAACCGTGGCCGCAATTGATGCGGACCGGGTGTTCAGGGGAAAGGCCGCAGCCCTTCGTCCGTGATGCGCCACGCCGACGAGCCGGACCTGGCCGGTCCCCGCCGGTGGCTTCCGCCTGGCGGGGACTCCGGCCGCCGTCCCGCCGCCGGACGACCCGCGCCGGCCGTGATCGGCTTCGTTCGGGCCGGCGGCGACCGGCTTCGTCAGCCGCTGGTACAGGGGGAGCCGTTCAGCCCGTACGTGCTCGGCGCTCCGGCGTTGCCCGTGTGTGTGGCCTGGAAGCCCAGGCTGACCGACCCGCCCGGCGGCAGGCTGGCGTTGTAGCCGACGTTCGTCGCCGTGACCCGTCCCGACGTGGGCGCATAGGTGGCGTTCCAGCCGTTGGTGATGGTCTGGCCGCTGGGCAGGGTGAAGGCGAGCGTCCAGCCGGTGAGGGGCGAGCTGCCGGTGTTGGTGACCGTGATGTCGGCGGTCAGGCCGTTGTTCCAGGCGTTGACCGTGCTGGTGACACGGCACGCGGCGCCACCGGGTGCCGGGCCGCTGGACGCGGACGCTGAAGGGGAGGACGGCGAGGGGGACGCCGGGTCCGAGGGCGTGGTACCGCCGCCGAACTGGCTGAAGAACTGCCACACCTCGCCGGAGACCCACGACGACGACGCGTTGCGGTCGACCGGAAGCGGCACGTGGTCGCCGTCGAAGGCGGCCCACTGGACGGGATATCCCGCCCGGCATCCCGGGTAGGCGGTGGTGATGTGGGTTCCGCTGCCCGACGCCGGCTCCGGTGGATTGTGGGCCGTGCAGCCGTTGAGGCGCACGAAGGTGTCCCGGATCGAGCGACCCATCGAGACGTTCAGGACGCTGTCACGGATCCCGTGGATGCCGAAGTAGGCCACCGGCTGGGACGCCGGGGAGCAGCCGCTGAGGTTCGCGCCGGCGATCGGTGCGACCGCCCGGAACACGGTCGGCCGGGCGCACGCCAGGGCGTAGCTCATCGCGCCGCCGTAGCTGAAGCCCAGCGCGAATCGTCGGGAGGTGTCGACGCACAAATCGTTCTCGACCACCCGGAGGATGTCGTCGATCAGGGTGACGTCGCGGCCGCCGGTGTTGGCCCAGCCCGCATCGAGGCCCTGAGGCGCGATGAAGATGGCGCTGTTGCCGGATCGTTGCTGCAGACCGTAGAAGCCGTTGCCGACCACATCGTTGGCGCTGCCGTTGAGCCAGTGCAGTCCCACGACCAGCCGATGGGCCTGGGTGTTGGTGTAGGTGCTCGGCAGCCGCAGGATGTAGGTGCGGGCCTGGCCGCCGCTCTGGATCGTGTAGGTCCCGTCGCGCAGGGTCGGGGTCTTCCCGCATCCTGCGGTCGCTGCCGCCGAGCTGTTCACCTCGGCCGACGCCGAGCCGTCGGGCAAGATCATCATGCCCGCCGCGGCCAGCAGCGCCGCGGCGAAGGTCCCGGTCAGGACCCGTAGAGTCCGCGTCTCTCGTTCTGTCATGGTCGGTCTCCTCGATGCCGGTAGGGGAGGTCGATCGTTGGCGCCGGCCCCCGGGGTCTGCCCACGCCTGCTGTCCGGCCGCCGTGACATCCTCCGGCGGTCACCTCTGGATCAGTACGCGAGGTAGCCGCGCAATGACGATGCGGGCCGGCACGTCACCGCCCAGCCGTATTTCTCGTGCGCCTGCACCCGGGGCGCTCCCGGGCGCGCACCGGGGTGTGCGCCCGGGAACCGTCGTCCGGTCCGGCCGATCGCGGGTGAGCGCCGCCGCTGCTAACCCACCGCGCAGGCCGTGCCGTTGAACGTGAACGACGTGGGCTTCGCGGTGTTGCCGACATGGGTTGCCTGGAAGCCGATGGAGATCGAGCTGTTGGGGGCGATGACCGCGGTGTAGTCGACGTTGCGTGCCGTCACCTGTCCGGACTGCGGGGAGTAGGTGGCGCCCCACCCGGACGTGATGGTCTGCCCAGCCGGCAGGGTGAAGACCAGGGACCAGCCGTTGATGCTCCCGGCGCCGCTGTTGGTGATCGTGATCGTCGAGGTGAGGCCGTTGTTCCAGGCGTTGACGGTGTCGGTGACCCGGCACGCCCCGGTGACCGGAGGCGACGACGGCGGGGTCGACGGCGCGGTGGTGAGCCCGAAGAAGGCGATGGCCGCGGCGGCCATGCCGCTGGAGGGCAGGGTGTGCCCGGCGCCCTGGACGCTGTACGCCTCGACCTGGACGGTGCCCGCGGCGTCGGCGTAGCGGCGGCGGTTCCAGCCGGCCTGCGGGGTGTCGCTGGAGGTGGGCGTCTGGCCGAGTCCGAACACGTTGGTCCACTGCTCGATGGACTCCTGGAGCAGCTGGTACGGCACCAGCGTGTCGGCGGTGCCGTGCCAGAGCTGCACCCGCGGGCGTGGGCCGGCGTGGCCGGGGTTGACCCGGCGCACCGCGTCGCCCCACTGCTGCGGCGTGCGGTTCATCGAACCGCCGGTGCACCGGCTCGTGCCGGGCGGGTAGTCGGCGGCGCCGGCGAAGCAGTCGAACGGTACGCCCATGAAGGACGCTCCGGCCTTGAACAGGTCGGGGTAGAGCGCGAGCATGTGCTGGGTCATCATGCCGCCGGACGAGCTGCCGGTGGCGTACACCCGGTTCAGGTCGCCGCCGTACTGCCGCGCGGCGTAGGAGACCATCGACGCGATGGACACCGGGTCGCTGCCGCCGTCGCGTGTCTTCGCGGCCGTCGACCAGGTGTCGAAGCACCTGCCGAAACCGGCCTCCTGCATCGCGGACGGGTAGATCACGAGGAACCCGTACCGGTCGGCGAGCGAGGCGAACTCGCTGCTGGAGTGGAAGCCGGGACCGGAGCCGCCGCAGCCGTGCATGGCCACCACGATCGGCGGACTGGCCGGGCGGACGTCCGGCACGTAGAGGTGCATCCGCATGCCGCCGGGATTGCTGCCGAACGCGGTGACCTCGGTCAACGAGGCCGCGAACGCCGGCCGTGCCGCCGGGACCGCCAACCCGGCCATGACCAGCGCGCCGGCCACGGCCAGCAGCAACTTCCGTCTGATCCTCATGCTGGTGACTCCTCGGGGAAGAGGCGCGGGCGGCGCTCGCCGGCGCACACCGCTGTGCCCTGGCCGTTTCGCGTGACCCGGCGCCACAGGCGTCGAATGGCACTTAGCTTCCTCGGCGGTCACAAAACTGTCAATCGAAGGAAATCGATTACGCGCGTGGTGCGTCCCCATCGGCGTCTACAGTCGGGAGTCAATGCCACCAAGATCCTGCCGGAGCGCCGCCCCGTGACGAGCCCGTACGACATCGAGGAGATCTTTCCGGACGACGCCGCGGGCTCGGTGCGGCTACCGCGCCGGCAGGCCGGGACCTCGTCCCAGGAACTGACGGTGACGTTGCTGGCGGACTACACCCTGCGCACCAGAGCCTGGGTGCCGTCGGCCGCGGTCGTCGCCCTGCTCTCGGAGAGCGGCGTGAGCAGCACCGCGGCCCGGGCCGCCGTCAGCCGGCTGGCCCGCCGCGGGGTGCTTGAGAACCGCCGGCACGGGAGGCAGAGCTCCTACCGGCTGACCGCGGCCGCGGCCACGTTTCTCGCCGTCGGTGGAAGCGCCATCGTCTCGCCCGTCGACGGCGACCCGCCGTGGGACGAACATTGGACGCTGGTCGCCTTCTCGCTGCCACAGGCCCGCGGCGCGCAACGGCGGGGGCTGCGCGCGCAGCTACGGTGGATGGGCTTCGCGCCGCTGTACGACGGCCTGTGGGTTTCGCCGCGTGATCTCACCGACAAGGTCCGGGCACAACTGGCGCCCTTCGCCCCCGGCGCCATGACGGTGTTCCGTGCCCGGCATGTCGACCTCCCGGCCGCGGACGGGCGATCTCCGATCGACGCCTGGGACACCGCGGCGATCGCCGCGGAATATGAAGCGTTCGTCCGGCGCTGGAGCCCGACGCTGCTGCGGATGGAGGCCGGGGAGGTCGCCGGCGCGGAGGCGGTTCGCGTCCGCACCGACGTCATGGACACGTACCGGCGTCTACCCATCCTCGACCCGCAGCTGCCCGGCCCCCTGCTCCCGCCGGACTGGCCGCGCGGACCGGCCCGGAAGCTGTTCGTCGCCATCTATGACGGACTCGCGCGAACCGCCGAAGGTCATGTACGCGCCGTCGCCGCCCGCTTCGCCGTCGCGCCCCTGCCCGACATCCGTGCGCACACCGTGGCGGAGCTGGCGGCCGGTCTGCCGTAGGGCGGGTTCAGCCACCGTACCGGCTGCCCCTCGTCCGCTCGCTACTCATCGACGCTCCCGCCTCGCCCGCCGCTCCTGGCAGCTCGGCCACCGCCTTGCCCCAGCTCGACCGGGTGCGGGGCTCCGGTCAGCCAGCGACCGCCGCAGGGCGCAGGGAGCTGTAGACCGTCTCGCGGCTGATGCCGAACTCCCGGGCAAGGGCGGACCTCTTCTCGCCGGCGCCGGTCCGCTCGCGCAAACCGTGGTGTCGGGGTTACCTCGAAGCGACCGAGCGGAAAGCCGTGAACGGGCCGCTGGTGAAGGTGCGTCACGCGAGGTAGCTGCCCAGGGCATCGAGCAGGCCCCGGCTGCCCTTCTCGCGGTTCGGCCCGTCGGCCCAGAACTGGTCGAAGAAGACGCCATGCTCGACGTGCGTGAACCGGGTGCCCTCGTCGATCGGCTCGAACTCGAGCGACGCCACCGAGGTCGACATGTGGATCCCGTCGAGCCACATGTCGTACGTCGTGACGATGCGGACGTGTTCGACGATGTCGGTGTATGTGGCCTCGTAGCGGGAGAGCGGACCGTCGTGGAACTTGCCCTCGGCGACGTCGCGTCCGCCGACGCGGAAGTCGAACGCCCATTCGCCGGGCTCGATGGCGTCACCGGCGCCCCACCAGGCCCGCTTCTGCTGCTCCTCGGCGAACGCGTCCCAGACGCGCTGGAGGGGAATGGGGTAGTCGCGGGTCAGAGTGAACCCGGCGCGGGCGAGGCGGCGTTCGATCGTCATCGGTGGGTCCTATCGCGTGAAGGTGACGTGGATCGTGCCGCTCTCGGCCACTTCCGTTGTCACCTTGTGGGTGAGGTCGAGCCCGCGCAGGTCGTCCCACAGCCGGGTGCCCCGGCCGAGCAGGATAGGGGCGATCATGACGTGCAGGTGGTCTACCAGGCCGGCGCGCAGGAAGGCTCGGGCGGTGCTGACGCCGCCGCCGACGCGTACGTCCAGGCCGCCGGCGGCCTCGGTCGCCTCGGCGAGCACGTCCTCGACCGCGGTGTTGCGGAAGTGGAACGTCGTTCCGCCTTGCATCGGGATCGGCGGACGCGGTGCGGTGTGGGTGAGGACGTAGACCGGCGTTCCGAACGGCGGCCGGTCACCCCACCAGCCCTTCCAGTCGGGGTCGTCGGGGAACGCGTGCAGGCCGAACATGGCCGCGCCCATGATCTCGGCGCCGATGCCGTCGAAGTGCGCGGCGACGTAGGAGTCGTCGATGCCGGTGGTGCCGGTGCCGCTGGTGTCGCCGAGGACACGCTCGTGGAACGTGCGAGTCGCGGCGTAGGCCGCGGTGAGGCGTCCCCAGTCTTCTCCCATCGGATTGTCGGAGGTGCCGCCGGTCGTCGAGGCGTAGCCGTCCAGCGAGGCGAACAGGTCGATGCGAACGCGGGTCATGTCAGGTGCCCTTCGGTCTGGTCCGGGCCAGGTGGATGCCGAGCCGGTCGGCTTGGCGTTCTGCGGGGGTTCGTTGCTCGTCGAGCCACAGGTGTAGGACGTCGAAGGCGCCGGGCCGCAGGCTCACGGTGCGGACGCGTCCGTGCTTCTGCGAGGTGACCAGTCCCGCGTCCTCGAGGACGCGCAGGTGCTGCATGAGCGACGGCAAGGCCATCGAGAACGGCGCGGCGAGGTCGGACACGACGGCCGGGGATTTCGCCAGCCGTTCCACGACGGCCCTGCGCGTCGGATCCGCGAGTGCGCGGAGCACGGCGTCGATCTCGTCGTGATACTTAGGCACAGGCCTAACTATTGTCGACGGGCAGCATCTGGTCAACCGGCTCACGCGATGAACCTGGTCGCGCCAACTGGGCCTCCAGCGGCAAGCTTCACGCCCGGATCCGCTACCGGAAGACCCTCGGCGCTCTGTGCAGAGGACTTCGGCCAGCCGTGCGGACGCCTTCGGACCTCGACATCAGGGGCCACCGGCCACGGGTCGGCGGCGGGCCGGAGAACGGATGCGGTCGCGCCGTTGAAGAGCACCCGGCCGCCGGGAGAACGTCGCGCCGCCGAAAAGCACTATCATGAGCAGGGCGATGAAAAAGTCGCCGACGATTGAGATCAAGTCGTGCGCGCTGATGGGGGCGTCACCGTGACCACAGCAGTGCCCGCAGACGACAGTGCTCCGGCGCAGTGGATCGCTGCGGCCGTCCGCGAGTTCCGATATGACGTCGGATCACTCGTGACATATGACTTCCCCGCGTATGCACGGGTATTTCATCCAGCCATCCGCATGGTGAAGGTCGACGGAGAGGAGGCGAAAGAGGAGGAGCTTTCGTGGAGCTATGTCTGTACGGTCACCGGCCGGACACCGCATGCCGCAATGCAGTGGGAGTCGATCGCCGGTTCCCTCGCTGGAGGGAATTCTCCGCTGTGGAGCACTGATCCCTGGCCGGGCTCACTGACCCGGAATCAGGTGACCAGGCTGGTGGCGATACTCGGGGCGCACACCGTGACCCCGCAGCGGTGCTATTTCGCCATGTGGACCGGTGCAGACCTGCGATCGAGCGACCGGGCGGCCCCGACAGTGCAGCTCGGGATCCGGGAGATGGTGTTACTGTCCGGGCCGATAGAGGCGTCCACAGCCTCGTCCGATCCGGATCACTTCCAGTCGCCGAGCCTGTGGTGGCCGGAGGACCACGCATGGTGCGTGGCCACCGACGTGGATCTCGACAGCACCTACGTCGGCGGCAGCCGGGAATGCGTCGAAGCGCTGACCACCGATGATCATATTGAGGCCATGCCGATCTCCGCGGGCGACAGCGTCACGCGGGACAGTGATCGCCTCAATGCCGCTGAGGGTCCGTGAGGCACCTCATCTCTTCACTGGTGACCATCCGTCGTGTGGCCGTGGCGGGGCGGGCCGAGGGAGGGCCTGTCGGCGGCGGGTGACATCACGTTCTTGCCGGATCTTCATGCAGGGTGAGCAGAGGTCCGGAAAGCCTCTCCGCTGGTCCGGCCCAAGGTCACGGTGCGGGATCCGGGTGTGAAGTCACCGAAGGACTGTTGCCAGGACTCACCGGGCCAGTAGTACGTCACACGGCCCTCGGCGGGCCGGTAGTGGGCTGTGTAGAGCGTTCTCGACCCCTGCTCGTCGACGGATTGGTATAGCGGCGGCTTCAGCATCGCCGCCACGTCCACGCCCGCGGCGCGGATGGCGTGCAGCCGCTCCTGCGTCCGCATGGTCCGTTCCTGCTCGTCGGTCACCGGCAGGTGCTGGTGATTGGCGGCGCAGGCATCCGGCGCCACCGTCGGTGACATATCCGGCCCCACGAACACCGTCACCGCCTTGGTGGAATCGACAAGGGTGAGGTTCTGGGGGACGGCGACCGGTAGAAATCGCAGCCTGTCGACCGCCTCATCGACGGTGTCGCACGTCTCCAGCAGGTAGCGCACCACGATGAGAATGGCGAAGCCGCGTCCGTAGACCGAACGTCCGCCCCAGGTGAGCGAGACCGCGAGACCGGCGTCGTTCATCCCGTCCAGCAAGCCCCACAGCATGTCCTGCATCCCGATCACGGGGCGCAGGAAGCGGGAGGAGACGATGGTCCCTTCGCACTGATCGGGCCGTAGGTCATAGTTGCGCAGCAGAGTGCCGTTCCTGCCGATCTGGGTGCACGCCTGGGAGAACGGCCGCAGTGCCGCGTGGGTGAGGAAGACGTCCGCCTCGGGCCGGTCGAGTCGGCCGGCCAGGCGGTCCAGAACCGGGACCAGTTCCGGCATGTGCGCACGGAACAGCGCCCGAACACGATCCGCGCCCTCCGGAGTCCGGCCCTCCTCGGTGAGCAGGCCCTCCATCTCCTGCCACAGGCCCCGGGCGTAGGCGGCCCACCGCCCGTCGCCGCCGTCGCCGACCTCGATCGCCTGAAAGGTCTTGTGCTCTTGCCGCACGGCTGCCACTCCCCTGTGAGAATCGGCCGAGGTGAGAGCAACCTAGCTAATTGCGGGGTGAATCACCAGGTGGCCATCGTCGGTGACGGCCAAGTGCTGGATCCGGTTGAAGTCGCTGAATGCGAGCGTGGCCGATACCAAGCCGGCGACAATGTCCCGATTCGGAGGAGCTGGCAGTCACGTAGGCGAGCGGCGGGAGCAATGGTAGATCCGTGTCGTTCGGTGACGTGTGATCAGGGTGCGACGGTCTTGTCGCGCTCGACCAAGAAGCCGTTCTCGAATCTGACCCCGGGGCGGACCAGGGCGACGAGGTGGGCGCCGGTGATCGCGCGCCGGCGTTCCTGGGCGGACTCAACCAATGTGAACACCAGGGCGAGGGCGGCGGCCGGGCTGCCGGCCGCGCGGGTGACCTTGGTGCGCAGCTCGACCGTGGAGGATGTGGACTCGATGGGGTTGGTGGTCCGCACATGTACCCGGTGCTCCGCCGGGAAGCCGTAGAAGGCGAGCAGCTCGTCCCGGTCCTCGGTGATCTTCGCGATGGCACCCGGCGATGGTGCGGCTCGGGGAGAGCGCCTGGGCCGAGTACGTACCGTTCCTCGCTTTTCGACGTCGAGATCCGCACCATCGTGTGCTCCACCAACGCGGTCGAGAGCGTGAACGCGCAGACACTGCACCACTACATCGATCAGGGTGGGGCGCGGCCTGGTAGAGGGTGCTGCGGGAGCGCCCGGCTTGATCAGGCGAGAGGAGTGGGGGCTTCGGGTATGTGCGCCGCGGCGATGGGGCTGCGGACGGTCCAGCCCAAGGTGCGGTACAGCTCGCGGCCGTCGTCGGTGGCGACCAGGACGCCACGGTGCATGCCGCGTCGGACGGCGTGGTGAGCGAGGGTGCGCATGACCGCGCTTGCCAGCCCGCGACGGCGGTGCGTGGGTGCGGTCTCGACCTGGTCGATGACACCGACCCGGCCTGCCGGGGCGAGCCTGCCGCGGGCTGCGGTCCGGCCGGCAGTGTCCAGGACCGATGCGACGATGACGTCGCCTTCGACTTCGAGTTGGGTGCTGTACGGCGCCGGCACCACCGGGTCGCCGCCGGTGAAGGGAACGGTCATCAGGTAGCCGGTGTCGCTCATCGCCCAGCGGGCAGGCAGTACCCGGTGCAGGTCGCTCGGGTTCGTCGCGGCCTTGATCCAGGTGCCTGGTTCGGTGTGCCGACGGCCCAGTTCGGTCACCGTCGCGTCGTCGTAGGCGGCCAGGACGTAGCGGACGCGGTGGCCCGGTAGCCCGACCTGGATGCGCCATCCGCCGGGCAGGCTCGTCGGGCTCGGCACGGCTCGGGAGACAGCCCAGCCGTGCACCCACGACGCGACAAGGCTGGCTACGTCGCTGACCGTCGGCTCCTGCGTGCTGCGGCTACCGCCAGGTTGCATGGTGTCGTGCTCATCTCTGTTCGGGGGTGGCTGACCAGCAGGCCACCCGCAGATCGGTGACCGGGGGACCGGTCGGCCATACGGGATCGCTGGCAGTCGCCGGATGAGCGACCGGCGGGATCAGGCTGCGGGAGCGCCGGGTGGCGGTTGCATGGCGGTAGCCGCCATGTGCAGGCTCAGCTCGCGTACCAGCTCGTCCATGCTCTGTCCGATCCGGGCCCGTACCAGCGACAGGGCCGGCTCGGCGAGCAGGCAGAAGCCGCGGACCCGGGCCGGGTCGTCGGGGAACCCGGCGAGCAGGGCCTCGGCGCCGGCGAGATCGCCGCGGGGCTTGGCCGCGATGACGCGGCGGCCTGCCGGGCACGGTCGAACAGCGCAGCGGCGTCCGGATGGCCAGTCATCGCACGCCGGGCCGGCCGCCCGGGCGGCGTCGGACCGTTTGATGACGTCGGCCCAGTTCACCCGGTTCCACGGCCGGTCCACGTAGTCGGCGCGCACGTTCTTGTACGGCAGATAGTCAGGCGCCCCAGCCGGACCCCCGCACGCCCTTGGTCGCCGTCGACAGCTGCGCGGCGAACGCGTCGAAGGAGCCGAAGTGCTCGGCGATCGCCGCAGCGAGCTCGCCGCCGGGACGGTCGCCGCCGTCCGGGGACAGGTTGTTCCACAAGATCGTGCAGGGACGTGCCCGGACAGGTTGAACGCCAGCGCCTTCTCCCGCCGCTCCAGGATCTCACCCGACATCGCCGGCTCCAGCGCGCCGTAGCCGTACGGCATGTCCGGCATCGGGTACGCGCCCATCTCGGTCCTCCACCTGATGCAGGTTACTAGCTATTGCCATGCTGTTGCATCAAGGCCTACCGAGATCCGCGCAGCCGTTCCACATGCTCGGAAGGGGAGCGAGACGACGAGCCAGGGTGAGCGCGTGCAAGATCTCAGAGCATCCATCCAGTTCACGATCAGGTTTGTTCCGGAATCAGGTCCACGAACCGGGCTCGTTGCCGGGTCCTTCGTCAGTGCGGGGCTGCGGGTCACCCGGCAAAGGAGTGGGCGGCGGCTCGCGGTGGTACCGGTGCGGCAGGTGACCGTCAGCGAGCGCGCCTCTCCCCACCGGATGTCGGTCACCGAGGTGGCCGCGACCCGGCCAGGCAGACGGGCCTCCGTCGGCATACGCCCCGTCGCCACCACCGATGACCAGAACGCCAGCCGAGAAAGGTTGGACCCGGGCTGATCGTGAACGTACCTTCCGAGCGACTCCGTCACAAGGACAACTGCGCGCGGCTGCAGCGGGTCAAGGCCAGCTTCGACCCGGGTGACATGTGCCGCCACGCCGTGTCCGTCCGCCCGTGACGAACGGCCGCCGGGATCATCCGCCGCTCCCGGCCGGGCCGCCGCACAGATCCGCTGCGGCGCCCATCGCGGCCTGCCACGCGCGGGCTGCCCGTCCGGCCGCCACTTCCGGCTCCTGCCAGCGGGGTAGTCACCAGAGCTTCGTCATGCTCGCCGAGGATGACCCGCCTGGTCTACCGCAGCATTCTCCCGTTCGGGAAGAAATGGCCAGACCTGGCTTCGGGCCTGTTCCCTGAAGAATGCAGGAAACCGGCATGTCAATAATTGTCCGCGAGCTGCACAGGTGAGAATTCTGCAGTGTCGCAGGGAGAGTCGGAAGGACGGAATGTCGGTTCGAGAGAGCGCTCTCGCACGAGGATCATCTTTCGTCCCGGCACGCTCCACTGTCAAGTGGAACCGGTTTGTTGCGCGGCCGTCCAGTCGCAATCGTGCAGCGTCTGAGCAGGTCAGAGGCGGTCCTTGGGCGCCTTTTGTGTCGTGCTTCACGCCCGCCGGTCGAAGCGCTATTGGAAACTGAAAATTCACTACTTCGACATCATGGGCAGAGTCGCTCAGTGGCGCCGACGTGGGCAATCCCACTCTCCTATAGCGTTTCGTCGATACCTCGCTAAGGTCTTCCCGGATGTGGACACCCGACTGCTCGGAAAACCGCGCAGATTTTTCCGAAAAGGGTGCCCTCAACGAGGGAGGGGCGCGATGAAGACGCGCAAGAAAATAGTGGTAACGACGCTCACCGTGGGTTTGCTTCTCGGCTTCGCAGGGCCGGTCCACGCGGCGCCACCGCCGGCCGGGCCGGGCGCTGCCGCAGCGCAGCCGGCCGACCGGTTGCCGCAGCATTGGACGATCACGGGAAGCCGCGAGCAGCCCACCTTGACCTGGCGGGCGCCGGCGATGGTGCCGATGGGCGACGCCACCGTCGAGTTCTACGCCGGCGACCGGCTGCTCGGTCAGCCCAGGCAGACCACGGACCTACGCACTTTCCACCTCGACATGCCCCCGCTGGAAGCCGCGGAGCTGTCCAAGCTCGAGGTCCGCGCCGCGGGACGTCGCATCGACGCCCCCGGCGTCGCGGGGCATTCGCCGGCACCTGCCTCAGCGGCTCTGCGGGCGGCCACGGCGGCCCCCGCCGCTGCGATCGACCCCGGCGTGCCCGGCCCGTATCGGACCATCACCGGTGAGTACGCACTCGACCCGGTGCCGCTGCCCGGCCTTGCCCGGCCGGTGGAAATGCAGGCTGTCGTGGTCGCACCAGCCGACACGCCGGTGGCGCGACCGCTGGCACTGTTCCTGCACGGCCGGCACTTCACCTGCTTCGCCGGGGCCGACCCGCAACGCATCAGCGGGGACTGGCCGTGCCCGCCCACGACCGATCCCGTCCCGAGTCACCGCGGCTATCTGCAAGCGCAGCAGCTGCTGGCATCGCAGGGCTACATCACCGTGTCGATCTCCGCCAACGGCATCAACGCCCAGGACCTGCTCGCCGACGGCGGCGCCCAGGCGCGTTCGTCGCTGGTACGCCTGCACCTGGCCCACTGGGCGCAGTGGGCCGGCGCGCAACGCTCTGCGGCCCCGGAGGCGGTACGGGCGGCCCCACCCGCCGACATGTCGAAGGTCCTGCTGGTGGGGCACTCACGCGGTGGCGAGGGCGTCAACCGGGCGGCCATGGACAGCCTCACCGTGCCGCCGGCAGCGCAGGACGGCTACCGCGGCGAGGTGGGCTGGACGATCCGCGGCATGGTGCTGGTGGGCCCGACGAACCGCGGGCACAACCCGGTCCCGGACGTACCGTCGGTGACGATCCTGCCGGGCTGCGACGGTGACGTAGCCGATCTGCAGGGGCAGATGTACGTCGACGGCACGCGCGGCGTCAGCCGCGGTGCCGCACTGCACGCCGCGCTGTACGTCGTGGGAGCCAACCACAACTTCTTCAACACCGAGTGGACTCCGGGTCAGGCCACCGCACCGGCCTTCGACGACTTCGTCAGCCCGGATCGCGGCGTCTGCACACCCGGCCTGGGTGCTGGCCGGCTGACCGCCACGCAGCAGCAGAACGTCGGCGCGACCTACCTCGCCGCGGCGGCCAGGCTCTTCATCGCCGGCGACGACGGCGTGCGCCCGTTGCTGGACGGCAGCGCGGTACGTGCCCCGTCGGCCGATCCGGCCCGGGTCCTCAGTCACGCCGTGGGCGCGGCTCGTGAACCGCTCCTGCTTCCGGCGTCGTCGACGAGGGTCACCGGCGCCCGGCTCTGTGCTCACGTGACCATGGACCTGACGGCGGCATGCCAGAATCGCGGACGCTACGTCAGCCTTTCGCCGCACTTCGCATCGTTCGCCCCCGGTACGGACCCCGACCGGTACTCGGTCATGATGAACTGGTCGACCGCCGGACAGGCCGTCACGGTGCAACCGGCGACCGCGACCTCGATCAAGGGCTCCACGTCCCTGGCGATGCGTCTCATCGTGCCGGAAAATTCTATCGGCACCAGCATGGACGTGGCGGTCACCGACACCGCCGGGCACCGCGCCCGCCTCGGCACGGTCAGCGTGGACGGTCTGCCCAGTTCCGCGTTCATGACTGCCCTGTGGGGCCAGGAGGTCCGGGTGCCGCTGACCGCGGCCCACGCTGCGGGCCTCGACCTGGACCACATCGCCACGCTGGAGCTCATCCCGCGTACCCCGACCGGCCAGGCCTTTCTGATCGACGCGTGGGGCTGGCGCGCCGGCACTCCCGCCGCCCCGCCGGTCAGTCTGCCCCGGGTCGACGTGGGCGACTTGAGCGTCGATGAGGGCGGCTCCGGGACCCGAACGGTCCACGTGCCGGTTCAGGTGTCCGGCCGTGGCACCGGGACGGTGCGATTGTTCCTGACCGACCCGGACTACAGGACCACCACGACGCTGGCGGACATCACACCGAACACCCGTGGCATCGAGGTACCGATCACGGTGACCGGCAACAACCGCTACGGCATGGACCGCCGGTACCTGCTGAACATCAAGACCCTCCACGGCGCGGTCATCGGCGACTACGACGGTGATCTCCTGATCCGTGACGACGACCCGATGCCCAACGTCACCGTGACACCGGCTGCGGCCCGGGTCGCCGAGGGCTCGCACCTGCGTTGGCAGATCACCCCCGACACGATCCCCGACCGCGCCATCTACGTCGGTCTGTCGGTACAGGCACCCACCACCGGTGCCGAGTTGTCCACCACCGATGTTGATCCCACCTGGCTGCGCGACCTGACCGGCCAGGACGCGTCGCCGTCTCGTGCGCTCTCCAGCCTCGATATGCGGTTCTTCCTCCACATCCCACCCGACACGGCGAGCGTCGAACTGACCCTGCCGACGATCAAGGACGAGCAGGTCGAATCGGAGGAGAAGGTTCAACTCCAGGCGACCGTGATGTCGTCTGACTTCACCACGGTGCTCACCGGCCCGGTAGCCACCGGTGCGGTGACTGACTGACGCACCATCAGCCGGGTGATCCGCGGCGCCGGCGACTGACCTCGCCGGCGCCGCGCCTGGACGGCCCCGCGGTGGGTGGCTTCAGCTCCGCGTTCTCACGCCGCAGCCGCGCAAACTCTTCGAGCTCCGCCGTCGTCGCGCTCGGGAGACGGTGTGACTCGATTCGTTGAAGGGGCGGCTCCGGCTGGCGGTGAGGCGGCCTTCGAAGGGTGGTGCCACCACGAAGTGCCTCGGTACCGAGGGTGTCGAGCGGAATCGCGCGTACCACGTGCGGCGATCCTCGGCGGCGCCTCGTGGTCGGATTTCACCTGCGTCGGGTGAGCCGACTTCATCTCGGGGCTCCATAGCGTCGACCGTGATGCACAACGTGATGCGACGAGGGAGATGACCGTGATGGCGGAACTGGCATTCATCGACAAGGTGGCCGAGCGGACCGGGGTACCCGAGGACACTGCGAGGCTGCTCACCGAGGGCACCCTGCTCACCCTCGCGGCCCGGATCAGCGGCGGCGAGGGAATGGATCTGGCCGAACACGTACCGGACGAGCTCCGGCCCTACCTGATCAAGCCGACCGAGCCGGCCGAGGCGTTTTCCTATGACGAGTTCATGCGCCGGGTCGCCGAACGCGCCGGAGTGGACCGCCCGACCGCCGAGCGGGGCGTGGCTGCAGTGCTCTCGGCTCTGCACGAGACGGTCGGGCACCAGGAGTTCACGGACGCGATCGCTCAGCTGCCGAGAGAGTTCGGACAGCTGGTGGCCGCGCCGGCGCGGCGCTGAACAGGCTCGTGCGGGGCAGTCGCCCGACGGTCGTCGCCCGACCTGCTCGCCCCGTCCCGGTGCGGCGCGCCCGTTGACCCCCTGGTTCGCCGGCAGGTAGCCAACGATTCCGGGAGTCGAGCGCCGAGCGTCGTCCGATGCGACGACCCGGCGCTTCCCGCTGTTCGCCTGCCGCCCGCGGATCGGATCCGCCTCTGACCCTGAGCACCATATCGCCGCGGACTGCGGACCGGACGATGAATGGGTAGTCCTGCCAATCGACAGGCCGGGGCCGGGTTGGTCGGATTGATGGCGTGCAGAAAGAACAACCACGGCGCGTGCGGGGACCCGCATGAGATCCACGGGATCCGTGCCGGCTCCCCGGCCTGCCGCTCCACGGCATCAGCCGCCGCACCACGTCCCACGGCCGCGGTTGCTCGCTCGTCTGGACGACCCGCGAGCACTCGTCACCGTAGTGTCGTCGCCGGCCGGCTGGGGCAAGTCCGCGCTGCTGGAGTCCTGGGCCGCCGGCCGGCCCGACCGGGCGGCGTGGGTCGCCGGCGGTGATCGGGACGGGTTCTGGCACCGGGTTCTGTCGGCGGTCGCCACCACCGGCGTGGATGCGCCGTTCGCCGACGTGACCGCAGCGACGGGTCCGCAGCGCCTGATCGAGGCATTGCAGAGGTCATCCGCCGCGCCCACGATCCTGGTCGACGACTGCAACGACACGGCCGAACCCGGCGAACTCGCCGGACTCGCCCAAGCCGCACGGAGCAGCGGCACCGCGACCCGGCTGATCCTGGCGTGCCGGGGGAGCCCGAACCTCCCGCTGCACCGATGGCGTGTGGAGGGCCGGCTCGCCGAGATCTCCCAGGCGGAGCTGGCCTTCACCGTCGACGAGACGGCCGACCTCCTCGCCGGGCATGAGCTGATTCTGCCGTGGTTGGCGATCGCCGAGCTGCACGCGCAGACCGAGGGCTGGCCGGCCGGTCTGCGGCTGACCGCTGTGGCGCTGCAACACCATGCGGACCCGGCGCAGATCCTCGCCGGATCGGCCGCGATCGATTCTGTCGCGGACTATCTCGCGGCCGAGGTGCTGGGCGGCCTGGAGCCCGGCGAGCGCTGGGCGCTGGCGGAGATTTCCGTCGCGGAGCGGCTGACGGCGGACTTCGTCAACGCGATGACCGGCCGGGTCGACGGCGCCGCCCTGCTCGCCGGCCTCGAGCATGGCGGCGCGTTCATCACCCGGTGCGCCGCAACCGAGGACACGTACCGCCTGCATCCGATGCTCGGCCGAACGCTGTATCGCGAACTCGGCCGCCACGACCGGAACCGGACGGCGCAGGCGCACCGCCGCGCCGCGGACTGGCACGCGGCTCAGGGACCGCCGGCCGACGTGCTCAGGCATCTACTGGCAGCCGGCGACGGGAAGTCGGCGATCCACGTCGCGGAGCGTCATTGGGCCGAGATAGTGGTCGGCGGCCGGTGCCTCGATCAGCCCGTCACAACGATCCCGGCCCCAGACGGCGAGCCTCCCCGGCATCTGTGGTTCGCGATGGCGGCGGAGCGCCTGGATGCGGGCGACATCATGGGAACGCGCCATCTTCTGCGACTGGCGTACGCCGACGAGAAGACCTACGCAGACGGCCAAGGCGCAGAATCGCTGCCGTTCGCGGCCCTGGAGCTGACGGCGGCGCGGCTGGAAGCGGACCTGGACGGCGGCTGCGCGCTCGCCTCCCAGGTGCTGGCGACGCCGGCATCAGGCGAGGGACCGGCCGCCGGCACCGCGGCAATGCTGCATCCGCTCGCGCTGCTCTCGCGCGGCGCCGCGGAGCTGCAACGCGGGGAGCTGCCGGCGGCGGAACGCGACCTGTGCGACGCACTGACGCTGGCGCGACGGCGCGACATGGAACGCGCCGCGATCAGCGCCGCCAGCCATCTCGCCGCCTGCCACGCCGCCCGCGGGCATCTGCGGCAGGCGGCACGGTGTGCCACGGAGACCCTCGACCGCGCCAACCGGCTCCGCCTGGTGCAGCTCGTGGACCTGGGCTGGAGCCGGCTGGCGCTGGCCGAGACGTATTTCGAATGGGACCGGCTCGACGACGCCGAGCGTTGCGCAGCCGCCGCCGTGGACGGTTCGCGCGGCGATCGATTGATCCAGCTGTGGGGCACTGTCCTGCAGGCGCGGATCCGGACCGCCACCGGCCGGCCAGGCGACGCGCACCGCATGGTGCGGGCAGTCGCGCGCGAGATGGTCACCGCTGATCTGCCGGCAGCGATCCGGTGCGCGCTGGCGCTGGTGGAGGGGGAACTCCGGCTCGCCTGTGGTGACCTCAACAGAGCGCACGAACTCGTACAGGCATGCCGGGACGTCGGCGCGTTGCCGGTTCCGGCGGCCGTACTCGAAGGGTCGGTTCTGCTCGCTGAGGGCCGGCCGGCCCGGGCAGCCACGGCCGTCGAGCCGTACGTGGCGGCGCACGACGAGCTCACCTCCCGGACTTACCGGGCCTGGGCGGGTCTGGTCAGTGCGCTGGCCGGCCAGCGCCTCGGCCATCCAGCCCAGACGACACGAGGCCTCGAAACCGCCCTGCAGATGGCGGAGGAGGAGGATCTCCGCCGGGGTTTCGCCGCCGGCGGCCACCGGCTGCGCGCACTCCTCGAGTCGGTGGCGCCGACGATGCCGGTGTTTTCGCAGGTGGCGGCGACGCTGACGGTGACGCTCGACGCGACGATGCGGGATTCCCCGCCATACGGGAGCCGGAACGGCCCGGACGCCGTCCCCGCCGGATCGGCCGTCCCCCCGCTCACCGACCGCGAGCTGACCGTGCTGCGTCATCTGCAGGGCAGCCTCTCGCACGCCGAGATCGCCGAGTTGCTCCACATCTCCGTGAACACCGTGAAGACGCACGTCAAGAACATCTACTCGAAGCTCGGCGCGACCCGGCGCAAGGACGCGATCCGGCGGGGTCACGAGCTCCGGTTTCTGTGACCGTACGCGGATCGCCGGTCTCATGAGCTCTCTCGGGGCCGCAGTGCGGTAGCGCGCCACGTCGGTCGGGTGCATCGTCATGGGACCCAGGTGTCGGCCGTCTCGTGCGATCAGCGGCACGCCGAGCCGCTCCCGGTATCCGGCCGGCCACCAGTGCCCAGCTCAGGAGGGTATCTCCGCGGCCGGGACCGGGACGTCGCGCCGGCACGGCGGACGGTTGCCCCTGAACACCCCGAACGCCTCGACCCGCTGATGGAACCCGCTGGACTCGGGTGAGGCGCGGTTCGCCGGGTCAGGCGGGTCGCCCGCTGCCTCCCCATCGTGAACCGGCCCGGCATGTCCAACCGATCACCGGGGATCACCGGCCGGCGCTGACCGTCACCGCACGCGACGTGCCAGTCCGCACATCGATGAGCCGGTACGGAATGTACAGGCCACGGCGCATCGCCAGCATCGCGGCGGCGGTACGCGTAGATGCGCCCAGCTTCGTCCTGATGTGTTCGAGGTGAGCCGCGGCGGTCCGCGCGGTGATGAACAAGCGGGCGGCGATGCCTTGGTTGGCGTGCCCTTCGATCACCAGGCCGAGAACGACCAGTTCCCGGAGCGTCAGAGCGCAGAGGTCATCAGCGGGCGAGATCACCACGAGCCCTACGAGGTCGTCCGACGTGCCCGGCGGACAGGCGAGGCCGGTGACCCGGACGTAGCGTTCCCGGCCGTCGTCCGCCCGGACCGGGCAGAGGAACGCCGTGTATCGGACCCGGTCGGTCAAACCGTCGACCGCTGTGGGCACGACGTCGGGACATCGGGTGAGCACGGGATCGGTCGCCATCCCGGGCAGCGGGGTGACGGCGCCTCGGCAGTCGACGACGACGGCGGCGGTCGCGCCGTGGATCAACCGCGCCAGCCCGGCCAACGAGTTCATCGGGTCCAGAGCGGCGGTGACCGTGTGCGCGATCGCACCCACCGCGTCCCGGGCCTCGGCGGTCGGCTGGCTGGCCGTGTCCGTGTGCAGCCCGAGTACGCCCAGGGGGCGGCCGTCCGGAGCGACGAGCGGGACGGCCAGGCCTTCGCGGAATCCAGCCGGCCACCAGTGTTCGGACCAGCACGGCAGCTCTACGGTGCGCGGCGGAGCGTCCTGCAGGCGCAAGGGCCGGCGTCGCTGCAGCAGGCCCACCTTCTTCCGCAGCTCCGTCAGCTCCTCCGATTCCATGTACGCACGGCTCACCCGATCGTGGCCGACGGATGTGACCGTGGTGTAGCGGCGCTGATCCCCGTCGAGCGTGCCGAGCCACCCGGCTGCGAACGGAACGAGCCGTTTCATCGGACCCCACATGAATGCCAGGTCCTCTGCCGGATCGGCGCTGGCCAATGTCACCCGGTTGATCTCCGCCGCGAGCTCCAACGCCACCGCCAGCAACTCGGTCACGGCGCTCGCCTCCTCACGCCGGGACGGGTGCGCCGAAAAAGGCGTACCCCTCCATGACAGCGGCCAACCGTCGCAGCCGAAGCCGATTGGTAGATCTGCCGATCGGCATCCGTCGGACTGTTGGAAGGAGGGGAACGGATGCCCGTTCTGCTCCGAGCCGACCGTCATTCCTGCGCCAGCGATAGCCGGCCCGCGCCGAGGCCATCCTCAACCCGGAAAACGCCGTCTTCCCGTCCGGGTCACCTCGCCGCGACGTGAGCGTGCGGCCGTGGGGCCACGCCGCCTCGAAGGGTCACGCCGGGCCGGCGTCCACCTGCGCGATCGCTTCGTCGACCCGAGCTGCGAGATCGACGCCGGGTGGGAAGGCTGGGCTTCCGGGTCTCAGCGGGGCGGCAGGCGATGCAGGGTGAGATCGGTCAGGCGGCCGTCCGCCGCGGTGGCGGTGAGGTACGTGCAGTGCGGCTGGCGGCGGCGGTCGGTCGGCGAGCCGGGATTGAGCAGTCGCAGACCGCCGGGCGCCGTGCTGTCCCACGGGATGTGGGAGTGGCCGAAGACCAGCACGTCGGTGTCCGGGAAGCGGTCGGCGCAGCGGCTCTCGCGGCCGGCGGACGGGCCGGTCTCGTGCACCACCGCCAGGCGCAGGCCGGCGATCTCGGCGCGTGCCACCTCGGGCAGGCGGGCGCGCAGCGCGGCGGAGTCGTTGTTGCCGTAGCAGGCGATCAGCCGGGCGGCGCGGGCCTGCAGCGCGTCCAGCAGCGACTCGTCGACCCAGTCGCCGGCGTGCACCACCACGTCCGCCTCGTCGACCGCCGTCCACAGCGGCTGCGGCAGGTCGCGGGCGCGTTTCGGCACGTGGGTGTCGGACATCAGCAGCAGGCGCACCCGTCGAGCCTAGCGACGCCGTCGGTCGGATGTGGCGGCGGTTATATTTACGACCGGTCGTTCTGTTTGTAGGGTCGGGGCATGACCCAGGACGGCCGGCTGATCCGCGGCGAGCGGACCCGCGCCGCGGTGCTCGACCAGGCACTGCGGCTGGCCACCGTGTCCGGTCTCGACGGGCTCTCGCTGAGCCAGGTCGCCGACGCGCTCGGCGTCAGCAAGTCCGGACTGTTCGCGCACTGGCGCTCCAAGGAGGCGCTGCAGCTCGCGGTCATCGACCACGCCCGGGCGCAGTGGACCGACCAGGTCGTCCGCCCCGCGCTCGCCGAGCCCGCCGGGCTACGCCGGCTGTGGGCCGTGCACGAGCGGCGGCTCGGCTTCTACGAGGCCGGGGCGCTGCCCGGCGGCTGCTTCTTCAGCAACGCGCACTTCGAGTTCAACGCCCGGCCCGGGGTGATCCGCGACCGGCTCGCCGCCGAGCAGAGCGCCTGGATGGACTTCCTGACCCGGGTCGCCACCGAGGCGGTCGAGCTCGGCGACCTGCGGGCCGGGACCGATCCGGCGCAGCTGGCCTACCTGATCGAGGCGCTCGGTGTCTGCGCCGTCATGCAGGCCGCGGTGCTCGGCGCCGCCCCCACCTTCCGGCACGCCCGCCGGGCGTTGCACGACCACCTTCGTACCGTCGCTCACCATCCTGAAGATCTCCCGGAGCTGATATGACCACCGTGACCGCAAGCCCCGCCGTCGCCTACGGCGACGTCGTGCACATGCCGGTGCACTTCGACGACCTGGACGCCATGGGCGTGCTGCACAATTCGCGGTACGCGGTGCTCGTCGAGCGGGCGACCGTGCTGTGGTGGACCGAGCGGGGCGTCTCGTTCTCCGGTGGCCGCCCCACCACGCCGGACGCCTTCAACGTGGTCCGGGAGTATGCGATCACGTTCCACCGGCCGGTCCGCGGCACCGGCGAGATCAGCGTGCACTTCTGGATCGACCACCTCGGCACCACCAGCGTGGCGTACGGATTCCGGGTCACCTCGCTGGACGGCGACACCGTCTTCGCCGAGGGGCGCCGGGTCAACGTCCGGCTGGATCCGGCCACCATGCGCCCGGTCCCGTGGACCGACCACGGCCGCGGGATCGCCGCCACCCTGCTGCGCGGCTGACGCGGGTCCGCGTCCGCGGCGCCGGCGGGTGGCATCCGCCCTCCGGCGCCGCTGAGCGGCGTCCCCACCCGCCCCCCGGCGCCGCCGCCGGCCCCGCTCGCCGGCGGTGGCCCTGACCGGCGGCCCCGCCCGCCCCCGGCGCCCCTGAGTGGCGCCCCGCCCACCGGCCGGTCAGCGGTCGAGCAGCTTCCGCAGCTCCTCGACGACCAGTCCGGGCGCCTCCTCGGCGATGAAGTGCCCGCAGTTCACCGGCACGTGCCGCAGGTCCGGCGCCCACGCCCGCCACCGGGCGGCGGCATCGAAGCCCAGCATCGCGCCCCAGTCCTGTTGCAGCACGGTGACCGGCATGGCCAGCGTCCGCCCGGCCGCCCGGTCGGCCCGGTCGTGCTCGACGTCGATGCCGGCCGAGGCGCGGTAGTCGGCGACGATCGACGGCACCGCGTTCCGGCTCGCCCGCAGGTACGCGTCCCGCACCGGCGCCGGGATCGTCGCCGGGTCGCCGGCCCACAGGTCGAGGAAGTGGCCGAAGAACTCGTCGGCGCACGCCGCGATCATCCGCTCCGGCAGGCCCGCCGGCTGCGCCATCAGGTACAGGTGGAAGCCGACCTTCGCGCTCGCGCCGTGCATCACCTCCCACATGTCCAGGGTGGGCAGCACGTCCAGGCAGGCCAGGTGGGTGACCGTGCCGGGGTGGTCGAGCCCGGCCCGGATCGCCACCAGGGCGCCACGATCGTGACCGGCCAGCGCGAACCGGTCGTGGCCGAGCTCCCGGGCCAGCGTGACGATGTCCGCGGCCATCGTCCGTTTGGCGTACGTGTCCGGGCCGTCCTCGGCGGGTTTGTCGCTGGCCCCGTACCCGCGCAGGTCCGGGCAGATCACCGTGTGGTCGGCGGCCAGGCCGGCGATCACGTGCCGCCACATCAGATGGGTCTGCGGGAAGCCGTGCAGCAGCACGACCGGGCGGCCCGACCCGGCCACCGCGGCGTGCAGCGCCACCCCGTCCGCCACCGGGACCCGTACGTACTCGACGTTCATGGTGTGCACCTCTCGGTTCGTCGTCGGGCGCAACTGTCGCGGATCCGGATGAGCAGACGATGAGCGTCGCCGGTAGCGTGGCGGGACGAAGGGCGGGGTGACGGTGCGTGACGAGACTCAGCCGGCGCCGGGCGCGGGGCTCCGGTTCCACGAGTGCGGTCCGGCGCGTGACGACGTCCCGCTGCCGGACGGACGGGTCCGGTTCGGTGTGCTCGGGCCGGTGACCGCCGAGGACGAGAACGGCGCGCCGGTCGCCCTGCGGGGCCCGATGCACCGGGCGGTGCTGGCCCGGCTGCTGCTGGCGCGGGGCCGGGTGGTGCCGGTCACCGACCTGGTCGACGACCTCTGGGTGTCGCCGCCGGCCGGCGCGGTCGCCGCGATCCGGACCTTCGTCGCGGCGTTGCGCCGCTCGCTCGAACCCGGGCGCCCGCCCCGGACCCCGGCCCGCCTGCTGGTCACCCGGGGCGCCGGCTACCTGCTGCAGGCGGGCCCGGACGACGTGGACGCCTGGCGGTTCGAGCGGGCGGTCACGGCGGCCGCCACGATGCAGCCGCCGGCCGCGCTGGCCGCGCTCGACGAGGCGTTGAGCTGGTGGCGCGGCCCGGCGTACGCGGATTTCAGGGACGCGGCCTGGACCCGCGCCGACCGGGCCCGGCTCGCCGAGCTGCGGCTGCAGGCCGCCGAACGGCGCGCACAGGCCCGCCTCGACCTGGGCCGCGCCGCCGACGCCGTGCCGGACCTGGACGAGCACGTCACCGCGCACCCGTGGCGGGAGGAGGGCTGGCGGCTGCTGGCCCTGGCGCTCTACCGCACCGGGCGGCAGGGCGACGCGCTGGCCGTCCTGCGCCGGGCCCGCGCCCTGCTCGCCGGCCGGCTCGGCCTCGACCCGGGAGCGGCCCTGCGCGCCCTGGAGTCGGACATCCTGCGCCAGGCGCCGCACCTGGACCGGCGCGACGCGGCCGAGGAGGTCTGGGCCCGCGCCACCCTGGCCTACGACCGGCTGGCGCCGGGCCGCTCGCGGGTCCGGCTGGAGTCCGCCGTCGGCCTGCTGCGCAACCTCGCGGTGACCGGGCCGGGCGGCCTGCAGGAGGCCCGGGAGCAGCGCGCGGCGGCCGTCGCCGCGGCCGAGCGGCTCGGCGATCCGGAGCTGACCGCCCGGGTGATCGGCGCCTACGACGTGCCGGCGATCTGGACCCGCGCCGACGACCCGGGGCAGGCCGCGGCCGTCGTCACCGCCGCCGAACACGCGCTGTCCGCGTTGCCCGCGGCCGGCCACGATCCGGTACGGGCCCGCCTGCTGGCCACGATCGCGCTGGAGTCACGCGGCGCCCGCCACCGCCGGCCGCGTGCGTGCGCCGAGCAGGCCGAGGCGCTGGCCCGCGCGCTCGACGACCCGGCCCTGTTGGCGTTCGCCCTCAACGGGGTGTTCATGCAGAGCTGCCGGCGCACCGGGCAGGCGCGGGCCCGCGACGCGATCGGCGCCGAACTGGTCACGCTCGCCACCCGGCACGCCATGCCGACCGTGCGGGTGCTCGGGCACCTGATCCGGCTGCAGTCCGGGGCCGCGGTCGCCGATTTCCCCGCCGCCGACCGGCACGCCGCCGCCGCCGACGAGCTCGCCCGGCGTCACGACCTGCCGCTGGCCACGGTCTTCACCGACTGGTACCGGGCGTTGCGCGCCGACGTGGCCGCTCGCGCCCCGGTGGCGCGGGCCGAACGCGCGTACCGGGCGGCGGCGGCGCGTTCGGACCGGGCCGGTATGCCCGGGCTCAGCGTCGGGCTGCTGCCGCTGGCGCTGCTCGGGCTGCGGCTGCGGCACGGCCTGCCGCCGGTCGACGAGGGCGGGTGGGGGCCGTACGAGCCGTGGGTGCGCCCGGTGCTCGAGCCCGGCCGGGCGGCCCTGGGCGACGTGCCGGAACCGCCGGCCGACCTGTTGGCCGAGGCGATGTGGACGCTGCTCGCCCGGGCCGCACTCACGGCCGGTGACCGTGCCGCCATGGCCCGGGCCCGGGACGCGCTGGCCCCGGCGGCGGGGGAGTGGGCCGGGGCGGCCAGCGGGGTGCTCACCTTCGGGCCGGTCACCGAGCACCTGCGGCAGCTCGACGCCGGGCTGTCGCCCGACGCGCCGGGTACGCGCCTCCTGACGTTCTGAGCCCGGGACCGGCGGTCTCCGGCGCCGGTGATGTGCCACGGCGCGGCCTCGCGCCCCGGCCCCGGTGGGCACCCCGCACGTCGGTGCCGTGCGCCTGGCCGGGACGTGGTCATCGCCGGTTGCCGCCGGCGGATCACCCGTCCGGAAAATCCTCCGGAAGGTGTTGGCACTCGGGGCGGAGGAGTGCTAAATAGTTACTTGTCGCTGCTGGTCCGGCGCGGTGGTGCACCGCGAGGGATCGGGCAGCAACTCGGCAGATTCGATCTTTAGCCGAGCGCCACGTGCCCGCCGGACGGTCCGGCGGACATTCTCGAGGAGGTGTTCGTGGTGCTGACTTTCGATCCTTTCCGCGAGTTCGACCGCCTCGCCGGGCAGATGTTCGGCACCGGTTCCGCTGTCAGCGGCGCCGCCGGCCTGGCGATGCCGATGGACCTGTATCGATCCGGTGACCATTTCGTGCTGCACTGCGACCTGGCCGGCGTCGACCCGGGATCGGTGCAGATCGACGTGGACCGGCGGGTTCTGACCATCCGTGCCGAGCGTTCCGCCCGCACCGACGACGACGTGCAGTGGCTGCGCCGGGAGCGCCCGACCGGCACCTTCGAGCGGCGCCTCACCCTGGGTGACGGGCTGGATCTCGACAAGATCTCCGCGACCTGGCAGGACGGCGTGCTCACCCTGACCATCCCGGTCGCCGAGGCCGCCAAGCCGCGCCGCATCGAGATCACCACCGGTAAGCAGCACGAGGTCGTCGAGGGCTCCACCACGCAGGCGCCGGCGCTCACCGAGTCCTGACACCTCGGGCCCGCGCTGGGCGGGAGGTTGCTGCCGCCCAGCCGGGAACTCCCATCCTGGTGACTGCGCGCCGACGGGCCGGGGCCGGAAGGTTTCTTCCGCCCCGGCCCGTCGGCGCCCGGCCCCGGGCGCGCCGAGCGCCGTGTCCACACCGAACACCCTGGCCGAGGAGTACCTGGACCTGCAACGCCGCGCGCACCTGCAGCGCATGCGCGAGCTCACCGCGGTCCAGCGGACCGGCGGTCTCGTCGACCTGCTGCGACGGCCGGGTCACCGCGCTGGACAGGATCCCGTCGTGATCGGACCGGGCCTGCGTCTGGCCGTGGCGGGCGGCCGGGAGGCCCGCACCCGCTTCGGCGGCCTCCGGCCGGGCGGGCCGAGGGCCGGTGGGATCGCCGGTCCGCAATGGATCACGCACCGGCTAGGCTGCGCGCATGCGGCTCGGCGTCAATCTTCCCCAGACCCAGCGGTACGACCTGGCCCGCGACGTCACCGAGTTCGCCCGGGCGGCCGAGGAGATCGGCTTCGACAGCCTGTGGGTCTACGAGCGGCTCCTGGCCCCGCAGGACACCAGCGGCGCGCACGGACTGTACGGCGTGCCCGGCCTGCCCTGGCCACAGAGTTACGCGCACACCACCGACGCGCTGGTCACGCTCACCCTGGCGGCGGCCGTGACCAGCCGCGTCGAGCTCGGCACCGGGGTGCTGGTGCCCGGCCTGCACCTGCCGCTGCGGCTGGCCCGCAGCCTGGCGGCGCTGGACGCGGCGGCCGGCGGGCGGCTCATCGCCGGTCTGGGCAGCGGCTGGTCGATCGACGAGTTCGAGGCCACCGCGCCGCGGCCGATCGCCGAGCGCGGGGCGGCGCTGGACGAGTTCCTGGACATCGCGGCCGCCGTCTGGGGGCCGGACCCGGTGTCGTACGCGAACGACCGGTACCGCCTCGCGCCGAGCCGGATCAACCCGAAGCCGGCCCGCCGCGTCCCGGTCTACCTGGCCGGCGGCAACCGGGCGGCGCTGGACCGCATCGTCCGGCGCGCCGACGGGTGGCTGCCGACCGGCATCCCGCCGCAGCGGGTCGCCCGGGTGCTGGCGCGTTTGCGCGCGCAGGCCACCGCGGCCGGGCGGGACCCGGCCGGGATCGGGTGCGTGTTCCAGCTGGGTGTGCGCAGCCTCGACGCGGTGCCCGCGGCCGGGCGTGCGCCGTACACCGGCAGCCCGGCGCAGCTCGCCGAGGACGTCGCCGCGCTGGCCGCGGCCGGCGTCGATCATGTGTACGTGACGCTGTCCTCGGCGGCGCGCGACCTCCAGGAGCTGATCGCGGCGGCCCGGGCGCTGCACGCCGCGGTCCGGGCCACCGGACTCTGAGCGGGCCCGCGGCGGGCGGCCGCGCTCACCCGGTGGTGATCTCGATGCGGCGGGGTCCGGCCGTGTCCCGCTTGGCGACACGGATGGTGAGGACGCCGTCGGCCAGCTCGGCGGTGATCCGGTCCGGGTCGGCGTCGGCCGGCAGGCTGATGCGGTACGCGAAGCGGCCGATCCGGCGGGTGCGGCCCCGCGACCAGCCTCCGCGCGGGCGTCCGGCCGTCCCGCCGCGCACGCGAAGCTCGGCGCCGCTCGACTCGATGGTGAGGTCGTCCGCCCGCAGACCGGGAACGTCCAGCTCGATCACGTACGCCTCGAAGGTCTCGGTGAGGTCGGCCGGTGACCGCCACCCGCCGCCGCCGAGTGCGCCGAACGCGCCGTCGAACAGCTCGTCGAAGCGGCTCTGCAGATCCTGCACCTGCCGCCACGGGTCCCACGGACCGGCCGGGGCGCCGTCGGCGGGAATCATCGACTCGGCCATGCCGCACCCCTCCGGGCAGGTCTCGGTGGCACCCGGTAGAAAACGTTCTGACCAGCATATCCGCTTCCGGATCGAGCGCGCGCCGGCCCGGTCGCGCCGGCCGAACCGGTTCCGGCGCCGCGCCGGTTCGACCGCCGGTTCCGGCGCCGCGCCGGTTCGACCGCCGGTTCCGGCGCCGCGCCGGTTCGACCGCCGGTTCCGGCGCCGCGCCGGTTCGACCGGCTGCACCGGCCGGCCGGATCAACCGTGCCGGTCCGGCCGCGCCGTGCCGGTCCGGGTCAGCGGTGGCGGAGCTCGGTGCACCGGGCCACCGCGGCGGCCAGGACGGCGCCGGCCACCGGGGCGAGCAGGTACACGCCCAGCAGGTGCGTCTGGCCGGACAGCAGCGCCGGGCCGAACTGCCGGGCGGGGTTCGCCGAACCCCCGGTCAGCTGGCCGAGCAGCGCGCCCTGCAGCCCGAACATCAGGCCCATCAGCCACGGCAGCGGCACCCGCGGGGCCCGCCGCAGCGCCCGGCACAGCACCGCGATGATGACGGCCAGCACGGCCGCCTCCACGACGGCGACCACCGTGCCGCCGATCCCGGCCGCCGGGCGGATCACCGTCCACCGCACCGGTGCGTCCGACAGCGCCGGCCCCCAGACCGCCCGGGCGAGCACCGTCGCGGCGACCGAGGCGGCCATCTGCGCGACGACGTAGGGCAGGACCCGGCGGGCCGGCATCCGTCCGAAAACGAGCAGTGCCAGAGTGATCGCCGGGTTCATCTGGGCGCCCGTCCAGCGGCCCGGCCGGGACAGCACGAACCCGACGATCGTCAGGCCCACCAGCGTCGACACCACGAGGCCGCGCAGCCAGGACCCGGCCGTCGGGCCGCCCGGGTGCGCCGGGCCCGCGCCCCACCGCACCAGGGTGCTGACGGTGAACATGAAAGCCGTGGTCAGGCCGCACTCGCCGAGCGCCATCCGGAGATCGGCCGGGGTGGGCCGCAGAACGCGGGTGAGGGTGCGCGCCGGGGCGCGGCGGGGACGTACGGCTGTCACCATCATGGATCAAGACTCGACCCGCGCCGGTCCTGATGATCAGTGCCGATGGGCCCGGGCGCCGGTGCGCGACGGCCCGGTGCGAGCGGGCGGGTGTCCGGCACCGGTCGATGCGGTCCACATCGGGGACCCGGGTTCGATCCGCCGGACCGCGGCCGCGCGCGACCGGGTGATGCCGGGCACAGTGCGCCGGTGGACCGCCCCGGGCGGTTACCGCGCGGCGACCCCGGGTAGATCGAGCGGCCGTGCCGATCAAACTGCGCCACCGTGTCCGATTACGACCGCGGTCCGTGGGACGCCGCCTGCGCCGCGCGGCGCTGCCGGCGGCCGAGGCGACCGCCGCCGCCGTGCTGGCCTGGGTGGTCGCGGGCCGGGTGCTGGGCCACGCCGCCCCGGTCTTCGCGCCGTCCGCCGCGCTGATCGTCCTGGGTGAGTCGCGGGGACGCCGGATGCGGCAGAGCGTCGAGATCATGCTGGGCGTCGCCGCCGGGGTGCTGGTCGCGGAACTGGCCGTCACGATCCTCGGCGGTGGCACCGGCGCCATCGTCGCCGTCCTGGTGCTGGCGACCGCTCCGATGATGGCGGCCGGCGCGAGCAGCACCCTGGTCGTGCAGGCCGCGGCGTCCGCTCTGTACCTGGTCGCGGTCGCCGCGCCGCACGGCGACCCGATGCCGTTCCGGTTCGCCGAGGCGCTGATCGGCGGTCTGGTGGCGCTGGCCACCAGCCAGTTCGTCGCCGCCCGCAACCCGCTGGCCCCGCTGGTCGCCGAGGCCCGGCGGACCTTCGCCGGCCTGGCCGGGCTGCTCGAGGACATCGGCGCCGCGCTCCAGCGGGGCGACGAGCCGGCCGCCGAGGCGGCACTGGACCGGGCGCACCGGATGCACGACTGCGCCGAACGGATGCGTGCCACGGTGCGCGCCGCCGGCGAGACCCTGCGGTTGCGCGTGCGGCGGCGCCGGCGACTCGGGCAGATCCGTGAGGTCGAGGCGACCACCCACCAGCTGGATCACGTGGTCGGCAACGTCGGGGTGCTGGCCCGCAACGCGGTGACCGTGACCCGGCTGCACGCCGCCGTGCCGGCGCAGCTCAGCCAGGCCGTGCAGGCGCTGGCGGCCGCGGTCCGCGCCGCGGGGGAGGCCCTGGCCAACGATCTGAGCGGGCACGACGACCCGGCCCGGCACGCCGGTGCGGCGGAGGACAGCGCGCTGACCGCCGTCCGGATCGCCGCGGAGCTGCTCGCGTCAGGGCCGCCCCTGCCGCTCGCCATGATCATCGGGCAGATCCGGCTGACCGCCGTCGACCTGCTCCGCGGGATCGGCCACGACCACGACGCCGTCCGGGGGCGGGTGGACGAGGCCCTCGGCCTGAGCTGAGCCGGCCGGATAGCGGACCCGGCCCGGCGGCGCGACGGTCCGTACGATCCGGTCGCCGGGCTCGGCCTGCGGGAAGCTCAAGCTCGTGAAGCGGGACATGCCTCGCTCATCGGCACCGGCGTCCCGTTTCCAAGAATCCCGGGACGAGCGCGGGTCACGCCGGCCGCGGCACAGCGAAACGGCTCCCCCGTCCGGGGGGAGCCGTTTCGTCGTGCGCCGCGGCCGGCGTCACTGCTGGGTGTCGCCGGCCCCGGTGCGCTGCTGGGCCATGTCCACACCCTTGTCCACCTGCTCGGAGTACTTGTTGCCGGTGCGGTTGTCGACCTGGTCGCCGGCCTTGTCGATGCCCTTGTCGACCTGCTCGTCGTGCTTGTCGGCGAAGTCCTTCGCCTTGTCAAGGAAGCTCATGCTCAATCTCCTTCGGCGTTGTGCCTTTCGCCATGCCCGGTCGGCGGGCGGGCAAACACCGGCCCGCCGGTGAACTGCCGGGCCGGTCGGTGACCGTGGGGACGATCACCGCCGGTCCCGCGAGCGGTCACCACACACGCGCATGCGCTCACGGGGGTCACCCGGTCGGTGCGATACGCGGGTCCGGCCGGACCGAGACGGTAGTTTCTAACGCGGCCCGAGGACGATGGGGGAGCCGCTGGTGACTGCGTCGATGACGACGAACACGGAGAAGGACAGCCGGATCGGCTCGCTGGAAGCGCTGGCCGTGCTGCTGGTGCTGCTGGTGCTGCTGCGCGGGCGGCTGGCCGGGCTGCTCTCCGGGGCCGGCTTGCAGACCTGGGCCACGGTTTTCGTGTCCGTGCTGGTGCAGGCCGCGCCGTTCCTGGTGTTCGGCGTGGTGCTGTCCGCGGTCATCGCGGTGTTCGTACCCCGGGGTTTCTGGGCCCGGGCGCTGCCCGGCCATCCCGCGCTGGCCGTGCCGGCCGCCGGTGTCGCCGGCGTCGTGCTGCCCGGCTGCGAGTGCGGCAGCGTCCCGATCGCCGGGTCCCTGATCCGGCGCGGCGTCACCCCGGCCGCCGCGCTCGCCTTCCTGCTCGCCGCCCCGGCGATCAATCCGATCGTGCTGACCGCCACCGTCGTCGCGTTCCCCGGCCAGCCGCAGGTGGCCGTCGCCCGCGGCCTGGCCAGCCTGGTGGTCGCGGTCACGATGGGGTGGTTGTGGCTGCGCCTGGGCCGCGCCGAGTGGATCAGGCTGCCGCACCGCCCGGATCTCGACGACACGTCCCGGGCGCGGGCGTTCTGGGCGGCCTGCCGGCACGACGTCATGCACGCCGGCGGGTTCCTGGTGCTCGGCGCGGCCGCCGCGGCCACCATCAACGTGCTCGTCCCGGCCCGGTGGCTGCAGAGCCTGGCCGCCGACCCGGTGATCTCGGTGCTCGCGCTGGCCACCCTGGCCGTGCTGCTGTCGATCTGCAGCGAGGCGGACGCGTTCGTCGCCGCCTCGCTGTCGCAGTTCTCGCTGACCGCACGGCTGGTCTTCCTGGTGGTCGGCCCGATGGTCGACCTCAAGCTGATCTCGATGCAGGCGGGCGTGTTCGGCCGCCGGTTCGCGATGCGCTTCGCCCCCGCGACGTTCGTCGCCGCCGTCCTGGTCGGCACCGGCTTCGGGCTGGCCCTGCGGTGAGCCGGATGACCCAGGCGGTGATCATGCTGCTGTTCGGCGGCGCGATCGTCAAGGCCACGCTCACCGACGTCTACCTGCGATACGTCAAGGAGGGCCTGCGGCCGTTCCTGCTGCTGGCCGGGATCCTGCTGGTCGCGGCCGCGGTCATGACCATCTGGTACGACCTGCGCCCGACCCGGCACGCCGAGCCCGAGGACGGGCACGGGCACGGGCACGGGCACCACGAGCCTCGCGTCGGCTGGCTGCTCCTGCTGCCGGTGCTCGGGCTGCTGCTGATCTCGCCGCCGGCGCTCGGGTCGTACGCGGCGAACCAGTCCGGCAGCGTCGGACCGGCCGCCGCCTCCGACTATCCGCCGCTGCCCGACGGCGACCCGGTCGAGGTGAGTCTGCTCGACTACGCCTCCCGGGCCGTCTTCGACAGCGGTCGTAGCCTCGCCGGGCGCACCGTGCGGCTCACCGGCTTCATCACCGCCGGTGCGGACGGCCGGCCGATGCTCGCCCGCATGGTCCTGACCTGCTGCGCGGCCGACGGGCGACCGATCAAGATCGGACTGGCGGGCGCGCCGATCGACGCGCCCGCGGACGCCTGGGTCGAGCTGGTCGGCGTCTACACCAGCCAGGTCGGCACCGACCCGGTCAACCGGGCCCCGATCGCGTACCTCGACGTCCGCTCCTGGCAGGAGGTCGACCAGCCGAAACAGCCGTACGCATGACGGCCCGGACGATCGGTGTCCTGCTGGTCGCCCTCGCCGCCGGCGGCGCGCTGCTCGCCGGCCGGGCGGACCGGCCGGCGCCCGCGCCGGCCCGGAGCACCGACCCGGTCACCGTGGCGGGCGCATGGCCCCACGCCCAGCGGGCCGACCTGCCCGCCGCTCTGCCCGACGGGTCGCTGTTCACGCCGAAGCTGTATCTCGACGCGGGCACCGCGATCGGCACCGCGCGCACGCCCGGTGAGCGCTCCACCCGCCTGCTGCTGCGCACCGCCGGCACCCTCCGCGAACTGCGCCGGGCGCACGCCGAGTTCGACAACCTCGCCGCCGCCGGGGACGACGTCGCCTGGACCGAGACGGGGGAGCGGGCCGCGACGCGGATCTGGGCGGTGAACCGTGCCGACGGCCGGGCGCCGCGCCGGCTCACCGCGGACACCGGCAACGCCGTCTTCTTCGGCAACCAGCACGACCTGGTGCTCGCCGGCGGCCGGGTGCACTGGGCCGCGGCACCGCGGCGCGCCGGCTCCACCGAGATCCGGTCGGTGGCGCTCACCGGTGGCCCGGTCGCCGTGCGGCGCTTCACCGGCGAGTGGGCGCTGACCGCCTGGCCGTGGCTGACCAGTGCCGCGGGCGGCCCGTCCGGCCGCACGCGACTGAAGGACATGACCACCGGCCGCACCGTCGAGGTGCCCGTCTCCGCCGGTGAGCAGAGCGAGTGCAACCCCGCCTGGTGCCGCGTACTCGTCTCGGACGGCACCGGCCTGGTCCGGATCGACGTGATGCGCCCGGACGGCTCGGCGCGCCGCCGCGTCGCCGGTGCGACCTCCGGCGCCGCCGTCAGCGACGTGGCGATCCTGGACCGCTTCGAGATCCTGTCCGAGACCGGCCCGCAGTCCGACCTCACCGGCACCGCGGGCCTGTCCGTCCACGACCTCGCCAGCGCCCGCACCGTGACCGTCACTCCCGCCGCGACCAGCGCCTCCGCCCGGGGCGGCATGCTGTGGTGGTCCACCGGCAGCGGCGGCGCCACCGCCTGGCACAGTCTGGACCTGCGGACCGTCTGACTCAGACGGTCCGCAGGTCCAGACTGTTGCGTACGAACGACGACTGGTCCCCGGTCGACCACCACAGCACCCCGCCGCGGTACCCGACGTTCCCCGCGTCCGGGCTGACCAGCACCGTCCGCCGGGTCCTGAGGTCGTGGACCAGCAACTCCTGGTTGCCGCTCAGCTCCGACTGCGGCCCCACCCGGCCGAACACCTCGAAACGGTCCAGCACCGCGACGTCCTCGATCGCCGTCGCCACGGCACCCTCGGCCACCTTGCGGCGGGCCGAACCGTCCGGGTGGGCGAGCTCGATCCGCGCGTAGCCGTCGGCGTTGAGCGACACCATCCGGCACCACGACGGGCTGCACGCGGTGATCGCCCGCGCGGCCGACGGGGTCGCGGCGGTCCGGCCGGTGGTGAGGTCGCGCAGCGCCGTGACACCGCGCGCGGAGGTCTGCCCGTCGACCGCCCAGGGCCACGCCGACAGCGACCAGGAGCCGGCCGCCCGTTCCACCGTGACCCGGCCACCGGTCAGCGGCACCGACCGGAACTCGGTCCGCTCGCCCGGGCCGGCCGCCACCCAGTGCACCATCGCGTCGGCGATCACCAGGTCGTACTGCGAGTCGCGCAACCGCATCGCCCCGACCTCCGCGGTGATCATCCGGGCCGGGGCGTTCCCGCGCAGGCCGGCACGCCACAACTGCTGCCGCCCGTCGACACTCTCCACCCAGACGAGCGTGTCGCCGGATCCGGTCAGGGCCGCGAACGGCGCCCGCTGCTCGGACGGCACCTTCCGCAGCTGCCGGATGCTGCCGTCGGACTGCCGCAGGATGAGGCGCAGGGTCCGGCCGTCGACGCTCTGCACCGTGCCGGCCGAGGTCCGCGCGTCCAGGAACAGGGCGGGGGAGTACTCGCTGCCGTCCGGCAGCCTCGACGGGACGCTGCCGCGCTGCGCGTCCGGCCAGGCCGTGGCGAGGGCGAGCGGTTGCGGCGCGCCGGACCGGGCGGGCGCCCCGAACAGCAGCGCCGCGCCGGCGGCCAGCGCCACACCGAGGGCGATCAGCGTACGGGGCAGACGTCCACGCTCCGGCATGGCGCGATGGTAGCCCCGGGCCGCCGGCCGGACCCGGCGCGCCGGCCTGGTGGTGACGTCCGCTCGAAGTCGGGAGGATGCCCCCATGAGCGTGACCACGAGCTACGGCCGGCCCGGGACCGGCGGACCAGGCGTAACACCGCAGCGGTATGACCAGCTGGTGGCGCAGTCCCGGGACTTGGTGCGTGAACACGGCCGCATCCGGTTCACGTCGAGGGACGACGTTTCGGATCCCTGCACCGACCGCCGGAGCCGGGGAACCGAAGCGGTGGGGACAGCCGTCGTGGTCCGGCTGGGTGGTCCTCAGGACGAGAGCGGGCGGCAGACGGGACCGATGGCCCCGCGCCTGACATTCGTCAGCTACGCGACGTGACGGTGGGCGGGTCCGCCGACATCCGGCTCTGCCGATGTGAGAATGCCGGGGAACGTCCGTTTACGGCATCATGAGCGGGGTGACCGGGCAGGATCTCCAGTTCCACCCTGATGGTCCCGACGCCATGACCTGGCCGCAGGGTGGCACGCCACCCAGTGCGCGGGGCAGCCGTCCTCCGGAGAGCGAGTGAGGGGTTTCCTTGGCACTTCCCGCGTGGTGGGAGTCCTGTCGCCGGTGGGTCCTGCGACCACCCGGCACCACCGTCCGGCTCCGCCCCCTGCAGGAGAGGGTGCAGCGGGCCGCGCAGCGCGAGGGCCAGCTGGAGCGGCTCGACGACGTCGCGCTGAGCGCACTCTGCCGGCAGAGCCGCGCCGATCGCGACGGGGTGGAGTTCGCCGCGGCCGCCCGGGAATCAGCCCGCCGGGCACTCGGTCTGCGGCCCTACGACGAGCAGCTGACCGGCGCCCTGGCGCTCGCCCAGGGGCGCATCGTGCAGATGGCCACCGGCGAGGGCAAGACGTTGACGGCCGCGATCGCCGCCGCCGCGCTCAGCGCTGACGGGCCGGTCCACGTGCTGACCGTGAACGACTACCTGGCCGGTCGGGACGCCCAGTGGATGCGCCCGCTGTACGAGCGGCTCGGCGTCTCCGTGGGATGGATCACCGAACTGTCGACACAGGAGGCCCGCCGGGAAGCGTACGCCTGCGACGTCACCTACGTGTCGGTCACCGAGGCCGGTTTCGACTTCCTCCGCGACGGGCTCTGCACCGACCTGGCGGAACGGGTCCAGCAACCGCTGGGCGCCGTGATCGTCGACGAGGCCGACTCCATCCTGGTCGACGAAGCGCGTGTCCCGCTGGTCCTCGCCGGCTCCACCCTCACCGGCCAGGACCTGGCGCAGAGCATGGCCGAGCTGGTCCGCCGGCTCCGCCGCGACGAACACTACGTGCTGGCCGACGAGGGCCGGGCAGCTCACCTGACGCCCGAGGGCACCGCCCTGATCGAGCGAGCACGCGGCGGCATCCACCTCTACGCGGCGGAGAACATCGACGTACTCACCGCGGTGAACCTGGCGCTGCACGCCAAGGCGCTACTGACGCGTGACGTGGATTACATCGTCAGAGACGGTGGTGTCCAGCTGGTCGACAGCTTCCGCGGCCGGGTGGCCCAGCGCCGCCGGTGGCCGGACGGCCTGCAAGCGGCGGTCGAGGCCAAGGAGAGCCTGAAGCGCACCGGCGGCGGCGCCATCCTCGCGACCATCACCCTGCAGGCCTTCATCAACCAGTACTCCCGAGTGGCCGGCATGACCGGGACCGCGCTGCCGGTGGGCGACCAGCTGCTCGAGTTCTACGGCCTGGAGATCGTCGTCCTGCCGCCGCACCGGCCCTGCATCCGCGAGGACGAGCCGGACCGGGTGTACGCAACCTCGGAGCAGCGCGACGCCGCAGTGGTCGCCCAGGTGGCCACCACACACGCGACCGGCCGGCCGGTGCTACTGGCCACACCCAGCGTCGCCGAGTCGGAAGCGCTGGGCACCCGGCTGCGCGACGCCGGCATCGACTGCACGGTTCTCAACGCCAAGAACGACGCGATGGAGGCAGCCGTCGTCGCCGAAGCCGGCACCCTCGGCGCGGTCATCGTCTCCACGCAGATGACCGGCCGCGGCGTGGACATCCGGCTCGGCGGCAGCGACCAGCACGACCACGCCAGGATCACCGCGACCGGCGGGCTGTACGTGATCGGCGTCGGACGCCACGACAGCGGCCGGGTCGACGATCAGATCAGGGGCCGCTCCGGCAGGCAGGGCGACCCCGGTGGCTCGGTGTTCTTCGTCAGCATGCAGGACGACCTGATCACCCGGTTCGCGCCGGAGAAACTGCCGCGCCTGCAGCCGGCGCCCGACGGCCGCCTCGCTCAGCCGGCCGCGCTGCGGGTCGTCGCGGACGCCCAGCGCATCGCCGAGCAGGTCAACCTGGAGATCCACCGCAACACCTGGCGTTACCACCACCTGCTGGAGCAGCACCGGACGACCGTGGCGCAGCTGCGCGAGGACCTGCTGACCAGCGACCGAGCCGACCGGATGACGGCGCGGCACCGCCCGGCCGACCATGCCCGGCTGGTGCAGGCGCACGGCCGGGACCGTGTCGCCCGGGCGGCGCAGGCCATCGTCCTCCACCACCTCGACATGGCCTGGGCCGACCACCTGCGCGACATGGGAGAGCTCCGCGAGAGCATCCACCTGCACGCCTTCGCGAACCTCGATCCGCTGGACGAGTACCACCGGGCGGCGATCCCGGCCTTCCGGCAGCTGATCCCCGCCGTGGAGCAGCGCTCGGCGGAGACCCTCGCCGGCCTCGACCTGTCCGACCCGGACTGGGCACCCTCGGACCTGGGCCTTGAGCGCCCCAGCGCGACATGGACCTACGTCGTCGACGACAGCCCGTTCGGGGTCGACATGGAACGCTTCTTCGCCGGCGTGATCGGATTGCTCCGAGCGGGATGGCAGGCGGTGTGAAGTCGGCTCACGCCGCGATCCGGACGTCGACCCGTTCTCCTGGTGACCGGGAGTAGGTGGAGGAGCGGAATCACGGCGGTTCCTGCCGGGGTCCTAGGCCGCGTTTCGTAAAGGTCATCAGAGCCATTGGTTGATGACGGCGATGGTGACGGTGGCTTCGAAGCGGACGGCAAGCTTGTCGTACCGGGTGGCCATCGCCCGGTTCTGTTTGAGCTGGTTGATGCCGCATTCCACGGCGTGACGCTGCCGGTACACGACCGGGTCGAACGCCGGAGGACGCCCGCCCTTGGAGCCTTTGGCCTTGCGGTAGGCGTCCTGGTCGGCCTTGCTCGGGATGCACACCCTGATCCTGCGGCGGCGGGCGTACCCGCGATTGCCCCGGCTGGTGTACGCCTTGTCCGCCAGGACCAGATCCGGCCGGGTACGGGGCCGGCCACCACCGACCCGATAGACCTTGATGCGTTCCAGGACCTTGATGAACTGCGGACTGTCACCCCGCTGACCAGCGGTGATCACCGTCGACAGCGTCTTACGACCCTGCTCACAGGCCAGATGGGTCTTGGTGGTGAACCCGCCCCGGGACCTGCCCAGAGCATGATCGCCGGGTTCGGCGAACACCCCACCCGGCGGTTCCTTCTGCAGGTCACCATCACGACGGGCACCCGCGGCATGCTGATGGGCACGGCTGATCGTGGAATCGACGCTCACCGCCCACTCGATGTCACCGGCGGCGTCGGCCCGGGTCTGGAGCCGGGCCAGGATCTTCGCCCACGTCCCGTCGCGCTGCCAGCGCCGGAACCAGCGATACAACGTCTGCCAGGGTGCGTACACCTCGGGCACGTCCCGCCACGGTGTTCCCGCCCGGACCCGCCACCGGATCCCATCGATGATCTGCCGTTTCGTCCATCGCGGCGGACGGCCTCGCCGTGGCTCCGCAGGCAGCGCAGGTTCCAGCACCGCCCACTGAACGTCGGTGAGATCGTGTCGCCTCGCTGCCGCTACCCTGGGCACGAGGTCTCCGGTGGTTCAGGTTTGCTTGGTCGCTAACCCGTTTACCGGAGACCTCACTTCGTATCGACAACCGCCACGCCGGGACACGTCACACCTCGCCCGCACTTACGAAACGCGGCCTAGCCGGAGGTCGGAGCCGGCCGTCTGCCGGTCAGGCTGCGGCGCAGCGGCTGCCGGCGGGCACCGGTCAGGCCGCCCGGCGCGAAGTAGACGACCACGATGAACAGGGTGCCGAGGACGAACAGCGGCTCGCCGAACGGGCCGGGCAGGCTGCCGCCGAGACGGGCCAGCCGCTGGTCGAGATAGGCGTAGAGGATGCCGCCGAGCACCGCGCCCCACCGGGTGCCGGCCCCACCGAGCACCGCCATCACGATCAGCGACAGGGTCAGCTCGGAGGACGCCACGTGCGGCGACACCCCGCCGACCACCAGGGCGTAGGCGACCCCGCCGAGCGCGGCCAGGGCGCCGGCGACGACGAAGGCCAGCAACTTCAGCCGGTACGGCGACAGGCCGAGCACGGCGATGCGGCGCTCGTCGTCGCGCAGGCCGATCAGGGTACGCCCCAGCGGCGCCCGGTCGATGGTGTGCACGACCAGGGCGACCACGGTGAGGAAGGCCAGCGCCAGCCAGTACAGGTTCACCGTGTTCAGCACACCGACCAGCGCGTCCGGCAGCCCCGCCGTCCGCATCGGCAGGCCCTCCTCCCCACCGGTGAGCCCACCCGGATCCCGGTTGACCGCGATGTGACCGACCTGCGCGAAGGCGAGGGTGACCATGGAGAAGGCGATGCCCGAGGTACGCAGGGCGACCGAGCCGAGCAGCGCGGCCAGCACCGCCGAGGCGAGCACGGTGATCAGCGCGGCGCTCCACAGTGCCCAGCCGTAGTGACTGACCAGGATGTCGACGCCGTACGCGCCGGCCGCGATGTGCAGCGCGTGGCCGAAGGAGAGCAGCCCGGCCCGGCCGAACAGCAGGTCGTAGCTGAGGGCCAGGCCACCGAAGACCAGGCAGACGGCCAGCATCTGCAGGGTGCCCGGCGAGTTCAGCGGGCCCTCGAACAGCCCCGGCACCGCGATCGTCGACCAGGGCAGCGCCACGGCCACGATCAGCGCCAGGACCGGCGCGAGCTGCCCCGTCCGTACCCTCATGCGGTTGCCACCTTCCCGGCGATGCCGGTGGGGCGCAGCAGCAGCACGACGGCGAGCAACGCCACCACGCTGACGTCGCCGGCCCCGGCCGCGCCGTAGTAGTTCACGAACTGCTGGAGCAGGCCGACCGCGACCGCGGCGACGGCCGACCCGGTCACCGAGCCGAGGCCGCCGATCACCACGACGATGAAGGCGAAGATCAGCAGGGAGGCGCCCTGACCGGGCGAGATCGAGCTGAAGTACATGCCGCCGAGGATTCCGGCGAGCCCGGCGAGCGCCCCGCCGATCGCGAAGACCAGCGTGAACGCGTTGCGTACGTCGATGCCGAGCGCGCTGACCATGGCCCGGTTCTCCACCCCGGCCCGGATCACCAGGCCGTACCGGGTGAAGCGCAGGAAGGCCAGCAGCGCCACCAGCACCAGGGCCGCCGCGCCGATCAGCAGGTAGCGGTCGATCGGCACCTGGGCGCCGAGCACGTCGGTGACCTCGGTGGCCCAGTCCGGCCGGGGGAACACCCGGGCGTCGGCGCCCCAGATCGACTGGAGCAGCGCGACACCGGCCAGCGACAGCCCGACGGTGACCAGCACCTGCTCGGTGTGCCGGGTGTAGAGCGGCCGGATCAGCGCCACCTCGACCAGCGCGCCGGTCGCGGCGGCCGCGGCCACCCCGAGCAGGACGGCCGTCGCCAGGCCGGTCCGCGGCGCGGCCCACCAGGTGAGGTACGCGCCGACGGCCAGGAACAGGCCGTGCGCGAAGTTGAGCACCCCGGCCAGGCCGAACACGAGTGACAGGCCGGAGGCGATGAGGAAGTACAGCGCCGCCAGGCCGAGCCCGGTCAGCGTCAGCAGGACCACGGTGGACACGTCAGCGCCTCCCGGCGGTGGTTCCGACGCCGAGCAACGACCGGGTGGCCTCGGCGTCGCCGAGCAGGTCGCCGGCGTGGCCCTGCCACGCGACCCGGCCGGCTTCGATCACCACGGCGTCGCTGGCGAGCCTGCGGACGACTGCCAGGTTCTGTTCGACCAACAGCACCGGTACGCGCTCCGCGACCCGAGCCAGCACGGCGGCGACCGCGGTCACCACGGCCGGCGCGAGTCCCTTGGTGGGTTCGTCGACCAGCAGCAGCCGGTTGGGGTTGAGCAGCACCCGGGCGACGGCGACCATCTGCTGCTGTCCGCCGGAGAGCGTGCCCGCGCGCTGGCCGGCCCGGGTCTTCAGCTCCGGGAACAGTTCGTGCACGAGCGCGTAGTCCGGGTTCGGCACGCGTTCGGCCAGGCGCAGGTTCTCCGCCACGGTCAGGCCGGCGAAGACACACCGGTCCTCCGGCACGTACGCCAGCCCGGCGCGGACCAGCCGATGGGTGGGGCGGCCGAGTACCGGCTCGCCACCGAACTCGACGGTTCCGCGGGCCGGCACCTCACCGAGGACGGCGCGCAGTGTCGTGGTCTTGCCGACCCCGTTGCGCCCGAGAAGCGCGGTGACGCCCGCGCCCGGCACGTCGAAGGTGACGCCCTGCAGGATGTGCGATCCGCCGAGGCGCACCGACAGCCCGGCGACGCGCAGGATCGGGTCGCTCACCGGTCCTCCCCCAGATAGGCCTGCTGGACGAACGGGTCGGCCATCACCGCGTCCGGGGTGTCGCAGGCCAGGAGGGCGCCGTGGTGCAGCACGGCGATCCGGTCGGCGAGGTCGAGCACCACCTCCATGTGGTGCTCGACCATCAGCACGCTGCGCCCGGTGCCGGCGGTCAGCCCGCGGATCACCTCGACCAGCGCGGGCACGTCCTCGAGGCTGACGCCGGCCATCGGCTCGTCGAGCAGCAGGACCCGCGGTTCGCCGGCGAGCAGCAGCGCGATCTCCAGCTTGCGTTTCTCGCCGTGGGCCAGCGAACCGGCGGTACGGGTGGCGTGGCGCTCCAGGCGTACCTCGGTGAGGATCTCCTCGGCGCGGGCGGCGACCTCGCGGTCGCCGCGCCGGCGCCATCCGCGCATCGCGCCGCCGCGCCGGGCCTGCAGCGCGAGCGCCACGTTCTCGGCGATGGTGAGCGAGCCGAAGACCGCGGAGGTCTGGAAGGTGCGGCCCAGCCCGCGGCGGGCCCGGCCGTGGGGGGCGAGCGTGGTGATGTCGTCGCCGCCCAGCCGGATCCGCCCGGCGGTGGGCCGGGTCAGGCCGCTGATCAGGTTGAACAGGGAGGTCTTGCCGGCGCCGTTGGGCCCGATCAGGGCGACGAACTCGTCCGCGGCCAGGTCCAGGGTGACGTCGTCGACGATCGGCACCGCGCCGATGCGCCAGGTCACGCCGTCGACCGCGAGCGCCGCGGCGGTGACGGTGCTGGTCGGCATCGCCGGTCAGCCCTTCATCGTGGTCGCGGGCGGGGCGGCGTCCTGGGCGCTGACCGTGCCGGTGACCGTCGCGGTCAGCGCGTCGCCGGAGCCGGAGATCCTGGCCTGGAACATCGGCTGCAGCAGCGCGTGGTCCTCGGCCCGCACGACGAGCGTGCCCTTCACCGACTCGAAGGTGTGACCCTCCAGCGCCTCGACCATCGCGTCGGTGTCGTCCGGCGCGGCCTCCAACGCGTGCACGATCATCTGCGCGGCGGCGAAGCCGTCGGGGTGGAACAGGTCGGTGCGCCCGCCCGGCACCGCCGCCTTCAGCGCCTGGTAGGCGGCGTTGTCGGTGGCGCCGTCGAAGTAGTGGGCGAGCAGGTGGAGCTCGGCGGCGCCGCTGCCGAAGCCGGCCCAGGACGCGCGCATGTCGAGGCCGGTGACGACCTTCGTGCTGGTGAGCACGCCCTGCTGGTCGAGGGCCTGCCACATGGCGGCCGCGGTGGTGCCGGCCCAGGCGACGAAGACCAGGTCGGGGCGGGCGGCCTTGACCTGGTTGGCGAACGGGGTGAAGTCGGTGGCGGTGGCCGGCACGGCGATGTCGCTGACGGTCGCGCCGGCGCCGCCGAGCACGCTCCGCACCGCTGCGACGTTGGACTTGCCGAACGCCGAGTCGGGGGCGAAGACCAGCACCTTCCTGCCGTCGCCGAGGAACGCCCGGGCGGTGCGTACGTCCTGGTACGACTGCCGGCCGGACCGGAAGGTGTAGCGGTTGGCGCCGGTGACCGCGTCGGTGGCGGCCGGGCCGGAGACGAACAGCACCTTGTTCTCCAGCGCCAGCGGCGCCACCTGCAGGGCCACGCCGGAGCTGGTGGAGCCGGCGAGGACCCGGTACCCCTTGCCGATCAGATCCTTGGCCGCGGAGACCGCCTTCACCGGGTCGCCGGCGTCGTCGGTCCAGGTGACGTTGACCGGCCGCCCACCGACCTGATTGGTGTTGCCGGTCGCGTACGCCAGGCCGGCCTTGAACCCCTCGGCGTACTGCTGACCGTAGCCGGCGAGCGGGCCGGACTCGGCGTAGACGACGCCCACGTTCAGCGGCGCCGTGTCGCCGGAGCCGCCGCCGGCCGACTCCTGCGGGCTGCCGCACGCGGCCGCCGTGACCGCGACGGCTGCCAGCACGGCGCCGAGCACCGTGCGCCGGGATGTCGCCGAACCACTCATCGGGCACCTTCCGTCCAGAAGCTGTTGGGTGTCGTCACACGCTAGAAACAGTGGTGTGACCCGGACCACCGCGATGGGCCACATAGGATGGCCGCTGCTTCTGTCTGCCGGCCACATGTCGGTGGTCGCCGGCGGTCCGTACGGTCTCGGCCATGACGACGGCACGAGTGGTCGATCTGAACCTGACGGGGCGTACCGCGCTGGTCACCGGCGCCGGCAGCGGCATCGGCCGGGCCTGCGCCGAGCGGCTGGCCGCGGCCGGCGCCGAGGTGGTGGTGCTGGACATCGACGAGCGGGCGGCCAAGGAGGTGGCGGCCGCGATCGGCGGCCGGGCGGTCGCCGCCGACCTGTCCGATCTGGACGGCATCGACGTGTTCACCGGCGCTGACGTGCTGGTCAACAACGCCGGGCTGCAGGTGGTGGCGCCGCTGCCGGACTTCCCGGCCGACAAGTTCGCGCTGCTCCAACGGGTCATGGTGGAGGCGCCGTTCCGGCTGATCAAGGCGGTGCTGCCACACATGTACGAGCGCGGCTGGGGCCGGATCGTGAACATCTCCTCGGTGCACGGGTTGATCGCCTCGCCGTACAAGGCGGCCTACGTGACCGCCAAGCACGCCCTGGAGGGGCTGTCCAAGGTGACCGCGCTGGAGGGCGCCAAGCACGGGGTGACCTCCAACTGCGTCAACCCGGCCTTCGTCCGTACCTCCCTGGTCGAGCGGCAGATCGACGACCAGGCCGCGGTCAACGGCATCGACCGGGCCGAGGTGGTGGACAGGATCCTGCTCGACCGGGCGGCGATCCGTCAGCTGATCGAGCCGGAGCAGGTGGCCGAGATCGTGGCGTACCTGTGCAGTCCACCGGCCTCGCTGATCACCGGATCGTCGCTCGTGATCGACGGCGGCTGGACGGCACACTGATCCGATGACCGAACCCGATGAGATCGACGTACCGGTGGCCGGCGGGACGCTGCGCGTGCTGAGCTGGCCCGCCGACGGACCGCTGGTGATCGCCGCGCACGGCATCACCGCGAACGCCCTGTCCTGGGCGGCGGTCGCCCGCGCCCTGGCCGGCCGGGCCCATCTGGTCGCGCCCGACCTGCGCGGCCGGGCCGGCAGCGCGGGACTGCCCGGGCCGTACGGGATGGCCGCGCACGCCGGCGACCTGCTCGCCGTCGCCGACCGGTTCGCCGCGCCGGCACCCGCGCTGGTCGGGCACTCGATGGGCGCGTTCGTAGCGGCGGCCACCGCGGCCCGGCATCCCGGCCGGTTCGGCCCGGTGCTGATGGTCGACGGCGGGGTCGCGCTGGGGGTGCCGGCGGACGTCGACGTGGACGCCGCGCTGGAGGCGGTGATCGGCCCGGCCATGCGCCGGCTGTCGATGACGTTCGCGTCGGCGGAGGACTACCTCGGCTATTTCCGGGCCAACCCGGCGCTGGGCCGCTACTGGGACGCGGACCTGGAGGGGTACGTGCTGCGCGACTTCACCGGGTCCGGCTCGTCCTGCCGCATCGAGGCGATCCGCGCGGACGCCGCGGACATGCTGCGCGACCCGCCGCCGGCGCCGTTCCCCCTGCTGTGGGCCCCGCGAGGGTTGATGGACGAGGACACCGGCCTGTACCGCGCCGAGCAGCTCGCCGGCCGGGACGCCGAGCCGGTGCCGGACGTCAACCACTACACGATCCTGACCGGGTCGGGCGCGCGGCGGGTGGCGGACCGGATCCACACCATGGTGACCGCCGATGTGGCTGGCGGGCACATGGGATTTCCGGAAACCTCTCCGTAACGTCCGCGACATGAATCTCCGCCGATGCCTCCCCCTGCTGGCAGCGGTCCTGCTCACCGTCGCCGGTCTCACCGTCTCCCCGCTGTCCTCGGCGAACGCGGCCGCGACCCTCACCGAGGTCACCTCGTTCGGCTCCAATCCCGGCGCGCTGCGTATGCGCGCCTACGTCCCGGACGGCCTGCCCACCGGCCGCCCGCTGGTGGTGGCGCTGCACGGCTGCACGCAGACCGCCACCGACTACTACAGCCGGTCCGGCTGGCCGAAGTACGCCGACCGGTACCGGGCGGCGCTGGTCTTCCCGGAGCAGACCTCGGCCAACAACGCGCTGTCCTGCTTCAACTGGTTCACCGCCGGCGACATCCGCCGTGGCCGGGGCGAGGCGCTCTCGATCAAGCAGATGGTCGATCACGCGATCCGGGCCTACGGTTCCGACCCGCGCCGGGTCTACGTGACCGGGCTGTCGGCGGGCGGCGCGATGACCGCGGTCATGCTGGCGGCCTATCCGGACGTGTTCGCCGCCGGTGCGGTGATCGCCGGGCTGCCGTACGACTGCGGGACCGTCTGCCAGTACCAGGCGCAGAACCGCGCCCCGGCGCATTGGGGCGCCCTGGTCCGGGCCGCCAACCCGGGCTACGGCGGGCCGTGGCCGCGGGTCGGCATCTGGCACGGCGCCGCCGACACCACCGTCGTGCCGGCGAACGCGACCGAGCTGCGCGACCAGTGGACGAACGTCTGGGGGATCTCGCAGCAGCCGTCGGCGACCGCGTCGCTGCCCGGGCCCACCATCGTCGAGCACCACCACGACGGCGCGGGCGTGCCGGCCGTCTCGCTGTACCGGGTGCAGGGGATGGGCCACGGCACCCCGGTCGCGCCCGGCAGCGCGGAGGAGCAGTGCGGGACGACCGGGCCGTACTTTCTGAACACGGTCTGCTCGTCGTACCACATTGCCGTGGCCTGGGGTCTGGCCGGCGACGCACCCGCGACGCCCCCGCCGAGCTCGCCGTCGGCTCCCCCGCCGGGTCCGCAGCCCTGCTTCACGGCGAGCAACTACGCTCACACCACCGCCGGCCGGGCGACCCAGTCCGGCGGCCAGACGTACGCCAACGGCTCCGGGCAGGTGATGGGGCTGTGGAACACCTTCACCACGCGCACGCTGCGCCAGACCGGCCCGGACCACTACGTCGTCGCCGACGGGACGTGCTGATCGCCGGATCCGGCGACAGCGATCAGAATGGCGCCGGCCTGCCGGAGCCCGACGCCGCTCATGCCGTACCCACCGTGAACGGCGCTGCGGTCAGCGCGCGCAGGCCCTCGACGCTCTGCCCGTCGGCGAGCCGGCGCAGCACCAGGCCGTCGGCGGTGACATCGAAGACCGCCCGGTCGGAGATGATGCGGTCGACGACGCCGGCGCCGGTCAGCGGCAGCGTGCACCGTTCGACGATCTTCGGGGTGCCGTCCTTGGCGACGTGCTCGGTGACCACCACCACCCGCGGGGCGCCGGCCACCAGGTCCATCGCGCCGCCCATGCCCTTGACCAGGCGCCCGGGGACGGTCCAGTTCGCCAGGTCGCCGTTCGCGGCCACCTGCAGCGCGCCGAGGATCGCGGTCTGCACATGCCCGCCGCGGATCATGCCGAACGAGGTGGCCGAGTCGAAGACGGACGCCCCGGGGAGCAGGGTGACGGTCTGCTTGCCCGCGTTGATCAGGTCGGGGTCCTCGTCGCCGTCGTACGGGAACGGGCCGGTGCCGAGGATGCCGTTCTCGCTCTGCAGGGTCACCCGCACGCCGGCGGGCAGGTGGTTGGCGACCAGGGTGGGTATGCCGATGCCGAGGTTGACGTACTGGCCGTCGGTCAGCTCGGACGCGGCGATCGCCGCCATCTCGTCACGCGTCCACACGGGGCCGCACCGTCCTCTGCTCGATGTGCTTCTCCGTCGTCTCGGTCCGGACCAGGTGCTGCACGTAGATGCCGGAGGTGTGCACGTCGTCCGGGTCGAGCGCGCCGATCGTCTCGGTCTCGGCGATCGTGATCCGGCCCGCGGTGGCGACCAGGGGGTTGAAGTTGCGGGCCGCGAGCCGGTAGCGCAGGTTGCCGTCGAGGTCGGCCCGATGGGCGCGCACCAGGGCGAGGTCGGCCACGATGCCGCGCTCCAGGATCGTACGGACGCCGTCGAAGTGCTCTTCGGGTTTGCCGGCGCCGACCGTCGTGCCGGCGCCGGTCGGGGTGAAGAAGGCGGGGATGCCGGCGCCGCCGGCGCGCAGGCGCTCGGCCAGCGTCCCCTGCGGCACGAACTCGACGTCGAGCTGGCCGGTCAGATACTGCTCGGCGAAGAGCTTGTTCTCACCGACGTAGGACGCGAGCACCTTGCTGACCTGCCGATTCTCCAGCAGCAGGCCGAGGCCCTTGCCGTCGACGCCCATGTTGTTGCTGACGATGGTGAGTCCGGTGACGCCGGTGTCACGCAGGGCCGTGATCAAAGAGGTGGGGATGCCGGACAGGCCGAAGCCACCGACCGCGATCGTCATGCCGTCGCGGGCGACGGCGGCCACGGCCCGCGCCGCGCTGTCGACGAGTTTGCTCATGGCGCGGCAGGTTAGGCGCACGGCGGACCGGCGCGTCGCCGCTGACCGCCTGATGGTTCGGGTGGGCAGTCGGTGCTCATAATGTGGTCATGCAGGGCTCACAGCTGGTCTGCCGGGTGGCCGCGGTGCTGCGCCGGGTCGGGTCGGGCGCCGCCGAGGGGGTCACCACCGCCGAGGTGGCCGCCGCGACCGGCCTGCCCCGGTCGACCGCGCAGCGTCTGCTCGCCGCGCTCGCCGAGGAGGGCTTCGTCGACCGCGACACCGGCCGGGGGCGCTGGTGCCTCGGGCCGGAGATGTTCCTGCTCGGCTCGGTGGCGGCGGAACGCTACGACGTCACCTCCACCGCCCGCGACATCCTGCGGTCGCTGGCCGAGCGGACCGGGGAGAGCGCCTTCTTCTCCGCCCGGCGCGGCACCGAGACGGTGTGCCTGGCCGGGGTGGAGGGCAGCTTCCCGCTGCGCTCGCACGTGCTGCACGAGGGCATCCGGTTCCCGCTCGGCGTCGCGTCGGCCGGGCTCGCCCTGCTCGCCTATCTGCCGGTGCCGGACGCGCAGGCCTACCTCGCCGGGCGCGGCGCCGAACTCGCCGCCGCATACGGCGCCCCGCACGAGGGCGCGCCGTTGGCGCGGCGGCTGAAGGCCACCCGCCGGCGGGGCTACGCGGTGAACCCGGGCCTGATCGTGCCGGGCAGCTGGGGCGTCGGCGCGGTCGTGTTCGACCGCACCGGCTCGCCCGCCTGGGCGCTCAGCCTGACCGGGGTGGAGTCCCGCTTCAACGGCGAGCGCACCGCCTGGCTGGGCGCGCTGCTGCTGGAGGCCGCCCACGCCCTGACCCGGCGGCTCGCCCGCCGGTGAGGGCGAGCGCCGTCGGCACGAACCCTCGGCACGAACCCTCGACGCGCCCCCGCCCGTACCCGGGGTGTACAGGGCCTTGCGGTCGTTGCTGAGTTGCAGGTTGGCCGGTCCCTCCCGCCCGTCGATCGTGCCGGCCGCGTCGGTCACGGCGTGATCGCGGCGCCGGTGGACCCGGCAGGAGCGCGGTGACGAACAGGACGAACTGCTTCACCACCGCTGTCCGGCCCGTCGGGGGCGAACGGCAGCACGCGGGCATCGGCCGAAGCGAGAGCCGCCCCCGTGGTCTGCTCCGGAAGCGTCCGATCCGGGTCGGCGGCCGTGCCGTCCGTGCTGAGGTGTGGATTCCCGGGCGCCGTACCGCCTAGGATCGAAGCGAATCGATCGAGGGAGGCGGGATGGCCTGGCGTACCCGGATTGCCTCGATGGTGGTCGCGGCCGCGCTGGTCGCCGCCGGTGGCGCCGGCACGGCGCCGGCCGGCGCCGCCACCGGCGCCCGGGTGCCGGTGACGGGCAACCCGTTCCTGGGCGCGCACGGCTACGTCGACCCGGACTGGTCGGCGGCGGCGCGGGCCGCGGCCACGGGGGGCGGCGACCTGGCGCCGGCGATGACGGCCGTGTCCCGGCGGCCCACCGCCGTGTGGCTGGACTCGATCGCCTCGATCAGTGGCACGGACGGTCGTCGCGGACTGCGCGCCCATCTCGACGGCGCGCTCGCCCAGCAGCGCAGAGAGGGCCGGCCCGTGGTGGTCACGCTGGTGCTCTACAACCTGCCGAACCGCAGTTGTTCGCGGGCGCCGTCCGGGGAGCTGACGGTCGCCGGCGGCGGCCCGGCGGCGTACCGTACGCGGTTCGTCGACCCGATCGCGGCGATCCTGGCCGAACCCGCGTACCGCCGGCTGCGCGTCGCCGTGGTGGTCGAGCCGGACGCGCTGGGCAACGAGGTCTACCCGGCGACCCGATCGTACGAGTGCGAGCAGGCCAGGCAGGCCGGGGTCTACCTCGACGCGATCCCGCACGCGCTGAGCCGCCTGCACGAGTTGCCGAACGTGTTCGCCTACCTGGACGTCACGCAGTCCAACCAGGTCGGCTGGGCGGACAGCCTCCGGGCGGCGGTCGGCGTGATCCGGGAGGCGGCGGACCGCACCCCCGCCGGGGTGGCCAGCATCGACGGCTTCGCCGTCAACGTCGCCGAGTACGATCCGGTGGACGAGCCGTTCCTCGACATCGGCATGACCCGCGCCGGCACGCCGATCACGCTCTCCCGGTGGGTGGACTGGAACGACCACCTGGAGGAGTCCACCTTCATCGACGCCATGCACGCCGCGCTGGTCGCCGCCGGCTTCCCGGAACGGGTGGGCGCGCTCGTGGACACGTCCCGCAACGGCTGGGGCGGCCCGGCCCGGCCCACCGCGCCGAGCACCTCCACCGATGTCAACACGTTCGTCGACCAGAGCCGCGTCGACCGGCGGCCGATGCGTTTCACCTGGTGCAACCAGGTCGGCGCGGGCCTGGGTGAGCCGCCGCGCGCGGCGCCGCGGGCACACGTGCACGCGTACGCCTGGGTCAAGCCGCCCGGTGTGTCGGACGGCAGCGCCGCCGATGACGTACGGTGCGACCCGACCGGGGAGATGCCGCCGATCGGGGGCGCCCGCCGGCCCACCAACGCGATGGCCGGAGCGCCGGCGCGCGGCGAGTGGTTCCCGGGCGCCTTCACCGAACTGGTGCGCAACGCGTACCCGCCGATCTCCTGACGCACGTCCCGGGCGAGATGCGGCCGCCCCGCCGGTCTCGTCCGGTACGAGCGCAAGCCTCGTTCATGGCTGCCTTCTTCCGGGACGGTGCCGGATCCCGGTTCGGGGCGGCTCCTGCGGCGTGTGATTCCCGGTAACCGACAGCGAGACGGTCCACGGCTTCGTCGCCCGCTGGGCCGAAGCGGCGTGCCCAAGCACAGCCGCGCCCAGCTGCGCTGCCGTATCCGCGCCCAGCTGCGCCGTCGCGTCCGCGCCCAGCTGCGCCGGATCCGTGCCCAGCTGCGCCGCCGCGTCCGCGCCCAGCTGCGCCGCCGGATCCGTGCCCAGCTGCGTCGCCGCATCCGTGGCGGCGCCGGCCGGTGCCCCGTCCGATCGATGCCGTCATGGACTCCCCGGGCGTGAAGGCGGCTGTTCCGCAGGCGTCGTCCAGCGTGACGCGGGTCGGTGGTTGTCGTCATGGGCAGTGCCGTGCCGAAGCTGGTGCGGCGCGAGATGCGCCGCGCGGCCGCTCGATCGGCGGCGCCGGCGCGCACCTGACGGTTCCGGCCCACGGCGTCCCGCACGCCACGCCGCCGGCTGCGCGGGGCATTAACACATGCAAATCCAGACCGGCGGACATGGTGTGCGACGTGCTTCTGTCATTTATGCGACTCTATTCAAAAGTGGTTTTCTCGTGTTCATTGGGCACGTGCCCAAGGGTGGCCGGCGCAGACGGCCATTGTTTTGTCGGGGAGTGCCCGCGAAACGTCACGCGGGAATGTGTACCTTCCCGATGCAAAACGGTTGCCGAGGAAAGGGAAGCTGACTTGTTGTGTAACGCCCTCAGGCATTTTCGGACATTTCCCCGAAAGGTGATGCGCTCCGCGGGTGAGGCGGCGTGAGCGCGGCGATGGTGGAGGCCCCCGCGGCCCTGGAGCCGCGGACGCTGGCCGGTGTGCTGGCCCGCTGCGCCCGGCGGCACGGTGTCCCCGGCGCCCAGCTGGCGGTCCACCAGGACGGCCGGACGGTGACCGCCGAGTTCGGCGAGGTGGAGCACGGAACCGGCCGGCCGGTCACCGCGGACACCGCCTTCCCGGTCGGGTCGGTCACCAAGGCGTTCACCGCCGCCGTCGTGCTGGCCCTGGCCGCGGAGGGCGATCTGGAGCTGGACGAGCCGGTGGGCGTGCACGTGCCGGGACTGCCCGCCGCGGCCGCCGCCGTCACCATCGGCCAGCTGCTCAGCCACACCGGTGGCCTGCCGTGCGGGCCGGCGCCCGAGCAGGTGGCCGGCCTCTCCGTGCGGGGATACCTGCGCCAGGCGGTACGCCCCGACGTCATGGTGCTGCCGCCGGGCGGCGGCTTCTCCTACTCCAACGTGGGCTACGTGCTGCTCGGCGAGGTGGTCTCCGGGATCACCGGGATGAGCTGGGCGGAGGCCGTGACCGCGGTGCTGCTGCGGCCGTTGGGCACCTCCACCGACCTGATCGGCGCAGGGTTCGCCGGCTCCGGCCGGCCGATCGCCAGCGGCCACTCCCGCCACCGGAGCACCGGGCGCGTCCGGCCGGTCCGGCAGTGCCTGGTCACGGCCGAGGCGGCGGCCGGCGCACTGGCCCTGAGCGCCGCCGACCTGGTGACGTTCGGGCGGTTGCACATCGGTGACGGGATCCCGGACGTGCTGCCCGCCGGGCACGCCGCCCGGATGCGCGAGGTGGTGCCCGGGGCGGTGCCGTTCGGCCTGGCCCGGGGCTGGGGGCTCGGGCTCGCCGCGTTCGGCGAGACGCCGTACCGGTGGTTCGGGCACGACGGCAACGCCGACGGCACCGACTGCCATCTGCGGATCGAACCGGCGGCCGGCCGGGTGGTGGCGCTGACCGCGGGCATCGGCGCCGGGTCCGGGATGTGGGCCGAGCTCACCGCCGAGCTGCGCGGACTCGGCATCCCCCTGGACGACGGCCTGCCGCAGGGCGACGCCTGGCCGGCCGCCGCGACCGACTGCGTGGGCACCTACCGCAACGGGGACCTCACCTACGAGGTGCTCCCGGGCGGTCCGTACGGGCTGCGCTTCCGCGTCGACGGCGAGGACGCCGAGCCGCTCGTGCTCGGCGCCGATCTCACTTTCTATCTGCGCGACGATTCATCCGACCGGTGGACCGTCGGCGGACGCTTTGTGCGAGAGAATTGCCGCGGCCCGGTGAACGCTGTGCAAGTCGGCGGTCGCATCGGGCGCCGTTGTGCCGAGGCGTTGATCTAGCCGCAGGCGCCATTCACGCAATTCACGACCGGTAGCACGGGGATGCACGCACCGGATTTTTTAGTTGCCGTGTCCGAAAGGTTTGAGCGACTTGACGAAACATCGGTTGGTGCCGGCCGCCATCCCCCAGCAGAAGCGGGTGCGACAGGAGCCGGGGCGCCCCCCGGCCGACCCGCGGGAGCAGACCGACTACTGGAGGGCGTGGAGCGCCGGGGTCGTGCCGCCCCCGCTGCCGGGCCACGTGCCCGGGCCACCCGGCCCGGGCACCTGGCAGCGCGTCCGTTGCGCCCTGCCACCCGAGGTGGTCGAGCGCCTGCGCCGGCTCGCCACCGACCGCGGCGCCGGCCCGCTGCACGTCTGCGCCGCCGCCCTGCACCTGGTGCTCACCCGCTACGCCGCCGGTCAGGACATCGCCGTGGTGACCCCGGCCGCCGCCCGCGGCGCCGATCTGGTCCCGCTGCGCCCGGAGGCGGGCGCCACCACGCTCGCCGATCTGGTCGGCGCGGTCCGTGCCGGGCACGCCGCGGCCGCGCCGCACACCGAGCGGCCGTTCGCCGTCCTGACCCAGCGGCTCGGGCTGTCCCCGGACCTGGCCCGGGTCGTGGTCGCCGACCGCGGCCGGCCGCCGCGCACCCCGCACACCGCGCTGGTCGTGCACACCGCGGCCGCCGGCTCCGCCGGCCAGCCGGTCCTGGAGTACCGCACCGACCGGCTCGGCGACGCGGCCGTCCAGCGCCTCGCCGGGCACCTGGCCCGGGTGCTCACGGTGGCCGCCACCGATCCGGGGCGGCCGGTGGCCGAGGTGGACATCCTGACCGACGCGGAGCGGCGCGACGCCCTGGCCGCGGCCCGCGGACCGGACCGGCCGGTCACCGCGGCCACCTGGCCGCAACTCGTCGAGGCGCAGGCGCGCCGCACGCCGGACCGGCCCGCGGTGGTGGCCGGCGACACCACGCTCGACTACGCCACCCTGGACGAGCGGGCGAACCGGCTGGCCCGGCTGCTGGTGGCCCGCGGCGCCGCCCCGGAGACCGTGGTCGCGCTGGCGCTGCCCCGGTCGGCCGACATCACCGTGGCGCAGCTGGCCGTGGGCAAGGCGGGCGCGGCGTTCCTGCCGGTGGACCCGGCGTACCCGGCGCGGCGCATCGCGCTGATGCTCGACGACGCGCGGCCGGTGGTCACCGTGGCCCGCGGTGACACCGCCGCCGCCGTGGCCGGGCGCGACCCGCTGATCCTGGACGACCCGGACGTGCTGGCGGCGCTCGCCGCGACGCCCGGCCGGCCGCTGACCGACGCCGACCGCCGGGGCCCGCTGTGCCCGGCCCACCCGGCGTACGTGATCTTCACGTCCGGATCGACCGGCGTACCGAAAGGGGTGGTGATCTCCCATGCCGCGTTCGCCGACTTCGCCGCGGCCGAGGCGGAGCACCTGCGGGCCGGGCCGGGGGATCGGGTGCTGCAGTTCGCCTCGCCCAGCTTCGACGCCTCCGTGCTGGAACTCGGCCTGGCCCTGCCGGGCGGCGCCACGCTGGTGGCGCCGCCGCCCGGCGCGTCGGTGGGGGAGCCGCTCGCCGAGGTCCTGGCCGCCGAGCGGATCACCCACGCGCTGATCCCGCCGGCCGCGCTGGCCACCGTGCCCGACCCGGCCGCCGTCCCGGCGCTGAGCACCCTGCTGGTCGGCGGCGAGGCCTGCGACGCCGGCCTGGTCGAGCGGTGGGCCGGCGGCCGCCGCATGATCAACGCGTACGGGCCCACCGAGACGACCGTGGTGGCCACCTGGACCGGTCCGCTGAGCCCGGGCGGGACGCCGCCGATCGGCCGGCCGCTGCCGAACACCGCCGCCTACGTGCTGGACGCCCGGCTGCGCCCGGTGCCCGACGGGGTGCCCGGCGAGCTGTACGTCGCGGGCCACGGCCTGGCCCGCGGGTACCTGCGCCGTCCGGGGCTGACCGCGCAGCGGTTCGTGGCCGACCCGTACGGCCCGCCCGGCGCCCGGATGTACCGCACCGGCGACCTGGTGCGCCGGGCCGCCGACGGGCAGCTGGAGTACCTCGGGCGCGCCGACGACCAGGTGAAGATCCGCGGCTTCCGGATCGAGCCCGGCGAGATCGCCGGCGTGCTGGCCGGCCACGACGGCGTCGCCCGGGCGGCCGTGGTGGTCCGGGAGGACCGCCCCGGCGTCAAACAGCTGATCGCGTACGTGGTGCCCACGCGCCCGGACGGCGCCGACCCGGCCGGGCTGCGCGCGTACGCGGCCGACGTCCTGCCCGCGCACATGGTGCCCGCCGGGTTCGTCGCCGTACCGGAACTGCCGGTCGGCCCGAACGGCAAGCTCGACCAGCGGGCCCTGCCCGCACCCACCTTCGCCACCGCCGACGACGAGTACGTCGCCCCGCGCCCCGGCGCCGAGCAGACCGTCGCCGGGCTCTGGGCCGAGGTCCTCGGCGTCGCGCGGGTCGGCCGCGACGACGACTTCTTCGCGCTCGGCGGCGACTCCATCCTGGCCGTGCGCGCCCTGTCCCGGCTGCAGGCGGTCACCGGTGTGCGGCTGCCCACCCGCGCCGCGTTCGACGCCCGCACCGTGGCCGCCCTCGCCGCCCGGCTCGCCGACGCGGCCGGCGACGCCCCGGCGGCCCCGATCCGGCGCGCCGACCGGACCGGGCCGCTGCCGCTGTCGTCCCACCAGCGGCGGCTGTGGCTGCACGAACAGCTGCACAGCGGGAGCACCGAGTACGTCACCGGGGTCGGCCTGCGGCTGCGCGGCCCGCTCGACCCGGCCGCCTTGCGTACCGCCCTGAGCGCCCTCGCCGCCCGGCACGAGTCGCTGCGCACCACCTTCGTCGCCGGTGACGACGGGGCCGGCCGGCAGGTGATCGCCGAGCGCGGTGACCTTCCGCTGCACGTCGCCGACCTCGGCGACGTCCCCGCCGACGAGCGCGACGCCGCCCTCGACCGGCTGCTGGCCGAGCAGCTCAGCCGCCCCTTCGACCTGTGCCGGGGCCCGCTGGGCCGGGCGACGCTGATCGCGCTGGCCGAGCACGAGCACGTGCTGCTGCTGGCCCAGCACCACATCGTCACCGACGGCTGGTCGGTGCGGGTGCTGTGCAGTGAGTTCGCGCAGCTCTACGACGCCGCGGTGCGCGGGGTCCCGGCCGGGCTCGGCGAGCCGGGCCTGGACTACGCCGACTTCGCCCAGTGGGAGCGCGAACAGCTGACCGAGCCGCTGCTCGAGAGCCGGCTGGAGTACTGGCGGACCCGCCTGGCCGGCGCGCAACAGCTGCAACTTCCCACCGACCGCCCCGCCACGGCCGGGCCGGGCACCGCGGGCGGCGTGCACCGCGTGCCGCTGCCGGACGAACTGGTGGCCCGGCTGGCGGCCGTGGCCCGGCGGCACGGCGCGACGCCGTTCATGGTCCTGGTCGCCGCGGTGCAGGCGCTGCTGGCGCGGTACAGCAACCAGCGCGACATCGTGCTCGGCACGGTCACCTCCGGGCGCGAGCGCGCCGAGCTCGACCGGGTCGTCGGCTTCTTCGTCAACACCCTGGTGCTGCGCGGCACGGTCGATCCCGAGCAGGGGTTCGACACGCTCGTCGCGGCCGCCCGCGAGACGGTGCTCGACGCCTTCACCCACGACGTGCCGTTCGACCGGCTGGTGGCCAGCCTGCCGGCCGGCCGCGACGGCGGCGCCCCGCCGGTGCGCGCCGTCGTGGTGCTGCAACAGGACCTGGCCGCCACCCGCCGCGCCGGACCGCTGCGGATCACCGAGCAGGACCTGCCGCGCCCGCACGCGCGCTTCGACCTGGTCTTCGAGTTCCTGCCGCGCGGCGCCGGACTGACCCTCGCGCTGGAGTACCACAGCGCCCGGTTCACCGCCGGCGCCGCCGCCCGGCTCGCCGGCCACCTGATCCGCCTGCTCGACGTGGTCACCGCCGACCCGGCGGCCGCCGTCGGCGCCGCCGACCTGCTGACCGCGGCCGAGCGCGCCGACCTGCTGATCACCCGCAACGACACCGCCCGGCCGGTGGTCGCCGAGACCCTGCCGCGGCTGTTCACCCGGCAGGCCGACCGCACCCCGCACCGGACCGCTCTGGTGGCCGGCGCGGCGACCCTCGACTACGCCACCCTGCGCGCACGGGTCAACCGGCTGGCCCGCCTCCTGGCCGCCCGGGGCGCCGGGCCGGAACGGCTGGTCGCGCTGCTGCTGCCGCGCTCGGTGCCGATCGTGGTCGCTCAGCTGGCCGTCGTCCAGGCCGGCGCGGCGTTCCTGCCGGTCGACCCGGCCTACCCACGGTCCCGGATCGAGCTGATGCTGCGGGACGCGGCGCCGGCGCTGGTGCTGACTCTGACCGGGCTCACCGACCGGCTGCCCGGCACGGACGCGGCGCCCACGCTGCTGCTCGACGACCCGGCGACCGCCGCCGCGCTGGACCGGCTGTCCGGCGCCGACCTGGACGACCGGGACCGGACCGCGCCGCTGCGGCCGGACCATCCGGCCTACGTCATCTACACCTCCGGCTCGACCGGCCGGCCCAAGGGCGTCGTGGTCTCCCACCGCGGGCTGGCCAATTTCTCGGCCGCCGAGATCGCCCACCTGCGGGTACGCCCCGGCGACCGGGTGCTGCAGTTCGCCTCGCCCAGCTTCGACGCGTCCGTGCTGGAGCTGTGCATGTCCCTGCCGGCCGGGGCCGCCCTGGTCGTGCCCCCGGAGGGGCCGCTGCTCGGCGACCGGCTGGCCCGGGTGCTCGCCGACAACCGGATCACCCACGCGCTGGTCCCGCCGGCCGCGCTGGCCACCGTGCCCGATGACGCGCGCCTGCCCGACTTCCGCTGCGTCGTGGTCGGCGGCGACGCCTGCGGCCCCGACCTGGTCGCCCGCTGGGCGCCGGGCCGCCGCATGATCAACGCGTACGGGCCGACCGAGTGCACCGTGGTGTCCACCTGGAGCGGGCCGCTGAGCCCGGGCGGCGTGCCGCCGATCGGCACGCCGCTGCCGAACACCCGGGTGTACGTGCTCGACCCCCGGCTGCGGCCGGTGCCGGTCGGCGTGCCGGGCGAGCTGTACGTGTCCGGCGCCGGACTGGCCCGCGGCTACCTGCGCCGCCCCGGCCTGACCGCGCAGCGCTTCGTGGCCGACCCGTTCGGCGCGCCCGGCGACCGGATGTACCGCACCGGCGACGTCGTCCGCTGGACCGGCGGGCACCTGGAGTTCCTCGGCCGCGCCGACGAGCAGGTGAAGATCCGCGGCTTCCGGATCGAGCCGGGCGAGATCGCCGCCGCGCTCACCCGGCAGGCCGGGATCCGGCGCGCCGCCGTCGTCGCCCGCGACGACCCGTCCGGCGCTCGCCGCCTGGTCGCCTACGTGGTGCCGGCCGCCGGGCAGCCCCGCGACGCCGGCCGGCTGCGCGAGCGGCTGGCCGCCGAACTGCCCGACTACATGATCCCGGCGGCGTTCGTGTTCCTCGACGCGCTGCCGGTCGGCCCGAACGGCAAACTCGACCGCGCCGCCCTGCCCGCGCCCGACCCGGGCGCCGCCGCGGCGCCGTACCTGGCCCCGCGCACCGACGCCGAGACCGTGCTCGCCAGGATCTGGGCGGACGTGCTCGGCGTGCCCCGGGTCGGCGTCGAGGACAACTTCTTCGAGCTCGGCGGCGACTCCATCCTCAGCATCCAGGTCGTCTCCCGGGCCCGGGCCGCCGGGCTCACCCTGACCGCCCGCGACCTGTTCGAGCACCAGAGCATCGCGGCGCTGGCCGGCGCGCTGGACCTGCGCCCGGCCGCCGCGGCCCGGCCGGTCGCGCCGGCCGGCGGCGACACCCCGCTCACCCCGATTCAGCGGTGGCTGTTCGACACCCGCCCGGCCGACCCCGGCCACTTCGACCAGTGCCTGGCCCTGCAGCTGGCGCCGGACGCCGACGAGCAGGCGCTGCGGGCGGCCCTGGACGCCCTGCCGCGCCACCACGAGGCGCTGCGCGCCCGGTTCAGCCGCACCGCCGCCGGGTGGCGGCAGGAGACCGGGCCGATCGAGGCGGTCCGGCTGGCGCGCTGCCCGGCGCCGCCCGCGCCGGGGATGCCGGCGCTGCTGCACGCGGCCCGGCGCGCGCACGGCGCGCTCGACCCGGCGCGCGGGCCGCTGCTGCGCGCCACCCTGTTCACCGGCGCAGCCGGCCCGCCGGTCCTGCTGCTGGCCGTCCATCACCTGGTGGTGGACGCGGTCTCCTGGCGGTTGCTGGTCGCCGACCTGCAGCAGGCGTACCGGCAGGCGGCCGCCGGCGAACCGGTCCGGTTGCCCGAGCCGACCACGCCGTTCACCCACTGGGCCCGGCTCCTGGCCGAGCACGGCCGGGCCGGCGGCTTCGACGACGAACGGGCGCACTGGGCGGCCACCGCCACGGCGGAGACCGCGCTGCCGGTCGACGCCGACGGGCCGGACACGGTCGCCGACACCGCGACGGTCACCGTACGGCTCACCCCGGCCGAGACCACGGCGCTGCTGCGGCAGGTGCCCCGGGCGTACCGGACGCAGGTCAACGACGTGCTGCTGACCGCGCTGGCGGCGACCCTGCACGAGTGGACCGGGCGCCGCCGCACCGCCGTCGACCTGGAGGGCCACGGCCGGGAGGAGATCCTCGACGGGGTGGACCTGTCGCGCACCGTCGGCTGGTTCACCACCATCTACCCGGTCGCCCTGGAATGGCCGGGCGCACCGGGCTGGGCGGCGGCGCTGAAATCGGTCAAGGAGCAGCTGCGCGCGGTACCCCGGCGCGGGATCGGGCACGGCGCCCGGCACCGCGCGACCGGCGCCGGCAACCGGCCCCGGATCAGCTTCAACTACCTGGGCCGGATGCAGCTGCCGCTCGGCGACGGCGTGTGCCGGGCCGCCCCGTACGGGCTGGAGCTGGACGACGACCCGGCCGCGCCGCGCACCCACCTGCTCCAGGTCGTCGGCCAGGTCACCGCCGGGCAGCTGGAGCTGACCTGGTCGTACGGCCGCAACCGGCACCGCCGGGAGACCGTGGCCGGCCTCGCCGAGCGGATGTGCGCGGCGCTGCGCGCGATCGTCACGCACTGCGCCGGCGCCGGTGGCCGTACCCCGTCGGACTTCCCGCTCGCCCGGCTCGACCAGGCGGCCGTCGACCGGCTCGCCGGGACCGGCGCGGAGGTGGCCGACATCTACCCGCTCACCCCGATGCAGGCGGGGATGCTCTTCCACGGCCTCGACCCGGCCGCCGACGGGGTCTACCTGCAACAGACCACGTTCGTGCTGGACGGCGTCGACGACCCCGGGTGGCTGGCCGAGGCCTGGCAGCACGTGGTGGACCGCACCCCGGTGCTGCGCAGCGCGGTCGCCTGGGACCAGCTCGCCGAACCGGTCCAGCTGGTGCACCACCGCGCCCGGCTGCCGGTCACCCATAGGGACTGGACCGGCGTGCCGGCGCCGGAGCGCCCGGACCGGCTGCGGCGGCTGCTCGACGAGGACCGCGCCGCCGGGCTGGACCTGACCCGGCCGCCGCTGCAACGGCTGACGCTGGCCCGGCTCTCGGCCACCGAGGTGCAGGTGGTGTGGACCTTCCATCACCTGCTGCTGGACGGCTGGAGCGCCTTCCAGGTGCTGTCCGACGTGTTCGCCTGCCACGCGTCGCTGCGCGCCGGGCAACCGGTCGCGCTGCCGGTCCGGCGGCCGTTCCGCGACTACGTCGCCTGGCTCGCCGGGCAGGACGACGGCCCGGCCGACGAGCACTGGCGCCGGGTGCTGGCCGGGTTCGCCGCGCCCACGCCGCTGCCGTACGACCGGGCGCCGGCGCACGCCCACCGCGGCCGGTCGGCGCGGCGCTGCGCCGTGGAGCTGGACGCCGCCGCCGCACAGCGGCTGCACCAGGTCGCCCGCACCCACCGGCTCACCATGAACACCCTGGTCCAGGGTGCCTGGGCGATCCTGCTGGCCCGCTACAGCGGCCACCGCGACGTCTGCTTCGGCGCCACCGTGTCCGGCCGGCCGGCCACGCTGCCCGGGGCCGAGACGAGCACCGGCCTGTTCATCAACACCCTGCCGGTGCGCGCCGCCGTCGACGGCGCCGCCGGCACGGCCGGATGGCTGCGGGCCCTGCAGACCGCCCAGACCGAGGCCCGGCAGCACGAGCACGTGCCGCTGGCCCGGCTGCGGTCGTTCAGCGACCTGCCCGCCGACGCCGCGCTGTTCGACAGCATCGTGGTGTTCGAGAACTACCCGATCGACGACGACATCGCCCGCGCGCACCGGCTGCGGCTGCGCGAGCTGGCCGCCGTGGAGACCACCAGCTTCCCGCTGAGCCTGATGGCGTACCCGGGCGAGCGGCTCACCCTGACGCTCTGCTACGACCCGGACTGCTTCGACCGGGCGACCGCCCACCGGCTCGCCACCCACCTGCGCCAGCTGCTGATCGCGATCGCCGACGACCCGGACCGCCCGATCGGGCGGCTGCCGATGCTCACCCCCGGCGAGCGGGACGCGGTGCTGCGCGCCGGGAACGACACCGATCGCCCGCAGTCCCCGGCCACCCTGGTCGACCTGCTGGCCGAACAGGCCCGGCGCACCCCGGCCGCCCCGGCGGTCACCTTCGGCGCGGACACCGTGTCGTACGCCGAACTCGACCGCTGGTCCAACCGCCTGGCCCGGGACCTGGTGGCGGCCGGCGCCGGACCGGAACGGTGCGTCGCGGTGTCCCTGCCGCGCTCGCTGGAGCTGGTCGTCGCGCTGGTCGCGGTGCTCAAGACCGGCGCCGCGTACCTGCCGGTGGACCCGGGGCTGCCCGCCGCGCGGATCCGGTTCATGCTGGACGACGCCCGCCCGGTGCTGGTGCTCGACCGGCCGGAGCCGGTACGCGACGCGCGCGGCGCCGAGCACGCTGTCACCGACGCCGACCGGCGTGCGGCGCTGCGCCCGGCCCATCCGGCGTACGTCATCTACACCTCCGGCTCCACCGGCCGCCCCAAGGGCGTGGCCGTGCCGCACCACGGCATCGTCAACCGGCTGCGCTGGATGCAGCACGAGTACCGGCTCGACCGGCACGACGTGGTGCTGCAGAAGACCCCGGCCACCTTCGACGTGTCGGTGTGGGAGTTCTTCTGGCCGCTGCTGACCGGCGCCCGCCTGGTCGTGGCCCGCCCGGACGGGCACCGCGATCCCGCGTACCTGGCCCGGCTGATCCGCGACGAGGGCGTCACCACCGTGCACTTCGTGCCGTCCATGCTGCGGGCGTTCCTGGCCGACGCGGCCGCGGCCGGCTGCACCGGGCTGCGCCGGGTGATCTGCAGCGGCGAGGCGCTGCCCGGCGACCTCGCCACCGCGTTCGCCGCCCTGCTCCCGGCCGAGCTGCACAACCTGTACGGCCCCACCGAGGCCGCCGTCGACGTCACCCACCACCGGTGCGACCCGGCCGGCCGGGCCGCCGGCGTGCCGATCGGGCGGCCGGTGTGGAACACCCGCGCGTACGTGCTGGACGCCGCCCTGCAGCCGGCGCCGCCCGGAGTCCCCGGCGAGCTGTACCTGGCCGGGATCCAGCTGGCCCGCGGCTACCTGCACCGCCCGGGGCTGACCGCGCAACGGTTCGTCGCCGACCCGTACGGGCCGCCGGGGCAGCGGATGTACCGCACCGGCGATCTGGCCCGGTGGACCGCGGACGGGGTGCTGGAGTTCCTCGGCCGCACCGACGACCAGGTCAAGGTCCGGGGCGTGCGGATCGAGCTGGGTGAGATCGAGGCGGTGCTGCGCCGGCACCCCGGCGTGGCGCAGGCGGCGGTGCTGGCCCGCGAGGACCGCCTGGTCGCCTACGTGGTGCCGGCCGGCGGCGCCGGGCCGCAGACCGCCGCCTGGCGCGACCATCTCGCCGCCGAACTGCCCGCCGCGCTGGTCCCGGCGATGTTCGTACCGCTCGAACAGCTCCCGCTGAGCCCGAACGGCAAGCTGGACCGCGCCGCCCTGCCGGCGCCGCGGTGGGCGGGCGCGCCCACCGTCGAGCACGTGCCTCCGCGCACCGACGCCGAGGCGGCGATCGCCGACATCTACCGCGCCGTGCTCGGCGCCGAGAGCGTCGGTGTGCTCGACGACTTCCTCGATCTGGGCGGCGACTCGATCGCCGGGATGCTCGTCGCCTCCCGCGCCGCCGCCGCCTTCGGCGTCCCGATCAGCCCGCACGACGTTCTGACCGCCCGCACCGTCGCTGCCCTCGCCGAACTCGTGGAGGACCACGTCCTGCGCGAGCTCGAGCAGCTGGCCGCCGGCGAGAGCGACCCTCGATGAAGGAGCACCGGATGTCCTCCGACCAGCGGAGTCGCGTCGCCGCCCTGCCCGAGCACCTGCAGCGTGCGCTGCGCCGGCGGCTGTCCGGCGCGGCGGGCACGACCGGGGCCGCCGACCGGATCCCCGCCGCCCCCCGGGATCAGCGCCTGCCGCTGTCCTTCGCCCAGCAGCGGCTGTGGTTCCTGGACCGGTTCGCGCCCGGCGACTCCGAGTACAACAGCGCCCTGGCGCTGCGCCTGACCGGCGAGCTCGACGTGGCCGCGCTCACCACGGCGATCCGCGAGCTGGTGGCCCGGCACGAGTCGTTGCGCACCACGTTCGACGACGTGGACGGCCGCGCCGTGCAGGTGGTGCACCCGCCGTCGCCGTTGCCGGTGCCGGTGGTCGAGGTGGCCGGCCCGCGCCCGGACGGCGCCGCGCTCGACGAGCTGCTGTTCACCGCCTACGCGGCCCCCTTCGACCTGCGGACCGGGCCGCTGGTGCGCGCGACGGTGTTCCGCCTCGCGCCGCACGAGCACGTCCTGCTGCTGGCCGCCCACCACATCGTCACCGACGGCTGGTCGATGGGCGTGCTGGTGGACGACCTGGGCACGCTCTACGGGCAGGCCCGCGACGGCGGCCCGGCCACCCTGGCGCCGCTGCCGGTGCAGTACGCCGACTTCGCGGTCTGGCAGCGCGCCCGGGCGTCCGGGGAGGTGGCGCGCCGGCATGCCGACTACTGGGCCCGGCAACTGGCCGGCCTGCCCGTGCTGGACCTGCCCACCGACCGGCCCCGGCCGGCGGTGCGCACCTCGCACGGCGCGGTGCACCCGTTCGCCGTGCCGGCCGCCGTCACCGGCCGGCTCGCCGCGCTGGCCCGCGCCCACGAGACCACCCTCTTCACCACCCTGACCGCCGCCTGCGCGCTGCTGTTCGCCCGCTACGCCGGGCAGGACGACGTGGCCCTCGGCACGGTGGTGTCCGGCCGGGACCGCCCGGAACTGGAACGGCTGGTCGGCTTCTTCGTCAACACCGTGGTGCTGCGCTCCCGGGTGGACCCGGGCTGCACGGTCGCCGAGTTCCTCGGCCGGATGCGCGCCACCACGCTGGACGCCGTCGCGCACGGCGACGTGGCCTTCGAGCGGCTGATCGAGGCGGCCGGCGCGGCCCGCGACGTCAGCCGCAACCCGCTGTTCGACGTCATGGTGCTGCTGCACGGCGACCGCCGGTCCACCCCGCGGATGGGCGACCTGCGGGTCGAGGAGGTGCCGCTCACCCGGCGCGCCGCGACCTTCGACGTGTCGGTGGAGTTCGAGGAGCGCGACGGGACCCTCACCGGCTTCGTCGAGTACAACACCGACCTGTTCGACGCGAGCACCGTGGAGCGGATGACCGGTCACCTGCTGACCCTGCTGGACGACCTCGGCGGGGATCCGGGGCGCCGGATCGGGCAGCTGCGGCTGCTCGGCGCCGACGAGCGACGGCAGGTGCTGGCGTGGGGGCGCGGCGCCCGCGCCGAGCACCCCGCGGCCACCTTCGGCGAGCTGTTCGAGGCGCAGGCGCGGCGCACGCCGGACGTCACCGCGCTGGTCTGCCGGGACGGGACGCTGACCTACCGGCAGCTGGACGCGCGGGCCAACCGGCTGGCCCGGCTGCTGCTGCGGCACGGCGCCGGCCCGGAGCGCGCGGTGGCGGTGGCGCTGCCGCGCACGGCCGACGCGGTGGTGGCGTTGCTGGCCGTCGCCAAGGCCGGCGGCGTGTACCTGCCGCTGGACGCGGACCTGCCGGCCGAGCGGATCGGGTTCGTGCTGGACGACGCGGCGCCGGTGCTGCTGCTGACCGCCGGGCCGCTGGACGTCGCGCACGGCGTGGCCCGGATCGACCTGACCGCCCCGGACACCGCCGGTGAGCTGGCCGCGCTCGACGACCGGGCGCCCACCGACGCCGACCGGCCGGCCCGGCTCACCCCGGCCCACGCGGCCTACGTCATCTACACCTCCGGCTCGACCGGCCGGCCCAAGGGCGTCACGGTCGAGCACCGCCAGCTGGCGAACCTGTTCCACCAGCACCGGCACGGCCTGAGCGCCGCGGCCGGGCGCCGGCTGCGGGTGGCGCTGACCGCGGCGTTGTCGTTCGACACCTCGTGGGAGGGGCCGCTGCTGCTGGCCGACGGGCACGAGCTGCACGTCATCGACGAGAGCACCCGCCTGGACCCGGCCGCGCTGGTCGGCTACGTCCGCGAGCAGCGCATCGACTTCCTCGACGTGACCCCGTCCTACCTGCAGCAGCTGCTGCCGGCCGGGCTGTTCGGCGACGGCGCGCATCACCCGGGCGTGCTGATGCTCGGCGGTGAGGCGCTGACCGCGGCGCTCTGGCGGCAGCTGGGCGCGGCGCCGGCGACCACGGCGTACAACTTCTACGGCCCGACCGAGTGCACGGTCGACGCGGTGTCGTGCCGGGTCGCCGGCGCCCGGCCGCTGGTCGGCCGGCCGCTGGGCAACCTGCGCGCGTACGTGCTCGACGAGCGGCTGGCGCCGGTCCCGGCCGGGGTTGCGGGGGAGTTGTACCTGGCCGGGGCTCAGGTGGCCCGCGGCTACCTGGGCCGCCCCGGGCTGACCGCGCAGCGGTTCCTGGCCGACCCGTACGGCGGGCCGGGGGAGCGGATGTACCGCACCGGCGACCGGGTGCGGTGGACCGCCGACGGGATGCTGGACTATCGCGGTCGTACCGACGAGCAGGTCAAGATCCGTGGGTTCCGGATCGAACCCGGCGAGATCGAGTCCGCGCTGCTGGGCGTGCCCGGGGTGGCCGAGGCCGCCGTGGTGGCCCGCCCGGACCGGGCCGGGCACCAGCGGCTGGTCGCCTACCTGGTGGCCGCCGGCGACCGGCCGGACCCGGGCGCGCTGCGGGACCGGCTGCGCGGCCGGCTGCCGGAGTACATGGTGCCGTCCGCGTTCGTCGTGCTCGACCGGCTGCCCACCACCCACACCGGCAAACTGGACCGCCGGGCGCTGCCTGAGCCGCCCGTGCCCACCGGTGACGAGACGGCGTACGTGGCGCCGCGTACCGACGTGGAGCGGCGGCTCGCCGAGATCTGGGCGGACGTGCTCGGCGCCGAGCGGGTCGGCGTGACCGACAACTTCTTCGCGCTCGGCGGCGACTCGATCCTGAGCATCCAGGTGGTGTCCCGGGCCCGGGCGGCCGGGCTGCGGATCACCTCCCGGGACGTCTTCCTGCACCAGCGCATCGCCGACCTGGCGCCGCTGGCCACCGCCGCCGGGACGCCCGCCGCCGCGCCGGTGGCCGCCGGCCCGGCCCCGCTCACGCCGATCCAGCGCTGGCTGCTCGACACGTACGGGCTGCCGCGCCACTTCACCATGTCGATGACCCTCGACCTGGCGCCGGACGTGGACGTGCCGGCGCTTCAGCGGGCGCTGCACGCGGTCGCCGGGCACCACGAGGCGCTGCGCCTGGCGTTCACCGCGGACCCCGGCGACCCGGTCCAGCACCCCGCCGACGCCGCCCCGGCGCCGCTGCGGATCTGTGAGCTGACCGGTGACCGGCCCGGCCCGCAACGGCTCGCGGCAGCCGCCGCGCTGCGCGCCGACCTGGACCCGGCCACCGGCCGGATGTTCGGCGCGGTCCTGTTCCGCGGCCCGGACCAGCCCCCGCGGCTGCTGCTGATCGCCCACCACCTGGTCGTCGACGGGGTGTCCTGGCGGATCCTGCTGGACGACCTGGAGACCGCCTACCGGCAGCTCGTGGCCGGGCAGCCGGTGTCGCTGCCGCCGGCCGGCACGCCGTTCACGCACTGGGCGCGCCGGCTGGCCGGGCACGTCGCGGCCGGTGGCCTCGACGACGCGCTGCCGCACTGGGCCGCCTGCCCCGAGCCGCTGCCGGTGCCGGTGGACCGGGACGGCGCGGGCGTCGCGGCGTCGGTGCGGACCGTGTCGGTCCGGCTGGGCCGCGCGGACACCGACGCGCTGCTGCGCCAGGTGCCCCCGGTGTACCGCACCCAGATCAACGACGTGCTGCTCAGCGCGCTGGGCCGGGTGCTGGCCGACTGGACCGGCCGGGACCGGGTGGCGATCGCGCTGGAGGGACACGGCCGCGAGGAGCTGTTCGACGGCGTCGACCTGGGCCGGACCGTCGGCTGGTTCACCACCCAGTTCCCGGTCACCCTGGACCTGCCGGCCGGTCGGGACTGGGGCCGGACCCTGCTCGCGGTCAAGGAGCGGCTGCGGGCGGTGCCGCACCGCGGGCTCAGCTACGAGGCGCTGCGCTACCTGGCACCGTCGGCCACCGCGCTGCACGGGCGGGCCCTGCCGCAGGTGTGCTTCAACTACCACGGGCAGTGGGAGGGATCGGACGGGGCCGGGCTGTTCCGCGACCGCCACGACGGGATCGGTCCCGACCTCGCCCCGGACCTGCGGCCGGCCTACCTGCTGGAGGTCACCGGGCTGGTACAGGCCGGCGAGCTGCACCTGACCTGGCAGTACAGCGACGAGGTGCACGACGGGCGGACCGTGCGCGGCCTGGCCGGCGCGATGGTCGAGGCGCTGCGCGCGATCGTCGCGCACTGCCGTGCGCCGCACGCCGGCGGGCGCTCGCCCGGCGACTTCCCGCTGGCCGGGCTGGACCAGGCCGGGGTGGACCGGGTGGCCGGCGACGGGCGCGCCGTCGAGGACGTGTACCCGCTGACCCCGCTGCAGGCCGGCATGGTGTTCCACAGCCTCGTCGACGCCGGCTCCACCGTGTACGCCGACCGGACGACGATCCGGCTGGCCGGCGTCACCGACCCGGACGCGCTGGCCGCCGCGTGGCAGCGGGTCGCCGACCGGACCCCGGCGCTGCGTACCCGCGTGGTGTGGGAGGGCGTCGACCGGCCGCTGCAGGTGGTGCACCGCCACGTCGACCTGCCGGTCACCCACCACGACTGGCGGGGCCTGTCCGCGCCCGGCCGGCGGGCCGCCCTCGACGACCTGCTGGCCGCCGACCGGGCCGTGCCGCTTGCGCTGACCCGCGCGCCGCTGATGCGCCTGGCCGTCGCGCGCACCGCCGACGACGAGGTGCTGCTGCTGTGGACCGCACACCACGTGCTGCTCGACGGCTGGAGCGTCGGACAGGTGTTCGCCGAGGTCGCGCAGGAGTACACGGCCGCGGTCCGGGGCCGGGCGCACGCCGGCGCCCACCGTCGCCCGTTCCGCGACTACCTGGCCTGGCTGGCCGGGCAGGACGAGGGCGAGGCGCACCGGTACTGGCGTACCGTGCTGGCCGGCGTGACCGCGCCGACCCCGCTGCCGTACGACCGCCAGCCGGTCGAGGCGCACCGCGCCGAATCCGCCGAGACGGTCCGGATCCGGCTCACCGGCGCCGAGTCCACCGCGCTGCGCGACGCCGCCCGGCAGCACGGCCTCACCGTCAACACCGTGGTGCAGGGCGCCTGGGCGCTGCTGCTGTCGCGGTACAGCGGCGAACCGGACGTGGTGTTCGGCACCACCGTGTCCGGCCGCCCCGCCGACCTGCCCGGCGTCGAGTCGATGATCGGCATGTTCATCAACACCGTGCCGACCCGGGTCGTCGTGGCCGACCGGGAGCCGGCCGCCGCCTGGCTGCGGCGGCTGCAGGAGGCGCAGAGCGAGGCCCGTCGCTACGACTGGGTGGCCCTGGCGCAGCTGCGCGGCTGCACCGGCCTGCCACCGGGCACGAACCTGTTCGACAGCGTCGTGGTCTTCGAGAACTACCCGTACGACGCCGACGCCGTGGCCGCCGGCGAACTGCGGCTGATCGAGGCGCGCAGCACCGACACCACCAACTTCCCGCTGGCGCTGAGCGCGCACCTGGCCGACGGGCTGGGGCTGGAGCTGGCGTACGACCCGCAGCTGTTCGACGCCGGCACCGCCCGGACCCTGACCGACCGGCTGCGGCGGCTGCTGCTGGCCGTCGCCGCCGACCCGTGGCGCCCGCTGGCCGACCTGGACTGGATGAGCGCCGCGGAGCGCGACCGGGTGCTCGGCGCGTGGGCCGGCGCCACCTGTCCGATGCCGGCCACCCTGTTCCCGGACGTCTTCGCCGAGCAGGCCCGGCGCACCCCGGACCGCACCGCCCTGGTGTTCCGCGACGTGCGGCTCACCTTCGCCGAGGTGGAGGCGCGCGCCAACCGGCTCGCCCACCTGCTCATCCGGGCCGGTGCCGGCCCGGAACAGGTCGTCGCGGTCACCCTGCCCCGCGGCGCCGACACCGTCGTCGCGATCCTGGCCGTGCTCAAGGCCGGCGGCGTCCACCTGCCCGTCGACCCGGCGCTGCCCGCCGACCGCATCGCGCTGCTGTGCCGCGACGCCGGCGCCGCCGTGATCCTCGGCGCCACGCCCCCGGACACCGGCGACCGGCCCGTGCTGCGGCCCGGCGACCCGGCGACCGAGGCGGCGCTGCGGGACTGCCCGGACACCGCGCCCACCGACGCCGACCGGCGGGCCCCGCTGCGGCCCGGCAACGCCGCCTACCTGATCTACACCTCCGGCTCCACCGGCCGGCCCAAGGGCGTCGTGGTCGAGCACCGGCAGCTGAGCACCCTCTACTTCGACCACCTCACCGACCTGATCGAGCCGGAGCACCGCGCCGCCGGCCGCCGCCTGACCGTGGCGCTGACCGCGGCGTTCTCGTTCGACACCTCCTGGGAGGGCCTGCTGTTCCTGGCCGCCGGGCACCGCCTGCACGTCATCGACGACGACGTGCGGCTCGACCCGGACGCCATGGTCGGCTACATCACCGAGCACCACGTCGACCTGCTCGACCTGACCCCGTCGTACGCCCGGCAGCTGGTCACCGCCGGCCTGCTCGACGCGGGTCACGGATACCCGCGCGTGGTCATGCTGGGCGGGGAGGCCGCCGAGCCGGCCCTGTGGCGCGAGCTCGCCGGCAGCCACGTCACCGGCTACAACTACTACGGCCCGACCGAGTGCGCGGTGGACGCGGTGTGGTGCCGGGTCGCCGACGCCGACCGGCCGGTCATCGGGCGGCCCGGCCGCAACCAGCGGGCGTACGTGCTGGACCGCGGCCTGCGCCCGGTGCCGCCCGGGGTGACCGGCGAGCTGTACCTCGGCGGCGACCAGGTGGCCCGCGGCTACCTGGACCGGCCCGGCCTGACCGCGCAGCGCTTCGTCGCCGACCCGTTCGGCGCGGGCGGGCAGCGCCTGTACCGCACCGGCGACCTGGTCCGCTGGACCGGCGACGGCCGGCTGGAGTACCTCGGCCGCGCGGACCAGCAGATCAAGATCCGGGGCTTCCGGATCGAGCCCGGTGAGATCGAGGCGGCCCTGCTCGCGCACCCGGACCTCAGCGCCGCCGCGGTGGTGGCGCACGAGAGCGGCCCGGCGCTGCGGCGGCTGGTCGGATACCTGGTCCCGGCCGCCGGCGCCACCCTGCCGGCCGCCGGTGAGCTGCGGGCGTGGCTCGGCCGGTCGCTGCCGGACTACCTGATCCCGGCGGCGTTCGTCGGCGTCGACCGGCTGCCCACGACCACCAGCGGCAAGCTGGACCGGCGGGCGCTGCCGGAGCCGGACTTCGGCGGCGCCGGCGGCAGCGCGTCGGTGGCGCCGCGCACCGCCGCCGAGCGGCTGACCGCCCGGATCTGGGCGGAGGTGCTGGGCGTGGCCGGGGTCGGGGTCACCGACAACTTCTTCGACCTCGGCGGCGACTCCATCCTGAGCATGCGGGTGACCTCCCGGCTGCGGGAGGAGTCCGGCGTACGGGTGTCCCCGCGCGCGGTGTTCGACGCCCCGGACCTGGCCGCCCTGGCCGCCCTGCTCGACGAGGCGGCCGGTCGGCCGCGGGTCGCGCCGGTGACCCCGGCGCCGCGTACCGGCCCGCTGCCGCTGTCCTTCGCCCAGCAGCGGCTGTGGTTCCTGGACCGGTTCGACCCCGGCGGCGCCGAGTACCTGAGCCCGCTGGCGCTGCGCCTGCGGGGGCCGCTGGACCGCGACGCCCTGGCCGCGGCGCTGACCGGGCTGGTCGCCCGGCACGAGTCGCTGCGGACCACCTTCGACACCGTCGACGGCCGGGGCGTGCAGGTCATCGGCGACCCGTACCCGGTGGCGCCGGAGCTGCACGACCTGACCGGCCGCTCGCAGGCGCTGCCCGGCCTGCTCGCCGCCGCGGCCGGGCGCCCGTTCGACCTGCGTACCGGCCCGCTGCTGCGCGCCGTGCTGGCGGTCACCGGAGCGGACGAGCACGTGCTGCTGCTGGTGCTGCACCACATCGTCACCGACGGCTGGTCCGGCGGGGTGCTCGCCGACGAGCTCGGCGAACTGTACGACGCCGCCCGGCACGCCCGCCCCGCCCAGCTGCCCGCCCTGCCGGTGCAGTACGCCGACTTCGCGGTGTGGCAGCGCGACCGGCTCACCGGTCCCGGGCTGGACGAGCAGATCGGCTACTGGCGGCGGCAGCTGGCCGGGCTGGTCCCGCTGGAGCTGCCGACCGACCGGCCCCGGCCGCCGGTGCGGACCTCGGCCGGCGCGTCGCACGAGTTCCGGCTGCCCGCCGCGCTCACCGCGGGGCTGCGGCGGCTGGGCCGCGACCACGACTGCACCCTGTTCACCACCCTGGTGGCCGCCTGCCAGGTGCTGCTGAGCCGCTGGTCCGGGCAGGACGACATCACGCTGGGCACGGTCACCTCCGGCCGGGAGCACCCCGGCCTGGAGCGGATCGTCGGTTTCTTCGTCAACACCGTGGTGCTGCGCTCGCCGGTCGCCGCCGAGGAGTCGTTCGCCGATTTCCTGGGCCGGGTCCGCGGCACCGTGCGCGACGCCTTCGCCCGTCAGGACGTGCCGTTCGAACGGCTCGTCGACGAGCTGCGGCCGCCCCGCGACACCAGCCGCAACCCGCTGTTCGACGTGCTGGTGACGCTGCAGAACCTGCCGTCCGAGGCGCCCCGCCTGACCGGCCTGGAGGTCACCGAGCTGCCCCCGCCGCTGGTCACCGCCAGTCACGACCTGACCTTCGAGTTCGAGGAGCGTGACGGCACGCTGGCCGCGGCGGTGGAGTACAACACCGACCTGTTCGACGCGGCGACCGTGGCGCGGCTGGCCGGGCACCTGGGCGTCCTGCTGGAGGCGGTGGTCGCCGACCCGGACCGGCCGGTGGGCCGGCTGCCGCTGCTGACCGCCGCCGAGCGGGCGCAGCTGCCGGCGTACCAGAACGGCCCGGCCGAGACGGCGCCGCCGGCCTGCTTCCCGGAGCTGGTGGCCGCCCAGGCGGCCCGCACGCCGGGGGCCACCGCCCTGGTCTGCGGCTCGCAGACCCTGACCTATGCGGAACTCGACGAGCGGGCCAACCGGCTGGCCCGGCTGCTGCTGCGGCACGGGTGCGGCCCGGAGCGGATCGTGGCGCTGCTGCTGCCGCGCGGCGCCGACCTGGTCGTCGCGATGCTCGCGGCCGCCCGCACCGGGGCCGCGCATCTGTGCGTCGACCCGGACCAGCCCGCCGACCGGATCGACCTGGTCCTGCGCGACGCCGCGCCGGTGCTGGTGGTCACCACGGCCGGCGCCGGGCGGGCGCGGCGCGCGCTGGCCCTGGACGACCCGGCGGTCGGCGAGCGGCTGCGGCGCGCTTCCGCGGCCCCGCTCACCGGCGCGGACCGCCGCCCGCCGCGCCCGGGGAACACCGCGTACGTCATCTACACCTCCGGCTCGACCGGCCGGCCCAAGGGCGTCGCGGTCGAGCACCGGCAGCTGGTCAATCTGCTTGCCCACCAGCGCACCGGCCCGCTCGCCGACTTCGCGGCCCGGCACGGCGACCGGCCGGTACGCGCCGCCCTGTCCGCGACGTTCGCCTTCGACTCGTCCTGGGAGGAGCTGCTGCTGCTCGCCGGCGGCCACGAGGTCCACGTGCTCGGCGACGAGGTGCGCGCGGACGCCGGCGCGTTCGTGCGCTACGTCGTCGAGCACCGGATCGATCTCGTCGACGTCACCCCGTCGCTGGCCCGGCAGCTGCTCGCCGCGGGGCTGCTCACCGACCCCCGGCACCGCCCGGACCTGCTGCTGGTCGGCGGGGAGGCGATGGACGAGTCGCTGTGGCGCGACCTGGCGACGGCCGGGGTGATCGCCTACAACATGTACGGCCCCACCGAGTGCGCGGTGGACGCGGTCGCCGGCCGGGTCGGGCCGGGCCGCCCGGCGCTGGGCCGGCCGCTGCCGAACCTGCGCGCGTACGTGCTCGACGAGCGGCTGGCGCCGGTCCCGGCCGGGGTTGCGGGGGAGTTGTACCTGGCCGGGGCTCAGGTGGCCCGCGGCTACCTGGGCCGCCCCGGGCTGACCGCGCAGCGGTTCCTGGCCGACCCGTACGGCGGGCCGGGGGAGCGGATGTACCGCACCGGCGACCGTGCCCGCTGGACCGCGGCCGGCGCGCTGGAGTTCCTCGGCCGCGCCGACGAGCAGGTGAAGATCCGCGGGTTCCGGGTGGAGCCGGGCGAGGTGGAGGCCGCGCTGACCGCCCACCCGGACGTCACCGAGGCGGTGGTGGTGGCGCACGCCACCGCCGACGGCGGGCATCAGCGGCTGGTCGCCTACCTGGTCACCACCGGCGGGCGTGATCCCGGCGCCGAGCGGCTGCGGTCCTGGCTCAAGCGGTCCCTGCCGGACTACCTGGTGCCGGCGGTGTTCGTGGTGCTCGACCGGCTGCCCACCACCCACACCGGCAAACTGGACCGCCGGGCGCTGCCTGAGCCGCCCGTGCCCACCGGTGACGAGACGGCGTACGTGGCGCCGCGTACCGCCGTGGAGCGGCGGCTCGCCGAGATCTGGGCGGACGTGCTCGGCGCCGAGCGGGTCGGCGTGACCGACAACTTCTTCGCGCTCGGCGGCGACTCGATCCTGAGCATCCAGGTGGTGTCCCGGGCCCGGGCGGCCGGGTTGCGGATCACCTCCAAGGACATCTTCGCTCACCAGAGCGTGGCCGAGCTGGCCCTGGTCGCCACCGCGGAGCTGCCGCCGGGCGCGGCCGGCGAACCGGTCACCGGCCCGGCCCCGCTCACCCCGATCCAGCGCTGGTTCGTCGGTCACCAGCCGGACCGGCTCGGCCACTTCGCCATGTCGATGCTGGTCGACCTGCCCGCCGACGTGGACCCGCAGGTGCTCGGCGCGGCCCTGGACGCGCTCGTCGCCCACCACGACGCGCTGCGGATGCGGCTGCGGCACGGCCCGGACGGCTGGACCCAGGAGCCGGCGCCGTCCGCCGCGGCGCCGCTGACCCGGGTGGACCTGTCCGGCGCCGGCGACCACGAGCGGCCCGCCGCGCTGCACCGGCACGCGCTCGACGCGCAGCGCGGCCTCGACCCGGTCACCGGTCCGATGCTGCGGGCGGTCCTGTTCGACCACGGCCGCGCGCTGCCGCCGCAGCTGTTCCTGGCCGTGCACCACCTGGTCGTCGACGGGGTGTCCTGGCGGATCCTGCTGGACGACCTGCAACGGGCGTACCACGACCTGGCGGCCGGTCGGCCGGTCGCGCTGCCGGCGGTCGGCGCCGGGTACACCGCGTGGGCGCACCGGCTGGCCGCGCACGTGGCCGCCGGCGCCCTGGACGACGCGCTGCCGTACTGGGTGGCGGCCGGCGCGGCGAGCGCGGACCTGCCGGTGGACCGGCCCGGCGGCAACACCACCGGGTCCGCACGGACCTGCACCGTACGGCTGCCCCGCGCGCAGACCGACGCGCTGCTGCGCCAGGTGCCCCCGGTGTACCGCACCCAGGCCAACGACGTGCTGCTCAGCGCGCTGGGCCGGGTGCTGGCCGACTGGACCGGCCGGGACCGGGTGGCGATCGCGCTGGAGGGACACGGGCGGCAGGAGCTGTTCGACGGCGTCGACCTGAGCCGGACCGTCGGCTGGTTCACCGCCGAGTTCCCGGTCGCGCTGACCGTGCCGTCCGGCGACTGGGGCGCGGTGCTGACCGCGGTCAAGGAGCAGCTGCGCGCGGTGCCGCACCGCGGGCTCAGCTACGGCGCCCTGCGCTACCTGAGCGCGCCCGGCTCCCCGGCCGAGGTGCTGCGCGCGCAGGCGATGCCGCGGATCTGCGTCAACTACCACGGCCAGTGGGAGCTCGGCGGGGACGATCCCACCGGCCTGTACCGCGGCTGGCATCCCGGCATCGGCGCGGACGTCGCCCCGGACACCGACCGCGGCTATCTGATCGAGGTGACCGCGGCGGTCACCGGCGGGCGGCTGCACCTGGACTGGACGTACGCCGGCGAGATGTTCGACGAGGCCACGGTGCGGCGGCTGGCCGAGGACACGCTGCGGGCGCTGACCGGGATCGTGGCGTACTGCGCCCGCCCGGAGGCCGGTGGGCGCAGCCCGTCCGACTTCCCGCTGGCCCGCCTGGACCAGGCCGCCGTGGACCGGCTGGCCGGCGACGGCCGGGGTGTCGAGGACGTGTACCCGCTGACCCCGCTGCAGGCCGGCATGCTGTTCCACAGCCTGGTCGACCGCGACTCGGGCGCCTACTCGGACCAGACCCGGGCCCGGCTGGCCGGGGTGCGCGACCCGCGGGAGCTCGCCGCGGCCTGGCAGCGGGTCGCCGACCGCACGCCGGTGCTGCGCACCGCCGTGGCCTGGGAGGGCCTGGCCCAGCCGGTGCAGATCGTGCACGCCGGAGTCCGCGTCCCGGTCACCCACCGGGACCTGCGCTCGCACGGCGCCGCCGAGCAGGACGCGGAACTGGACCGGCTGTGCGCGGCCGACCGGGCGGCCGGCCTGGACCTGACCCGCGCGCCGCTGCTGCGCCTGACGATCGCCCGGCTCACCGACGACGAGGTGCTGCTGGTGTGGACCTCGCACCACATCATCCTGGACGGCTGGAGCACCGCCGCCATCGTCGGCGAGGTCCTCGAGGAGTACGCCGCCGCGGTGACCGGCCGCGCGCCCCGGCTCACCCCGCGCCGGCCGTTCCGCGACTACCTGTCCTGGCTCGACGCGCAGGACCGGGCCGAGGCGCGCCGCTACTGGGCCGGGGTGCTCGCCGGGTTGCGCGCGGCCACCCCGCTGCCGTACGACCGGCCGCCGGCCGGCACCCACCGCACCGAGACCTCGCAGGCGGTACGGATGCGGCTGGACCCGGCCGAGTCCGCCCGGCTGCACGACACCGCCCGGCGCAACGGCCTCACGCTGAACACCGTGGTGCAGGGCGCGTGGGCGCTGCTGCTGTCGCACCACAGCGGCGAGCGCGACGTGGTCTTCGGCACCACCGTCTCCGGCCGCCCGGCCGAGCTGGCCGGGGTGGAGTCGATGATCGGCATGTTCATCAACACGCTGCCGACCCGGGTGACCGTCGACGACGGTGTGGACGCCGTCTCCTGGCTGCGCCGCCTGCAACTGCAGCAGAGCGAGGCCCGCCGCCACGACCACGCGTCGCTGGCCGAGCTGCGCGGCGCCGGTGAGCTGCCGCCGGGCGCGGAGCTGTTCACCAGCATGGTGGCGTTCGAGAACTATCCGGTCGACGGCGCCGCGACCGGGGACGGTCCCCGGGTGCTCGCGGCCGACGGCGTGGACACCACCACCTTCGCGCTCAGCCTCACCGCGTACCTCGACGACACGATGCGCTTCGAGCTGGCCTACGACCCGCGGCTGTTCGACCGGGACACGGTGACCGCGCTGGCCGGGCGGCTGCGTACCGTGCTCGGCGAGATCGCCGCCGACCCGGGCCGCGCCCCCGGGCGGCTGCCCTGGTGCACCGGCGCGGAGCTGGAGCCGGTCCTGACCGGCTTCAACGACACCGCGCGGCCGGTACCGGCCGGCACCCTGACCGATCTGCTCGCCGAGCAGGCGGCGCGCACCCCGGGCGCCCGCGCGGTGGTCTTCGAGGACCGCGAGCTGAGCTACGCCGAGCTGGACGCGTGGGCGGCGCGGCTGGCCGCCCGGCTGGTCGCCGCGGGCGCCGGTCCCGGCCGGTTCGTCGCCGTCGCGCTGCCCCGCTCGCTGGAGCTGGTGGTCGCGCTGCTGGCGGTGCTCCGCTCCGGGGCCGCCTACCTGCCGATCGAGACGGATCTGCCGCGGCAGCGGGTGGCGTTCATGCGCGACGACGTCCGGCCGGTGCTCGTGCTCGACCGGCCGGAGAGCGTAGGCGACGGCGCTGGCCTGCCCGCGCCGGCCGCGGGCGCGCTGCCGGCGGCCCGGCCGGGCGACCCGGCGTACGTCATCTACACCTCCGGGTCCACCGGCCGCCCGAAGGGCGTGGTGGTGCCGCACGAGGGCATCGTCAACCGGCTGCGGTGGATGCAGCACGAGTACCGGCTCGGCCCCGACGACGTGGTGCTGCAGAAGACGCCCGCCGGCTTCGACGTGTCGGTGTGGGAGTTCTTCTGGCCGCTGATCACCGGCGCCACCCTGGTGGTGGCCCGCCCGGACGGGCACCGGGACCCGGCCTACCTGGCCCGGCTGATCCAGGACGCGGCGGTCACCACGGTCCACTTCGTGCCGTCCATGCTGCGCGCCTTCGTCGCCGAACCGGCCGCGGCCGGCTGCACCGGCCTGCGCCGGGTGCTGTGCAGCGGCGAGGCGCTGCCCGGCGACCTGGTCACCGCCTGGCAGCGGTTGCTCGACGTGCCGCTGCACAACCTGTACGGGCCCACCGAGGCGTCGGTCGACGTCACCTCGTTCGCGTGCCCGCCGGGCTGGGCCGGCGCGCCGGTGCCGATCGGCCGGCCGGTGTGGAACACCCGGGCGTACGTGCTCGACCGGTTCCTGCGCCCGGTCCCGCCCGGCGTGCCCGGCGAGCTGTACCTGGCCGGCGTCCAGCTGGCGCGCGGCTACCTGCGCCGGCCCGGGCTGACCGCGCAGCGGTTCCTGGCCGACCCGTACGGCCCGGCCGGCACCCGGATGTACCGCACCGGTGACGTGGCCCGGTGGACCCCGGACGGCCTGCTGGAATACCTGGGCCGCGTCGACCACCAGGTGAAGATCCGTGGGCTGCGGGTGGAGCTCGGCGAGATCGAGGCCGCGCTCGCCGCCCATCCGCGGGTCCGCGCCGCCGCGGTGCTGGCCCGCACCGACCGGCCGGGCAGCCCCCGGCTGGTCGGCTACGTCGTGGCCGACGGCGACCCCGCGCCCGGCGCCGGCCGGCTGCGCGAGCATCTGCGGCGCTCGCTGCCCGAGCACATGGTCCCGGCGGTCTTCGTCACCCTCGACCGGCTGCCGCTGACCGGCAGCGGCAAGCTGGACCGCCGGGCGCTGCCGGCGCCGCAGCCCGACGACCCGGCCGGACCGGCGTACGTCGCGCCGCGCACCGACGCGCAGCGGCGGGTCGCCGCCGCCTTCGCCGAGGTGCTGGGCCGATCGCGGGTCGGCGCCGAGGACGACTTCTTCGCGCTCGGCGGCGACTCCATCGCCAGCATCGGCGTCACCTCCCGGCTGCGCGCGGCGTTCGGCGTGCAGCTGTCGCCGCGGGCGCTGTTCGACCATCCCACGGTGGCCCGGCTCGCCGCGGCGCTGCAGGAACCCGACCGCGCCCCGGCCGCCGCCATCGCCGTGCGGCGACCCGACGGGCCGGCCCCGCTCTCGTTCGCCCAGCAGCGGCTCTGGTTCCTGCACCAGCTGGACCCGGCCGGCGGCGAGTACCACACCGCGACGGCGCTGCGCCTGCGCGGCGAGCTGCACACCGGCGCGCTCGGCGACGCGCTGTCCGCGCTGGTGGCCCGGCAGGAGTCGCTGCGCACCACCTTCCACACCACCGCGGACGGCCACGCCCGGCAGGTGGTCGGGCCGCCGTACCGGGTGACGCCGGAGCCGGTCGATCTGGGGGAGCTGCCGGAGCGGGAGCGCGACGAGCGGCTGGCGCGGGTGCTGGCGCAGCAGGAGCGGCGCCCGTTCGACCTGGCCACCGGGCCGCTGCTGCGTCCGGTGCTGATCCGCCTGGCCGGCGACGACCACGTCCTGCTGCTGGTGCTGCACCACATCGTCACCGACGGGTGGTCCACCGGCGTCCTGCTGGACGAGCTGGCCGAGTGCTACGCCGCCGCGCTCGCCGGCCGCGCCCCGAACCTGCCCGACCTGCCGGTGCGGTACGCCGATTTCGCCGCCTGGCAGCGCGAACGGCTCACCGGCGAGGTCCTCGCCGAGCAGCTGGCGTACTGGCGGGAGACGCTGGACGGGGTGGCCCGCCTGGACCTGCCCACCGACCGGCCCCGCCCACCGGTGCACACCCGCAGCGGCGCGGTCCACGAGGCGCGACTGCCGGAGCCGGTCGCCACCCGGTTGCGGGCGCTCGGCCGGCGGCACGGCGGCACCCTGTTCACCACCCTGGTGGCCGCCTGCCAGGTGCTGCTCAGCCGCTGGTCCGGCCAGAGCGACGTGGCGGTCGGCACGGTGACCGCCGGCCGTGACCGCGCCGAGCTGGAGCACCTGGTCGGCTTCTTCGTCAACACCGTGGTGCTGCGCGGCACGGTGCGCCCCGACCGCCCCTTCACCGACCTGCTGGACCGGGTACGGCACACCGTGCACGACGCCTTCGCCCACCAGGACGTGCCGTTCGAGCGGCTGGTCGAGGAGCTGCAACCGGTCCGGGACCCGAGCCGGACCCCGCTGTTCGAGGTGATGGTGGTGCTGCAGAACCTGCCCGGCACCAGGGCGCAGCTGCCCGGCCTGCGCGCCGAGCCGGTCGAGCTGCCGACCACCACGGCCCCGGTGGACCTGACGATGGAGTTCCAGGAGACGGCCGACGGCCTGGAGATGGCGCTGACCTACAACACCGACCTGTTCGACGCCGCCACCGTCGAACGGATGGCGGCCCACCTGGCCGAGCTGCTCACCGGCATCGCCGCGGACCCGGACCGCCCGGTGGCGCACCTGCCGATGCTGCCCGCCGCGGAACGGCGCCGCCTGCTGGTCGAGCTCAACGACACCGGCGCGGCGGTGCCGCCGGCGACCCTGGACGAGCTGTTCGCCGCGCAGGCGCGGGACACCCCGCACGCGACGGCGATCCTGCACGACGACGACGCCGTCGACTACGCCGGCCTGGACGACCGGGTGAACCGCCTGGCCCGCCTCCTGATCGAGCGCGGCGCCGGCCCGGAGTCGATCGTGGCGCTGCTGCTGCCCCGGTCCGTGGAGATCATCGTGGCGCAGCTGGCCGCCGGCCGCGCCGGGGCGGCCTACCTGCCGGTCGACCCGGACTACCCGGCCGAGCGGATCGCGTTCATGCTCGACGACGCCCGGCCGGCGCTCATCCTCACCCGGTCCGATCTGGCCGGCCGGGTGAGCGCCACGGCCGGCCCGCTGATCCTCGACGACCCGGCCGTCACCGCCGCCCTGGCGGCGCAGCCGGGGAAGCGGGTCACCGCTGCGGACCGGCGCGCGCCGCTGCGGCCGGAGCATCCCGCGTACGTCATCTACACCTCCGGGTCCACCGGGCGCCCCAAGGCGGTGACCGTCACCCACGCCGGCATCGCCGGGTTCTGCGCCGCCGAGATCGCACATTGCGCGGTCCGGCCGGGCGACCGGGTGCTGCAGTTCGCCTCGCCCAGCTTCGACGCGTCCGTGCTGGAGCTGTGCATGGCCCTGCCGGCCGGGGCCGCCCTGGTGGTCCCGCCGCCCGGCCCGCTGGTCGGCGAACCGCTGCGGCAGGTGCTGGCCGACCGGCGGGTGACCCACGCGCTGATCCCGCCGGCGGCGCTGGCCACGCTGCCCGAGGGCGGGCTGCCCGACCTGGCCACCCTGATCGCCGGTGGCGACGCCTGCACCGCCGAGCTGGTGAGCCGCTGGGCCCCCGGCCGCCGCATGATCAACGCGTACGGCCCGACCGAGGCGACCGTGGTGGCCACCTGGACCGGCCCGCTGGAGCCCGGCCCGGTGCCGCCGCCGATCGGCCGGCCGCTGCCGGACACCCGGGTGTACGTGCTGGACGCCTGCCTGCAACCGGTGCCGACCGGGGTGGCCGGGGAGCTGTACGTCGCCGGGCCCGGTCTGGCCCGTGGCTACCTGCGCCGGCCCGGGCTGACCGCGCAGCGGTTCGTGGCCGACCCGTTCGACGGCCGCGGAACCCGGATGTACCGCACCGGCGATCTGGTCCGCTGGACCGCCGCCGGTCAGCTGGAGTTCCTCGGCCGCGCCGACGAGCAGGTCAAGATCCGCGGGTTCCGGATCGAACTGGGCGAGGTGCAGGCCGCGCTGGCCGCCCACCCCGGCCTGGCCCAGGCCGTGGTCGCCGCCCGCGAGGACCGCCCGGGGGTCAAACGCCTGGTGGGCTATGTCGTGCCGCAGCCCGGCACGACGGCGCCGGACACCGGGGCGTTGCGCGCCTTCCTCGCCCGCGCCCTGCCGGAGCACCTGATCCCGGCCGCGTTCGTGACCCTGCCGCGGCTGCCGGTCACGGCCAACGGCAAGGTGGACCGGCGCGCCCTGCCCGCCCCCGACCCGGCGGCGCTGGACAGCGCCGGACACGTCGCCCCGCGCACCGACGTCGAGCGCACCCTGGCCGGGATCTGGAGCGACGTGCTCGGCCTCGACCGCGTCGGCGTGCACGACAACTTCTTCGACTCCGGCGGCGACTCCATCCTGAGCATCCAGGTGGTCTCCCGAGCCCGGCAGGCGGGCCTGCACCTGAGCGCCAAGGACCTGTTCGCCCGGCAGAGCATCGCGGCGCTCGCCGAGGTGGCCGCCCCGGTGGCCGGCGGCGCCGCGGACCGCGGCCCGGTCGTCGGCGAGGTGCCGCTCACCCCGATCCAGCGCTGGTTCTTCGAGACCCACACCGCCAACCCGCACCACTTCAACCAGGCCGTGCTGCTGGAGCTCACCGGCGGCGTGGACGAGGACGCGCTCGACGCCGCGCTGGCGGCGCTGGTCGCCCGGCACGACGCCCTGCGCGCGGTGTTCCACCCGGAAGGCGCCGGCTGGCGTCAGGAGCTGGCGCCGGTCGAGGCCGGGCCGGTGCTGCGCCGGCACCGGCTGGCCGCCGGCGACGACGAGCAGCAGCGGGCCGAGATGGAGAAGGTCGCCGACGGCCTGCACGCCGCCTTCGACCTGCGCCGCGGCGGGCTGTTCGGGGCGACGCTGTTCGACCGGGGCGGCGCTCGGCGGCCCTACCTGTTCCTGCTGGCCCACCACCTGGTGGTCGACGGCGTCTCCTGGCGCATCCTGCTCGACGACCTGGACACCGTCTACCGGCAGCTGTCCCGCGGCGAGCCGGCCGACCTCGGCGCCCGCACCACGTCGGTGCGGGACTGGGCCCGGCGCCTGGCCGAGCACGTGGCCGGCGGCGCCCTCGACGGCGAGGTGGCGTACTGGGCCGCCGCGGCCGGGCCGGACACGTCACCGGCCGGGCCGGACACGGCTGCCGGGCCGGCGCCCGCGGAGGCGCCGGCCGCGACCCGCAGCGTCTCGGTGGCCCTCACCGCCGACGAGACCGACGTGCTGCTGCGCGCCGCGCCGGGGGTCTACCGGACCCGGGTCAACGACGTGCTGCTGGCCGCGCTCGCCTCGGCGCTGTCCGGCTGGACCGGCAGCGAGCGGGTCCGCATCCAGCTGGAGGGCCACGGGCGGGAGGAGATCCTGCCCGACGTCGACCTGTCCCGGACCGTCGGCTGGTTCACCACCATGTACCCGGTCACCCTGCACGTGCCGGCCGGCGCCGGATCGCCGTGGCGGGCCTTGGTCAAGTCGGTGCGCCGGCAGCTACGGGCGATCCCCGGCAACGGCTTCGGGTACGGCGCGCTGCGCTACCTGGGCGCGCCCGAGGTGCGGGACCGGCTCGCGGCCGGTGCGCAGGCGCCCGCGACGGTCTTCAACTATCTGGGTCAGTGGGACGCCCGGGCGCAGGAGGCCGGGGCGACGCTCTACCACGACGCCCACCCGGCGCCCGGCCAGGACCATGACCCGCGCAACCGGCGGGCGCAGGGGCTGGAGGTGGTCGGGTCGGTGCACGGCGGCGAGCTGGAGTTCACCTGGTACTACCCGGCCGGGCGGTACGAAGAGCCGGCGGTGACGGCGGTGGCCGGGTCCTTCGCCGCCGCGTTGCGCGGCATCGTCGACGACTGCCGGCGGGGGGACGGGTGACGGCGCCGCTGTCGCGTAACCGGGACTACCGGCTGCTCTGGCTGAGCCAGGCCGGCGCCGAGTTCGGGCACAACGCCACCACGATCGCGTTTCCGCTGCTGGTGCTCGCGGTCAGCGGTTCCACGGCCGCGTCCGGCCTGGTGCTGAGCGCCATCGCGGCCGCCCAGCTGGTGGCGGGGCTGCCGGCCGGCGCGGTCGCGGACCGCTGGAACCGCAAGCGGGTGATGCTGGCCTGCGAGGCGGCACAGGCGCTGGCGCTGGCCGGTCTGGTCGCCGCGGTGCTCGCCGGGGTGGCGACGGTGCCGCACATGGTCGCCGTCGCGGCGGTGCTCGGCGTCTGCACCGCGCTGTTCGAGCCGGCCGAGGACGCCACCCTGGCCGCGCTGGTGCCCGAGGAGCAGCTCGGCGCCGCGGTCGCCGCCAACGCGGCGCGTACCTCCCTGGGGCAGGTGGCCGGCACGGCGGCCGGCGGCGTGCTGTTCGCCGCCGGGCGGTTCCTGCCGTTCGCCGTGGACGTGCTGACCCACGTGGCCGCGTTCGCCGCGCTGGCCTTCCTGCGGGTGCCGCCGCGCCGGCCGGCGCCGGAGCCGGTGCGCCGGCTGGGTCCGGAGATGCTGGCCGGGCTGCGCTGGATGTGGCGGCACCCGGTGATCCGCTCCACCACCGGGTACGCGGTCGTGCTGAACCTGTTCTTCAGCGCCTTCTACCTGGTGGTGATCGTGCTGGCGCAGCGGCGGGGCGCCACCGCGGCCGAGATCGGGCTGATGGCCGCGATGCTCGGCGCGGGCGGGGTGGCCGGCGCCCTGCTGGCGCCGCCGCTGCACCGGCTGCTCGGCCCGTACGTCTCGGTCACCGCGGTGTTCTGGGTGCTGTCCGTCCTGGTCCCGCTGACCGCGCCGGCCCGCGACGGCTACCTGATCGGCGCCCTGTTCGCCCTGATGGCCCTGCTCGCGCCGACCGCGAACACCACCATCGTCACCCAGCAGATGCTGCTCACCCCGGACGGGCTGCGCGGCCGGCTCAGCGGCGCGCTGGGACTGCTGACCGGCGCCGCCGGGGCGCTCGGCCCGGTGCTCGGCGGGCTGCTCACCGAGCTGCTCCCGGGCACGGGCGCGGTGCTGGTCTGCGCCGCCGGCATGGCCGTGGTGACGGTCCTCGCCACCGCCAGCCCGGTGCTGCGCGCGCTGCCCCGGCGTCAACCGGCGCCGGTACCCGAGTGACCGACCGATCCGCCCGACACCGAAGGAGACCACGATGGACGACGACGCCCGCTACGAGGTGCTGCGCAACGACGAGGACCAGTATTCGCTGTGGCTGCTGGGGCACGACGTGCCGGCCGGATGGCACCGGGTCGGCAAGGAGGGCACCCGCGACGAGTGCTCCGCCTACGTCGACGAGGTGTGGACCGACATGCGGCCGCGCAGCCTGCGTGAGCAGATGGACGGGGCCGCGACGGCCTGACCGTCCGGCCGTGCCCGCCACCGTGGCGGGCACGGCCGCTCGCCGCCGTGGCAGGCGCCCCAGGTCGGGCCGGCCGCTGGACGCGCCCCGCGTCATCGGGACGTCGCCCGGCCGGTCAATCGCCCTTGACGTTGACGAGCTGCCGCAGGGTGTGCCGGATCTCGACCAGGTCGGCGGCGTCGCGCATGACCACGTCGATCGGCTTGTACGCCTGCGGGATCTCGTCGAGGAACGCGTCGGTGTCGCGGAACTCGATGCCCTTCATCGCCTCCCGCAGCTGCGCCCGGGTGAACGTCCGGCGCGCCCTGGACCGCGAGTACGCCCGCCCCGCCCCGTGCGGCGACGAGTGCAGCGCCATCGCGTTGCCCCGCCCGACCACCACGTACGACGCGTCGCCCATCGAGCCGGGGATCAGTCCCGGCACCCCGGCGCCGGCGTTGATCGCGCCCTTGCGTGACAGCCACACCCGCTCGCCGAAGTGGGTCTCCTGCTCGGTGTAGTTGTGGTGGCACTGCACCCGTTCGCGCTGCTCGACCGGGGCGCCGGTGAACTCGGCGAAGCAGGCCAGCACCCGGTCCATCATCTCGTCCCGGTTGGCCAGCGCGAAGTCCTGCGCCCAGCGCAGCTCCCGCAGGTACGCCGCGAACTCCTCGGTGCCCTCGGACAGGTACGCCAGGTCCCGGTCCGGCACGCTGATCCCGCGCCGGGCCATGACCTGCTGCGCGACCCGGATGTGGTGGCTGGCGATCCTGTTGCCGACCCCGCGGGAGCCGGAGTGCAGGAACAGCCACACCGCCCCGGACTCGTCACGGCACACCTCGATGAAGTGGTTGCCGCTGCCCAGCGTGCCCAGCTGCAGCTGCCAGTTCTTCGCGTACTCGCCGGGGTCGAAGCCGAGGCCGGCCGCCGCCGCGGCCAGCCGGTCCGCCCGCGCCCGCGCCGAGTCGGTCAGCCGGGTGTTGTAACCGCCGGCCGAGAGCGGGACCGCCCGCTCGATCGAGGTCCGCAACCGGCTCAGGTCCGGGGGCAGGTCGTCGCGGTGGTGCTGGGTGCGCACCGCGGCCATGCCGCAGCCGATGTCGACGCCGACCGCGGCCGGGATCAGCGCGCCGCGGGTGGGGATGACCGACCCGACGGTGGCGCCCTTGCCCAGGTGCGCGTCCGGCATCAGGGCGATGTGCGGGTGGATGAACGGTAGCCGGGACGCCTTCTCGGCCTGCCGCAGGGTCTCGTCCTCGACGAGGCTGGCCCAGTTGAGCAGACGTTCGTTGATCTTCTGCACACCCCGGTGCATCCCCCGGACCGGCGCGAGTCAATCATGGCCGGCGCCCGGCCGCCGAGTGTCACACCGGCGTACGTTTTCGGTCGCGGCGCCGGGGCATAGCAGCCCCATGGCGAAGCAACGGCGTTGGTATCCCGATGACAGCGTGGGCCTGGCGGTGCAGGGTTACGCCTGGCTGCCCGACGAGTGGCGCCGGGCCGGCGCCTGGAGCGCCGTGCACACCCGGCTGCTGGGCCGCCGCGCGGTGGCGCTGCGCGGCCCGCAGGCGGTGCGGTTCTTCTACGACGAGTCGCACGTGCGCCGGCACGGCGCCATCCCGGAGCCGGTGCGGGGCACCCTGTTCGGCCACGGGGCGGTGCACACCCTCGACGGCGAGGACCACCGGCGGCGCAAGGCGATCTTCCAGGGCCTGCTCAAGGACCCGCGCCGGGTCGGTGACCTGGCCCGGCGGGTCGGGCAGGCGTGGGACGAGGCGGTCGCCGGATGGGCCGGGCGCCCGCGGGTGGTGCTCTTCGACGAGGCCAGCCGGGTGATCACCCGGGCGGTCCACGACTGGGCCGGGGTGCCGCTGGCCGCCGGCGAGGTGGCCGCGACCGCCGCCGACCTCACCGCGATGGTGGACGGCTTCGCCACCCTGGGCCCGCGCCACTGGCGCGCCCGCCGGGCCCGCGGCCGCCAGGAACGCCGGCTCGCCGCGCTGGTCGAGCAGGTCCGATCCGGTACGGCCGAGGCCGCGCCGGACTCGGTCCTCGCGACCGTCGCCGGGCACGACGAGCTGGAGCCGGAGCTGGCCGCGGTCGAGCTGCTCAACATCCTGCGCCCGACCGTCGCGGTGGCGTGGTTCGTGGCGTTCACCGGGCACGCCCTGCACCGCTGGCCACAGCAGCGCGACCGGCTGCGCGAGGGCGACCTGGGGTATGCGGTGGCCTTCGCCCACGAGGTGCGCCGGTTCTACCCGTTCGCACCGTTCGTCGGCGGCCTGGCCGTGCGGGACCTGACCTTCCAGGAGCACCGGATCCCGAAGGGCGCGATGGTGCTGCTCGACATCTACGGGCAGAACCACGACGCGGCCCTGTGGCCGGACCCGTACCGCTTCGACCCGGACCGCTTCGTGGGCCGCGAGCCGGGCCGTGACGAGCTCATCCCGCAGGGTGGTGGCGACCCGGCCGGCAACCACCGGTGCCCGGGCGAGGACGTCACCGTCGCGCTGCTGACCACCATCGCCACCCGCCTGGCCCGGCTCGACTACACCGTGCCGGAGCAGGACCTGACCATCTCCCTGCGGCGGATCCCGACGCTGCCGGCCAGCCGTTTCGTGCTGATCCCGGGCGGCCGGGCCGGCGCGGGCGCCGCCGCCGGGCCGCGAGCCGACCTGGCGCGGCGCTGACGGGCGGCCGCGCCGGTCACCGCGGGTCGGCGGCCCGGTCGCGCGGGGCCCGCCGTTCCCGGTGCGCCGGCGCGTGGCCGCGCTGCTGGTCGCCGCTGCGCCGGACGATCTGGACCGGACACTCGGCGTGCTGCAGCAGCTGCAGGCCGGTCGACCCGAGCAGTGATCCGGCGAGCACGCCGTGACCGCGGCTGCCGACCACGACCAGCTGGGCGCCGCGGGACACGCCGACCAGCAGCCCGGCCGCGCCGCCGTGCGAGAGCAGCGTCTCGACCGGCACGTCCGGATACCGCTCCCGCCACGGCGCCAGCTGCTCGTGCAGCCGGATGCGCTCGGCGGCGTCCTGCTCCGGGGTCTCCACCAGCTCCGGCGCGGCGTCGCGCAGGTAGTACAGCGGCACGGCGGGCAGGTAGGACCGGACCACCACGAGGCGGGCGCCGCGGGACGCCGCGGCGGCGAAGGCCGCGGCCAGGACGTGCTCGGCGGCCGGTGAGTCGTCGATCCCGGCGGCGACCGGGCCCTCGGTGGCGCCGGCGTGCCCGCGCACCACGACCACCGGGCACGCCGCGTGGGTGGCGAGGCGCTGGCTGACCGAGCCGAGCAGCAGCCCGGTGAACCCGCCGCGGCCGCGGGTGCCGAGCACCAGCAGCTGCGCCCCCTCGGCGGCGTCCAGCAGCCGGGTGACCGGGTCGCCGACCGGCGTGCTCGCCACGATGTCCAGCTCCGGGACGGCGGCCCGGGCCTGCGCGACAGCTCCGGCGGTCACCTCCTCGGCGAGCCGGCGGGCGGCCTCGAACTGGGCGCCCTGGATGTCGTAGCGGGCCATGGTCCAGTCCCAGTCCAGGACGTGCACCACGGACAGCCGGCAGTGCCGGCGTCCGGCCTCGGCGGCCGCCCAGCGGATCGTCGCCTCGCCGGTGGCGGCGCCGTCGGTGGCGACCATGATGGTGGGAGTCTGCATGATTCCTCCTCATCCCTCCCCTTCAGCGTGGTTCGCGGCGATCCGCCGGGGCAGGGGGAGAGGTCCCGCACCGCCGGGCCGTCCGCCCCGGGCGGGTCGTCGGGCCGGCGCGGCGCCGCGTTCTCCGGGGTCCGGGCCGCGCGCGGCGGCCGGTGCGCCGTCGCGTTTGCCGCGGCCGGAGCCGGGGTATGGCCGTGCGACGTCATCCTCCCGCACACCACCGGACGGAGTGGCGATGACCGCCCTGCTCGTGATGGGTTCCGCCCTGCTGCTCGTGCGCCTGGCCGGCCTCGCGGTCCTGCTGCTGTCCGGCCGGTCGTCGACGCCCGGCGATCCGTGCCCGACGGCGGCGCGGACGCGGCCCGCCCCGGACCCGGCCGAGGTGGAGGGTGCGCTGCTGGACCGGCTGTGCCGCGGTGAGCTGGGCCGCGACGACTACCGGGAGGCGATGGCCGCGCTCGCCGCGCGGCACGGCCCGCGGATCCCGGCCGGCGAACGCTGACCGATGTCCGTCCCGGTTCTCCGGCGCGGCCGGGCTGACCAGCACCGCCCCGGTGCGGGCCGGACGGCCGTGACCGCGCGGGCGCTGCGGCGCGGTGAGGCCCGCGCCGCGACGGTCAGCCGGCGACCCGTTCCGCCCGGGACTTGATGCCGAGCAGCATCCGGCGTTCCATGACCAGGCTGCCCGGGGACATCACCGCGTCGTAGAGCAGCCGCCGGAGCCGGCTCGCGCCCGGCGGGTCGATCCGGTTGCGGCTGACCAGGCGGGTGCCGCCCGGGTCGGCCCGCAGATCGAAGATCCACACCCAGGCGCCGTCGTCCGAGCGGAACGCCAGGGTGCGCCCCGGCCGACAGATCTCCACCCGCATCCCCGGTCCGCCCGGCCCCAGGGGCAGCAGGTCACCGGCCTTCAGGTCCTGCAGGTGCGGCAGGATGGTGTCCGCGCTGTGCATGTCCAGGCCGAAGAGGTTCTCGATCCCGTCGTAGGTGTACGCGCCGCCACGGCCGCTGCCCATCTGCACCAGCCACGGCCAGACCGCGCCCGGCGCCGCGCCGATGGTGACGGCGCGGGTGGAGACCAGGGCCGCGTCCGGCAGCAGGTCGTCGCCCGGCACCGGGCCGGTGGCCTCGTCGGCCGTGGCGCCCCAGGTCAGGCACCAGCGGCGGGCCGGGGGCGACAGCGCCGCGGCGGCCAGTGCCGCGACACCGAGCAGCAGAGCGGTTCTCATCCCGGCCGACATGGCGTCTCCTGCCGTCAGCGGCCGGCGCCCGGGCGCACGATCAGGACCGGGCACCCGGCGTGGTGCAGCAGCTGCAGGCCGGTGGAGCCGAGCAGGGTTCCGGCGATCACCCCGTGGCCACGGCTGCCGACGATGATCAGCTGGGCGCCGTGCGAGACGCCGACCAGCACGGAGGCGGCGCCGCTGTGCGACAGGAGCAACTCCACCGGTACGTCCGGGAACTTGTCCTGCCACGGGCCCACCTGCTCGGCGAACCGGGCCCGTTCGGCGGCGTCCTGCTGCGGGGTGTGCAGCTCGGCCGGCGGGAGGCTGCCCCGGTAGCGGGGGAACGGCGGCAGGTACGAACGGATCAGCACCAGGCGGGCGCCGCGCTGCTGGGCCGCGGTGAACGCCGCCTCGAGCACCCGGTCGGCGGCGGCCGAGTCGTCGACCCCGGCCGCGACCGGCCGGTCCACCGCCGGCTCGGCGCGGATCACGGCGACCGGGCAGTGCGCGTGCGTGGCGACCCGCTGGCTGACCGAGCCGAGTCGCAGCCCGGCGAAGCCGCCGTGGCCGCGCCGCCCGAGGACCATCAGGTCCGCCGACTCCGAGTCGATGATCAGTTGTGCGGCCGGGTCGCCGATCAGCACGTCCGTCTCGACGTCGAGGTCCGGGGCGACGCCGCGCGCCTGCCGGGCCGCCGCGGCCACCAGGGCCTCCGCCTGGCCGCGCTCGGCCTCGAACAGGTCCCCGGCGAACTCGTAGCGGGCGGCCGACCAGTCCCAGTCCAGCACGTGGACGACGCGCAGCGGGTCTCCCCGGCGCTGGGCCTCGCCGGCGGCCCAGACGAGCGCGCTGCGGCTGGCATCGGTGCCGTCGGCCGCGACGACGACGGTCGGTGTCCGCATGGCGTCCTCCCTCTCCCGCATCTTCCTTCCCGCATCGTCATCCCGGTCGATGCGCTCCGGCAGAGCCACAGGTCCCGCCGGTGGTCGTGCCGAAGTGGGGCCGTTGGTCCCTGTGGGCCGGGTGCCCGCCGGCCGAACTGATGACCGGAACGCAGGGTGAGGGAGGGATCCGCGGTGCGAAGCTGCAAGGTCGGCGATGTGATGACCCGGGACGTGGTGGCGGTCGACGAGGACACCTTGTACCGCGACGTGGTGGATCTGCTGGTCGCCAGGCGGATCAGCGCGGTCCCGGTGGTCGATGACCGGGGCCGGGTCACCGGGATGGTCTCCGAGGCCGACCTGCTCCGCAAGATCGAGTATGCCGGCGCCGGACAGCCGCGGATCTTCGAGCGGCCGGCGCGCCGCGGCGGGCGGGCCAAGGCCTCGGCGCGCACCGCGTCCGGGCTGATGAGCACCCCGGCGGTGGTGGTGGGGGCGGACACGCCGATCGCGGCCGCCGCCCGGCTGATGGACACCCGCAAGGTCAAGCGGCTGCCGGTGACCGACGAGCACGGCCGGCTGGTCGGGATCGCGTCGCGCAGCGACCTGTTGCGCGCCTACCTGCGCTCGGACGAGCAGATCCGGGCCGAGGTGTGCACCGGCGTGCTGCGGCCGCTGCTGGCCGACGAGGCCCTCGGCGTCACGGTCGAGGTGGCCGGTGGGGTGGTCACCCTCTCCGGCCACCTCGAGCGCTGGTCGTCCGCCGACCTGGCGGAACGGCTCACCCACCGGGTCACCGGCGTGGTGCAGGTGAGCTCGCGGCTGTCCTACCGGTTCGACGACCGGTCGGCCCAGCGTCCGTCCGGGACGCGCTGACCCCGCCGGTACGCCGGATCAGACGCCCGCCACCAGAGGCGCCCGGCGCGCCCGCGGCACGGGACCGGACCGGCCCGCGTCGTGCACGATCGCGACCGGGCAGCCGGCGTGCCGCAGCAGGTGCCGGCTCACCGTGCCGAGCAGCAGCCCGCGCACCGCGCCGTGCCCGCGGGCGCCGACGACCAGCAGCTGGGCGGTGTCCCCGGCGGTCACCAGCGCGCCGGCCGGGTCGTCGCGGACGGTCTCCGCCTCGATGTCCAGGCCCGGGAACCCGGCCCGGACCGCGGCCACCAGCTCGCCGAACGGGGCGGCGTGCGCGCGCCGGCCGTCCGGCGTCCCGATCCGCAGCACCCGCAGCCCGACCCCGCGTCCGGCCGCCTGCCGGGCGGCGAACCGCAGCACCGCCGCCGCCGACGGGGAGTCGTCCACCCCGGCGACGACCGGCGCGGTGGCCCGCACGTCGCCGTGGACCACCACGACCGGGCAGTGCGCGTGCGCGCCGACCGCGGCGCCGACCGAGCCGACCAGCCCGGCCAGGGCGCTGTGCCCACGGGTGCCGAGCACGATCATCCCGGCCCGGTCGGAGCGGTCGGCCAGCGCGGTGCACGCGAGCGCCGGTACCGTCGTGGCGGTGACGCCGACCCCCGGATGGGTCCGCCGGGCCGCGGCGACCGCCCGCCGGAGCATGTCGCCGGCGGCCGGGTCGACGTGCTCGCCCGCCGTCGCCGGGCCCCAGGCGGACCACTCGTCGGCGTAGACCAGCTCGGCGCGCGCGCCGGTACGGTTCGCCTCGTCCAGCGCCCACGCCAGGGCGGCGTCGGCGGACGGCGACCCGTCGAACCCGATGACGATCTTCCTCTGGTACATCTGCTGGCTCCTTCCCCGGCAGCCGGCGTCCGCGCGTCCCGGCGTCTCCCCCTCATCGCACGCCCCGGCGGCACCACCCGACAGGGCGGCAGGGCCCGCCGGACCCGGGACCACGGCCCTACCCGGCCGGGCCTGGGGCAAGCTAGCAACGAGAGAGAGGCAACAACACCGAAGGAGCGAGGGTGGGATTCACGTGTCTGGATTCGTGTACGACTTCGTCGACGGCCACAAGGACCTCAAGGACCTGCTCGGCGGCAAGGGGGCCAACCTCGCCGAGATGACCCGGATGGGGCTGCCGGTGCCGCCCGGGTTCACGATCACCACCGAGGCGTGCCGGGCGTACCTGCGCACCGGGGCGATGCCGCCCGGGTTGCTGGCCGAGGTCGAGGAGCACCTGCGGGCGATGCAGGTCGCGGTCGGCAAGACGTTCGGCGATCCGGCGGACCCGCTGCTGCTGTCGGTGCGTTCCGGGGCGAAGTTCTCCATGCCCGGGATGATGGAGACGATCCTGGACATCGGCCTCAACGACATGACCGTGGCGGGGCTGGCCCGGCGCAGCGGCGACGAGCGGTTCGCCTGGGACTCCTACCGGCGGCTGGTGCAGATGTTCGGCCGTACCGTGTTCGACGTGCCGGCCGAGGCGTTCCAGGCCGAGCTGGGCGACCGGCACGAGTCCGAGCTGAGCGCGGGGCAGCTCGGTGACCTGGTGCACGCGTACCAGAAGGTCTTCGAGGGCCACACCGGCCGGCCGTTCCCGCAGGCGCCGCACGAGCAGCTGTTCCTGGCCATCGGGGCGGTGTTCCGTTCCTGGAACGCCGAGCGGGCCGTGCTCTACCGCCGGCAGGAGCGCATCCCGCAGGACCTGGGGACCGCGGTCAACGTGATGGCGATGGTCTTCGGCAACCGGGGCGAGGACTCGGGCACCGGGGTGGCCTTCACCCGGGACCCGGCGACCGGCCGGCGCGGCAGCTACGGCGACTACCTGCGCAACGCCCAGGGTGAGGACGTGGTCGCCGGGATCCGCAACACGATGCCGCTGAGCGAGCTGGCCACCGTCGACCCGGCCAGCCACGCCCAGCTGGAGTCGATCATGCAGCGGCTGGAGGAACGCTACCGCGACCTGTGCGACATCGAGTTCACCATCGAGAACGGCCGGCTGTGGATGCTGCAGACCCGGGTCGGCAAGCGCACCCCGGCGGCCGCGTTCGTGATCGCCGCGCAGCTGGTCGACGAGGGCGTCATCACCCTCGACGAGGCGTTGCAGCGGGTCAGCGGGGAGCAGCTGGCCCAGCTGATGTTCCCCAGTTTCGACGACGAGTCCGCGCCGCCGCCGCTGACCACCGGCGTGCCGGCCGCCCCGGGCGCCGCGGTCGGCGCGGTGGTCTTCGACTCGGCGGCCGCGGTGGCCGCGACCGGGCCGGTCATCCTGGTGCGCCGGGAGACCAATCCCGACGACCTGCCCGGCATGATCGCCGCGCAGGGCGTCCTGACCGCCCGCGGCGGCAAGACCTCGCACGCCGCGGTGGTCGCGCGGGGCATGGGCAAGACCTGCGTCTGCGGCGCCGAGGAGATCCGGATCGGCCCGGACTCGTTCACCGTGGGCGGCACGACCGTGCACGCCGGTGAGGTGATCTCGATCGACGGCACCAGCGGGCGGGTCTACGCCGAACCGGTGCCGGTGCACCCGTCCCGGGTGGTGCGTTTCTTCGAGGGTGAGCTCAGCGCCGGCGCCGACCCGCTGCTGTGCGCGGTGCAGCGCCTGATGGAGCACGCCGGCCGGGTCGCCCGGCTGGAGGTGCACGCCAACGCCGACACCGGCCCGGACGCGCTCCGGGCCCGCCGGTTCGGCGCCACCGGGGTGGGCCTGTGCCGTACCGAGCACATGTTCCTCGGCGAGCGCCGGGTCCTGGTGGAACGGCTGATCCTGGCCGAGACCGACGCCGAGCGCGACGAGGCGCTCGCCGCGCTGCTGCCGTTGCAGCGGGCCGACTTCCAGCAGCTGTTCGCCGCGATGGACGGGCTGCCGGTGACGGTGCGGCTGATCGACCCGCCGTTGCACGAGTTCCTGCCCCCGCTGGAGGAGCTGACCGCCCGGGTGGCCCGCGCCGACGCGCTGGGCGAGGATGCCGGGCACGCCGGGGTGCTGCTCAACGCGGTACGCCGGATGCACGAGTCCAACCCGATGCTGGGGCTGCGCGGCGTCCGGCTGGGCCTGGTCGTCCCCGGCCTGTTCGGCATGCAGGTCCGCGCGGTCGCGCAGGCCGCCGCGGCGTGCGCCGCCGCCGGCGGCGACCCCCGGCCGGAGATCATGGTGCCGCTGGTCGCCACGGCGCAGGAGTTGGAGATCGTACGGGCGGAGGCCGAGGCGGTGCTGGCGTCGGTGCCCGGCGTCCCACCGGTCCGGATCGGCACGATGATCGAGGTGCCCCGGGCGGCGCTGACCGCCGCCCAGATCGCCGAGACCGCCGAGTTCTTCTCCTTCGGCACCAACGACATGACCCAGATGACCTGGGGTTTCTCCCGTGACGACGTGGAGGGCGCGTTCTTCGGCCGCTACCTGGAGCTGGGCGTGTTCGCCACCTCGCCGTTCGAGAGCCTCGATGCGGACGGTGTCGGCGAGCTGGTGCGTCTCGCGGTCGAGCGCGGCCGGGCCACCCGTCCCGCTCTGACCGTGGGGGTGTGCGGGGAGCACGGCGGTGACCCCGCCTCGGTGCGCTTCTTCCACACCGCCGGCCTGGACTACGTGTCGTGTTCACCGTTCCGCGTGCCGATCGCCCGGCTGGAGGCGGGCCGGGCCGCGGTGGCCGGCGCGACCGGCTCCGACAGCCGCTAGCCCACGGCAGGCGCGGCCACCGGCCGGGACCGGACGTCCGGCCCCGGCCGGGACCGTGCGGCGCGTGGCGGCCCGCGGGTGCGGCCACGCCGCGCGGGAGCACCGCGGGGCGTGGCCGCGAGGCCCGCGGGCGGGGCCACACCGGCCGTACCGGGAAAGGGTCCGGCCCGGGTCAGGGCGGTCCGTCGCGGTCCAGGCCGCCGGTGAAGCGGTCCGGGCTCTCCGGCTCGCCGTCGCCGGTCTCCTCCGTGTCGGTCTCGGTCAGCTCGTGCTCCTCGGCGAAATCGCCGGTGTCGTCGTCGGGGTCACCGATGGGTTCCATGCGGGCCGGATACCCGTCCGGCGGGCATCGAACACGACCGGGCGGGTACGCGTGGATCCGCCGTGCGTGGGTAGAGGCACCACCGACGACCGAGGAGGCCGGACACGATGATCAAGACGGTGGGCGCCGCCGCGGCCGGGCCGGCCGTCACCCGCGACAACCTGGGCGCGTGGCTGCTCAAGGGCAACGCCGACCGGGCCGACCTGCTCGGCCGGTTCGCCCGGGACCCGCGGATCGACCGCTGGTGCGTGCAGCCCAGCTACCGGCTGGACCTGATGGCCGCCGGCCAGCCGGTGGTGTTCTGGGGCAGCGGCAGCCGCCGCCGCGACGTGCCCTACGGCATCTGGGGGTGGGGCCGGCTGCGCGGCCCGGCCCGCCGTGAGCCCGGAGCGGGCCCGTGGGTGCCGCTGGACGTGACCATCGCCGACCCCGGCGCGTGGATCGCCCGCGACACGTTGCGCGCCCACCCCGAGCTCTGCGACCTCGAGGTGCTGCGGCAGCCGCAGGCGGCGAACCCGTCGTTCGTGACGGACCGGCAGTGGCGGCTGCTGCGCCACGAGTTCGGTGTGGCGTCCCGGTGAAACTCAGCCGGCGTCGGCGAGCTCGCGTTTCAGGGTGGCGAGCGCCCGGGTCAGCAGCCGGGACACGTGCATCTGGGAGACGCCGACCTGCTCGGCGATCTGCGACTGGGTGAGGTTGCCGTAGAAGCGCAACGTCACGATCCGCTGCTCCCGCTCGTTGAGCGCGGCCATGGCGGGGGCCAGCGCGATCCGGGCCTCCGCGGCGTCGAAACCGCGGTCCGCGCCGCCGAGCGTGTCCCCGAGCGTGGTGCCGGCGCCCTCCTGGCCGATCGGCGTGGACAGGCTGGTGCTGTGGTAGGCGCGGGCGCCCTCCAGCCCTTCCAGCACATCCTCCTCGCTGACCCGCAGGTGGGCCGCGATGTCGGCGACCGTCGGCGCGCGGCCCAGCGTGTGGGTGAGCGTGTTGTTCGCGGCGGTGATCGCCAGGCGCATCTCCTGCAGCCGCCGCGGCACCCGCACCGACCAGGTCGTGTCGCGGAAGTGCCGCTTGAGCTCGCCGATGATGGTCGGGATGGCGAACGCGGTGAACTCGACGCCGTGGCCGGGCTCGAACCGGTCGATCGCCTTGATCAGGCCCAGGAACGCGACCTGGGACAGGTCGTCGGTGGGCTCGCCGCGCCCGGCGTACCGGTGGGCCAGGTGCCGGGCCAGCGGCAGCCACGCCTCGACGGCCCGCTCGCGCAGCGCCCGCCGCTCCGGATGCCCGGCCGGCAGCGCGGCCATCTCGCCGACCAGCTCAGCGGCCCGGTCGGTGCTGCGTGCGGTGGTGACGGTGCTTGTCATCGTCGGGCCCTCCTCCTCCGCCCGCCGCGACGCGGCGGGGCCGCGTCGTAACGGCTCGGCTCTGGAGTACGACCGAGTTGTTGCCCGTCATGTCCGACCTGCACGCTGTATACCCCGGCGCGGTGTGGCGGTAAACGTGGCGCCGGTGGGCGGTCACCCGTGCGGTCCGCCGTGTCCGCGGGCGGCCGCCCGGGGCCGCCCGCACGGGCGGCCGGTGGATCAGAAGTTGCCGCGCTTCTCCTGCTCGCGCTCGATCGCCTCGAACAGCGCCTTGAAGTTGCCCTTGCCGAACCCGAGCGAGCCGTGCCGTTCGATCAGCTCGAAGAAGACCGTCGGCCGGTCGCCGACCGGCTTGGTGAAGATCTGCAGCAGGTAGCCGTCCTCGTCCCGGTCGACCAGGATGCCGCGCTTCTGCAGCTCCTCGATCGGCACCCGCACCTCGCCGATGCGCGCGCGCAGCTGCGGGTCCTCGTAGTAGGAGTCCGGCGTGGCCAGGAACTCGACGCCCTCGTCGCGCAGCGCGTCGACCGAGGCCAGGATGTCGTTGGTGGCCAGCGCCAGGTGCTGGGCCCCCGGGCCGCGGTAGAACTCCAGGTACTCGTCGATCTGCGACTTCTTCTTGCCCAGCGCCGGCTCGTTGAGCGGGAACTTGACCCGGTGGTTGCCGGAGGCGACCACCTTCGACATCAGCGCGGAGTAGTCGGTGGCGATGTCGTCACCGATGAACTCGGCCATGTTGGTGAAGCCCATGACCCGGTTGTAGAAGGCCACCCACTCGTCCATGTTGCCCAGCTCGACGTTGCCGACGACGTGGTCCAGGGCCTGGAAGATCCGCTTCGGGGCGCCGGGACGCCGGCGCAGGGTGGAGGTCCGCGCGACGTAGCCGGGCAGGTACGGGCCGTTGTAGTGGTCGCGGTTGATCAAGGTGTGCCGGGTCTCGCCGTACGCCGCGATCGTCGCGAGCCGGACCGTGCCCTGCTCGTCGGACTCGTCGTGCGGCTCCACCAGCACGGTCGCGCCGTGCGCACGGGCGTGCTCGACGCACTTGTCGACGTCGGGCACCTCCAGGGCGATGTCGGTGATGCCGTCACCGTGCCGGGCGTGGTGGGCGATGACCGGGCTGTCCGGGTGCACCCCGCCCTGCACCACGAACCGGATCGCGCCGCTCTTGAGCACGTATGACATGTGGTCGCGGTTGCCGGTCTCCGGACCCGAGTACGCGATCAGCTCCATCCCGTACGCCGACTGGAAGTAGTGCGCGGTCTGGGTGGCGTTGCCGACCGCCCAGACGATCGCGTCCCAGCCGGTGACCGGGAACGGGTCGCTTCCGGAGTCGTACTCGACCAGACCCACGAGCTGCTTGAGGGTGTCGAGGTCGAGTTCGGCGAGCCGCTCCTCGTTGGTGAGCGTGTCGTGCACGGACATGGTTCTGCCGCTCCCTTCGTGGCTGCTGACTCTCCGAGCATTGGCGAGTCACTGCCGGTGCACAACAAAGGGCTCCGCGGCCGGGCAGATTGCGCAGTCTGTGGCCCACGTCACGGGTTGGCCTGGGCAATCTGCCCAGGCCACGGGCGCGGCGGGTGATCATGCACATCCGCGGCGTGGCGTACCGGGCCGTCCGCTCCTGACGGCCGGGCCGAGCGGCCCGGGCCGCGTGCCGCTCGCCGGGACGGCCGCCGTCGTCCGTCCCGGCGCGCCACCGCGTGTGCCGTGGGTAAGCCGGCCCGCGGGCGGGTAAGGCAGGATCGTGTCGTCGAGCGAAGGAGAGCGGATGAACACCGTCGTGAGGACCGCGCTGCCGGTGGTGTCCAGCGCGGCCACCGCGTGGATCATGAAGAAGACCCGGCTGCCGGGGATCGCCACCCCGGTGGTCAGCCTGGTCGTCGGCGGCGCCGTCGCCAAGCTGGCCCAGCGCATCCGCTAGCGTCCCGCGCGCGGACAGCGTGGATCCGGGCGGCCCGGCCGCCCGGATCCCGGTGTGGTCATGCCTCGGCGAGCTTGTCGAAGGCGTTCTCGGCGATCTCCTCGAACTCGGTGTCGTGCATCGTCTTCGGCGAACCGAGCAGCACGATCTTCTCGAACACGTCCTCGTGGGCCAGCACGACCACGGTGCCGTGCACGGTGAGGTCGACGTCGGCCTCCTCGTCCTCGACGCTGAGGGTCATCGCCATGGCGACCGACGCGTCGCCCAGCTGCGGCATCCTCGGCAGCTCGGACAGCGTGATCCGCATGTCGTCGGAGGTGACGACCGGGCAGCAGTCGAGCATCATCTCGGCGCCGTCCACCAGGTGACGGGCGAGGTCCTCACCGGTGGCGACGATCTCCTGCACCAGCACCGGCCCCTCGTCGCCGCGCATGAAGGCGGCCATCTGCAGCGGGGTCTCGCCCACGTCGGCGGTCCCCGTGCCGAGCCACCTGTCGACGGCCGCGGGGCCCCGGCCCGCCGGCTGCGCGGTTGCCGTCCCGGTCGTCCGGCCGGCCGCCCACCGCGTCCCGCTCATGCCGTTCGGGTCGAACAGCGCGGCGAGCATCGTGGCGGGGGATTCCAGCTGCCGGTATCCGACCGGCAGGTCGTCCTCGGTCAGGACGGCGTCCTCCAGCTGCCGCGGGCCGAGGTGCCGGGAGCTCGCCGAGGCCTCCGCGGCGGCAGCCGGGCCCGCGGCGCCGGCGACGTCGACCGCCGTGGCCGACAGGCCGATTCCCAGGGAAAGGGCGAGCGCGGCCGGAATACCGGCGGTGAATGCTTTCCTGTGATTTCTCATGGCCTCACCATAAGCGGATCGGCATCCCGGCCAGGACGGAATCGGCATAACCGTGAAAAGGCTCGGACGGGGCCGTTGTAATTGCCCGTTGTCAGGCATTTACGGCTGCTGGAAAGGCGTTACCCTACCGTTGTCGAGTTGCCGCGCGTCACCATTTCGCGGTTTGTTCACGGGAGCATTCGACGGTTACCGCGACGGCCGGACCGCCGCCGGATGCCGGGCCGGCGCCACCGCGGCACCGGCACCGGCGCCGCGCCCGGCGGCCACCCTCGGGCGGCCGCCGGGCGCGCCGGGCTACGGGAGGAAGACCGCGCGCACGCAGTCGTCCTCCTTCTCCTTGAACAGCCGGTAACCCTCGGGCGCCCGGTCCAGCGGCAGCACGTGCGTGGCCAGGTGCTCGGTGACCAGCTCACCCCGGGCCATCCGGTCCAGCAGCATCGGGATGTAGCGCTGGCCGTGCATCTGCGCGCCCCGCACGGTGAGGCCCTTGTTCATCAGCGCGCCCAGCGGGAACTTGTCGACCACGCCGGCGTAGACGCCGAGCACGAAGACCGAGCCGCCCTTGCGGCAGGCGTGGATGGCCTCACGGACCGCGATCGGCCGGTCGGTCTGCAGCCGCAGCTGCTGCTTGACCTGGTCGTACGCGAAATGCCCACCGGGGGAGTGGGCCTCCATGCCGACCGCCTCGATGCAGACGTCCGGTCCCCGCCCGCCGCTGCGCTCGCGCAGCTCGGCGGCCACGTCGGTGCGCTCGTAGTTCAGCGTCTCCGCGCCGATGTGCTGCTCCACCTGCCGCAGCCGGTTGTCCAGACGGTCGATGACGATGACCCGGTCGGCGCCGAGCAGCACCGCGGCGCGGGCGGCCATCTGGCCCACCGCGCCGGCGCCCCACACCGCGACGACGTCGCCGGGCTTGACGCCGCCCAGGTCGGCGCCCATCCAGCCGGTCGAGGCGGAGTCCGAGGCGAACAGCGCACGCTCGTCGCTGACCGCGTCCGGGACGGTGAACGCGCCGACGTCGGCGAACGGCACCCGGATGTACTCGGCGTGGCTGCCGGCGTTGCCGCCCATCGCGTGCGAGTACCCGAAGCAGCCGCTGGGCGCGTGTCCCCAGAGCGTCTCGGTGATCGCCGGGTTGGTGTTGCCGTTGTCGCACAGCGAGTACAGCTTCTGGTCGCAGTACCAGCAGTTGCCGCAGGAGATGAACGACGACACCACCACCCGGTCGCCGACCCGGTGGTTGCGCACGTCCGGGCCGATCTCGACGACCTCACCGAGGAACTCGTGCCCGAGCACGTCGCCCTTCTGCATGAACGGGATGTACCCGCCGAGCAGGTGCAGGTCCGAGCCGCAGGTCACGGTCCGGGTCACCTTGACGATCATGTCGCCGGGGTTGCGCAGCTGCGGGTCCGGCACGGTGCCGACGGCGAGCTTGTTGACGCCCTGCCACTGCAGTGCCTTCACAGCAGACCTCCCTCGCGCCCGTTGCGGGTGGCCGCCTGCAGCGGCCGGTTGCGCCACGTCGGCGTGGTGGTGGCCGGGCCGGACGGCAGCAGCACGTCGCCGGCCTCCAGCAGCGACCGCGTCTCGCGCAGCGCCCGGCGCACCTCGCCGTCGGTGACGGCGGAGCCCTCCGGGATGCGCACCGCGATCTCCGTTCCTCGCCCGCCCGGCGCGGCCCGCAGCGTGATCTGCACGCCGTCGGCGATCTCCCGGAGCGAACCGGGCAGCTGCGTCGCCTCCAACTCGGCCAGCGGCCGGAACACGGTCAGCACATGGCTGCGGCGTGACGCCGGCGTCGCGCCGCGGCGGCGCCGGGCCGCCGCCACCGCGGCGCCGGCTGCGAGCGGCGCCGCGAACAGAAGAGCCTTTCCGGTACGACCCATCAGTGCCTCCTCAGTCGGGTTCGCAGCACCTCATACCGCCGGTGTGCCGGACTAAACGGCCGGCTCAGCCTTCCACCCCGGTGGCGGTGTGCGCACTGCCGACCGGCTTGGACTGCGAGGACCCGCGTTGGCGCAGGTAGATGGCGAGGACGGCCATCGACGCGACGGCCAGCAGCTCGGACTGCCAGTTCTGCAGGGTGCGGTTCCAGAAGTCCGGTTCGGTCAGGTATCCGGCCCAGGAGACCGGGTCCTGCCGGTTGGCCAGCTGCTCCTCGTTGAAGGCGGCCATCCCGGCGATCGACTGGGCCAGCCAGGACAGCCCGAAGAGCAGCCCCATCACCAGGCCCAGCGAGTTGGCGAACAGCCACAGCCGCAGGCCGCGGGCGTGGGCCCAGGCCGGGGAGTCGGCCCCGGCGTACGCGCCGACGCGCTGCTCCCGGTCGGACTCGCGGCCGACCCGGTCCAGCTGCTTGGACTCCGGCGAGCCCTTCTGCACCAGCCACACCGTGCCGAAGATGTAGAGGAAGAACTGCAGGTACTCCGACTGCCAGTTCTCGGCCACGTCGGCGCCGAAGCTGGCCGACGTGACGTACCGCCAGAACGAGACCGGCACCAGGCCCTCGGTCAGCTGCCGCTGGTTGAAATCGGCCTGCCCGGCGAACGCCTCGCCCACCAGCACGAGCACGAACAGCAGCCCGAAGGTCAGACCCAGGGAGTTCTCCCGGACGAACCGCCTCACCGGTGCGTCACCCCCAGCACCGTGATGCCGATCAGCCCGGCCAGGACGACCAGCAGCAGGAACACGAACGAGAAACGCATCGCTCACGCCCCCTGCACCGTGCAGTCGTACGGCCGCCCGTCGCGCGGGACGCAGCCGGCGGCGACCACGCGCCAGCCGCCCGGGAAGGCGCCCAGGAACACCGTGTCGCCGGTGAGGCGCACCTGCGCGCGCTGGCCGTACACCTGGGTCGCGGTGACCGCGGCCGGCCGGGGCAGGTCCTCGTCGAGGATCGCCTCGGGGCACGGCTTGCCGGCCGAGCGCTCGATCGCGGCGACCGTGTCCGGGGCCAGCAGCGCACAGGCGGTGCTCCCGTCGCCGGTCTGGGCCGCCCGCAGCATCCGTACCGCGACGTCCGCCGCCGCCGCGCCCCGGTCACCGACCGAGGCGCATCCCGCGGCGGCCGCCACGGCCGCCGCCGCCACTACGATCAGAATCCGTCTCACCCGCGGCAACTTCCCCGGGCGCCGGGCGTTTCAACCCCGGCTGCCGGGGCCCTGGGGCGGCAGCATCCGGGCGATGCGGTCGAGCTGCGCCTGCAGCGCCTCCTCGAAGTCGCGCACCCCGAGCCCGGCCGACAGCTGCGGCCGCAGGCGCCGCAGCAGCGGGTAGCCGGCCAGATCCGCGGCGGGCGGCCCGGCCCGCCGGTCACCCCGCACCGAGACCTCCAGCAGCAGGTGACCGAGCAGGAAGCCGCTGAACCCGCGGTAGACCACGGCCGCGTCCGCGCCGGAGAGCCCGGCGCCGGTCATCACCTCGAGCAGCGACTCGATCCAGCGCAGGCTGCGCAGCGGCGGCCGGACCCACGGGGCGGCCGGCGGCCGGGTCGCGATCAGCGGGAAGATCTCCGGATGGGCGAGCGCCGTGCGGCGCACCCCGTGCGCGAGACGGCGCAGGTAGTCGGCCCATCCGGCGTGGGCCCGCAGGTGTACCTCCGGATCGCGGAACAGCTCGTCGACGACCGCGTCCACCACGCCGTCGAGCAGCGCCTCGCGGCCGGGCACGTACCGGTACAGGGCCATCGCCTCGACGCCGAGGTGGGCGCCGAGCCGTTGCATGGTCAGCCGATGCAGGCCGTGCTCGTCGATGAACGCGACCGCGGCGGAGATGATCCGCGCCGCGTCGAGAGTGCCTCGGGGCGAGGCGGGCCGGTCCCGCACCGCCCCAGTCTGTCATGGACGGTCGGCCGGTGAGATGAAAGGTCTTTGCGTTCCGGTGCTGCCGGTTTATGCGATAAACGGTTTCCGGGGTTGGAACCGATTCGGCCGGGGAATGGGAGTCGGCGTATGACCAGCTGATGAGGAGGCAACGTGAGCGAGCTATCGACTGGCGGCTACTCGCCGGGCGGCGTCTCCGGTGACGGTGCGTCGAAGGCCCGGCAGGTGGCGGAGCAGGGTAAGCAGGCTGCTGTTCAGGCGGCTTCGGAGGTCAAGGGGGTGGCGGCCGAGCAGGCGCACCGGGTGGGTGCGCAGGCGCGGACGCAGGCTCGTGACCTGGCCGGTGAGGTGCGCGACAAGCTGGGCGAGCAGGCTCGGTCGCAGCATGAGCGGTTGGTCGGTGGGATCCGGCAGACCGCGGATTCTCTGGATGAGATGCGGGGGGATCGGCCGGACAGTCCGGCGGCGCTGGTGGTGTCGCGGGTGGCTGACGGTGGCCGGCAGTTGGCGGATTATCTGGATCGTCATGGTCCGGAGGGTGTGCTGGCGGAGGTGCAGGATTTCGCGCGGCGGCGGCCGGGCGCGTTCCTGGCGACCGCGTTGGCGGCGGGTTTCGTGGTGGGGCGTCTCGGCAAGAGCGTCGCCAAGGCGGAGCCGTCCGCGGAGGATCGCAAGCCGTCCACGGACACCTTCGCCTCCGATTACACCCTGCCCGTCACCCCCCAGCCGGCCTACACCCCACCGGCCGGCGCGCAGGGCACCGACTACGCCACCACCACCGGTGCGGGCGCCGGTTACACGCCCACCGAGGCGGCCGGCACCGAGTACGCCTCGACCGGCACCGGCACCCCGCTCGTGGTGCAGGAGGAGTACCCGCTCGGTACGCGGGAGCCGCGGCCGTGACCAGCCCCTACTCTCCGGACCGATCCGGGCAGGTCGAGCAGACCTCGATCGGTGAGTTGATCGGCAATATCAGTGATGATCTGTCGCAGTTGTTCCGCCAGGAGGTGGAGCTGGCCAAGGCGGAGATCAAGCAGGAGGCGGCCAAGGCCGGCAAGGCCGCCGGGATGCTCGGCGGGGCCGGGTTCGCCGGCTACCTGGCCGTGGTGCTGCTCAGCTTCGCCGTGGTCTTCGGCCTGGACGCGATCATGCCGCTGGGTTGGGCCGCGTTGATCGTCGCGGTCGTGTGGGCGGTCATCGGCGCGGTGTTGTACGCCAGCGGCAGGAAGAAGTTGAAGACCGTGGACCCGATGCCGCGGCGGACCGTCGACACGCTCAAGGAGGATGCGCGATGGCTGAAGAACCCGACCAGCTGAGGCGGCGGATCGAGCAGACCCGGGCGTCGCTGACCCGGGATGTGGATCTGCTCGCTGAGAAGACGAGCCCGGGCAGGGTGGCGAAGCGGCGGTGGACGGCGGTGAAGGAGAAGGTCATGGGCAGCACCGAGCATGCGCGGTACGTCGCGGCGGACACCACCTCCTCGGCGGTGAGCGCCGTGCAGGACAGGGCCTCCTCGGCCGCGGGCACCGTGCAGGAGAAGGCGGGCCGGTTCGGCGACGCGGCGAGCGCGAAGGCCCACGACGCGGTCGGGGCGGTGCGCGGTGCGCCGCAGGCGGTGGCCACGCAGACGCAGGGCAACCCGCTCGCGGCCGGCATCATCGCGTTCGGCGTGGGGCTGCTGGCCTCCTCGCTGCTGCCGGTCACCGAGGCCGAGCGGCGGGCCGGGGCGCAGCTCAAGGAGCACAGCGGTGACCTGGTCGACGGGGTCAAGGACGTCGCCGGTGAGCTCAAGGACGAGCTGTCCGGCAGCGTCGAGCACGCCGTCACGCAGGTCAAGGAGACCGCCCGGGACGCCGCGCAGACCGCCAAGGACCAGGCGAAGACCTCCGCGCACGAGGCCACCGACCAGACCCGCAACGCCGCGCACCACGCGTCCTGACCCCGCACACCTCTCCGCCGGCGCCGGCCCGCGCCCCCAGGGCCGGCGCCGGCGGGTCCCCCCGCTAGGAGATCCGTGATGAGGTTCGGCCGCTCCCACGACGACGAGCACGCCCTCGACATCGACGCCGCGGCGACCACCCGTACCGGTGACGACACCCCCACCAGCCTGCACACCGTGTCACCCGAGGCCGGCCCGGACAGCCCGGCCGCGCTGCGCGGCCGGGGCCTGTTCGCGGCGCTGCGGCGTACGGTCACGCAGTTCTCGACCGATAACCTCACCGACTGGGCCGCCGCGCTGACCTACTACGGCGTGCTGTCGATCTTCCCGGGCCTGCTGGTCATCGTGTCCCTGCTCGGCCTGCTCAGCGACAACGCGCAGCAGACTGTCCAGGACACCGTGCACGAGCTGGCCCCGAACCAGCAGCTGCGCGAGCTGGTCGACACCGTGCTCGGCCAGGTGCAGGCCTCCGGGACGGCCGGCACGGCCGCGCTGCTCGGTCTGGCCGGCGCGTTCTGGTCGGCGTCCGGCTACGTCGCCGCGTTCATGCGCGCCTCGAACGCCGTCTACGACGTGCCGGAGGGCCGCCCGATCTGGAAGACCCTGCCGATCCGCATCGCGGTCACCGCGGTCGTCGGCGTGATGCTGATCCTGTCGGCCGCCATCGTGGTGTTCACCGGCAGCCTCGCCGAGATCGTCGGCGAGGCGGTCGGGATGGGTGGCGCCGCGGTCACCACCTGGAACATCGTCAAGTGGCCGGTGCTGCTGGTGCTGATCAGCCTGATGTTCGCGCTGCTCTACTGGGCGTCGCCGAACGCGAGAACCGGCGGCTTCCGCTGGGTCAGCCCCGGCGGCCTGTGCGCCGTGCTGCTCTGGGTCATCGCCTCGGTGGCGTTCGCGATCTACCTGGCGAACTTCGCCAACTACAACAAGACGTACGGGACTCTCGGCGGTGTGATCGCTTTCCTGGTCTGGATGTGGATCAGCAACATCGCGATCCTGCTCGGCGCCGAGCTCGACGCCGAGCTCGAACGGGGCCGCGCCATCGCCGCCGGTCACGACCCGTCCGACGAACCATTCCTGGAACTGCGCGACGACCGCAGAATCAAAAAGGGCAGCGCCCGGGGGCTCAGTTCCGATTGACATTTTCCTCATGTGCCGATCCGGGTGGCGTGAGGGCCCGCGGAACGGGTACGTGTGTCGGTAGGCGGCAATCGCCGCGAACGACATCCCGTTGCTATTACCAGGTCGAGGAGGACATGGTGACGACCGCACGAGAGATCATGACCCGTGATGTCACGTGTGTCGGTGAGCGCGAGACCCTCGCCGACGCCGCACGCAAGATGGCCGACCTCGGAGTCGGCGCCCTCCCCATCTGCGGCCAGGACAACCGGCTCAAGGGCATCGTGACCGACCGGGACATCGTCGTGAAGACGATCGCCGCCGGCCGGAGCCCGTCGGATGTCACCGCCGCGGACGTGGCGCAGGGCAAGCCGGTGACCATCGGCGCCGACGACGACGCCGGCGAGATCCTGCGGACCATGGGTCAGCACCAGGTCCGCCGGCTGCCGGTGATCGACGGTCACGACCTGGTCGGCATCGTCGCGCTCGCCGACGTGGCGCGCGCGCTGCCGGACCGCCCGGTCGGCGAGCTGCTCGACGCGATTTCCGTCCCGTAGCCCGGCCCCGCTGACACACCCGCCCTCCCGGCAGCCGCCGGGAGGGCGTTTCCGGTGTTCCGGATCGACGGCGCCGGGCGCTCGGCACGGCGGCTGCGCGCGCCCGCGGAAGCGTCGAACGGGCGTCACCAGCCGCCGGCGAGGAAGGCGGCCAGCGCCGGCGCCGGGTCGGCGGCCGTGCCGGTGTTCGCCACCACGAGCACGACGGCGGCCAGCGACGACAGCGCCGCCGCCGCGCCCAGCGACGCCCAGACGTGCCGAGCCCGCCGGTCCGAGCGGTCGGTGCGCGCGAACCGCCGCCCGAACCGCACGCCGAGCACGGCCAGCCCGGCCGCCGCCAGCGCGGCGAGCACGGCCAGCGCCACGTGGTACCGGGCGAAATCGTCGACCAGGACCTGCAGGGCGGGTGGCGTCCAGCCGCCGGCATCCGGGGCGCCGGCCAGCCGCTGAGCGATCTGCTCGCGCAGCGCGGCGGAGCGCGCGCCGGTGGGGCCGTCCACCAGGATCGGCATCAGCGAGGACAGCGGGGCCACCGCGCCCTGGACGTTGGCCATCACCAGCGCGCCGGAGAACAGCGCGAGCACCGCGACGGCGGCGCCGCCGAGCGCGAGGGCTCCGCGGCGCGCCGCGCCGGTCCCGCCGGCACGCAGGACCGCCCGCCAGACCAGCACGCCGAGCGCGACCAGGGCGGTCAGCAGCAGCGCGGCGATCACCGCCTTGGCCACGTGGTAGCGGAACCAGTAGTCGGTGACCCGGTGCAGGCCGGGGGACAGGTCCGGCCCACCGGCGCGCCAGTACTCCGCGACGGACCCGTGGACGGCGTCGGCGAGGCGGCGTTCAAAGCGCAGGTCCCCGGTCTGCCGGCCGGCCGCCAGCGGGCCCGGGGCCAGCACGAACGCGACGGCGAGCAGACCGGCCAGCACGGTGAGCAGGCGGCTGCGGGTTCCCGTGGAGAGGCTGCGGCGCAAGGCGGATCCCTTCGTGGTCGACGACCCGGCACGGTAGCCGATCCGGGCATCCGGGCAGCGGTGACCGTAGGATCACGGGGTGTCCACGGTCTACGATCGCATCGCCCTGATCTCGGACGTCCACGGCAACCTGACCGCGCTGCAGGCGGTGCTGGCCGACATCGACGCGCGCGGCATCGAACAGATCTTCAACCTGGGCGACTACGTCGGGAAGGGACCGCGCGGCCGGGAGGTGGTCGACATCTGCCGGCAGCGGTGCGCGGTCAACATCCTCGGCAACTGGGACGATTTCCTGCCCGACCCGGCCCGCACCTTCGACAGCGAGGCGATGGCCTGGTGGCTGGCGCAGCTCGGCGACGGTCACGGGCGGTGGCTGCGCGGGCTGCCGTTCTGCCACGACTTCTGGTTCAGCGGGCGGCGGGTGCGGCTGTTCCACGCCTCGGCGACCGGGGTGCACCACCGGGTCCGGTTCGATCACGGTGCACAGGAGTTTCTCGGCATGTTCGCCAACACCGCGGCGACCGGCCCGGGCCCCGAGCCGACGGTGGTCGGATACGGTGACACCCACGACCCGTTCTACGAGGTCGGTCCCCAGGGCCGCACCCTGTTCAACACCGGCAGCGTGGGCAACTCCATGGACGACGCGACCCCGGTGTACGTGATTCTCGAAGGCGTGTCCGGGTCCGAGCGGGTCGCCCCGTTCTCCGTCCAGTTCGTGCGGGTGCCCTACGACGTCGAGGCGGAGCTGGCCGTAGCCGCGCGGCTGGGCATGCCCGAGCTGGAGGGGTACGTGTCCGAGCTGCGCCACGGCGTCTACCGCGCAGTGATGCACGATCCGGCCGGCCCGGCCTATCACCGGGCCGCGCCGTTGTCCGATCGGGAGAGCGCCCCTACGCTTGCCGGACTGCAACAATCGGAAGGATCATCCTGTGCCCACCGCACCGCAGCGCCCGCTCACCATTCTGGTCGTCGATGACGACGACGCCGACGTGCTGATGATCGAGGAGGCGCTGAGCACCGGCGACCAGCCGCCGACCATCGAGCGGGCGGCCGACGGTCAGGAGGCCCTGGAGCACCTGCGGCGCAGCGTGGCCGGGCAGGCCAACCGGCCGGACCTGATCCTGCTGGACCTCAACATGCCGCGGATGGGTGGCCTGGAGACGCTGGCCGAGATCAAGAACGACGAGCACCTGCGGATGATCCCGGTGGTCGTGCTGACCACCTCGGACGCGGCCGCCGACGTGAACTCCAGCTACCGCAGCCGGGCCAGCGCCTTCGTCACCAAGCCGATCGACCTGGAGTCGTTCGAGACCGCGGTCCAGAAGATCAACACGTTCTACCGGGACGTCGCCCGGCTACCGTGACCGGCCGCGGTGGCCGGTCACGGCAGCCGGTCCACGGCCGTCGCGACCGCGGCGGGAAAGCCCGTCAGGCCTTGCTGGCGGGCTCGCCGGTCAGCGTCTCCTCCAGGTTGGTGACCTGCAGCAGCATCCGCACCATCGGGCCGAAATCGGTCAGCCGGAACGTGATGCCGCGCGCCTCGGCGGCCCGGCGGGCGGCGACGAACACGCCCAGGCCGGTCGAGTCGAGGAACGACACCCGGTGCAGGTTCACGTCCAGGTGGGTGAAGTCGGCGGTCTCGACGGCCTGGCGCAGGACCTGGCGCAGTGCGGCGGCGGTGTCCGCGTCGATGTCGCCCTCGGGCACGATGACGACCCGGTCGTCGCGCCGTTCGATCGTGCAGTCGAACTCCATGTCTCACATCTCCCTACCGCGGTGTGTCTGGCCCGCGCCGGTTCCCAGAATGCCCGGCCCCGAAACGTGCCGGGGGTGGCACCCGTGTCACTCGAAGCGGTGGAACGTAGCCGCCAACTGCGACACTTCATACTTTCGGTTGGCAAGAACCAGCCGGTACGGCTAGGGTTCGGACATCGGTCAAACAGTGTGCCGAGAAACCATCTGTGATGTTGCTGTATTACCGGGACATCGAGGTGCGCATCTCGCCGCTGTGGCTGGACGGGTGCGCCGCCCCGCTGTCCCCTCGAGGGGAGCCCCATGCTTTCGTTGGCCGACACCGACCTGGCCGAGGACCTTGCCGCCACCGCCGCGATCAACGCTCTGGCGGACCTGCCGGTGGGTGACCCGTCCCGGCCGTCGGCGCGGGAGAGGGCGATCGCCGCCTGGCTTCCGATGGCCCGGCGCCTGGCGCGCCGCTACGCCAGCCGTGGCGAGGACCTGGACGACCTGACCCAGATCGCCACCGTCGGCCTGATCAAGGCGATCGACGGTTTCGAGCCGAGCCGTGGCGAGTTCATCGGGTACGCCGTCCCGACCGTCCTGGGCGAGCTCAAGCGGCACTTCCGGGACCGGATGTGGAACATCCGGGTGCCGCGCAAGCTGCAGGAGCTGAACATGGCGATCAACCGGGCGCGCGGCGAGCTGGTCCAGTCGCTGGGCCGCCAGCCCACCGTCGCCGACGTCGCCGCCCACCTGGGGATCGGCGAGGAGCAGGTCATCGAGGGCCTGGAGGGCTCGTACGCCTACCGCGCGGCCTCGCTGTCCACCCCGATCGGCACGGAGGGTGACGCCGAGCTCGGCGACACGCTCGGCGGCCGGGATCCCGAGTTCGAGCGCGCCGAGCTGCACCTGGCGCTGGGCCCGGCGCTGGCCACGCTGTCCGAGCGGGAGCGGCACATCATCACGCTGCGTTTCTACGGCAACCTGACGCAGAGCCAGATCGGCGAGCGGGTCGGGGTGTCCCAGATGCACGTGTCCCGGCTGCTGGTGCAGGCGCTGGCCAAGCTGCGCGACAGCCTCGGGCCGGACGCGCGGTGACGATCCCGGGCATCCCGCCGCGGCGGGGTGCCCGGCGCCGGCACGGTACGGGCGCGGCCCTAACGTCCGGCTGCTCGCGGCCGATGAGCGGCTCGTGTTCGACATCCACGCAGTGCTCGACCAGCGCGCGGTCACCCCGGTCTTCCAGCCGCTGGTCGATCTCAGGTCCGGCCGGACCATCGGCTACGAGGCGCTCAGCCGGGGACCGGCCGGCACCCCGTGGGAGGCGCCGATGGCGCTGTTCGCGGCGGCCCGCTCGGTCGGCCGCGAGGGCGAACTCGACTGGATCTGCCGGGCCGGCGCGTACCGGGAGGCGCTGCGGGCCGGATTCGGGCCGGGGCTGAACCTGTTCGTCAACATGGAGCCGACCGCCTGGCGCACCGCCTGCCCGCCCGACCTGGCCCCGGTCGTCGAGCTGGCCCGGCAGCGGCTGCGGGTGGTCACCGAGATGACCGAGCGGGTCATCGCCGACGACCCGGCGGCCCTGCTCGCCGCGACCACGAACTGCCGGGCCAGTGAGTGGAGCGTCGCCCTCGACGACGTCGGCGCCGACCCGATGTCGCTGGCGCTCATGCCGTTCGTGCACCCGGACGTGGTCAAGCTCGACATGCAGCTGCTGCGGGCGCCGGACGACCCGTTCACCGCCCGCGTGGTGGCCGCCGTCGCCGCCTACGCCGAGACCAGCGGCGCCGTCGTGCTGGCCGAGGGGGTGGAGACCGCCGAACAGGTCGAGGTCGCGCGGACCATGGGCGCGACCGTCGGGCAGGGCTGGCACTTCGGCCGGCCCGGCCCGCTGCCCGCCCGGCTGCCGGCCGGCGGCGGGCTGCCGTGGGTGCCCCCGGCGCCCGGGGACACCCGCACCCCGTTCGAGATCGTCGCGTCGCGGCGACCGGTCACCCGTACGACGAAAGCGCAGCTCATGCCGATGAGCCGGCACCTGGAAGCGCTCGCCGGCACCGGGCCGGAGCCGCCGGTCCTGCTCGCCTGCTTCCAGGAGGGCCGGCATTTCACCGCGGCGACCGCCGCGCGGTTCGCCCGCATCGCGGCGCACAGCCCGCTGGTCGCCGCGGTCGGCGCCGGGTTGGGCGACGAGCCGGTGCCCGGGGTGCGCGGCGCGCATCTGGACCCGGCCGACGAGCTGCGCGGGGAGTGGGACGTGATCGTGGTCGGCCCGCACCGGACGGCCGCCCTGGTGGCCCGGGACCTCGGCGACACCGGCCCGGACCGGCAGCGGCGCTTCGACTTCGCGCTCACCCACGATCGCGAGCTGGTGGTCGCCGCGGCCCGGGCGCTGCTCGCCCGGCTGGCGCCGGTGACCGTGGCGCCGGCCCTGGTCGGCGCGGTCAGTCCGTAGCGGAGCCCGGCTCGGCCATCCGGGCGTGCATCGCGGCCTTGACCCGGTCCGGCATCACCTTGCTGGCGACCGCCTGCGCCCTGGTCCGGGCCGAGCCGGCGAGGACCTTCTCCTCGCCCGCCAGCAGCGCCTTCACACCCTGCTCGGCGACGAGCGCGGGGTCGTCCTTGGAGCCGGCGCCGACCCGGGTGTCGTCCATCTCGGCGCGGTGGAAGAAATCGGTGTCGGTCGGGCCGGGCATCAGCGCGGTCACCGTCACCCCGGTGTCCTTCAGCTCGGCCCGCAGCGCCTCGGCGAACGACTGGGTGAACGACTTGGACGCGTTGTAGACCGCCTGGTAGGTGCCCGGCATCATGGCCGCGATGGAGGACGTGACCAGCACCCGGCCGCCGCCGCGCCGGACCATCCCGGGCAGCGCCCGCTTGGCCAGGTGGACCGTCGACTTGATGTTCACGTCGATGACGTTGAGCTCGTCGGCCAGATCCGTGCCGCCGACGAAGGTGCCGCCGATGCCGCGGCCGGCGTTGAGTGCCAGGGCGTCGATGCCCCGGCCGGTCGACTCGACGGCGGCCCAGGCCCTCTCCACTCCGTCGTAGGTGGCCAGATCCGCGCGGACCGCGGTGACCTGGTTGCGGCCGTCGCGGCGCAGGTTGGCGGCGGCCTCCTCGATGGCTTCGTCCTCGGCGACCAGCAGCAGGTCGTAACCGTGCTCGGCGAGCTGGCGGGCCAGCTCGAAGCCGATGCCGCTGGAGGCGCCGGTGATCACGGCGAAGGGGTTCTCAGTCGGTGTCGTCATGCCTCTCCGGTGCCCCGCCGGACGCCGGACTAACATGATCCTCAGCGCGGTCCACAAGCGCCGTGGTTAACCGCGACCCAGTCGGGCACAAGCGGCGTATGCGAGCGTTGACATGGCAGGGCACCGGCAAGGTGTCCGTGGAAACCGTTCCCGACCCGAAGATCGAGGAGCCGACGGACGCCGTCGTGCGGATCACCTCGACCGCCATCTGCGGGTCCGACCTGCACCTGTACGACGTCCTGGGGATGTACCTGGACCGGGGCGACGTGCTCGGTCACGAGCCGATGGGCATCGTGGAGGAGGTCGGCTCCGAGGTCACCCACATCAAGCCCGGCGACCGGGTGGTGATCCCGTTCAACATCTCCTGTGGCCACTGCTGGATGTGCCGGCGCGGGTTCTTCGCCCAGTGCGAGACCACCCAGGTCACCGAGCAGGGCAAGGGCGCCGCGCTGTTCGGGTACACCAAACTGTACGGTCAGGTGCCCGGCGGCCAGGCCGAGTACCTGCGGGTGCCGCAGGCGCACTTCGGCCCGATCAAGGTGCCGGACGGGCACCCGGACGAGCGCTACCTGTTCCTGTCCGACGTGCTCACCACCTCCTGGCAGGCGGTGCGCTACGCCGACGTCACGCCGGGCGACACCGTGCTGGTCACCGGGCTGGGCCCGATCGGGCAGATGTCCGCGCGGATCGCCCGTCACCTCGGCGCGGAACGGGTGATCGCGGTCGACGACGTGCCGGAGCGGCTGGCGATGGCCCAGCGGCACGGCATCGAGGTGCTCGACCACAGCCGCGTCGACGACGTCCCGGCGGCCGTGTTGGAGCTGACCCACGGGCGCGGCGCCGACGGGGTGATCGAGTCGGTCGGCATGGAGGCGCACGGTTCACCGCTGCAGTCGGCGGCGATGAAGGCGGCCGGGATGCTGCCCGACCCGCTGGCCCGCAAGGCCACCGAGACGATGGGGGTGGACCGGATGGCCGCGCTGCGCACCGCGTTCGCCGCGGTCCGCCGGGCCGGCACGGTGTCGATCATCGGCGTGTACGGCGGCAACGCCGACCCGATCCCGATGATGGACCTCTTCGACAAGGGTGTGACGCTGCGCATGGGGCAGGCCCACGTCAAGCGCTGGGTGGACGAGATCATGCCGCTGCTGACCGGGGACGCCGACCCGCTCGGGGTGGACGACCTGGTCACCCACCGGCTGCCGCTGGAGCAGGCCCCGCACGCCTACGAGATCTTCAAGAAGAAGCAGGACGGCTGCATCAAGGTGGTGCTCAAGCCCTGAGGCCGCGCGTGCCCTGCCGGCTGTGCGCGCGTGCGCGCGTGCGCGCGGATGGCAGGGCGCCGGCGCCGCCGGGCGCCTGACCGCGAGGGCTTGCACCGCGGCTGGTCCCATCGCGGTTGGTTGGAGCGTGTCCGGTTCGCGTGCGGCCGGTTTGGCCGTGGCCGGTTCGGGCGTGCCGGGTTCGAGCGTGCCGGTTCGCGTGCGACCGGTTTGACCGCGGCCGGTTGGCCGTGCCGGGTTCGAGCGTGGCCGGTGGCGCCGGGGCCGGCCGGCAGCCAGGGCAATATCTGGGATGAATCCAGTTTGGCGCGGGGGGATGCGGGTATGGGGACTGCGCCGCACACCCGAATGAGGAGTTTTGTCCGGATGGAATCCCGTAGTCCCGCTGAAGTGATCAAGGATGCCGCCGAGGCCGCAGTCGAGGCGGTGACCGGCAGCGCCAAGCCCGACGTGCCCGGCAAGCCGGGCAGCGCGAAACCGACCGTGGAGGAGCCCACCACCCCCAAGGGCCCGCTGCCGCCGAGCCCGGAGCAGGGACAGCCGGACACCCGCACGCCGACCGGCGCCGAGACCGGCGCGCCGCCCACCGCGTTCGGCCAGCAGGGCGCCTTCCTGACCACCGCGCAGGGCGCCCGGCTGCGCGACACCGACCACTCGCTGAAGGCCGGCCCGCGCGGCCCGGTCCTGCTGCAGGACCACCACTTCCGCGAGAAGATCACTCACTTCGACCACGAGCGCATCCCGGAGCGCGTGGTGCACGCCCGCGGGGCCGGCGCGCACGGCGTGTTCACCAGTTACGGCACGGCGGCCAACCTGACCCGCGCCGGCTTCCTCAAGGAGAAGGGCAAGCAGACCGAGGTCTTCGTCCGCTTCTCCACCGTGCTCGGCTCGCGCGGCTCGGCCGACACGGTCCGCGACACCCGCGGCTTCGCCACCAAGTTCTACACCGACGAGGGCACCTTCGACCTGGTCGGCAACAACATGCCGGTGTTCTTCATCCAGGACGCGATCAAGTTCCCGGACATCGTGCACGCCGCCAAGTGGCACCCGGACCGGGAGATTCCCCAGGCGCAGAGCGCGCACGACACCTTCTGGGACTTCGTCTCGCTGCACACCGAGGCGCAGCACCACACCATGTGGAACATGTCCGACCGGGGGATCGCGCGGTCGTACCGCATGATGGAGGGCTTCGGCGTGCACACCTTCCGGCTGATCAACGACGCCGGGGAGACCGTGCTGGTCAAGTTCCACTGGAAGCCGAAGCTCGGCGTGCACTCGCTGGTCTGGGAGGAGGCCCAGCTCGCCGCGGGCGTGGACCCCGACTACCACCGCCGGGACCTGTACGACGCGATCGAGGCCGGCGCGTACCCCGAATGGGAGCTGGGCCTGCAGGTCTTCCCGGACACCCCGGAGGAGACCTTCGCCGGGATCGACCTGCTGGACGCGACGAAGATCGTGCCGGAGGAACTCGCCCCGGTGCAGCCGGTCGGCAAACTGGTGCTCAACCGTACGCCGACCAACTTCCACGCCGAGGTCGAGCAGGTCGCCTTCCACCTCGGCAACCTGGTGCCCGGCATCGACGTCACCAACGACCCGCTGCTGCAGGGCCGGCTCTTCTCGTACCTGGACACCCAGCTGACCCGGCTGGCCGGGCCGAACTTCCACCAGATCCCGATCAACCGGCCGCACGCCCCGGTCAACGACATGCTCCGCGACGGCTTCCACCAGCACGCGGTGCACGCGGGCGTGGCGCCGTACAAACCGAACTCGCTCGACGGCGGCAACCCGTTCCCGGCCGGGGACGCCGAGAACGCCTTCGTCGAGGTGCCGGTCACCGTCACCGAGGCGCCCAAGGTGCGCGCCAACCCGGTCTCCTTCGACGACCACTTCAGCCAGGTGCGGTTGTTCTGGCTGAGCATGTCGCCGATCGAGAAGGAGCACATCATCCGGGCGTACACCTTCGAGCTGGGCAAGTGCTACCACCAGGAGATCCGGGAACGGCAGCTGCGCTGCCTGGCCAACATCGACCCGGTGCTGTGCGAGCAGGTCGCCAAGGGTCTCGGCCTGCCCGCCCCGGAGCCCACCATCGAGCTGCCCCAAGCGGAGCCGAGCCCGGCGCTGTCGCAGGTCGGGCAGCAGTGGCCGGCCGACGGACGGCTCGTCGGCATCGTCGTCGACGACACCGCCACCGACCTCAAAGGCGTCGAGGAGGTCCGCGAGACGATCGCCGCCGCCGGCATGGTCCCGCTGATCATCGCCCCGCACGGCGGCAAGGTCGGCGGGCTGACCGTGCAGCGTACGTTCGCCACCGCCCGCTCGATCGAGTTCGACGCGCTGCTGCTGGCCGCCTCGCCGGTCCCGGCGCCGGACGCGGTGCCGGCCCGCGACGAGAAGGCCGGCGCCCCGCGTACGGCCGCCGTCGACCCGCGGGTCAACATGCTGGTCGACGAGTGCTGGCGGCACGCCAAGGCGATCGGTGGCTGGGGCCCGGGCGCCGAGCTGCTGCGGCAGACCGGCCTGGCCGACACGCCCGGCGTCGTCGTGCAGGACACCGCGGCCGGCACCCTGGCCGCCGTCCAGCAGCTGATGGCCTCGCACCGGGTCTGGGAACGGTTCCCGGCCACGGTCGCCTGACCTTTCGGCCGAGCAACCCGGGACGCCGCCGCCGGTGGCGTCCCGGGTTTTTCGTGTGCGGCGTCCCGGGCGTTCTGCGTGCGGTGTCCCGGGTTTTTCGTGTGCGGTGTCCCGGGCGTTCTGCGTGCGGCGATCCGGGTCTTTCGCGTGCGGCCGTCCGGGGCTTCTGTGCGGCGCGCCGAGCTTTCTGTGCGGCGTCCCGGGCTTTTTGTGCGGCCATCCGGGGCGGTGCCCGCGGCGGCGTGGCGCGATCCGCGGCGAAGTTCGTTTGCCGGGCCCGGATCGGGGCATCTGTCGGGCCGGCACCAGGGGAGGGGCAGGCCATGGCGGAGCGGTTGCGGCGCAGCAGGTTGACCAAGCCGGGATACACCCGGCGGCGGTGCGGGCGCGGCTTCCACTACCTCGACCCCGACGGCGGCACGATCCGCGACCGCGAGACCCTGGACCGCATCCGCGGCCTGGTCATCCCGCCCGCCTGGACCGACGTGTGGATCTGCCCGAACCCGCGCGGGCACATCCAGGCCACCGGGACCGACGCGGCCGGGCGCAAGCAGTACCGCTACCACCCGGACTGGCGGACCGCCCGGGACGAGGAGAAGTTCGATCGGGTACGGGAGATCGCCGGCCGCCTGCCGAGGATGCGCGACCGGCTGTGCGACGACCTGACCACCGGCCGGGGCCTGACCCGCGACCGGGTGCTCGCCGCCATCGTCCGGCTGCTCGACCTGGGCATGTTCCGCCTCGGCGGCGACCAGTACGCCAACCGGGAGGAGGACCCGTCGTTCGGCCTGTCCACGCTGCGCCCCGAGCACGTGTGCTCGCGCAACGGCGAGCTGCTGCTGGAGTTCCCCGGCAAGGCGGGCGTGGAGCACTCCCGGGTCGTCGAGGACGGCGAGGTCGCGGCGGTGCTGACCGCGCTGAAGCGGCGCCGCCGCGGGGCGGACCGGCTGTTCGCGTACTGGAACGGATTTCGACGCTGCTGGCAGGAGATCCATGCCGACACGATCAACGACTATCTGCGCGAGATCAGCGGCACCCGGATGACCGCCAAGGACTTCCGCACCTGGCACGGCACGGTCACCGCGGCGGCCGAGCTCGCCGACGCGGGCCCGCAGCCGACCCCGACCAAGCGCCGCAAGGTGGTCGCGAAGGCGATGCGCACGGTCGCCGACCGGCTCGGCAACACCCCGGCGGTGGCCCGCGCCTCGTACGTCGACCCCCGGCTGCTGCAACGCTACGAGAACGGGCAGGCGCCCCGGCGCGGCGACGAGCGCGAGGTGCGGCAGCTGCTCAAGGAGTGACCCGTGACGGCGGCGGTGCGGCTCGGCGCGGCCGGCGCCCGGGCGAGGTGCGGCAGCTGCTCAAGGAGTGACCGGTCACGGCGGCGGTGCGGCTCGGCGCGGCCGGCGCCCGGGCGAGGTGCGGCAGCTGCTCAAGGAGTGACCGGTCACGGCGGCGGTGCGGCTCGGCGCGGCCGGCGCCCGGGCGAGGTGCGCCAGCTGCTCAAGGAGTGACCGGTCACGGCGGCGGTGCGGCTCGGCGGGCCCCCGGGCGAGGTGCGCCGGCTGCTCGAGCAGCGATTCGTCACAGCCGCGTCGCGGTGCGGATCAGCGCGGCCAGCGCCCGGGACCGGCTGTGCGCCGGCCAGGCGATCAGCGTGATCACCTGCGGCGCGTCCAGCACCGGGACCGCCGCCAGGTCGCCGCGCAGGTCGGCCCGGGCCGACTCGGGCAGCACCGTGCAGGCGCGGCCCAGCGAGATCAGCTGCAGCAGTTGCGTCGCGTCGCGGACGGCCGGGCCCGGCCCGTCCGGGTAGCTGCCGTCCGGGCGGGGCCAGCGCGGCATCGGCAGCCCGGGCAGGCCGGTGAGGTCGGCCATCCGGACGTGGTCCCGGCCGGCCAGCGGGTGCCCGGCCGGCAGGACCGCCACCTGGCTCTCCCGGCCCAGCTCCTCGGTGTCGAACCCGGCCGTCGAATCGAACGGCAGGTGCAGCAGGGCCACGTCGGCGCGCCCGTCGCGCAGCAGCCGTTCCTGCTCGGCGATCCCGCACAGCATCACCTCGACGGTGGTCGCGTCCGGCTCGTTCGCGTACGCGTCGAGCAGCTTCGCCAGCAGCTCCCGGGAGGCGCCCGCCTTCGCCGCCAGCACCAGCCCGGGGCCGCCCGAGGCGACCCGGCGGGTGCGCCGCTCGGCCGCCGCCACCGCGTCCAGCACCGCCCGGGCCTCCCGGTGCAGCACCGACCCGGCCTCGGTCAGCGTCGCGCCGCGGTTGGTGCGGGTCAGCAGCTGCACCCCGAGCCGGCGTTCCAGCTGAGCGATCGCCCGCGACAGTGGCGGCTGCGCGATGCCCAGCCGCTGGGCGGCCCGGCCGAAGTTCAGCTCCTCGGCGACCGCGACGAAATACCGCAGCTCCCGCGTCTCCATGGCGGCAACCGTACCGTCGATACCCGCAGGGTATGGCGACCGACCCGATCGGTGTTGGCGGCGCGCAGCGGGCGCCGACAGGATCGGATGCATGAGCGAACGAACGATTGCGCTGGTCACCGGCGCGAACAAGGGGATCGGTCACGAGATCGCGGCCGGTCTGGGCGCGCTGGGCTGGAGCGTGGGTGTCGGCGCCCGCGACCCCGGACGCCTCGACGAGGCCGTCGCCGCACTGCGCGCGGCCGGCGTGGACGCGTTCGGTGTGCCGCTCGACGTCACCGACGACGCGAGCGTCGCGGCCGCCGCCGAGCTGGTCGAGCGGCGCGGCGGCCGTCTCGACGTCCTGGTCAACAACGCCGGCATCACCGGCGGCGTCCCGCAGGAGCCGACCCGCGTCGACCCGCAGATCATCCGTACGGTCGTGGAGACCAACGTCATCGGCGTCGTACGGGTCACCAACGCCATGCTGCCGCTGCTGCGCCGCTCGGCCGCGCCCCGGATCGTGAACATGTCCAGCAGCGTCGGCTCACTGGTCCGCCAGCAGACCCCGGGCGCCGAGACCGGCCCGATCGCCGCCGCCTACAGCCCTTCGAAGACCTTCCTGAACGCCGTCACCGTGCAGTACGCCAAGGAGCTCGCCGGCACCGGCATCCTGATCAACGCGGCCTGCCCGGGCTACTGCGCGACCGACCTGAACGGTTTCCGCGGCCATCGCACCGCGCAACAGGGCGCACAGACCGCGATCCGGCTCGCCACGCTTCCCGACGACGGCCCGACCGGCGGCTTCTTCGACGACGACGGCAGCATCCCCTGGTGAGTCGCGGGTCGCGGTACGCGCACGGCTCGGCGGTCGGGCCCGGGCGTGCGGGGGCCGCGGCAGCGACCTGTCCCGCAAGACCGTCCTCGGGTCGAGCCCCGGGTGAGGTGGGCGCCGGGTGTGGTGACCACCGCGGCAGCGGCGGCGGGTCCGGTGCCGGATGACCTCGGCTCCCGCGGGCGCGGCGGGGGGGGGGCCGTTCACCGCGGCCGCTTCGTCGGCGCGCCCGCCGGTGCCGGTCCGCTTGCGGCGCTTGCGCGTGCGGTGCCGGTCCGCTTGCGGCGCTTGCGCGTGCGGTGCCGGTCCGCTTGCGGCGGTAGCGCCTGCGGTGTGTCCGGCCTTCGTGGCGCGGGTCTTCCGCTGTGTTGCGTCATTCGGGGGGCGGTCGTCCGGCGCGTCGGTCCTTTCGGGGTGCCGGCTTGTCCGCCGGGTCGGCCCTCGCGGCTTCCGCGGGGTCGACTCGTCCGTGGCGCCGCGTTCTCCGCGGTGTTGCTTTCCGCGGCTGTCCGCCGGGTTGGTTCTTCTGCGGCGGGGTCTTCTGTGGGTTCGGGTCGTTCCGTGGTGTGGGGTTGTCGGCTGCGTTGACCTCTGCGCGGCGGAGTCTTCTGCGGGTTCGGCGGTCCGTGGTGTGGGGTTGTCGGCTGCGTTGACCTCTGCGCGGCGGGGTCCTCTGTCGGTTTGGCGGTCCGTGGCGCTGCGTTGTCGGCCGCGTCGGTCTTTGCCGGCGTCTTCTGTGGGTTGAATCGTCCGTGGTGCTGCGCTGCCGGCCATGTTCACCTTCGCGCCGCGCGGCTTTCCGCGGGGCGTGCGCTCTGCGCGCCGGCCCGCAACCGAGCGGTCGGGTGCGGCGGTCGAGGAATACGCGGACGGAAGAAGGGTAGTCGGCGCGGAAGACAGGCCCATTGACGTACGGGAGTCCGCATGACCACCACGGAGAGCCGGCCGGGCATCGCCGCCCTGCCGCTCGGCCAGCTCGAGCAGCGCCGTCCGTTGTCTGCCGAGATCCGCAGCCTGACCGCCGGGCAGCCGCGGCGGCGGGGGGCCCGCGCATGAGCACGCGGCGGACAGCCCCGGTCACCACCGCCGGCCGGGGCATCGCCCTGCCCGGCATCGTGCTGGGCATCGGCATGGGCGGTTTCGCCGACGGCATCCTGCTGCACCAACTGCTGCAGTGGCACCACATGCTGACCAGCACCAACACCGACCGGATCGGACTGAAATACTACCCGCCCGACACGGTCGACGGGCTGCGCATGAACACGGTGTGGGACGGCGCCTTCCACACCGTCACCTGGCTGTCGGTGCTGATCGGTCTCGGCCTGCTGTACTCACGGGTCACCACCGACCGTCGCCGGATGTTCCGGTCCCGGGCGCTGTGGGGTTGGATGCTGGTCGGCTGGGGCCTGTTCAACCTGGTCGAGGGCATCGTCGACCACCAGGTCCTGAGCATCCACCACGTCCACGGGGGCCCGCACCAACTGTGGTGGGACCTGGGCTTCCTCGCCTTGGGCGCGGCCCTGATCGCCGCGGGCTGGCGCCTGCAGCGCGGCGCTGAGGAACCCCGATGAGCCCTTGCCGGCTGCGGAGGCGCCCGTCCCGCGCGCAGGACGTGACTGGGGCACCGACCGTCCACCGAGCGAGTGGCGTGTCCGGCTCGCCCTCCGGGCGCCCCCACACTCTGGAGGACCGCCGTTTCCGGAAGCGTGCCAGCCCGTCCCCCTCCCGACCTGATGATCGCCTGGCTTCCGCACGTTCCGAACGCGTTGCCATCCCGGGCGGCTCCCGGTCTGCGCGGTGTGGTGTGAGCTCGGGTTCCTGCCGGGCTCCAAGGTGTGGTGCCATCCCGGGTGTCTCCCGGGCTCCAGGGCGTGGTGCCATCCCGGGTCTCTCCCGGGTTCCAGGGCGTGGTGCGAGCTCGGGTTCTCGCCGGGCTCCATGGCCTGGTGCGAGCTCGGGCGTCTGCCGATCCCCGCGGCGTGGTGCGAGCCCGCGCACCGTCGACTGTCTGCACAGTCGTGAGACCTGCTCGCGCCTCCTTCCTCGCTCCGATGACCGCTCGCGGCGTCCCCACCATGCTGCCCGGGACCTCCAGTGAACCACTCTCACCAGCCGGACGGCGGCCTGATACTGCTGGGCGTCGTCGTCGCGGTCGTCGGATACGACTATCTGACTACACGCACCCGGCACTGGCCCTGGTGGCGAACGATCCTGTTCCTCACCGGCGGCACCCTCCTGGTGGTCGGCCTGACCCTGCGATCGGCTGACGACTTCCGCACCCACATGCTGCAGCACCTGCTGATCGGCATGCTGGCGCCGCTCGGTCTGGTCCTCGGCGCACCCGTCACCCTGCTCCTGCGCACCATGCCCCGCCAGGCAGGCCGAGCCGTCGGACGGGTGCTGCGCAGCCGCTTCGTCCACGTCGTCGCCCAGCCGGCGGTCGCGTTGACTCTCAACCTCGGCGGCCTGCTCCTGCTCTATCTCACCCCGCTGTACACCTGGACCACCCGGCACCCGGCGACGCACCTGCTGGTCCACCTCCATTTCCTGTTGGCCGGCTATCTGTTCGCCTGGGTCATCGCCGGCCCCGACCCGGCGCCCCGCCGTCCCCGAGTGCCGGCACGGCTGGTCGTGCTCGGCCTGGCCGTCGCCTTCCACGCCACTTTCTCCCAACTCATGTACGCCGGCGCGTTCGTCCACCTACCGGTGCCCGAAGAGCAGCGCCGGGGCGCAGCCACCCTGATGTACTACGGCGGTGACATCGCCGAGCTGCTCCTAGCCGCCGCCCTCGTCACGAACTGGCGTCCACGCCGATCGGCTCCTGTCGCGCGGAGCGCGCTGGCGTCCGCGCCGTGAATGGTTGGGGGCGCGCTGGCGTGTGCCCCGTGGCTGGTCGGGTGTGCTCGTGTGCGCCTCCTGGGTCGTGGGGTGTGCTGGCGTGCGCCTTTTGGTTGAGCGTGCTGGCGTCCGTCTCGTGCGGGATCAGGGTGTGCTGGCGTCGGTCTCCGTGTGGGGTCCGGGTGTGCTGGCGTCCGCCCCGTGCGGGTTCAGCGTGCTGGTACCCGTTTCGTGCGGGGTCGGCGCGCTGGCGTCCACGTCGCGGGAGGTCCGCTGCGCCGACGTCAACGCCGGTGAGCCCCGCGTTCAAGCGGCTGGCCGTCGGCCAGGCCCGCACAGACAAGCCGGGGTGCCGGCCAGTCTCTGCGGGCTTGGGGCCACCAACAACCAGTCGGACCCGGAGATGCACCGTGTCAGACGCGCGTGGGCAGCGGGCCGCCGTTGTAGGCCACCGCATCCATGAAGGCGGCGATCAGATCCATGTCGCTGCCGTCATGATCGACGTAGTACCGGTGCAGGTTCAGCACGATCCGTTCGCGGTCCGCCCAGTCGGCGAATTCGCCCAGATCCACCCCACGAGCCGCGTCCAGCGGGGACAGGCCACGCTCGACACCGTCCGCTCCGGCTCGCAGGACCAGATGGTAGTACCGACGGTGTTCGTCCAGCACCCGGGTGATGTCGTCGCCGGTCAGCACCGGACCGTGTCCGGGCACCAGCACCTCCGGTTCGAAGGCGGCCAGCCAGTCGAGCACCGCGAGCGCACCGGTCACCGAGCCCATGAAGACGAGCGGAGTGAGCCCGGCGAACACCAGATCGCCGGTGAACAGCACGCGTGCGTCCGGCACCCATGCCACCAGGTCTCCGGTGGTGTGGGCCGGGCCGCCCGGATGCCGCAGCTCGACCCGCCGGTCACCGACGTGGACGGTGAGCGCGTCCGTGACGGTGATGTCGGGCAGGCGGCGCTCGACATCGCCCCAGTCCGGCACCGGGCTCCAGAACGGCGGGCACCCGTCGATGAGCGGATCGGTCCGCAGACCCTCCCGCATCTGTTCCTGCCCGATCAGCACGGTCGTGGCCGGAAGAACACTGTTTCCGTACGTGTGGTCGCCGTGCTGATGCGTGTTGACCGCAAGCTTCGGCGTCTGCCCGGTAGCCGCGCCCAAGGCGTCCAGGAAGTGTCGCGCCCGGGTCGCCGTGGCGCAGGTGTCGACCACCAGTTGGGTGGTGCCCGCGGTGACCGCGCCCGCGTTGTTCAGCCACCAGGATCCGTCCGGCTGCACCCAGACATGAATGCCCGGCCGGACTTCGACCAGCCCCGCCTGATTCTCCACCGATGCGTTCATGCCGTGAGGCTACCGGCCACCGCCGGTGGCCCCTGACATGCGCCATCGGTGGGTGAGCCGCGATGGTGAGCTGTCTGTCAGCGGTTATCGAGAGCATGATCTCCCATCCGGCCGGTGAAGTGTTCGGCGTCACCACCGATTTCAGCCAGACGATTCGTCCGAGCAGTGTGGTCTCGTCGTGTCGGCCGGGAGCAGGAAGTCGCACGCCGGAAACCGTTCCGCACACCCCGGGACGGTTGCGTCTCGTGCGGGAATCGACCCGTTGCCGACATGCCGGGGGCGGCCGTGCGCGGCCGGGCGACGCAACCGTCTTGGTCCGCCCTCTCCGCGAGGCCGGTCGGTGCGATGTCGCGAGCCGTCCCCGGTGTTGAGTACCTGATAGAGCAGTGGGTGTGGTCGCAACCTCGGTTGATCCTCACGTACCGCGGCCATATCCTGGGGCCGTCTCGCCTGCTGTCACTGCTCATTGGTCCACCTGCGGGAGGCGCAGAGCCGGGGCGTGCAGCATCCGCCGGGTGGGCAAGACCCCGGCGAGGAGCGCGAGGAGCAGGCACAGGCTGATCACTCCGCCGATGACCGGCCAGGGGACGACGAGGGGGACGGGTGCCCCTATCTGTTCGCTCAGGCCGGCTCGGATGGCCAGCAGCGCGCCGAACGCCACGAGCCCGCCGAGCACTGTGCCGACCAACACGACCAGCGCCGACTCCGCTGCGACGAAACCGGCCACCTGACGGCGCGTCGCCCCGGCCAGCCGTACGACCCGTAGATCGGGCGCCCGCCCTCGGGCCGCCATGAGCAGCGTGTTGGCCACGGCGATCGCCCCGTAGCCGGCCGACACGGCGATGAGCATCAGCGTGAAGAGCCACACCAGCCGGTCCTCCGCGCTGTCGGCCTCGTCCGCCCAGACCGCCACGTCGATCACCCGGGCCCCGACACCTGCCGAGACCCCGCTCGTTCCGGCACCGGACAGGTGCACCGCCGCGGTCAGCGCGGACGGATCGTGTTCCCGGACGGTCGTGCGGGACAGCAGAACGTCGCCGCGGATCGAACCGTCGGCGACCACGCCGACGACCCGCAACCCGACTCGCTGCCCGTCCGCAAACGTCACCGGCCACAACGAACCCACACCAGCACGCGCCGACTCGGTGACGACCACGGTGTCCGCACCGCGGAGGCCGGCGAGAGCGCCGACGTTCACCCGCACGGCCCGATCGGTCCGGGTGAAGGCATCCGGGTCAACCCCCAGCCCGCTCCACGCCCGCCGATCGGTCGTGAACACCGTGGTCGGAAGGACCGCGGACCCGGCGACGGCGGACACGGCGGCATCCGACAACCCCGGCGTCCGATCCGGAACCATGACCCGGCCGGCGGCGACGTCAGCCTGCCGCCCCACCGCGTACGCCGCTGTCGAGGTGCGGACCATGCCGGAGACGAGTACCGCGAATGCGACCGTCAGCAGCACCGGCGCCGCGGTGGACGCGGTTCGCCGTGCCGACGTCCGTGCCCCCTGGCGGACCAGCAGGCCCACCGCGCCGCTGCCACGCCGTAGCGGGAGGCGCCACAGCCGAACGATCGGTGGGATCACCGCGGGCGCAACGGCCACCATGCCGGTCACCAGGGCCATCGCGCTGTACAACGCGAAGCTCGCTCCGTCCGATGCGTCCCGCGACGTCGCCGCGCCGACGGCGAGCGCAACCCCGACCGTGATCAGCGAGCCACCGGTGATCCAGCGCAGCCGCCCCATCGGGCGTTGCTCGACGGACGCCTCGCGAAGCGCCTCCAGCGGACGTACCCGAGCCGCCCGCCGGGCCGCCGACCAGGCCCCGGCCAGTGCGACCAGCGGGCCGGACAGCAATCCGGCGAGCATCGGCAGCGCGGTGTACCGCACCTCGTACGTCGCCGGCTCGAACCCGGCATCGACCAGACTGCGACCCACCGCCGGAGCCACGGCCGCGCCCGTGACCACCCCGAGAATCGCGCCGACCCCGCCGACCAGCAGCGCCTCGCCATACACCATCCGCCGCACCTGCCGGGGCGTCGCGCCGACGGCACGCAGCAGACCGAGCTCGCGGCGGCGCTGCGCCACCGTGAACGCGAACGTCGACGCGACCACGAACACCGTGACAAACCCGGCGAGCGCCGCGACCCCGGTGAGCACCTGCATGCCGATCCAGCGGGTACGGGCGTCGTCTCGCGGTTCCAGGGCACCGCGCGCATCACCGGTCAAAACCGTCGCCCCGGCGCCGACGATGCGGCTGGCCGCCGACGCCACGGCGCGAGCGTCCGCGCCGGGCTGCAGAACCAGGCCGATCGCCTGCACCCCAGGTGCCAGCCGTGCAGCCACCGAATCCGCGACCAGGTAGCCAGGGCTGTCGGTCAGACCGGTTACCGTGTACGTCACCGGCCCCACCGCCGTCAGCAACGTCACCGCCCCGCCCGGCCGCACGTCGAGTGCCCGGTCCACCACGACCTCACCGGAACGCTGGGGCGGCTCACCGGCCACCAGGCGCACCCCGCCGAGGCGGGCCGAGGACCAGCCGTGTCCCTCAACGGAGCTCTTCGACGGCCGCCCGTCGATGACCGCCTGCGCGTAGAACGACCGATCGGCAATCGCGGCCGCCACCCCGGAAAGCCCGGCGAGGCGCCTGCTCAGGTCCTCGGCCGCGGCCCCCGGCCAGGGCACCGTCGGCGGGAACGGGTCGCCGGGACTGTGGCTCTGCGGCGCCTGGACGACGACGGCCGCGGCGGACAGCCGATCCGGAACCTCCGGCCGTCCTGCCACGAGCAGTAACAGAGAAACGGTTACCAGCGCGATTCCAGCCACCACGGCCACCAGTGCGCCGGCCGCCCGGCGCAGCCTCAGCACGTGCCCTCCACCAGATGCGCGGTGCGTGCCGCGATTTCCTCCGCGCCCAGCGGCGCCCGGACGTCGTCCGCGATCCGTCCATCGGCGAGGAAGACGATCCGGTCGGCACGAGCGGCGGCCACCGGATCGTGGGTCACCATCACCACTGTCTGCTGATGATCGTCGACCAGCGCGCGCAACAGATCGAGTATGTGCCGCGACGTCACGCTGTCGAGCGCGCCGGTCGGCTCGTCGGCGAACACCACCGCGGGCCGGCTGATCAGGGCCCGGGCCACGGCCACGCGCTGCTGCTCGCCACCGGACAGCTCGCTCGGACGATGCCGGAGACGATCGGCCAGCCCCACCGCGGACAACGCGGCGGTGACATCCGCCGCCGCCGGGCGACGGCCGGCCAGCCGGGCGGGCAGAGCCACATTCTGCTCGGCGGTCAGCGACGAGACCAGGTTGAACGCCTGGAAGACGAACCCGATCCGGTCGCGTCGCAGCCGTGTGAGCTCGTCCTCGGTCAGATCGTCGAGCACGGTCCCATCGATGGTGACCGAGCCGGCGGTCGGGCGGTCGAGCCCTGCCGCGCAGTGCAACAGCGTCGACTTGCCCGAGCCGGAGGGGCCCATCACCGCCGAGAACGTGCCACGTTCGAATGTCACCGAAATCCCGTCGAGGGCGACCGACCGCCGGTCGCCGGTGCCGTAGGCGGCCCGGACCTTGTCCAGCACAACCGCGTGAGTCGTCATGGCGGCAACGATGCCGTTGTGGGCCGGGGTCGCGCATCGGACCTGAATCGACATTTCGCGTTCCGCCCGCCGTGGTACGCCGCGCCGTGATCGGCTCTCCTGTCATCCCTGAGGATGACGACCTGTGAGCCGACGCGCCGTCGGAAGCGATCCATTACGGTTTCGCGCATGGATGCCGCCCAGCTGATCAGGCGCCTTCGCCCGACCGAGCTCTATCTGCTCGACACGGTCGCGGCGGTGGCTGTTTCTTTCGTGTGCCTGCTGGCGGCGCTGGCGGCGCCGGTCGATGGCCGGCCGGCTGAGCCGGGCTGGCTGTCGCTCATCGCCGCCCTGGTCATCGCGCTTCCGATCGCTGCCCGCCGGCGGTGGCCCTACCCGGTCGCAATCACCGTCACCGTGGCGACCGCGCTGGCGCTGGCCATCGAGGTGATCCCCTCCTTCGCGGCGCCCGGGCCCGCATGCGCGCTGGCGTTGGCCTTCTACACCTTCGGCGCTGCGGCGCGGGATCGGCGGGCGTTCGCCGTCGAGGCGGCCTGCTCCTTCCTGATCGGGCTCGGCATGGTCGTGCCGATGCTCCTGGCAGGGCACAGCGATCCTGCGCCGGACAGTCCCTCCGCCATCCTCGCGGTCCTGTTCGGTGGCCTGGTGATCGGACCATCCGCCATTCTCGGTTTCGCCATCGGTGAGCGACGCGCGCAGAACGCCCAGCGCAGCGAACAGCTGCGGCGGGAAGCCACCATCCAGGAACGACTGCGGCTGGCCCGCGAGCTGCACGACATCATCGCCCACACCATGACGCTCATCGTGGTGAAGGCGTCGGTCGGCAACCACGTCGCGGAGGCCGATCCGGCCGAGGCCCGCGACGCGCTTCGGGTCATCGAGAAAACCGGGCGGGCCGCGATGCTGGAGGTGCGCAAGATGCTGGACACGCTGCGCGAGGAGACCTCTTTCGCTCCGACGCCGGGTCTCGACGATCTGCCGGAGCTCGTCGAGCTCGCGTCGCTGGGCGATGCCCGGGTGACGCTCACCGTCGAGCGCCCGGAGGGGGCGGCCGCCGCTGAGATGCCCGACTCGGTGCAGCTGGCGGTCTACCGGATCGTCCAGGAGGCGGTCACCAATGTGGTCAAGCACGCGGCGCCGGCGCATTGCCAGGTGACAGTCATGGTCGGGTGTTCCGACGTGCGTGTCGAGGTGACCGACGACGGTAAGCGGGAACCGACCATGAACCGGACCGGCCACGGGCTGATCGGGATGCGCGAGCGCGTGGCTCTGCACGGCGGAACCTTCGACGCGGGGCCGCGCGCAGGAGGCGGCTTCTCGGTGACGGCACTGCTCCCGCTCGGCGGGCCGGCGGTAGGTAACGACTCTGCGTCCGCCCCGCGGCCGACGGCAGGTGACGCCTTTGCGTCCGCCGCGCGGTCAACGCCGGGTAAGGGCTCTGCGTCCGCTCGGCGGGCGGCGGCAGGCGACGGCGGATGATGACGGGTGATGGCAGGTGACCAGGACGGTGCGCAGAGTGGGCGCGGACAGCTCGAAACCGGATTGCGCAATGTGGCCGGGCGGAAGCTCCGGCGCCAGGGTTTTCCGGACGAGGTCGGCGCGGCGATGGGTGGGTGAGGCGTGATCCAGGTGTTGATCGCGGACGACCAGGCGCTACTGCGCGGAAGCTTCCGGGTGCTCGTCGACTCCAGCGGCGACTGCCGTACGGTGGCGGAGGCGGCGACGGGCGTCGAGGCGATCCGGCTGGCTGCCGAGTGCCGGCCGGACGTGGTGCTCATGGACGTGCGCATGCCGGAGATGGACGGGATCGAGGCGACTCGCCGCATCTGCGCGGATCCCGAGCTTGCCGGCGTCCGCGTGCTGATTCTGACCACATTCGGTCTGGACGAGTACGTCTACGGGGCGTTGCGGGCCGGCGCGAGCGGCTTCCTGCTCAAAGACACCCCGCCGGCCGACCTTCTGACCGGCATCCGGGTCGTTGCGGGCGGTGACGCCCTGCTGTCGCCCTCGGTGACGCACCGGTTGATCGCGGAGTTCGCCCGGCTGCCGCAGCCCGACCGGCCGGTGCCCCGCCGCCTGGACGGAGTGACCGAGCGCGAGAGAGAAGTGCTCACCCTGGTCGGCCGCGGGATGTCGAACACGGAGATCGCCACCCATCTCGGGGTCAGCCTGGCCACGGTGAAGACGCACGTGGGGCGAATCCTCGCCAAACTCGACGCCCGCGACCGAGCTCAGTTGGTGATCGTCGCCTATGAGACGGGGCTGGTCACCGTGGGCACATGAGTCAGCGAACCCGGTGCAGCAGGAGCCAGGCGTCCGCCGGGAACAACCTCTGGACCAAAGCCCAGGCGAGCGCAGAGTAGTACGGGTGAGCGGCCGCCGCATCCAAGATCTCCGGATGGTCCACGCGATGGTCGGCGCCCTTCCACCGGAGCGTGCATCCGCCCGCGGCGATGACATTGCGGACCCAGTTCGTGCGGGCACCCCACGGCAGGTTGATGACGAAACCGTCCGGAGTGGCAACCACCGCGACCGGTACGGACAGGCCCCGGCCGGACACCCGGCCGCGGTGGTGCACCACCGCCCAGAGCGGAAACCAGCGCCGCCCGGCCAGCACCCGGACCGCCGGCGCGGTGGCTCGGGCGAGGCGCCAGGACGTGTTCTCCGGGGCAGCAGGAGAGGAAGCCGTCATATGTCAGATATTGCCCTCGTGGCAGCCGCCGGCGCGTCCCGGCGATCCATTGATTGCCAGGATGGGGGTGATGCGGTCCGCGTCCCTACGGCTACGCGGTGCCATGGACGCCCTTGTGGCGCACCGGCCGGTGGACGGAGAGCTGCCCACAGACCGGTGGACAAGCAGGCGGACCACGGCTGGCTCGGCGTGATGCCGGGACAGGTGGTGTTCGACCGGGTGCTCAGTGGCGGTTCCCCGGCGGCGCGGTGCGGGGTCGCTGCTCCGGGGAAGTCCCGGTCACGGTCAGGTCGCCGTCGTTGGCGCTCAGCGAGATCACGTACGGTGATTGCGGGTCGTTCTCGATGCCGCTCACCCGTACGTCGTCGCCCTCGATACGGTAACGGCCGGATGGGACGGTGACGCTGATGTCGCCCTGATTGACTCCCACCGTGACCGACGCCGGCTCAGCCAGGCCGACGTTGATGTCCCCGACGGTGGCGGACGCCTCGACCGGACCCGCGACGTCGAGCACGGTGATGTTGCCGCTGGTGGCGGACGCCTCGACCGGACCCGCGACGCCGAACGCGGTGATCTCTCCGCCGGTGATCCGCAGGGTCGCCGCGCCACGGGCTCCTCGTACGAACAGTCTGCCGTCCGTGGCGTGGAGGGAGACCGGGCCGGTGGCCTCGTAGACCTCGATGTCGCCGCTGGTCATGGTGAGGTCCGTGGCGCCGACGTCAGTGAGGGTGATGTCGGCATCCGTGATACGGCCGCGGACCGCCAACCCTGCGGGTGCGGTGATGTCGTAGGTGATGGCGTCGCAGTTGCTGCCGCATTTGTCGTCGAGGGTGAGGGTGGATCCGGAAAGCCGCCCGGCGCTGGGCGCCGGGGCGGTGCCGCTGACCTCTTGCCGGATCCTGGTTCGGTCGCCGGCCGCGGTCCGGATCGTCACGTCGGCGGAGGTGCCGGTCAGGACGATCTCGGTGATCTTGGCGGGTGTGGCGGCGGTGGCCACGGCGTTGTCGGTGAGAAGGAGCGCCGCGGCCATGAGAAGGACGCCCGATCGCTGTTTCATGATCTGACGATAGCCCTTTTGGCCGTTTTCCACGGGAAAGTCGGATACGGTGCGATCGCGGTCCGGGCCACGGCCTCCCACTGCGCGTCTACCGGAGCTCCTCGTGAACGAGCGTCGCGCCGGTGGATCTGCGAGCGGCGGTGTCCGGTGGGCGGATCTCCTGTGGCCGATGCGGCTCCCTGCGGATATCGCGTGGCAGCGTCCGGTGGGCGCAATCACTCGTGCTCGATGCGGCTTCCTGCGGCCATTGTCTGGCGGCGTCCGATGGGGGCAATCTCCTGCGGACCGACCCGGTTTCCTGCACGATCGCGGTTTCTTGCGCCGGAGGCGGCTCCCCGCCGCCCGGTGGTGCGGGCGAGGACCCGTGGTGTGGGTGGGAGGCCGGTGGTGCGCGTGGTGCGGGCGGAGGGCGGGTGGTGCCGGTGGACGGCGGGTGGTGCGGACGGCGGGTGGTGCGGACGGACGGCGGGTGGTGTGGGGGAGTGCGGGTGGTGCGGGTGGACGGCCGGTGGTGCAGGTAGAAGGTCGGTGATGCGGCTGAGCGGCGGTGGAGGGCCGACGGTGTGGGCGGAGGGCGGGTGGTGCGGGTGGACGGCGGGTGGTGCGGACGGCGGGTGGTGCGGACGGACGGCGGGTGGTGCGGACGGACGGCGGGTGGTGCAGGTAGAAGGTCGGTGATGCGGCTGAGCGGCGGTGGAGGGCGGACGGCGGGTGGTGCGGGTGGACGGCGGCTGGTGCCGGTGAACGGCCGGTGGTTGACTACTCGGATGATCACCCTTGGCAGCTGGCCGACCCCGGTCGAGGAAGCGCCACGGCTGGCGGCCCGGATCGGGGCTGCCCGGCTGTGGCTCAAGAGGGACGACCTGACCGGGCTCGGTGGCGGCGGCAACAAGGTGCGCAAGCTGCAGTACACCTGCGCCGAGGCGGTGGCCGCCGGGGCGCGCGTGCTGATCACATCGGGTGCCGCGCAGAGCAACCACGCGCGGTTGACCGCCGCGGCGGCTCGGCGGCTCGGCATGGAATGCGTACTCGTACTGAAAGGGCCGGCGCCGGCGGCGGCGCGCGGCAACCTCCTGCTCGACGCCCTTGCCGCCGCCGAGATCATCTGGGCTGGTCCCGAGTCGCTGGACGAGACGGTTGCCGCCGAAGCGGCCCGGCGGGACGGCGCGTATGTCATCCCGTTCGGCGGAACGTCGCCGGCCTCCGTCCAGGGCTACGCCGACTGCGGCCGGGAACTGCTCGACCAGGTGCCCGATCTGGACGTCGTGGTGGTCGCGCTCGGCTCCGGAGGCACGATGGCCGGGCTGGTACGGGCGCTCGGCGCGGAACGGGTGCTGGGCGTCGACACCGGTGCGCTGCCCGACCCGGCCGGCGCCGTCACGGATCTGCTCGGCGGAGTCACCGGCCTGCGCGTCGAGCGTTCCCAGGTCGGCGGCGGGTATGCGGAACTGACCGGCCCGGTCCGCGAGGCGCTCCAGGTGGCCGCCCGTGACGAGGGCGTCTTCCTGGATCCGACCTACACCGGCCGGGCCATGGCGGCCCTGCTGGCCGGCGACTTCCGCGGCCGGAACGTGGTGTTCCTGCACACCGGCGGCCTCCCCGGACTCTTCGGCCACCCCCCATCGGTCTGGTGAGCGCCGCCGCGGCCGTCGACGTCTCGCCGGCGCGCCGCCGGTCGACCGGGGCATGACCGAGACGAACACCGTCCACATCGACCGCCCCGAGATCACCGATTCCCGGCACGGGCCACGGCCGGCGGCGATGGCGCGCGTCTGCGAGCCGCCGCTCATCGACAAGGGCGGGTTGCCGCTCGTCGGGAAGGGCGGGCCGCCGCTCATCGAGAAAGGTCGACACCTTCTCGATGAGCGGCATCCGGGCCGACCGCTCCTATCGCCCGGCCCGACGGCCCGGTCTCAGCTCCTGACGACCCGGTCTCACCTCAGGTGCCGGACGAAGAACCGGTTCGCGTCGTCCCCTTCGAACCACGGGACGCCGGTGTGCCCGCCCATGTTGGCGTGCAGCGTCTTCTCCTCGGAGCCGAGGGCGTCGAACAGCTCCAGGGCCGACTGCCGGTCGTTCGTCTCGTCGTCCCATTGCAGCAGCACCAGCAGCGGAACGGTGACCCGCCGGGCGTCCTCGAACAGGGCGCGGGGCACGAAAGTCCCGGCGTACAGCACGGCGGCCGCGATGCGTGGCTCGACCGCCGCCAGCCGGACGCCGATGGCGATCACCCCGCCGGAGTATCCCACCGGACCGCCGATCTCGGGCAGCGGGAGGAGCGCGTCCAGAGCGGCGCGCCATTCCGGGACCGCCCTGTCGACCAGCGGGAGGACGAGCCGGTCGACGATCTCGCCGGTGACCGGCTCACCGGCCGCCAGAGCCCGGCGCAGGTCGGCGCGGGCCGCCTCGGCGGCGGCGGAGCGGGGCCGGTCACCGCTCCCGGGCAGTTCGATGGTGGCCGCGGCGAAGCCCTCCGCCGCGCAGTGCCGCGCCCGGGCGGCCAGCCGGGGGTACATCGTGTGCAGTCCGCCGGGGTGGCCGAGCAGGATCAGCGGGGCCGGTGCGGAGACGGATCCGGGCGTCCACAGGATGCCGGGGATCTCGCCGAGCGTGAACGCGCGTTCCAGGACGCCGTCGTCGAGACGCTGTTCAGCGGTGAATCGCATGGTCGTGCCTTTCGGGAGTGCTGGTGAACGGCGCTCCCGGACGACCTATCGCCCGACCGTGACCCCGCAGGGGAGCACCCATGTCACATCGTTCACGGGTACCACCTCCTCGGTCTCTCGCACGGCCGGGTGGAAACTAGCAGCGGTCCCGGTGCCCGGCCAAACCATTTTCGACCGCCAGACTCCGTGCCGGGCCCGCTGATGCCGGGCCCGCTGATGCCGGGCCCGCTGATGCCGGGCCCGCTGATGCCGGGCCCGCTGATGCCGGGCCCGCTGATGCCGGGCCCGCTGATGCCGGGCCCGCTGATGCCGGGCCCGCTGATGCCGGGCCCGCTGATGCCGGGCCCGCTGATGCCCGGCTCGCCGATGCCCGGCTCGCCGATGCCCGGCTCGCCGATGCCCGGTCGGGGCAGGGCCCCGTGGCGCGCGGACGACCCTACCGCTGGCAGCGGGGCGGACCGGGCTCGCCCGGGGCGTACTGCTGCCATTCGGCCGGCGTCGGCGGGCCGTACCGGTCGCAGAACTCGGTGCTCGCGATGTCCGGCAGCGGCACGAACCAGTCGCGGATCTGGCCGGTGTCGTCCACCGACTCGAAGAACGCGCGGTCCGCGCTGGGGACCACACCGGTGATCGCGCCCGGATGTCCGACACGGGCGCCGAGCAGGCGGGACGCCGCGACATCCCAGAGACGTACCGTACCGTCCTCGTCGCCGACGGCCAGGATGCTGCCGTCGACGTTGAAGGTCAGCGCGGACGTGTCCGCGGCCTCGTCGGCGCGCAACCGGGTGACCAGCGCGCCGGTGGCCGTCTCGCGGATCTCGATCGGCGCGTCGCTGCTGGCGGTCGCGAACAGGTCGCCGGACGCGGTGAACGCGAGCGCGTCGATGGCGTACCGGTAATCGGTGCCGACGTCGCGGATCAGGTCCCCGGTGCCGGGATCCCAGAACCGGACCCCGGTGTCGGCGCCGACCGTGACCACGGATGCGCCGTCCGGGCTGAAGGCGACCGTGTGCACGAAGGTGTCGTCACCGGTCTCGATGACGCGGATCAGCCGCCCGGTGGCGATCTCCCAGATCCACACCCGGTTGTCGTCTCCCGAGGCGACCAGCCGGGTGCCGGCCGGGTCGATCGACAGGCTGGCGATGTAGTCGCCGCCGGTGCTCAGCGGGGCTCCGACCAGCCGGCCGGAGCGTAGGTCCCACACCCGGATCGGACCGTCCTGCGTGGTCGCGGCCGCTGTCCGCCGGTCCCGGTCGACCGCGACATCACCCGGGGTCCGGGCCGCGCCGGGCAGGCCTACTCCGTACGGCATCCCGGTCGTGGCCTCCCGCAGCTGTACGCCGTCGCGCCCGGCGGTGGCGATCAACGTGGTCCCGGGCACCGCGACCGGCCACAGGCCGTCATGTCGCCGCGCCACGCTCGCCGGCCGTCCGGTCGTGGAGTCCCACAGCCGGATCGTCCCGTCCGCGCCCCCGGTGGCCAGCACGCGGCCGTCGGCGCTGAACGCGACCGACCACACCGTCGCGTTGTGGCCCGCGATCGGCGAGCCGACCGCACGGCCCGCGCCCGGATCCCAGAGCTGGGCCGTGCGGTCGACGCCACCGGAGGCCACCCGGGTGCCACCAGGGCTGAATGCCACCGCCAGTACGGGCTCCTCGCCGGCCTTCATCCCGACACTGCGCCGGCTCCGCAGATCGCGGACCGTGACGCCGCCGCCCTCCCCGCCGATGGCCAGTCTCGCCCCGTCGCCGCTGAAGGCCAGCGCGCGCATCGACCGGTCGAGCGTGATCGGCGGCTGCGCCGGCCGGCCGGTGCCGGGATCGCGCAGCTCGACGGTGCGCTGGTCGGCGGCGACGGCGAGGAGGCGGTCGTCGGGGCTGAACGCCACCGCGTTCACCCGTACCGGGTACCGGATCGGGGCCCGCACGTCCGCGCCGGTCCTGCGGTCCCGGATCCGGACGGTCCCGTCCCAGCCCGCCGAGGCCAGGCGGCTGCCGTCATGCGCGAACGACACCGAGCTGACCCGGTCGAGGTGCCCGGTCAGCGCGGCGCCGACCGGCTGCCCGGTGCCGGTGTCCCACAGCTGCACGCTGCCGTCCGCCGACGCCGCGGCCAGCACGGCGCCGCTCGGGTCGTAGGCGATGGCGGTGACCGCCGCGCGCGGCCCGGGCGGCGGGGGCAGGGCGGGCCGTCCGGTGGCCGCGTGCCAGAAGCGCACCGAGCCGTCCTGTCCGCCGGAGGCCAGGTGGACGCCGTCTGGGGAGAACGCGACGGCGGTGACCGGGCCGTCGTGCCCGGCGAGCACCGACTGCTGCTCGGTGAGCAGGGTGGTCAGCGCGTTCGCGGCTTCGCCGGTCTGCCGGCGCTGCCAGGCCGCGGCCGCCAGCCGGCGGGCGGTCATCGGCCGGGTGCTGTCGATGGTGCTGCTCTGCGCGGCGAGCTGCCGGGACAGCGCGATGACGTGCTGCTCGTTCGCTCGGCCCGCGTAGCGCAGCGCGGCTGCCGCCGCGACGACCGCGAGAACGGTCAGGGTGGCGAGACTGGCCTGCACGGTACGGCGCAGCCAGGTCGCCCGGCTGGCGGCGCGGAGGCTGGCGGTCAGGAAGACGGCCACGTCGCCGGGCAGGCGCCGGTCGGCCGACCAGTGCCGGCCGTCGGCCAGGTCCCGGCCGCGCAGCAGTTCACCGGTCTCGTGCCGGTCGGCCCAGCGCCGTTGCCGTTCCTCGGCGTGTTGCAGCCACCGCTGGAACTCCTCCTCCTCGCGTACCCAGCGGCGCAGCTGCGGCCAGTCGCGGATCAGCACGTCGTGCGCCAGCTCGGCCACCGGCTCGCCGCCGCGGTCGGGGACGCTGGTCACCACCAGGCGGCGGTCGGTGAGCACGCCGAGCACCGCGGTCGTACCGCCGGCGACCTGGTGCAGGTCGGACACCTCGCGCTGGCGGCGGACGGCGGGGATGCCCCGGGCCGGGTCGGCGGGCCGCACCAGCATGGTCAGCAGCGTGCGGACGACCGCCGGCGGCTGACCGGTGATCGCCTGGTCGCACCAGTTCGTGATGCTGCCGCGCAGGCCGCCGATCCGTTCGTACGCCTGATGCGTCAGCACCCCGTCGGACGAGCTGGTCCAGAGCTCCTTGAGGGCCACGCCGAGCAGCGGCAGCGCCGCCGTGCCGGCCCGCGGGTCGGCGGTCAGCACGTCGTCGATGATGCGTTCCGGCAGGCCGGGCTGCCAGCACGCACCGGCCGACTCGGCCGGCTTGGTGACGATGTCGTGCAGTTCGTCGCGGGTGAGGGTGGCCGGGATGTTGACCAGTCCGCTTCCGGCGACGTCGAGCAGCGCGGGCACCTCGGCGGCCAGCCGCGGGTAGAAGTCGTCGCGCAGCACCAGCAGCACCGTCCGGCCCGGCCGGCCGATCGCCGCCGTCAGGTCGTCGAGCGCCGTGCCGGCGCCGGGTTCGGCGAGCATCTCCTCGAACTGGTCGACGATCAGCAGTCCGTACCCGGCGGCGTCCGGGATCGGATCGCCGGGGCGGATGACCAGCGTCGGCCAGCGCCCGCTCGCCGGTAGCCGCCCGGCGGCCAGCGCGGGCCGGACACCCGCGGAGACCAGCGACGACTTCCCGGCGCCGGACGGGCCGAGCAGCAACAGCAGCGGGGGCCGGTCGGCCAGCGCGGCGAGCACCTTGCCGACGGCACGGTCGCGGCCGTGGAAGGCCGCGGCGTCCTCGGTCCGGAACGGTTGCAGGCCCCGGTACGGGCACGGCGTCGAGGCGGCCGGCGCCGGCCAGGCGGCACGCAGGGCGGCGGTCGAGCTCGCGTAGCCGATCCCGGTGCCCCGGTCCAGGGCGTCCGGGCGGGTCACCGCGGAGACCATGCCGATCACCGCCTCGGCCCGGTCGTCCCAGACCGGTCCGCCGCTGAATCCCTGCGTCAGGTCGTTGGCGTCGGTGAGCTGCAGCAGCCCGGGTCGCAGCAGGTCACCGGCCCGGCCGTAGCCGAAGTGGCCGCCCGCGCCGGCCTGGGCCGGGAAGCCGAACGACCGCACCGGGTGGCCGCGGCGCCCGTCGGAGCCGGCCAGCGGCAGCGGTCGCAGGCCGGCCGGCACGGCGTCCAGCCGGACGACGGCGATGTCCTCACCCTCGGGCGGCTCCCAGCCGTCGGCCAGCACCCGCCCGGACGCCGAGGGACTGCCGGTGAGCTGCGGGAACCGCAGCCGCACCGGCTCGCCGATCCGGGCGCCCGCCGCCTCGACCACGTGCGCGCAGGTGATCAGGACGTCGTCGGCGATCAGGAAGCCGGCGCCGGCCGCCGTGTCCCTGCCGTCGAGGATCTGCGCGACGGCGCAGGTCCAGGGCGGGATGGCGGCGCTCATGGGCAATCGGGGGTGTCTTGCTCCGCCTGCTCCTCCCGCACCTGCTCGTCGAGCCCGTCGCGGCGCCACCTCATCTTGACCTTGATGTTGCTGTTCAACGCGGTCTGCGTGATTATCGCGCCGGCCTGGGCGGAGAGCGCGACGCCGAACTCCACCTCCAGTTCGGCGGGTCTGGCGCGGCTGAGCTGGTCGAGCAGGATCTGCGCGGTGTCGGTGACCGGCTGCAGCAGGTCCTGCAGGGTGGTCGACACGTCACGGACCCGGTCGCCGAGGCGGCCGGCCTTGACCGGTCCGTCGTCTTCCGGGCCGGCGCATTCGACCAGGACCGCACCGCCGCCGGCCAGCGGTATCCGAGCCAATTCGACCATGAGGGCGCCTTTCACCGTTGCGGGGAATCGAGGACATACCATGGTTTCGGGAAATACGCCCAATGGCCGTTGACATACGCCAAGCCGTTGAAGGTCGTCCCGTAGTCGTCGCCGGGAGCCACCATCTCAGCGGAGTAGATGGTGAATCCGGGCCGGAGAAAATCTTTGATCTTCCGGTACCCGCCCGGGAAGTTGTTGCGTGCCGCCGGTTTCCAGGCCCGCAACTCCTCGGTGGTGGCGCCCCAGACGCGTACCTCCGTCCGGTCGGGCTCCACCCACGGCTGTGCGGTCGCCGGCATCGAGGCCCAGAACCGGGCCTCGTAGAAGCTCTGCGCCCGCGCGGCGAAGTCCGGCTCGAACAGCGCCTGGTAGTCGGACGCCGTCGGCCGCAGGGAGGCGATCAGATCGGGGTCCCCGTGCAGGCCCAGTCGTTCCAGCAGCGCCCGGGCCCCCTGCGGGGTGGGCGGATAGGCGGCCTGCGGCGCGGGGCTCGGCTGCGGGGCGGGCGGAAGAGCGTCCGATCCCGAACAGCCGCCGATAGCCGGCAGCAGCAGCACCGCGGCGGCCAGCCACAGCATTCTCCGCATCGGCCGGCGACCGTATGGCATGGCGCCCTCCCGTATCGATGTGAGGCGCCATTGTGGCACGATGAAAAGATCGAATTGTCGCTCGATACGGTCGTTTCATGTCGGCATCCGGACAGTGTGCATAGGACAGCGGCACATTCGTGCGAATCCGGCGACACGATCCCGGCCCGGCCCGGCCCGGTTGATCGGTGTGGGCAATTCCGCGACACCGGAACGCGCGCCGGCTTCGAGCGCGGGTCACGGGTTCCGGCGCAACGTCGCCACGTGCGTCACCGGCTGGTGCACGACCTACTCGATCGAGGCGCCGGCACATCGCCCGGCATCCGGGCCGGGGGCGGCACACCGTCCAGCGCTGTGCCCGTGCCCCCACCCGGCACGAGATGATGGCCGGACAGAAACGCGTCCGAGCAGTCTCGACCTGTTCACCATGAGGGCGCCTGCGCCGCGCACGTCGGCGGCCGGGACGCCGCCCTTGCGGCAGAGCATCGGGTGTCGATGTAGGCGGTGGACACCCGGCAGGCACGGGCGGTACTGGTGGTCTGCGGCTTTCCGCACCTCGGGGAGATTCGCTATGGGCTGCGCAGGACCACCACGCGCACCGAGTACGACGGGCTGTCGGCTGGCTCGACGTCGTACCTCACCTGGGTGATCTGCCGATCGTCGAGATAGAGCGCGACCTCCTGAAGCGGCCCGAGGTGTGAGAGATCAAGATTGACGGGGTTGCTCTTGTCCTGCAGGACGTCGCCGATGCCGCCGAGATAGTTGGTCGCGTCGCCGGCAGGGCGACCGAGCGGCGCTCGAACGGTTACGTCAAGGCCGACGACGCGATCGGTCACCGTCCAGGCCACCGCCTGCGAGGCAATCGCTGCTGCCTCCAACAGCGTTCGAACTCGATCATGCTGCTGGTGGTTAGCCGATAGCAACGACAACGCCTCGTTCTTGATCGGCGGCCATCCCGGCACGTCAAATGCGATCTCCACGACATCGTTCACACTCATCAGCTCAGTGTCGATCGATGAGTGTCATGACGCGAGGACCTGCCGCAGACGACGTGCGCCTCACCGCGGGCAACGTCACCGTGCGGGAGCGGCGCACTGACCGGCGACAGGCGCATCCCGTCCGCCGGTGCGCGGTGCCCAGACTCGCGAAGATCGAGGTCGGCGAGATCCTGCCGGTGCCGAAACTCAGCGACATCCGGTGCCGTGACTCGGTTCCGCCGCGAATCTCGTGAGGGGCCTTCGTCGTCTTCCCACGGTGAGGCCGGTGGCGTGGCTTGCTTCTATGCCAGGTGGATGAGCCCGGCATGCGTCGTCCGGAAGCCGCATTTGTCGAGGTAGAAGTGCTGCAGGTGGGCTTCGAAGTCGACGTGCAGCCATTCGCATCCAGCGGCGCGGACCTCGTCGGCTGCGGCGTGGACGAGACGGGTGCCGACGCCGTGGTGCTGGTGGTCGGGGTCCACCACGGTGTCGAGGAGGAATGCGTGGCTGCCGCCGTCCCAGCAGACCTGAACGAACCCTATGAGTTCACGAGCGTCGAAGGCGCCGATCCAGGTGAGCGCGTGTCTCTCCAGCCGCTGAGCCCACGACCGGACCTCGGCGGGGTCGCCGCCGAACGCTCGGGCATGCAGCGCGCTGAGTTGCAGGTCATCGACTGGAAAGCGGGGCACAAGCCGGATCATCACTCGATCACGTTACGTTCATCCCGTGCCGACCCGTGATCAGGCGGTCCGGAGCTGAAGGGCGGGCACGGCCCAGCGGTGACCGTGGCGAGGTCGGCGTTCAGTCCGGTGGCGAAGCGGCTGATGCCGGGCCGCGGCCTGCTCGGGGTCATCCACGCGGTGAGACGTTCGCCGTGCAGATGAGTCATCTGCCGGACAACGAGTCATCGTCCGCCGTCCATCACACGCTTTGCGCCGGAGCCCGGAACCCACGAAGAAGATCAGCGTACGGTGTCGCGATGCGGACGTATCATGGTCAGGCCCTGCCGTACTACGGGCGGTTGATCGTCGCCGATCCGGCGGTGTCCGGCTCCGAGGAGGGGGACCTGGGCCGGTGCGTGGCCGACTCGGAGCAGGCGATCATCGGCGGCAGCCGCTGGCGGGTGGCCGTCAAGGCCGGTCAGGACACCGTGGCGATCGCGATCAACCTGGAGCTGTGGGACACCGCTCCGGACACCGAGGTCGACGGTGACTGGCAGAGGTGCCGGGAGCTGACCGTGCAGTTCCCGGACGGGCGGCTCGGCGTGGAGAACATCTCCGCCGGGCCGATTCCGCTCTCACCCGGCGACGTCGAGGGGGTGACACTGCCGGGCGGCGCGGGCGCGTACCACGTGACGGCATGGCATCGCGGACGCGACCGGGCTGCCGCGGCCGTCCAGCAGCTGGGGGACGCCGACGAGGCGGAGAAGGACATCGAGTCCGAGTACGCCCGGCTGGCGGGCCTGGAGGAGTATCTCCTCCGGATCTGGCCCGCCTGAGCAGGATCCCGGTCCCGGCGGCTGCGCACGGCCGTGGACCGTGCCCACCGAAAGGGCCTGCGCGAACGCTCGGTGCTCGACGGCTGTGCGCAGGGCCGACCGCCCCGCGCGGTTGCGCACCCCGCGGCGCTGCCGGCCTGGCGCCCACGAACGCCGCTGCTCAGCCCGCGGGAGCCGACAGCTCCAGCGCGATGCCGTCGGGGTCGCGGAATTCCAGGATGAACCCGTGGCCGATGTCCTTCACGTCGCCGTGGGCGACGCCGTGGGCCTGCAGTGTCCGGCAGGCCGCGTCGAGCTCGGCCCGGGTCGCCACCGCGAAACTCAGATGATCGAGACCAACCCGGTCCTCGTCGAAGCGATCGTCGTGCGGTGCCACCGGCCGCAGACCCAGCAGGGCGTTCCCGACCCGGTAGATCACACCGCCGAAGAGGAATCCCAGGGCCTGACGGGTCGCCGCGTCGGCGTCAGGCGGTAGCTGCAGCACGGGCGTGAACCCCAGCACCTGCTCGTAGAAGGCCCGTGACCGGGCGATGTCGGTGACGGTGAGCCGGACATGCGCCACGCCGAGTACCGGGATCGTCATGACCATCCATCCTAGACAGGCCGCTGAGCCCGCGTCCGGCAGCGTGCCCACCCCGCCGACGCAGATCGAGAACCGCCCGGGCGGTGAGCGTGCCCGGGCGGTCACGTTACTGCGGTGCCCGGTGAGCCGCCGTGGGCGAGGAGGCGGCGACACCACGCCCACGGCTACCTCGAGGTGGTCCTGGCCAGGGCGTCGTTGATGCAACGGAAGAGCGCCCGCACCGCGGGGGACCGGTCGGTGTGCCTGGTGGTGGCGTAGATCTGCCGGATCAGGCCGGTGGGTCTGCGGATCGCCAGGTAGGTCACGCCGCGCTGTGGGACGGCAGCGAGCCGGGGCACCAGTGCCACCCCGAAGCCGGCGCCGACCATCGACAGGACCATCGGATAGCTGTGCACCCGGATGTCGACGCTCGGGTCGAATCCGGCTGCCCGGCAGGCCATCTCGGTGGCGGCCTGGAAGCCGGTGCTGGTGAGCGCGGCGATCCACGGGCTGGTGGCGAAGTCGGCGAGGTCTGCGGGGCCGGGGTCGGCAGGCGACAGATTCCGGGGTACGGCCAGCATCATCGGTTCCCGGTAGAGCGGCCGCTGGTGGAGTCCGCGCAGGTCGGGACGGGACAGGGGAATGTATTCGTGGGTGACCGCCAGGTCGACGGTCCCCGCCCGTACCTCGGGCAGTGCCTCGGCCGACTCCAGCTCGGTGAACCGCAGCTCGATCTCCGGGTGCCGGCGCCGGAAGGCGGTCAGCGCGGGAACGACGAAGCTGGTCCCGGCGGTGGCGAACGCCGCCACCCGGATCGTCCCGCCGCGCAGGCCGGCCACGTCGCGGACGGCGCGTTCGGCCTCGTCGAGCGAGGTGAGCAGCCGCCCGGCGTGGTCGGCGAGGACCCGGCCGGCCTCGGTGAGCCGGACGCTGCGCGCGGACCGTTCGAGCAGTGCGGCGCCGAGGTCGCGTTCCAGGGCGGCGAGTTGCTGGGAGGCGGCCGCAGCCGTGCATCCGGCACGTTCGGCGGCGGCGGCGATCGTGCCGGTGGCCGCCACGTCACGCAGCAGGCTGAGTCGGCGAGGGTCGAGCATCAGCACAGCTTATGCTCGGCCCTCGCTGCCGGGTATGGATCTTATGCTCGGTGAACGGCACGCTCGGGCCATGCCGCTGGATCCGCACCTACTCGCCGCGTTCACCGTCGCCACGATCATCGCCATGATCGCGCCGGGCCCGGACATGCTGTTCGTGCTCGGTTGCGGGATGCGCGGTGGCGCGCGGGCCGGACTGCTGGCCACCGCGGGGCTGGCCACGGGTGAGGCGGTCCACGTCCTGCTGGCGGCGGGCGGTCTGACCGCCCTGTTCACCGCGGTGCCGCAGGCCTTCGTGGTGCTGCGTATCGTCGGTGCGGGGTATCTGGCATATCTCGGGATCCGGATGATCCGGCAGCGCGGTGATCTGGTTTCCGGTACGGATACCGTCGAGGTGTCGGGACGTCGCGTCTACCTCAGTGGTCTGCTGACCAACCTGTCCAATCCCAAGATGATCGCTTTCTCGATGGCTTTCCTGCCGCAGTTCGTCGATCCGGCGCTCGGCGGCGTCTGGGTACAGTTCGCGGTTCTGGGGCTGATCTTCATCGTGCTGGAGTTCATGGTGGACGGCACGGTCGGGGTGTTCGCCGGCCGGATCGGGACGTGGCTGCGGCATCGCCGCGCGCTGAGCCGCCGCATCGACACGGCCACCGGAGGCATTCTCATCATCCTCGGCCTCCGGTTGGCCGCCGAACGGTAGCGCAGGACGGGCGCAAGCACGTCCAGGGTCGTTCTCCCATGCCGCCGGCGGGCCCGACCCCGCCGGCGCCGTGATCCCCCCGGTGCCCGCCGGTCGCCGTCGCGGTCAGGGCCGCCAGGTGCCGAGCGCCCGGGCGAGCGTGTCGTTCTGTTCGCGCGTGATGCCGCGGGCCAGCCTGATTCCGCACCGGGGACTGCGGTCGGCGTCGCACACCAGGATCCCGTCGAACACCTCGTCGCCGCCCTCCACCGTCTCCGGCGCCGGCATGACCCATCGGGCCGCCCCGAACATCGGTCGATCCAGCATCTGCCCTGCCAGACGCCGCGCTTCGACGGGCGGGACGGCCGCCCACAGCAGGGCGTCGGCGACCACGTCGACGGCGTCGGCCGGGGTATCCTGATCGCCCAGAGCCGGCAGCAGGAGCAGCAGCCGGGCGTGCGGATTGCGCACCCCGGGCGCCCCCGGGTCAGGGGTGCGGGCGATGTGGACGAGCTCCCGCCACGCCAGCCCGGGGCCGGCGCCGTGGCCGTCCAGCGTGGCCAGGTACCCATGACGCCCCCACCCGGCGTGGGCCAGGAAGTAGTCGACGCTGGGATCCTCGGGATATTGGCATACACCACGATCGCGGTGTGACCGTCGGCGAACGGTACCCGGAAGACGGGCCAGGCCTCCTCGTTCCACAGCGCCTCGGCCGCCGCGTCGGCATCGCCGCCGTCCACGCCGAACCGCTCGGGCGATGGCGCGCCGTGCGCGTCGTCCGACTCGCACATCCCCGTCAGGTGAGCCGCCCAGAAACCGGGCAGGGCGATCAGTTCTTCGCCCGCCACAACCGGGTCCTCGTCGTATCCGTCGATCAGCACCCGGCAATGGAACCAGACGCCTGCGCCATCCGGATCCGCAGGTGGGGCGGCGACGAACGGCTCGGTGGCGCATCCGGGCCGCCGAGCCCGTCCGCACCCGCCCGGCCAGAGGCGGTGTCCACCCGTGTCGCGGTCGCGTGGAGCGCCGGCGGACACCGGCGTCCCAGCCCCGACGGCTGTCGTGCGGGGTGACGCGCCGGTCGCGGCCGGCGTGGCCGCGACCGTACGCATGAGGGCCCGGGCGTCAGACCGAGAAACCGCCGTCGACGTTGATCACCGCTCCGGTGACGTACCGGGCGCCGTCACCGGCGAGGAAGGCCACCGCCGTCGCGATCTCGGCCGGACTGCCGTACCGGCCCAGCGCGGTGAAGTCGCGGATCGTGGCCGCGGCCGGGCCGTCGGCCGGGTTCATGTCGGTGTCGATCGGGCCGGGGTTGACCAGGTTGACGGTGACCCCGCGCGGGCCGAGGTCCCGGCTGAGTCCCTTGGTCAGCCCTACCAGCGCGGTCTTGCTCATCGAGTACAGCGAGAACCCCGGGAACACGGTGCGTTCCACCATGTTGCTCCCGATGGTGATGATCCGTCCGCCGTCGCCCAGGTGCCGGGCCGCGGCCTTCGAGGCGAGGAACGGCGCCCGCACGTTGACCGCGATCATGCGGTCGAAGTCCTCCCGCCCGAGCTCGTCGACCGGCCCGACGAAGAACACCGCCGCGTTGTTGACCAGGATGTCCAGCCGCCCGAACTCGGCGGCCGCCCGGTCCACCACGGTGGTCACCGCCTCCGGGTCGGCGCTGTCCACCCGCACCGCCAGAGCCCGGCGGCCGAAACCCTCGATCTGCTTCACCACGGCCGCGGCCTGGTCGTCGCGGTGCTGGTAGGTCAGTACCACGTCAGCGCCGTCCTCGGCCAGCCGCGCCGCCACGCCGGCGCCGATGCCGCGGCTCCCGCCGATGACCAATGCCACCTTGCCGTCAAGATCCGTTGTCATGTCATCACCCTGGCCTGTCCGCCGGCGCCGGTCTGGCGGCAATCGGACCTGGCGTTCCACCCGGCATCGTCCCGGTCGAGCCGGACCGGAACGCCGGGATCGCAGCGTCGGGCGGGCGCCGCCCGGCGGCGGTGATGCGCGTCAGCGGCACGACAATCCTGATCAGCGGTCCGCGCCTGTCGCGCGCTCGGCCGGCGGTTCGCGGAGCCGGCGGGCTCACAGGCGGATGGCGCTGGTGACCACCCGGCGGCCGTCGGCGGTCTCACAGGTCAGGGTGAACAGGCCGGCCGGTTGCGGGGCGATGCGGAAACAGCCGTCGGCGTCGACCGGGACCACGACGGTCGTCCGGTCCTCGTAGCGCAGGGTCAGCGTGGCCGGTTCGGGCGGCACGAGCTGGCCGAGCAGGGCGGCCGGTGAGACGCCCAGCTCGATGAGGAGTCCGGGCGCCTCGAAGCTCAACGTCCGCAGCTCGGCCTCCTCCTCCCGCATACCCGCGAGGGCTGGCGCTGCGGCGGCGGAGTCGTGCACGAGAGCGGCGAGATCGGCGTCGACGGTCCGCCAGGTGTAGACGGCGCGGGCGGCGTCGAGCACGTCGGGGGGAGTCGGGTCCGGGCTCGCCCCCGCCTCGGTCAGCGCTCGCAGCAGCCGGTCATCATCCTGCATCCAGTCGTTGCTCATGACGGTGGTCGTCTCCCTTCAAGGCGCGTCGGCCTTGATCGTGGCCTGCGGTCAGTCGGCGTCGGTGAGCAGCGCCCGCAGGGCCGGACTGCGGCGTAACCGTTCCAGGCAGCGGGCCCGGTTCGGCCCGATCGCGCCGCACGGCATGCCGAGCCGTGCGCTGATGTCGGCGTACGGGATGGGCTGCGGCCGCATCAGCAGGCCGAGCAGCTGCCTGCAGTGCTCCGGGAGCTCGGCGAACGCGGCCCGCAGGGCGGCATCGCGCTCGTGCCGGAGCAGGTCGCCGTCGACCGCGTCGCCGCCGGCGCCGTCGTCCGGCGCCCGGTCCAGATGTACGGCCGGATCGTCCGGGCGTTCGCGCTGCTGCGCGCGGTACTGCCGGGTGCACTCCCGGGTCGCCGTGGTCATCAACCAGCCGGGCAGGGCCTGCGGCTCGCGGAGCCGATCGAGGTTCTCCACCAGCCGCAGCCACACCGTCTGGCTCACGTCGGCGGCGTCCGCGTCGTTCAGGCGCCAACGGCGGCAGGTCGCGTGGACCAGCGGACCGTACCGCGACACCAGGGTGTTCCACGCTTCGGTGTCGCCGGCCGCCGCGGCGGCGACGAGCGTGGCGAGATCACCTTCGGGCATCGTCAACTCCTCATCGGGGCGGTGCGGGCGGGGCAGCGGCCGTGGCCTCCCGCCGGACCGGGACAACGTCCTGGTGGCGGCGGAAGGTCCATCGGCGGTGGTCACGCGGACCACTTCGGGATCAGGGCGGAGGTGGTCCCGGCCCGGGCGTCCTGCAGCAGCTGGCGCAGCGCGGCCGGCGGGTCCACCTCGCCGCGCCGGATCCGTGCGGCGAGCAGGCCGGAGACCCACGCCGCGGCGAACGAGGTGCCGCTCCAGGACGCCGCGCCGTCGTACCGGCCGGTGCTGCCGGGCGTGGCCGGGTCGACGACCGTGACCGCGCCGTCGAAGTAGTTGCTCACCACGTTGACGCCGGGGGCCAGCACGTTCACCCAGGGCGCGTCCGGGCTGAACGACGCGGGCGTGCCCTGCGGGGTCAGCGCGCCGACCGCCACCACCTCGTCGTAGGCCGCCGGCCACAGCGGGCGGCGGCATCGCGGCCCCGGCTCGCCGTGATTGCCGGCCGCGGCCACCACGACCGTGCGTGGCCCGATCAGGCGCAGCGCGGCGGTCATCGCCAGGGCCGGCTGGTCGTCACCGGTGAAGAACCCGGCCGAGACGTTGACCACGTCGGCCCCCCGCCGGGCGAGCGCGACCAGGTCGTTGGCCAGTCGCCACGAGGTGCTGCGGGCCGCGTCGTCCAGGGTGGGATGGATGGTCACCGCGGCGCCCGGCGCGTTGCGCAGCACGATGCCGGTGACGAAGGTGGCGTGCCCGGCGGTGAACGGCAGCCCACCCGGGCCGGGGGCGGGCAGCAGGGCACCGGGCGGGGCGAGATACGCCCCGGCGAGCGGGCCGTGGTCCCAGAGCCGGGTGTCGCAGACCGCGACGGTCGCGCCGGTTCCGCGTTCCCCGGCGGGGCGCGGCAGACCGTTGCGTACGCTGCGGTGGCTGCCCGGGGCGCCCTCGACCTCCGGCAGCACGTGTGCGTCGGGAGCGAAGACCCGGCCCTCCCAGCCGCCGGCCAGGACGTCCGCCTCGGTCGCCGGAGCCGGCAGCCGGCGACCCCCGCCGCTGATCACGTGAGCGCCGCCCACGGTCTCCACCTCACGGTTCTTGCCCAGCAGGGGGGTCCAGCCGTCGTATTCGCGGCGGAAGTAGGCGCGCAGGTCGGCGAGGAGCGCGTCGGTCGGTGAGCCGGAGCCGTCGGCCGCGCTGCCGCCGTCGCGCGCCGGCCCGGTCAGGTGCAGCAGGGCGAGGCCCAGCGCCGGGCTGCGCTGCGGCTCGCCGGCCGGGTGCAGGCCGAGCGTGCCGAGACGGTCCAGGATCAGGCCCAGGTGCGGCAGAGCCACGATCAGTTCGTTGACCCGGTGCGTCGCATTCGTCGTGCCCATGGTTCTCCTCGTGCGGGTGTGAGCTTCGGGCGTTCACCCGGCTCGTCAAGAGGACCAACGAGTGGCCGATTTGATACAAATGTCGCTGACAACTGTTCCCGCCGCGGTGCTCCCGTGGGGGCCGACCCGGGAAAACCCGCGCCGGGGCAGGGAGGTGCGCCGGAGGGAGAGGACGCATGGCGCGGGACGCCGCCGCTCGCGTGCTCTGCGACGAGGCACTGCGGCTCGTCGACGCGCAGCCGCAGCGCGCCTGGAGCCTCGCCGCCCAGGCCCGTGACCTCGCCGGGCGGGCCCACGATCCGGAGTCCGCCGCGGTCGCCGAGCGCGCCCGGGGACTGGCCGCCCTGCACCTGGCCGACCTGGACACCGCGCTGCGGTGCGAGCGCGGCGCCGTCCGGCTCGCCCGCCGCGCCGGCAATCCCACCCTCGCCGCCGAGGCCCGGATGAGCCTGGCGTACGTGCTCAGCTGCCGCGGCCAACCCCGCCGGGCGCTCGGCGTGATCGACCGCGCCCGTGCCGACCTGAACGGCGTCCAGCGCCTGCGGGCCACCGCCCAGCGCGGCGCCATCCTGCAGCAGCTCGGCTGCCTCGGCGAGGCGCTGGAGACGTACCGGGAAGTGCTGCCCCGGCTGCGCGCCTGCGGTGACCCGGTCTGGACCTGGCGGGTCCTCAACAACCGGGGTGTGCTGTTCGTCTACCGCTACCGGTTCGCCGAGGCGCTCGCCGACCTGCACGAGGCCGAACGGCTCAGCGAGGCCGAGGACCGGCGCCTGCTCGCCGCGCACGTGCAGGAGAACCTGGGCTTCGCGCACAGCCGGCAGGGTGAGGTCCCGGCCGCCCTGCGGTACTTCGAGGAGGCCGAACGGCGGTACCGGGCGCTCGGCGTGAGCGTCAGCTCGCTGCTGCTGGACCGTGCCGAGCTGCTGCTCGCCGTGCGGCTGGCCCGGGAGGCCCGGGAGGCGGCCGAGCAGGCGGTCGCCGAGCTGACCCGGGCCCGCAGCGGGTTCAAGCTGCCCGAGGGCGTGCTGATGGTGGCCGCCGCCGCGCTGCTCGCCGGGGACTGCACGGCGGCGCTGCCCGCGGCGCGCCAGGCGGCCGCCGCCTTCGCCCGTCAGCACCGCGACGACTGGAGCGCCGTGGCCCGGCTGATGGCGCTGCGCTGTCGCCTGGGACTCGGGCAGCGCGTCGCCGTACCGGAGCTGGTTCGCGTCGCCGACGCGCTGCAGGCGGCCGGCTGGCGGATGCCCGCGCTGGACGCCCGGGTCACCGCGGCCCGGCTCACGCTGGAACGCGGCCGCCCCGCCGAGGCCCAGGCGCTGCTGGCCGCGGCCGGTGCGGCCCGCCGCACGGACCCGGCCGAGCTGCGCATCCGCGCCTGCCAGTGTGCCGCCCTGCGCCACCTGAGCGCGGGCCGCCGCCGGGCGGCGGCCGCCACCATCTCCGCGGGTCTGCGCATCGCCGAGGAGTACCGGGCCACCCTGGGCGCGGACGACCTGCTCGCGTACTGCTCCGGACATCGCACCGAACTCGTCCACATGGGTCTGCGGATGGCGATCGAGGCGCGGTCGGCACGTCGCGTCCTGCGCTGGGCCGAGCGTGGCCGGGCCAGCCACCTGCTCCTCGCCCGGGCCCGCCCACCCGGCGACCCGGTGCTGGCCGCGGCGCTCAGCGAGGTCCGCGGTGTCGTCGCCGAGCTGGCGGCGGCGCGGCGGGCCGGGGAGTCGGTCGCCCACCTGGAACGGCGACAGGCGGCGCTGGAGAACCGGATCCGCGACCACCTGCGGCGGCGCGACGGCGACTACGCCGGCACCGCCGCGCCCGCCTCGCCCGAACAGCTCACGGCGGTGCTCGACGGTGCGGCGGTGCTCGAGTACGTGGAGAGCGACGGCGCACTGTTCGCCGTGCTCCTCGCGGACGGCCGGACCGTGCTGCGCCCGCTCGGACCGGCCGCCGAGATCGCCGGATCGCTGGAGCACCTGCCGTTCGCGATGCGCCGCGCGGCCGCCGGCAACGACCGCAGCGCCGAGGCGGCCGACCGGCTGCTGGCCAGCCTGGGACGCCGGCTCGACGAATTCCTCGTCGGGCCGGTGCGCGACGCCCTCGGCGACCGGCCGCTGGTGGTGGTCCCGACCGGGGCGCTCCAGTCGATGCCGTGGGGGCTGCTGCCCTCGTGCGCCGGGCGTTCGGTCACGGTCTCGCCCTCGGCCACCTCCTGGTATCAGGCCGCCCGCCGGCCACGCCGGTACGGCACGACGCTCGCGGTGGCCGGGCCCGACCTGCCGGGCTCGGCGGCCGAGATCGCGGCGCTGCACCGGCTGTATCCCGCGGCACAGACGCTGACCGGCGCCTCGGCCACGGCCGGCGCGGTGCTCGCCGCCCTGCCGTACGCGAGCATCGCCCACGTCGCCGCGCACGGCAATTTCCGGCGGGACAACCCGCTGTTCTCCTCGCTGCGGCTCGCCGACGGACCGCTCACCGTCCACGACCTGCAAACCCTGCCCGACGTGCCGGAACTGGTGATCCTCGCCGCCTGCGACAGCGGCCTGTCGCTGGTCTGTCCGGGCGACGAGTTGCTCGGCTTCTCCGCCGCCCTGCTGACCATGGGCACCCGGTCGCTGGTCGCGGCCATGCTGCCGGTGCCGGACGAGGTGGCCACGGTGCTGATGACCGCGATGCACCACCGGCTCGCGGCCGGGGCCGCACCGGCGTCGGCGCTGGCCGAGGCGGGCCGCGATCTGGCCCGCAGCGGCGGCCCCGCCGAGCGGATGACCGCCGCCGGGTTCGTCTGTCTCGGCGCCGGACTCGGCGCCTGAGCCGGTCCCGGCCACCGGGACCGGCGTCAGGCGAGTGGGTCACGCGGCCAGGTCGTGCGTCACCGTGGCCGGACGGTCGGCCCGGTGCGCCGGGTACAGCATGTGGACGGTGTCGAGAGCCCACCGCATACGCGGCTGCGCGACCTCCGGGTACTCGCCGTACCGGGCCGCGACCTCGGCGGCGCAGCCGCGGGTCCCGTGGTGGGCCCGCACGGCCGTACGGATCAGTTCGGTGACCTCCGGTCTCGTCAGGTGGTCCGTGACCGAGGCGGTGCTGACGAACAGGGCTTCGGCCCGAGCGGCGGCGAGCATCTCGGCCCCCATGGCGACTCCCTCTGCTGAGTGCGTGCAGGTTTCACAGCAGGGGAGCCGCCGGTCCGGCCCGGTGATACACCACCTGTGACGGCGATCCGGATGTATCACCCGTGCCGCCGCCCGCTCCTCTCCTATGCCCGGGCGGCACGGCGCCGCCCGCGGACCACGAGCCGGGCCGGCTGCCACCGGCTCGACCGGGCGATCAGCGCGGGTACGGCCCCAGCGGGGTGCTGCCGCACCGGTTGACCGCCCACGGAGAGGAGGTGACACACCATGACGAGCACTCCGGTCTCCCGCGAGGCCGGCGCGGGCTGATCCTCGCTCGTCCCCCCGCTGCTGGTGAGCTGCCCCCGCTCACCAGCAGCACCCCGCGCCCCGCCGCCGATGCCCGCACCGGGGGAGAGCCCGCAAGGCACCGCCGGTCCGGCGATCGAGCGCATGGCCGCGGTCCACGGCGGCTCGGCTCGGTGGGACGACCGAAATCTGAGAACAGTCCGGAGATAGTCATGTCGGTGGATCGAAGTCATGGGGGTTGCGCCGTGAACATCTGGATGATGGGCCAGATGCTGATCGAGTCCGGACATCGCAGTACGCGATTCCGGGGTGGTATGCAGGGGGCCCTGCTGGCCGTGCTGATCAGCGCGCAGGGGCAGGTCATGCCGTTCGGCACGCTGTCGGAGGAGCTGTGGGGTGGTCGGCAGCCGGACGGTATGGAGAACGCGTTGCAGGCGCATGCCAGCCGGTTGCGGCGCAAGTTGCGGGCGCTGGAGCCGGAGCGGGCTGAGGCGCGGCTGGTGGCGCGGGCCGGTGGGTACCGTCTGGATCTGGACGGGGCGGCCACCGACGCGATCACGTTCGCCAGTGAGGTGGCCGCGGTGCAGGCGGATCCGGGTCTGCCGCCCGCGGTGGTCAGTCAGCGGTTGCGTGCGGTGCTGTCGCTGTGGCGTGGTCAGGTGTTCGGGGGTGCTCCGGTCGGCATGATCGCGCAGGCGTGGGCGGCCCGGTTGAGCGCGGTGCGGATCGCGGCGTTGGAGATGTTGTTCGACAACGAGTTGAAGCTGGGGTTGCACAGCGCGATCGTGCCGGAGTTGTCGGCGTTGGTGCGTTCCGAGGCGCTCAACGAGCGGTGGTGCGAGCAGTTGATGGTGGCGTTGTACCGGTCCGGGCGGCAGGCCGAGGCGCTCGGGGTGTATCAGCGGATGCGGCAGCAGATGATCGAGGAGCTCGGGGTGGACCCGTCGCCGATGCTGCGCAATCACGAGCGGGCGATCCTCGCGCACGACGATGGCCTGCTCATCCACGGTGACCACCGCCTGCTGCGCGCCGTGGCCCGCTGACCGCACGCCGGTCGGCGTGATGTCCGCGGTGATCCGCGTCCGGGCGGGCGCCGGTGAACGGCCGGCGGCGTGGGCTGCGCGGACCCGGCTGCCGTGCGGGCCCGCGCCGGCCGGCGGTGATCGGCGTCGGGTGCGCCGAGCCGGTACCCGCCGGTGCGCGACCGTGGACCGCGGCGGCCTTCGATCACGGTGTGGCCGGGTCTGCCGGCGGCTGTCGTACTAGCCGTAGTAGACGATGAGATCCCACCTGCCGCCCCCGGCGTCGACGCATCGGGCGTTGTCGGCGTCCGTTTCCAGGAGCGCGAGGGGATGGCGCCGACGCACACGTACGGGGAGGGATACCGTGCGTAGAAGAACCAGGCCGGCACCGAAGCGGCGGACGGCGAAGCGGCGACCGCTGGCGACGCCGACCCGACCGCCCCGATTCCCGCCGCGACGAATGCCAGGGCCACGGCAGACGCAGTGCGTCGGAGAATGGCGCGTGCGCTCATTTCGGACCCTCCTCAGAATATGAGTCTCATGGCCCGGGGCCGAGCTAAACATTGTCGTGCATCTATGGATAGGAAGCTTGAGAGGCGATGCGTGCCGAGCCGAACAATCGGCCGGAAAATCAAATGACCGGGGAAATGACGTGCGGGTTGTCACGCCGGGAGCGTCCAGCCGGCGAGCCGCGGCACCGGCGGCTACCAGGGCGGCCAGGTCCGCGGACCACTCGTCGAGCTGCCGTTCCCACTGCCGTTCCCAGGCCCGTCCCTGCGCGGTGAGAGCTTCTGCCCGCACGCCGGCGGGTCGCCCGGCGGCCCGGGCGGCAGCCGGTTCCCGCTGATCGACCGGCCGGGCTTCAGTAGCGGTCCCGGCGCACGACGTGCGCGTCGACCAGGTCGAGGAACGCCCGTACGGCCGGGCTCGGCGCGCAGCCGTCGAGGCTGGCCGCGGCCAGGGTCCATGACGCGGCCGGCGGGTCGAGCTCGACGGGTACGACCCGGTGGCCGTCCTCGGCGGCCAACGGCGGCACGAGGGCCACGCCGATGCCGGACTCGACGTAGCCGGGGATGGTCGTGATGTCGCTGACCTCGACGGCGATGGTGCGGGTGATGCCGGCCCGGCGGAAGTCGTTGTCGGTGCGGACGCGGTTGCAGAAGCCGGGCGGAAGGTCGATGAACGGCTCGTCGGCCAACGCGGCCGGGCTCACCGTGGCGCGCTCGGCCAGCGGATGGCCGGCCGGGACGAGCAGGCGCGGCTGGAAGTCAGCGATCGGGTTCAGGAGCAGGTCGGGCACGCTCGCGGTCTGCACGGCGACGAACGCGACGTCGAGCTCGCGGGCGCGCAGGGCGGCCAGGAGCCCGTCGGTGCCCCCGGCGGCCATGCTGAGGCTCAGCCGTACGCCGGGGTGGCGGTCACGGAAGTCGTTCACCAGCCCCGGCAGGTCGACGGCGGTGAGGCCGGAGAGCGTGCCGACGCGCAGGCTGCCGGTCAGTCCCCCGCGCAGACCGGCGACCGCGGCACGGGCCTGGTCGAGGGCGTCGAGCGCCCGGCGCGCCTCGGGTAGCAGCGCCTTGCCGGCCTCGGTGAGCGCGACCCTGCTGGTGCTGCGCTCGAACAGGGGTGCGCCGAGGTGCCGTTCCAGCGCCCGGATGCTCGCCGAGACCGTCGACTGCACGGCATGGGTGCGCCGGGCGGCGCGAGTGAAGTTGAGTTCCTCGGCGACGGCCACGAAGTACTGCAGTTGACGCTGCTCCACGCGGCGATGTTAATCGGCCCAGGCGATGACGCCGATCGCAACTATTCGTTGGTGGCGAACACCCGGGCGCGGCAGTCTGGGGCCAGACATCCGATCCTGAGCGAGGAGCTCGTCACCATGAACGTCTTCCTGACCGGCGCCACCGGCCACATCGGCTCGGCGGTCCTGTCCGCCCTGATCGGCGCGGGGCACTCCGTCACGGCGCTGGTGCGCTCGGAGCCGAAGGCGGCCGCCGCACGCGCGGCCGGCGCCGCGGCCGTCGTCGGCGACATGCGGGACCTCGACCTCGTACGGAGCCTGGCCACCGGCGCCGACGCCGTGATCGCCACAGCGTCGCCGGGCGACGCGACCAGCAGCTCGGTCGAGACCGCGTTCACCGAGGCCGCCCTCGACGGCTTGCGGCCCGGCGCCACGTTCCTGCGCACCGGCGGTGTCTGGGTGCACGGCTCGGCCCCGGACATCACCGAGGACACCCCGCGCAACGCGCCGGCGCTGGTCGCGTGGCGCGAGGAGCTGGACTCGCGCGTCCTGACCGCGGCCGGGATCCGGTCGATCATCATCGAGCCGGGCACCGTCTACGGCAACGGCATCGGCATCCCCGCCCTGGTGTTCGCGGGGGAGCGGGTCGGCGATCCGGCCGCGCTGCGCCTGGTCGGCCCCGGCACCCAGCACTGGACCACCGTGCACGTCGACGACCTGGCGCAGCTGTACGTGGCGGCGCTCGAGCAGGCGCGGAGCGGCTCGGTGTATCTCGGGGTCAGCGGCGACAACCCCACGGTCCGCGAGCTGGGTGAGGCCGCGTCCCGCCGGCTGGGCCTCGACGGCCGCGTGGTGGCCGAGGACGCCGCCGCGACGGTCGAGCGGCTCGGCGGGTTCGGCGAGGCCCTGCTGCTCGATCAGCAGGCCACCGGCGAGAAGGCGCGCCGCGAGCTGGGCTGGAAGCCGTCGCGCCGGTCACTGGTCGAGGAGTTCGCGGCCGGCGCCTACGACCCGGCCTGACGCCGATCTTGCCGGCGGCGGCTCGTACGACGCCGGGGAGTCTCGTACGACGCCCGTGGTGAGGAAGACTGGCGGGCATGGCTGATCTGGGCGACCCGAAGACGGCGCTGCACCACTACCTGAAGACGACCCGCGATGACCTGATCTGGAAGCTTGACGGGCTGAGCGAACGTGAGGTCAGGCTGCCCCGCACCGCGACCGGCAACAACCTGTTGGGAGTCCTCAAGCACTGCCTCAACGTCGAGGCCGGCTACTTCGGACCGACCTTCGGGCGCGAGTTCCCGGCCGCCGGGGAACTGGTCCCCATGTCGGCATACGACGAGGACCCGCAGGCGGACTGGTACGCGCGGGCGGACGAGACGAAGGACGGGCTGATCGACCTGTACCGCCGTGTCGGGGCGTTCGCGGACCAGACGATCGAACAGCTGCCGCTCGACGCGCCGGGGCGGGTGCCGTGGTGGCGGCCGGGCAGCGATGTGGTGACGCTGCAACGGATCATCATCCACGTGACCTGCGACCTCGCTCGGCACGCCGGTCACGCCGACATCATGCGCGAGCAGCACGACAGCGCGATCGGCCTGCGCCGGGAGAACACCAACGTTCCCGACGACTACGACTGGCCGGGGTACGTCACCAAGCTGGCGAAGCTCGCCGACCGGTTCGGATAGCCAGCCGGCCGTTGAGGCCGGTACCCGTTCATCGGCAAGGCCGCCGCCATGTTCCGGAGGCCGGCAGGGCGGCGAGGATGGGTGCATCCCGGTGCTCGCCGGCCGACCGGCGGAGATCGCGACGGGCGCCACGCCCCGCCGGACTGCTCAACGGCGGGCTAGACGCCGAAACCCCCGTAGAAGCCGCCGCCGCTGCCGGTCGGTGGCAGGCTGATCGTGCTGGAGACGCCGTACGTGCGCGGGAACGGGTTCGAGGACGGCCGGCGGGGCGGGGTGGGATCCCTGCCGGTCGCCTGCCACCGTTCGACCCGTTCGATCTGCGCGGCGGCGAACTCGTTGCCGCGGTCCCGTTCGCCGCGGGCGACGGCGAGCGCCTCCTCGTACCGGCGTCGCCGGGCCAGCCACTGCACCAGTTCGACCAGCAGCGCGGGGTCGTTGCTCCAGCCGACGTGGGTGTCGCGTTCCCACCGCTGCGGGTCGAGGGTGTGCAGGAAGCCTCCACTCACCGGTAGCCCCGTGTCGATGGCCTCCTGCCACATCCGCCCGGTCATCGCCGCCAGGGTGGTCAGGGCGGCGAGCAGATCGATGGAGCGTTCCCCCGCGGCCCACCGGGCCTGCAGGTACTCGCTCGCCTGCGGCCAGAGGGGCGCGGCGCGGGCCAGCCGCGCCGCGCCGAACTCGGCGACGAAAGCGTCCAGGTACACCGCGGGGCGTTCGGCCTGGCCGGCATCTGTCCGTGCGCCGATCGTCGCGGCGGTGGCCAGATCGTGCAGCACGGCGCGGTAGGCCTGCAGCCGGGCCCGGCCCTTCGGGTACGACAGGTCGTCCGCCTCGGGGCCCCGGGCATCGATGAGCAACCGGTGGGCAGCGCGGAGGAATTCGCGGGCCGGCTCGACGGCCGCTGCCTGGCGCACGTCACGCCGGGTCCGCGACCGGTACCCGGGCTGTGCGAGACGCTGCTGCTCCCTGTCGATGTCCTCGCTCAGCCGGCTGAGCAGCGCCGCGTAGTGCGTCCAGGCCGGCGACGCGGCGTCCCATCCGTGCCGGCGCACCGCCCGGGCCATCGCCCACCGGCGCCGCAGCAGCCCGCGCGGAAAGACCCGCGACACCGGCCAGGCCGTGGCCGCGGCGACCGCCGCCGCGAACGTCATCGCCGCCGCGGGCCGGCCGGGAACCAGCCACAGGTACGCGCCCATCCCGGCCAGCGCGCCCAGCACCAGACACAGCAGCAACCGAACGGCGGGCACGATGACGTGGGCGCCGGTTTCCCGTTCACTCGGCAGATACATCGACCCATTTTCCGGTACGGATGGGGTCGGGTCCACCGCTCGCGTCCGCCACGATGCGCCTCGCCGCCGCGGCGAGGGGCCGGCCCGGCACACCGGTGGCCGCGCCGGTCGAGCGGCCGCTCAGTCGCCGCTGGTCCGCAGGGTGCCGGCGAGGGCGTCGAGGGCCGGTCGGAACTGTGCGCGCGACGGTGTGGCGAATCCGGCGACGATCGCGGCGCGGTGCTGGTGGCTTCGGGTGTAGCGGGCCAGTTCGTGGACGGCGACGCCACGCTCGGCGAGCCGGTCGCGCAGCGCGCCCGCCCCGGTGTCGAGGCCGTCGACGGCGATCAGGGTGTGCAGCCCGGCGGGGATGCCGCAGGTCCGGAGCCCGAGGGCGCCGAGGGTGTGCTGCAGCAGGGTGCGACGGCGGGCGTATTCGCGGCGTTGTCGCCGGATGTGGCGCTCGTACTCGCCGCTGGCGATGAGGTCGGCCAGGGCGAGCTGATTGAGCAGCGGCGCTCCGCCGCAGAGCGTCTCGGACGACTCCACGACCGGGCCGATCAGCTCGTGCGGCAGGGCGAGCCAGCCCAGCCGCAGGGCCGGGTCGAGGGTCTTGCTGGTGCTCCCGGCGTAGACGACGTGTTCCGGCGCCGAGCGTTGCAGGGCCGGGACCGGGCGGCGGTCGAAGCGGAACTCGCCGTCGTAGTCGTCCTCGACGATGTAGGCGCCGGTGGCCCGCGCCCAGTCGCTGACGAGCCGGCGCCGTCGCGGGCTGAGCGCGCCGCCGAGGGGGAACTGGTGCGAGGGGGTCAGCACCACGGCATCGGTGCCGGAGGTCAGCCGGTGCACCTCGGCGCCGGCGTCGTCCACGGGCAGGTCGGTCACCGTGAAGCCGGCCGTCCACCAGGGACCACAGATGCCGAACAGCGACGGATCCTCGATCGCTACCGACCGTGCTCCGTGCCGGGCCAGTGCGGTGGCGAGCAGGGTGGACGCGGTGCGGAAGCCGGCGCAGATCACGATCGATTCCGCGGTGGCCGTGACTCCCCGGGCGCGGGAGAGGTAGGCGGCCAACTGCGCGCGCAATTCCCGGCAGCCGGCGCCACTGGTGGGCGCGTGGCCGGCACGCGCGGCCGCGCGGCGGGTCGCGGCGACCCAGCGGCTGGCCGGGAACGATCCGTGTTCGGGCTGCCCGGGCCGCAGGTCGAACGCGGGCGGCGGCTCGACCACCGCGGCACCGGTGCGCGGGACGGGGTCGACGCCGCGGGAGACGAACACGCCGGAGCGCGGGCGGGCCTCGAGGACGCCTTCGGCGATCAGGTCGTCCAGAGCCGCGATCACGGTGTTGCGGGCGATGCCGAGCTCGGCGGCCAGTTCCCTGCTCGACGGCAGCCGGGCTCCCGGCGCCAGGACGCCGCCGGTGATGGCCGTGCGGATCGCGCTCTCGATCGCCCGCCGCCGGGGCAGGGCCGGGTCGAGACGGAACACCACATCCACTGGACCACAATACTGCCCCGTGTCTGGACCTTCTTGACGGTCCAGAGCCGGCCTAGCGTCCTGGCTGTTCCCGGTGAAAGGCGGTTGTCGTGCATGTTTTCCTCGCCGGTGGTTCCGGCGTTCTCGGGGCAGCGGTCATCCCGTTGCTGACGGCGGCGGGACACCGGGTGACCGCGACCACGCGTACCCCGTCGAAGACCGCGGCGCTGGGCCGGCTCGGCGCGAAGCCGGTGCTTCTCGACGCCCTGGACGGCGAGGCCGTGTCGGCGGCGGTGGGCGCGGCCCGGCCGGACGCGGTGCTGCACCTGCTGACCGATCTGGGCGCCGGGAACTCCGCCAGCAACGCGCGGCTGCGTACCGTCGGAACGCGCCATCTGGTCGATGCCGCCGACCGCCACGGGGTACGAAGGATGGTCGCCGAGAGCATCTCCTGGGTCTACCGGCCCGGCCCCACACCGGCCGGGGAGAGCGAGCCGCTCGATGTGGACGCCGCGGAGCCACGCCGCACCACCGTCGTCGCCGTGCAGGCGCTGGAGACCGCGGTGCGGGAACTCCCGGAGGGAGTCGTGCTGCGCTTCGGGCAGCTGTACGGCCCCGGCACCTGGTACGCGCCGCAGGGCCGCTTCGCGCACGACGCCCGAGCGGGCCGGCTGCCCGCCACCGAGACCGTGGCCTCGTTCATCCATGTCGCCGACGCCGCGCGCGCCGCGGTCCTGGCGCTGGCGTGGCCGGCCGGCGTGTGGAACATCGTGGACGACGAACCGGCGCCGGGCCGGGAGTGGGCGCCGGTCTTCGCCGCCGCGGTCGGCGCCCCGCGTCCGGCGGTCACGTCCACCGGCGACCTCGGCCGCCCGGTGTCCAACTCGCGCGCCCGGCGCCACGGTCTCGACCTGGAACACCCCAGCTGGCGCAGCGGATTCGCCCGATGAGCCGCCCGTGGCGCGCCGGCACCTGGCGGCAGGCGGTCATCACCTATTCCGCCGTTCTTCCGGTCAGTCTCGTCCTGCACCTGGTTCTCGGCCCGCTCACCGCGCCGTGGCCCCGGCTGAGCGTCATCGTCGTCAACGCCGCCGTCCTGGTCGCGTCGCTGAACTGGGTGCTGCTGCCGGCGTTGCACCGGGTGACCCGCGGCTGGGCGGTCCGCTCAGCGCAGAAGGGCGCGGAAGAAGCGGTTGACCTGTCGCGGGGCTCGACGTAGCGGTGAGTCATACAGACGGCGGCACGGCCGGGCCGACCCGCCCGAGTCGCGGACCGCGTCGGCGGATCCGCCGTGTATCGTGCCGCACGGACATCGATAATCATCCACGGAACTCGGGAGCGGGTGTGGGGTCGGACGCGATGCGACGGGGTCGGGCCGCCGGGGAGGGCGCGGGGTTCGCCGACGAGCGGGCCACGGCACTGCGCCGGATGTTCCCGCACCGGCTGCCCGCGGTGCCCGCCGCTTCCCCGCAGGCGGCTTCCCCGCAGGCCGCTTCCCGGCAGGCCGCTTCCCGGCAGGCCGCTTCCCCGCAGGCCGCTTCCCCGAACGTGGCTTCCCCGCGCGGGGCGGCGCCGCCCACAGCGGCGTCGCCGACCGTGCCCGGGGCCCGGCTGCCCACAGCGGCGTCGCCGACCGTGCCCGGGGCCCGGCTGCCCACAGCGGCGTCGCCGACCGTGCCCGGGGCCCGGCCGCCCACAGCGGCGTCGCCGACCGTGCCCGGGAACCGGCTGCCCGCAACTCGCGCGGCGGCGTCACCGAGCGTGCCCGGGAACCGGCGACCCGGCGCCGAGTTGTCGCCGGGCGCGCCGGGGAGCCGGTCACCCGGCTCCCGCGCCGCGGCGTCGCCCGCCGGCTCCCGCGCCGCGGCGTCGCCCGCCGGCTCCCGCGCCGCGGCGTCGCCCGCCGGGCCCGGCAGCCGGCCGCCCGGACCGGCGGCCGATGCGGCGGCGGGCGGGCCGTGGTCCGGCAGCCGGACGGCCGGCGCGGCCGACGGCCCGGTCCGGATCCGGCGGCGCTGGGGTCTGATCGTCGCCGGGGGAGTGCTCGCGCTCATCGGGGCCGGGGCCGTCGCGATCGTCCGCCTGGTCGACGTGGACGCCGTTCCGTCATCGACAGTGACCGGTCCGCCCCCGCAGGGCTTTCCCGCGGTTCTCCCGCCCGGCCAGCCCTCCGGCGCTCCCGCCTCGGCGGTTTCCGCCGCGCCGGTGGCCGGCGCGGCGGACCGGTCGCCGTCCGGCCGGCGCGGGCGTCTCCCGGCGGGCAGCCGCCCGGCTGCCCACGGGACGGACGGCGCCGCCACGGCGGAAGACGGCCCGCCCATCACCGGGTACTCCGCCTGTACGACCCGGAGCGCGGCGACGTTCACCGCGAGGTTCACCCGGGCGTACGCGCACCGGCGCGTCCTCATCGACACGGACGCCGACGCCGGCACCGGCTACCGGCTCCCCGGCCGCGCCGGCGGCGGTCTCGGCGCGGAGTATCTGGTCGAGGACGACGTCCTCTACCGGTCCACCGGCTCGACGTGGTCGTGGCAGGAGATTCCCGGCGCGCAGCCGCTGCTCTCGCGCTCCGGCGACACCTACCGCTGGCAGGTGAAACGACCGTACGGCGGGGTGCGGGTGGTGTTCGGCGCGACCGGCGCCGGGGCCGAGGCGTCCACCCCGGTCGTGGCCGTCACGCAGTGCTGATCCGTTGCCGGTGGAGGCCGCGCCGCCCGCCCACGTGCGCGGGCGGGCGGGCGGTCCGGGCGTAGCGGTCAGCGTTTCCTCTTGGGCTCACGGTCCGAGGCGATGTCCTCCGGGTAGGTGGCGCCGCCGTCGGACTCCTTGGTCAGCGGGCGGGCGCCGCCCTCCGGCGGCCCGGCCACCGACTGCTCGCCGGCCGCCAGTTCGGGGAACTTCAGGTCGAAGGCGGGCCGCTCGGAGCGGATCCGCGGCATCTTGTTGAAGTTGCGCAGCGGCGGCGGGCTGGTGGTGGCCCACTCCAGCGAGTTCCCGTGGCCCCACGGGTCGTCGGCTGTCGCGACGGTGCCCACCTTGTACGACTTCCACACGTTGTAGAGGAACGGCAGGGTTGCCAGCCCGAGGATGAACGACCCGATCGTCGAGATCGTGTTCAGCGTGGTGAATTCGTCGGTGGGCAGATAGTCGGCGTACCGCCGGGGCATGCCTTCGTTGCCGACCCAGTGCTGCACCAGGAAGGTCGCGTGGAACCCGATGAAGGTGAGCCAGAAGTGCACCTTGCCGAGGCGGTCGTCGAGCATCCGGCCGAACATCTTCGGGAACCAGAAGTAGACGCCGGCGAAGACCGCGAAGACGATGGTGCCGAACAGCACGTAGTGGAAGTGCGCGACGACGAAGTAGCTGTCGTGCACGTGGAAGTCCACCGGCGGGGACGCCAGCAGCACCCCGGTCAGCCCGCCGAGCAGGAACGTGAGCAGGAACCCGATCGCGAACAGCATCGGTGACTCCAGGCTGACCTGCCCGCGCCACATGGTTCCGATCCAGGTGAAGAACTTCATCCCGGTCGGGACCGCGATCAGATAGGTCAGGAAGCTGAAGAAGGGCAGCAGGATCTGACCGGTGGCGAACATGTGGTGCGCCCAGACGCTCATCGACAGCCCGGCGATCAGCATGGTCGCGGCCACCAGTCCCTTGTAGCCGAACAGCGGCTTGCGGCTGAAGACCGGGATCACCTCGGTCACGATCCCGAAGAAGGGCAGGGCGATGACGTACACCTCGGGGTGGCCGAAGAACCAGAACAGGTGCTGCCACAGCATCGGCCCGCCGGTACCCGGGTCGTAGACGTGGGCGTAGAGCACACGGTCGGCGGCCAGGGCGAACAGCGCGGCGGCGAGGAACGGGAAGATCAGGACAACCAGCAGGCTGGTGACCAGGATGTTCCAGGTGAAGATCGGCATCCGGAACATGGTCAGGCCCGGTGCGCGCAGGCAGAGGATCGTGGTGATGATGTTGACCGCGCCGAGAATCGTGCCGACGCCGGAGATCGCCAGCCCGACGACCCACGCGTTGCCGCCGACACCCGGGGTGTGCAACGAGTCGCTGAGCGGGGTGTAGGCGGTCCAGCCGAAGTCGGCCCCGCCGCCGGGGGTGAGGAAGCCACCGATGACGATGAGGCCGCCGAAGAAGTACAGCCAGTAGGCGAACGCGTTGAGCCGCGGGAACGCGACGTCGGGCGCGCCGATCTGGATGGGGACGATGTAGTTCGCGAACGCGAACACGATCGGGGTCGCGAAGAACAGCAGCATGATCGTGCCGTGCATGGTGAACAGCTGGTTGTACTGCTCCGGCGAGAGCATCTGCATGCCCGGCCGGGCCAGCTCCGCCCGCATGATCAGGGCAAGGAAGCCGCCCACCACGAACCAGACGAACGACGTGACCATGTACATGATGCCGATCTGCTTGGCATCGGTCGTGCGCAGGATCCGGGCCAGCGCGGACCCTCTCACCTGTCGTCGGATCGGCTGGGGCCGGATGGGGGTGGGCCTCGCGGCGACGGTGGTCATCCAGCCTCCTCGGCTGCACATATGGGGAACGCCTGGTCACCCTCTGTTATAGGCTTCTAACGCTTCAATTCGTGCCAGATCCGCTATTCCTCTTTTGTACGAAAGGGGGTCGCATGCTGGAGGAGAAGGATCGCCGGGCGCTCGCCGACATCGAGCTGCACCTGTGCGCGGATGATCCGGAGTTCGCACGCCGGATGCGTGCCGACGACCGGCGGTTCCCGACCGTGTCGGTGCTGTGTGTGCTGGTCTTCCTCACGCTCCCGTTCGTCGGCCTGTTCAGCGGTCCGGGCGCGGTCCTGGTCACCGTCAACGTGGCGGCGGTGGTGGTGACGACCATCCTGCTCATCCGCGGCCGGCGCCGCCGCCGGGAACTGTGACCGGCAGCCCCACCAAGTCACCGGGTGATCGCCGCGCGACGGGCGCGGTTGATCACCCGGCTCCGCGCGGTACCGTCGCCGGCGCTGCGCGGCGGATCGGTGATGTCGCGGTCCACGGCCGCGAGCGGGCACCGGCGGCGGTGGCGCCGAGTTCAGTGGGCGCAGGTGGCGATGCTGCAGAAGCGGCGGCGACGGCTCGGGTCCAGGAACAGCCAGCCACACTGCGGTCCCGGGCAGGCGCAGACCGTGAAGCGGCGTGGGTCGGCCAGCAACTGCGCGGCGCTGTTGGCGGCCGCGTGCAGGGGGATCTCCAGGCCGGCCGCACCGGGTAGCACCCAGCGGCCGAGCCCGCTGCCGTCGCGGACGAAGACCGACGCGCCGGCGGCGTCCCGCGCGAACCCCGCCACCACGGCGAAGGAGCGGTCGTCGGCGGGGTCGGTCAGGCAGGCGTACAGATGCGTCCGCAATCGTCGGGCCCGGCACAGCACCGCGGCGGCCTCGGCCGGCGCGCGGCGCGCGGCTCGCAACAGCCGGGTCACCGTGGCCTGGTCGGCCAGGTCCATGTGCTCGGCCCAGGCCGCGAGCGCGGCATAGCCGCGCAGCCATTCACCGCCGGCCGGGTGTGGGTTCTGCCAGCCCGCGTACGTGTTGCAGAACTCCAGCGCCGGATGGCCGCCGACGTTCCACGGCAGCAGCTGGTCGCGCACCCGCACCGCGTACGCGGGCGCGGCCGGCCGGTCGAGCCCCGGATCCCGCCGCAGGATCCGTTCCCGCAGCTCGCGCAGCTTGTCATTCGGCTCGACGTCCAGCTCGGCGCGGAGCATCTTGACGGTCACGTCGTAGCGGTGCAGTGCCTCGCCCGGGCGCCCGTCCCGGTACAGGGCGGTCATCAGCAGGGCGGCCGGCCGCTCCCGGACCGTTGTGCGCTCGACGATCGGCGTCAGGTCGGCGACCACCCGGTCGTGACGGCCCAGGGCGAGCAGGTCCTCGGCGCGGCGGCACACGGCGGCCCACCACAACTCCCGCAACTGCGGCGCGAGCCGCTCTCGCAGGCGTTCCCCCGCGACGTCGGCGAGCACCGGCCCCCGCCACAGGGCGAGCGCCGCGTCGTGGAGGCGAACCCGCTCAGCGGCGTCCGGCGCCTCCGCCGCCTGCCGGACGAGCTCGACGAACTCGTCGGTGTCGAGGTGGTGGCCGGCCGGGTCGACCAGGTAGCCGTCGTGCCGGGTGACGATGGTCAGGCCGTGCGGGTCGAGCGCCTGCCGCAGCCGGCCCACGTAGGTGTGCACGACCCCGCGCGCCGTGGCCGGCGGGCAGTCGTCCCACAGCAACGAGACCAGCCGCTCGGTGGGCACCGCCCGCCCGGCCCGCAGCAGCAGGATGCCCAGCAGGCAGCGCTCCTGACGGCGGGTCGCGGCCGTGATCACCCGCCCGTCGTGGCGGACCTCGAAGGGGCCGAGCAGCCGGACGTCCATCGCATCGAAGGTTATCTGTTCTGGTCAGGATGTGGTGAGCGGCGCGGCGCAGGATGGCCCGGTCGGACCACTCCCGCGGAGGTATGCCATGCGTTGTTTCACCGCCGTCACCGTCGCCGTGCTCGCGTTGCTGTCCGGCACGGCGGCGCCCGCCGCAGCGTCGGGCTCGGGCGGGATGTCCGCTCCGTTGCCCGCCGCAGCGTCGGGCTCGGGCGGGACGTCCGCTCCGTTGCCCGCCGCAGCCTCCGGCTGGACGCCCGTGTTCGTCCAGCGGCCGGTCGCGGCCACCGGCTCCGGTGGGGTGTCGACCCTGTCGCCCGCCGCACCCAACGGCTGGGTGCCCGCGCCCACCCCGCCGTTCACCCAGGAGGCCGGCGTCAACTGCGACTTCCCCCTGCACGCCGAGCCCGTCGTGGACGAGGTCGTCACCAGGGTCCTGGAGCGTTTCCCGGACGGCTCGATCCGCCGGGACGCCTACCGCGGGGATCTGGTCGTCCGGGTCACCAACGACGAGACCGGCGGCCACTACGACGCGGATGTCAGCGGCAGCGCGCTGGTCGACCACGCCACCGACGGCTCGCAGACGTGGTACGTGGCCGGTCCGGTCCTGCTGCGCGTCCGCGAGGGCCAGGGCAACATCCCGCGCGGGCTGTGGATCGTCGACGGTCTCTACCGCCTGGCGATCTCCGCAACCGGGCACCGCACCCTCACGATGGTCAGAGGCAGCCTGGACAACGTCTGCGATCACCTGTGACCTGTACGGATGATGCTCCGCGCCGAGCGCGGTGCGGCCGGGACGGCTGTCCGCGCCCGTCCCGGGCCGCATCGCAAGGTGGGATCGGTGCTGCCGGGCCACGGGGCGGTCCCCGGCGCTGCCCCGCCGCAGGGCAGGGCCGGTACTGTCTGGTCCCCTCGCGGTTCTGGTGTTGCCCGGGTGCGTGGCGTCCCGGGCTCCTCGGCCGCCCAGCGGTACTTTGCTGCCCGGCCGCCCGGCGGTCCTTGTGCTGCCCGGCGGCGCTGGTGTTGCCCCGCTGCCTGGCGGTCCTGGTGCTGCCTGGCGGCGCTGGTGTGTTGCCCGGCTTCCCGGCGGTCCTGGTGCTGCCCGGCCGCCTGGTGTTGCCCGGATGCGTGGCGGTCCCGGCGCTGCCCGGGCCGCGGGGTGGACCCAGCCCGTCCGCATCTCTATCTCCGCAGTTCTAGAGCCTGCAGCAGCGCCACCGAGGCGCCGGTGACAGTGACCCACCAGTCGCCGTCCACAAGCGCCTGGGCGGCGGCGAGTATCAGGAGCGCGATCGTGACGATCCTGGCGGTCCGCACCACAGTCGGGCGACGCCACCATGCCGGCTGCCGCCCCGGCTCCTGCTCGGCGAGGTCCCGTGCGTATTCCGCGAGGGACGGGAACTCCTCCCGCGGGGTGGTGCCGGCCGCCGCCACGTGCGCCCGGGCCTGCTCGACCAGGGCGCCGGCCCGATCGGGTGGCACGTCGAAGCGGCCGGCCAGCACGCCGCGCAGCCGGGCGAACCAGTCCTCCGGGTCGGCCGGGTCCGCCGCGCCGGCCGGTCCCCGCCCCCGGGTGGGGCGGGTGAGCACCCAGCACAGTCCGAGACAGACCACGAGCAGCCCCAGGGCCGGGGTCTCGCCGATGCGCTCGCGCGGCAGCGCCGTGAAGGCCACCGCCGCCGCGACGGCCAGCACGGCGCCCGCGACGAACCCCCAGGGCGCGAGGCGGGGACGCCCGGACGCGCGGAGGGCGCCGGGCGCGGCGAGGAAGGCCAGCAGGCTCGACGAGGCCAGCACGGTGCCCAGCGAACCGGCCGCGGTGAGCGGAACGGTCAGGCCGCGGTTGGCCCAGATGGCGGACAGCGACGCCAGCACGCCGACGAACGCTACGGCGAACATGCCGTCGCTCAGATAGTCGCGTGAGGTCTTGCCCTGCGTGTCGACCCGGGCGCCGGCGGCCGGCCGTGCGGCGGCGACATCCGCGGCGAACCGCTCCGGCGGGCCGAGCGCCTGCCAGGGATCGACGCCGCTCTGCTCATGATGCGAGCGAGCGTCCTCGATCAGGGGAGTGGCCTCGTGGTAGCCGATGCCGTGGTCGCTGAGAGCGGTGCGGGCGATCAGCTCCCACCGGTCGAACGTGGTCATCATCGCTCTCCAGCCGTCTGCCGTAGGAGCTTGTCGAACGTGCTGGTGAATCTGTGCCAGGAGGCGCGCTGGCCGTGGAGCCGGCGCCGGCCGTCGTCGGTGATGGCATAGACCTTGCGGCCCGGACCGCCGTCGCCGGCCTGCCAGCTGGAGCTGACGGCCGCCTCGGTCTCCAGCCGGTTGAGCACCGGATAGAGCACGCCGCCGCGGACCGGGCCGAGGCCCCGCTCGCCGAGGCGCTGAGCCAGGGCGTAACCGTGCCGGTCGCCCTCGGTCAGCACGGCGAGGACCGCCAGCTCCAGCGTGGCCCGCACCCAGCCCGGCTCCGGATCAGGCTGCTCAGTCGTCGCCTTCGCCATGTTCCCTCCCGCGACCGGTTACCGCTCGGTGCGGCCGGTCCGTGCCCAGAGTAGACCAGAAATGCCACTAGTCGAAATCTAGACTAGTGGCGTTCGCGTCGATAGGCTGCCGGCATGAACGAACCACGCGGGCGGGTGCTTGAGCGCCGCCGGATGATCGGGCCGTGCGGCCCCGGCCGGCCGTCGGGCGTGCAGCCGGCCGGCCCTTCCGGCGAACCGCTCCGCTGCGGCCGCCGGGGAGAGGGAGGCGAGAGGCCGGGGTCAGGCGGGCACCGCGACGCGGTGCAGGCGCAGCTGCCACACATCCGGGCCGCTCTGCAGCCACTCGGTGGTGAACTGCCCGGCGTACCGTTCGTCGATCTGCGACAGCAGCGGCAGCGGGGCGTGCGGCGCGACCAGCACCAGCGCGGAGTCCGGCGCCAGATCGCCCAGCGCGGCCATCACCCGGGCGTGACGCTCGGCGTGCGGCAGATCGCGGACGTCGATCCGCGGGTCGATGCTCAGCGTCGCCGCCGGTGCGGCGGCCTGCGGCGCGTCACCGCCGCAGCCGCACCCGCCGCAGCCGCACCCGTCGGCCGGCTCGACGCCGAGCAGGTCGTGCATGCCGTCCAGCAGCGCCGCGAGATCCACGTCCGGGGCGCCCACCAGCACCGGCACCACCAGGTCGTTCTCCTTTGCCAGGTGCACCTCGAAGAGCGCCTGCAGGGCCCGGGCCGCGGCTGCCGCCTGCACCGGGGACGCGGTCTCGGTGAGCTCGGTGACCAGCGTGCCGATCGCGCGGTGCTCGGCCAGCATCCCGGTGATCAGCAGGCCCGCGCCGGGCTGCCCGCTCGCGGCCGGGTAGAGCGCGGCCTCCTCGGCGTTGGCGTGCGGCAGCAGCTCCCCGGTCAACCAGCCGACCAGCGCCTCCCTGGCCTGCCAGATCTGCCGCAGGCCGCCGATCTCGGCGGTCCGGATCAGGTCCCGGACCAGGCGGTCCAGTTCCGTGGCCATCTGCGCGTGATGGCGCACCACGGCCGCCGCGGCGACCTCGTCGGACGGTGACATGACGCCCTCCTCTAGTTTTGACGTCAACTGACGTTATAACGTCTAACACCGTGGAAACCTCAGGGAAAGGGCCGTCCGGCGAGACGATCGACACGCCGCAGCACCGCGCGCTCGGTTCGTCGAGCCGGGTGGCGATCATGCGACTGGTCCGGACGTCCGCGGCCGGGCTGACCGCCGCCGATGTGGCCGCCCAGACCGGCCAACACCTCTCCACCACCCGCGCGCACCTCGATCTGCTGGTCGAGGCCGGGTTGCTGGTGAAAGCCCGGGCCAGCGGCGGTCTACCGGGCCGTCCGGCCTGGCGATACCGCGCGGTCGCCGACGATCCGGCGCCGGCGCCCTATCGGGCGCTCGCCGCCGCGCTGCTCGAACATCTCCCGGCCAACGAATCCGGGGTACGAGACACCGCCGTCCGCGTCGGGCGCGACTGGGGTCGCCAGCTGGCCGCGAACGTACGGGACACCGCGAACCCGGTGGAAGCCGTCACGACGGTGCTGGAGACCCTGGGCTTCAGTCCCCGAGCGCACGCCCCGGAGGGCGGGACGGTCGACGTGCACCTGCGCACCTGCCCGTTCCTCGACCTGGTCAGCCAGAACCCGGACGCCATGTGCGGCCTGCACGCCGGGGTGGTCCGCGGCGTCCTGGAACAGCGTGGCGCCCAGGGCGCGGGCACCGTGCTGGAGCCGTTCGGCGCCCCGGACGCCTGTGTCGTCCACCTGCCACTGCCGTCGCTGTCCGACGAGGACCCGGCATGAACGCCGGCCCGGCGCCGGGCGCGGCTCGCCGGCGGCCGAGCGCCCCCCATCCCGATGAACAGACAGTGGTCGGCGGCCCTCACCCCGACGAGCGGACAGCGGCTGGCGACGCGCGCCCCGGTGCGCGGACGGCGGCTGGCAACCCCCGTTCCGACGAGCGGGCAGCGGCCGGCGGCCCCCACCCCGACGAGCGGACAGCGGCTGGCGACGCGCGCCCCGACGAGCGGACAGCGGCCGGCGAGTCCCGCCCCGATGAGCGGACAGCGGGCCGCGAACCCGACGCCGCGCCCGGACGTGCCCCGCACGCCGGGCCCCGGCCGGCGCTTCCGGTGGCCTGGCGCTTGCCCGTCCTCGCCGGCGCCGCGCTCGCGCTGCTCGGCGGCCTCTACGCCGCCCTGCTGCTGCTCGGCACCCCGGTCCCGGTCCCGGCCGCCCCGGTCGAGGAGGTACACGGCCCGGTCATGGTGTTCGGCTTCGTCGGCACGTTGATCGCGCTGGAACGTGCCGTCGCTCTGGGCCGCCGGTGGGCGCTGATCGGCCCGTTCTGCTCCGCGGCCGGCGCGCTTCACCTGCTCGCCGCCGGGCCGGCTCTCCCGGGAAAGCTGCTGGTCACGGCCGGGGCGGTGGTACTGCTCGGGGTCTACCGGGCGATCTGGCGACGGCAGCCGTCGGTGGCGCTGCTGGCGCAGGCCGCGGGCGCCTTCGGCTGGTACGCGGCCGCGCTGCTCTGGACCGCCGGCTTCGCGGTGGCCGAGGTGGTGCCGTGGATGACGGTCTTCGTGGTCGCCACGATCGCCGGGGAACGACTCGAACTCGCCCACGTCGCCCTGTTCTCGGCGTACGCCGAACGCCTTTTCCTCTCCGCGCTCGCCGCGCTGGTCGCCGGCGCGGCCACGGCCACGGTGTGGCCGCGGACCGGCACCTTCCTGTACGGCCTGAGCCTGCTCGCGGTCACCGCCTGGCTCGCCGTCTTCGACGTCGCCCGCCGCACCGTACGCGCCACGGCCCTGCCTCGTTACGTCGCCGCCGGCCTGCTCGCCGGCTACGCCTGGCTGGCCCTGGCCGGCCTGCTCTGGGCCGGCGCCGGGCCGGTCACCGACGGCGCCCGCTACGACGCCACCCTGCACGCCGTCTTCCTCGGCTTCGTGCTGTCCATGATCTTCGTGCACGCGCCGGTGATCCTGCCCGCGGTGCTGCGCCGGCCGCTGCCGTACCACCGGGTGCTCTACCTGCCGCTGGCCCTGCTGCACCTCACCCTGCTGGCCCGGATCGCGGCCGGGGACGCCGCCGGCCTGGAATCGGTCTGGCGCTGGTCCGGGACCGGCAACGTGGCCTCGGTACTGCTGTTCCTCGCCTGCGCCGTGACCCTGTCGGCCACCGCCGCCCGCCACCCCTCCCAGCCGAAGGCCCGATCCGCATCATGACCCCCCTCGTCACACCCCCGGAACCCGCCCCACCGGCCGCCCCCGCCCCGGCGCCCGGCACCACGCCGCAGCCTGGGCGGCCGGCGCCGGACCGGGAATCCGCCGGGATCGCGAACACCGTGCCGGACCGGCCGACCGGCCGCGCCACCTGGCATCGGCGCGCCGGCCTGCTGCCGCTGGGCTACCTGCTGGCGCTCGTCGCGCTCGCGTTCGCGCACCCGTTCCTGCCCGCCTGGCGCTGGCTGGCCATCCACCTGCTGCTGCTCGGCGCGGCCAGCAACGCGATCCTGGTGTGGAGCGCCCATTTCACCGCCGCGGTGCTGCGCGTGCCGCCGCCGGCGTCGCGGCGCGCCGAGGCGGCCCGGCTGGCGCTGCTCAACGCCGGCGTGGTGCTGGTGCTCGCCGGCGGCGGCACGGACCGGCCGTGGCTGGGCGTCGGGGGAGCGGCGGCCGTCTTCGCGGCCATCGCCGCGCACCTGGTGTGGCTGGCCGCCCGGCTGCGCTCCGCGCTGCCCGCACGGTTCGCGGTGACCGTGCACTACTACCTGGCGGCGGCCGGCGCGCTGCTGGTCGGGGTGCCGGTCGGCGCGTGGATGCTGGTGGTCGACGACGCGGCCCGGCCGCGGCTGATCCTGTTCCACGCACACGTCAACCTGCTCGGCTGGATCATGCTGACCGTCCTCGGCACGGTCGTGACGCTCTGGCCGACCGTGCTGCGGACCCGGATGGCCGACGGGGCGGTGGCGGCCGCCCGGACCGGCCTGCCCACGGCGCTCACCGGCCTGTCCGGGCTGGCGCTCGGGGCGCTCGCCTGGTGGCCGGTCGTCGCGGCGGCGGGCCTGGCCGTCTTCGCGACGGCGGTGGTCGCGACCGTCGTCCCGGCGGCTCGCGCGGCCCGCGTCAAACCGCCGGAGTCGTTCGCCGCCTGGTCGATCGCGGCCGGCGCGGGCTGGCTGCTGATCTCCCTCGCCGTGGACGGCTACCGGCTGCTGACCGCGAATGATCCGGCCGCCGCGGCCGACGGGCTGAGCGCGGTGCTGGTGCCGCTGCTCGCCGGATCGGTCGCTCAGGTGCTGCTCGGCGCGCTCGCCTACCTGCTGCCGATGGCGCTGGGCAGCGGTCCGGCCCGGGTCCGGGAGCGGACCGCGGCGCTGGACCGGCACTGGCCGCAGCGACTCGCGATGACCAATGCCGCGCTGCTGGTGTTCCAGCTGCCGGTGGGTCCGTACGTCCGGATCACCACGTCGTTGTTGCTGCTGGCCGCGCTGGTGCAGTTCCTGCTGCCGGCGGCGCGCCTTCTCCTGCTCGACCGGAGGTAACCCCCGTGTCCACCCCTCCCGCGCCGACCGTCCGACCGCTCGGCGGGATCGCCGCCGGCCTGGCCCTGGTCCTGCTCGCCGTCCTGCTCGGGGTGGCCGCCCAGCGCCTCACCGCCGGACCGGCCACCGCGAGCACCGCCGGGCCGGTCACCCCGACCGGCCACACCACGACGGTCGCCGTGACCGCGAAAGACATGCGGTTCCACCCCGACCGGATCACCGTTCCGGCGGGTGACCGGCTGATCGTCGAGCTCACCAACGGCGACCAGCGCCGCCACGACCTGGTGCTGGCCGGCGGCGCGAAGACCGGGACGGTCGCCGCCGGCCGTACCGTCACGCTGGACGCCGGGCTGATCTCCGGAACGGTCGCCGGCTGGTGCTCGCTGCCCGGGCACCGCCAGGCCGGCATGACGCTGACCGTCGTCGCCACCGGCGCGACCGACACCGCCGCGACGCATGCCGGGCACGCCCCGGCTGCGCCGGGCGACACCCCGCCGGTGGACACGATGGCCGATCCGGGTGCGGGGTTCCAGGCGTACGACGCCGCCGCGCCGGTGTCGCCGCCGGGCCGCACGCATCGGCTGGACCTGCACGTACGCGAGGTGGAGCGGGAGGTGGCTCCCGGCGTGCGCCAGAAGATGTGGACCTACAACGGCACCGTGCCCGGCCCGGTCCTGCGCGGCCGCGTCGGCGACACCTTCGAGATCACCCTCCATAACGACGGCACCGTCGACCACGGCGTCGACTTCCACGCCGGCGCCCTCGCCCCGGACCGGCCGATGCGCCCGATCGAACCCGGCGAGCAGCTCACCTACCGGTTCACCGCCACCCGCGCCGGCATCTGGATGTACCACTGCTCCACCATGCCGATGCTGCTCCACATCGGCAACGGCATGTACGGGGCCGTCATCATCGACCCGCCCGACCTGGCCGCGGTCGCCCACGAGTACGTCCTGGTCCAGTCGGAGCTCTACCTCGGCGCCCAAGGCGCGATCGGCGACCTGTCCAAGATGCAGCGCGAGCAGCCGGACGCGGTGGTGTTCAACGGCTACCCGGCGCAGTACGTCCACCGTCCGCTGACCGCGCGCGCCGGCGACCGGGTGCGCTTCTGGGTGCTCGATGCCGGCCCGAGCCGGGCCGGATCGTTCCACGTGGTCGGCGCCCAGTTCGACACCGTCTACACCGAAGGCCGCTACCAGCTGCGCCCCGGCGATCCGGGCGGCGCCCAGGTGCTGTCGCTCGGCCCGGCCGCCGGTGGCTTCGTCGAGACGGTGCTGCCCGAGGCCGGACACTACCCGTTCGTCAGCCACGCCATGGCCGACGCCGACCGCGGCGCCCGGGGCCAGGTCGAAGTGGCGCCGTGAACCGGGACTTTCGCTTCTGCCGCCCGGGCCATGCCGCTCCTAGCGTCGACAGCGACCCGAAGGAGGCGTCATGACCGCGTTGAGCGTCTTCGACCAGTTGGCCATGCATCCGTTCGCCGCTGATCTGCCGTCCGAGTGGCTGCACCGCTGGTCCGTCCACGGCCGGCCGGTGTTCCGCCCGACGCGGTACCGGCTGTTCGCGGCCGGTGACCCGGCGAACCGGTTCTGGCTGCTGAACTCCGGCTCGGTGGTGCTGGACATGGCGGTGCCCGGCCGCGGCGACATCGTGCTCGAACAGCTGCGCCCCGGCGCGGTCGTCGGCTGGTCCTGGCTGATGGCGCCGTACCGGTGGCGGTTCGGGGCGGTCGCCGCGGAGGACGTGCACGCCATCGAGTTCGACGCGGTCCGGATCCGCGACATGATCGCCGGGGAGCCGGCGCTCGGCCGCGACCTGAACGCCCGGTTCATGACCGTGCTCGCGGACCGTCTGGAGGCGTCCCGGCGGCGGCTCGCCGAGCTCTACGCCTACCCGGTCCCCGAGGACTGACGCCCCGACAACGGGGCGCCGGCCGCCCACGGTCCGGGCCTGCGGCCTCGCCCGCGGCCCCGGCTGCCAGCCGTCCGTGATCCGGGCTGTGAGGCGTCTCCGGTCCGGGCTGTGGGCTTGCGTGCGGTTTCGGCTGGGGCCGGTTCGGACCGTGGGCTTGCCTGCGGTTTCGGCTGGGGCCGGTTCGGACCGTGGGCTTGCCTGCGGTTTCGGCTGGGGCCGGTTCGGACCGTGGATTTGCCTGCGGTTTCGGCTGGGGCCGGTTCGGACCGTGGATTTGCCTGCGGTTTCCGCCGGGGCCGGTCCGGGCTGTGGACCTGCCTGCGGTCCCGGCGGGGCCGGCCCGGTGGTGCGGGAGGCGCCGGACGCCCGGTCGCCGTGCCGGGACCGCAGGCCCACCGCCGGGCCACGATGCCCACCGCTGATCAACCGGAATCCTCGGGTCAGGGGAACAAAAAATCTACGACTCTCGTACTAGACATTCTGGTAGGTGGTGGCTAGTGTTTCCGGTGTTGAGGGAAGAGGTCCGCGAACGACGCAGACGAACAGGCTGAGCGTCAAACCGGCCCCGGGTTCGAGCCCGTGGCTCGCTCGGCCCCCGCGGTGCGGCACTTGCATCACCGCGCCCAGCAGGGTGAGCAGTAGCAAGGCAAGACCCCGACGCAAGCACAGGTCGGGGCAGGCCGGGCGGGCCGGTGCAGGTTTCAGGGCCCGCCCGGCACCACCACCCGCCGCACGTGTCCGGGCCATGAAAGCCACGGGGCTCCGGGACCGCACTGCAGGCCAGCGAAGGGAAAGGGCCTCGGACACCGTTGGATCGTCCGCGCCGGGACGTGCTGTCAGCCCCGGAACGGACGCCGTAGCGTCCATCGAGTGCGGTGATCTCCGGTCACGTTCGTGCGATCCCTTCGTCCTGCGCCGTCACCCGGCGGCAGGTGCGCCCTTCGCGACCGGCGAATCCCTCGAAGAGTGGTGTTCGGACCCGTTGACCCTGGGCCCCGGCGTGAAAGCGCCGGGGCCCACATCATGGAGAGGTTTGTATGGCCCCACCCGACGACATGTTCGGTGACGACGACTACCCCGCCTACACGATGGGCCGCGCCGCGGAGATCACCGGCGCCTCGCAGGACTTCCTGCGCCGGCTCGACGAGGCGAAACTGTTCACCCCGTTCCGGTCCGCCGGCGGCCACCGCCGCTACTCCCGACACCAGTTGAGGCTGGCCGCGCGGGCTCGCGAGATGGTCGACCAGGGCACCGCCCTGGAAGCCGCCTGCCGGATCATCACCCTGGAGGACCAGCTCCAAGAGGCGCTCCGGGAGAACGACAGGCTCCAGCGCCGCCAGCAGTCCGAGACCAGCTGACAAGACCGCCTGACGGTCCCTTCCCGGGAAGGGGCCGTTTGTCGTACCCGGCTGCGGTGTCCCGGGCCGGCAGGTCGCGCGCGAACGTCCAGCCGCCGGGTGGCGCCGCGGCCGGCGGGTCCTGTTCGCACCCCGGTGATCGGGCAAGCCTGTGCACGCGCCGCGCCGCGTGACCGGCCTCTGCGGCTGCCGCGCACGCCCGGCGGCGCATCCGGTGTTCGCCGTCCTGCCGCTACTGTTCCGGCGAGTCGTGGAGGACGTCGCGTACTTGCATGAGTGCGAACCCGAGCAGGTTGAGGCCCTGCCATCGAGCTGGATCGGCGGCGGCGGGCTCGTCGCGCATCAGGCCGATGCCCCAGATGCGATCCACCGGGCTGGCCTCAACGAGAACCCGTTGTCCGGTACCGAGCAGGAACGCGCGCAGGTCGGCATGCTCTCCGAACTTGGCCAGATTGCCGGCCACGACGGTGGCGAAGCGGTGCTCGTCCCAAATCTGTTGATCGAATCCGGCAACCCGGCCGCCGAGAGCCTTGGCCGCGTGCGGGTGCGGCGCGGCCAGAATCCGCTCGGCCATCGCGTCGTCACCGAACAGGACGGCCTTGCGCCACATCATGTAATGCTCCGCGGTGGCGAACACGCGCCCGTCGGCGGTGAACGGGGCCGGCCACCACTGACTCAAGCATCCGGCGCCGACGCGGCCGTCGCGCTCCGACTGGTGTCCCCAGAAGAACAGGAACTTGATCCGTTCTCCCCGCGCCTCCGCGGCGGCCAGATCAGCGACGCTACGACAGGAACCCACCATGATCGCAAGTGTGCTGCACCAGGACCGCAGCGTGCCACCACTTTTGACCGGAGCGGAGGGTGCGACAAGCGGATCGCCTCTCACCGGTGACAACGGTTGCTCAACACCTTGGCGCACGCTCCGCGCATGAGAGTACGGCTCTCCGGCTTCGGCCGATACGCTCGCCTCATGGCCGGAAATCTGCAGGCGCTGCTCCTGAAATCGACCGCACCAAGCCTGCGTGAAGCGGTATTGCCGACCGTGCCGTTGGCCGCCGGCAGCGGATTGGTGCTTCTGCCGCTGACGGACGAGATCGTGGCGAGCATGGTGCCGACCGCGGTCGATGGAGCGCCCGTGGAGGGCTTCTACGAGTTGACGAGAGAGCTCGCGGAATGGGCTTGTCGCCACTCGATGCACGGCGATGTGGCCTACCTGCATACCGAGTTCTTCGGTGGCGGTGGATTCCATGCGGCGGTGGCATGGCGTGGTGGAACAGTCGCGTGGGGGCCGATGTTCACGGCAACCTCTGCCGGCGAAGCTGAAGACCACTACTCGGTCGTAGCGGACCACGAGGACTTGGCGGTCAACGCGATGCTGCGCTGGTGGGGCGTGCAGCGGGGTGATCAGGTCGACGAGTTCGCTGCCGCGGGTCTCAGTCGTCACCGGTGGACCGAGGAGTGGGCGGCGCTGGCAGCCCGGTGACCGCGGCCCGCTGTGGTGCGGTCGACCGGTGGCTCGCGCGGCGCCCGCTCAGCGGCAGACCGACTGCGGTCCGCCGGACACGCGGATCGCGGCTACAGAAGCCGGAACCGGCTGTCGTGCCGCGGCCGCGCGAGGTACTCGCTGATGGGACGGCCGGACATGGATGCCATGACGAGGTGGCCGGTATGGCTTTCGAGTTGTGGATCCGGTGCTTGTTCGCCGTCGAAGCCCAGCCCATGAAGGATGGCGGTAGTGAACGATCGTTTGGTGTATCCGGCTGGTGCGGCGGCAGGGGAGGGTAGTGCCCTGTTGCGGGCAGCGGCAGCCGCCGGGTACGGCTTGCGTGTCCGCGAGCTCCTCGACGACGGCTGGTCCGACTCGGCCCGCAACGACGTCGAGCTGATGTTGTGGGCGGCGGACTACGGGGCCTACCAACTGATCCGCCATCGGGTGGACGAGCACACGACGAGGTCCATGTGGCGAATCGCCCGGGCCTGGGTCGGTGTCGATCCGGTGGCCGAGTTGCGGCGCCGGCTCGGCGATGCCACCGCCGAGGTGCAACGCCACAGCGTTCCGGTCGACCACGACGACCACACCCAGTGCATCCGGGCGACCGCGGCTGACGGCCGGTGGGCCCAGGTGCAGACGGCTCACCTGGCGATCCTCACCTGCATCGAGGAGCGCCTCGGTATCGGTCCTTCGCGCGACGAGCTGATGGCGCGTGCCCTGGCAGATCGGGATCCGACGTCCATCAACTGGAGCCAGTCCCAGCTTTCGGTGAACGCCAGGACGGATGCCGAGGCGACTCTGCGCTGGGCCACCAGGGTCCTCACCGATCCGGATCCTGATGCTCGGCGGTTCGCCGCGGAGGTGGTGCACTCCCTTTCGATCGACCAGGCGCCGTGCCGGCAGGACGCGCTGGCCGCTCTGCGAGCCGGGCTGGCCGCGGAACCGGATGCCGATGTCCTCGTGAGCCTGATCGGGGCAGCCGCTGAGTACCACGGCCCCGGCTTTCTGCCCGAGGTGGTGATGCATGCCGAGCATCCCGACCCGTCGGTCCGCAGCCGGGTGGCGGGCGAGCTCTGTTTCACGCTGATGGAGCCGGGATCGAGGCGGGCAGGCGTGGACGTACTGGCGGCACTGGCCCGAGACCCCGACGGGCGAGTACGCGCGGCTGCTCTGCATGTGTTGCGTGACTACGCCTTCGACCACCCGGTGACCGGGCAGGTCATCGCCGCCAACCGCGATGACCCCGACGCCCGCGTAAGAGTGGAGGCGCTGGCTGGACTGGCCCGAGGTGGCGACACCGCGGCCTACGGAGAATTGCGGCGACTCGGAGACGAAGCCGGGAAGGACAGCCCTCTCGCCCTGCTGGCCGACGCTGCCGAGGGCTGGCTACGCAATGCCGAAAAGGTCCAGGCTTCGTCTCCCGACGCCAGGTAGGGATTCATTCCGGGTTACCACCGTCGGGACACCGCGACCGTACGCCACGCACCGCTGGCATCCCGTAGCGAACGCCCTGTCGTCGGCAGATCCGGACGCCGCTGGATCCGGGCACATGTCACGTGCTCAGTCGGCAGCGTCCGGACGCGACAGTGGTTCGTACGCGAAGCGCCACACCCAGTCGTCGATGCCGATGACCGGCCGGTGCGAGTTGGCGTACGCGGCTCTGCACAGGGCGCTCACGAATGACATGAGCAGATTCCGTTCGTGCTGCCCCCGCTCGTCGCCGCCCACGGCGCGCCTGTCGACGAGGTCCCCGGCCGGCAGCGTGGCAGACCTCCCGGTCGCCCGTCGGCGAGACATCGGGGCCAGCAGCCCGACCGCGGGACAGGTCGCACCGCACCGAGCCGGCGGCATGACACGTAAGGCCTACTACCTGACCAGCGACGCCGCCTCGGCTCTGGACCAGACGCAGACATGATCGTGCAATAGCCCGGAGGACCGTCAGCAAGCACACCGCGCTGAGTGCGATCACCGAGGTCGGCGTCGCGCCGGTGGATGCGATCGCTCAGGAACCGCGTTAGCGGATGGCCGCCGCGGGCGACCCGTGATCAAGCGTTCTCACCAGGACCGAGGGCCGACTCCGAAGCGGCTGCCCACGCAGCCCATGCCTTCCGCCAGGAGTTCTTTGCGGCCGCCAGCGCAACCGCTCCTTCGGGAGTGATCGACAACGGCTCCTCGATCTTCTGCCAAGCACGGTGAGCCCGGTGGCTGGGAACATCCGCGCGGAGCTCAGTGCCGAATATGAGCGTTTCGGAGATAGCTCTGCGACGCAAATCCGCACGGTTCCTGAACCAGGCGGCGCTGGCTCGAAGGTTCAGCATGTGATTGACGATGCTCGTAACCGCGCGCTTGGAATCCGACTCGTCGTGGCCTGTGAGCGCCATGTGCCGCCGCGCCGCGGCCTGCCACAGTGCGGTCAGGTCAGCTACCTGAGGGGGAGGAGCGCCGCCTACCTCCATCCAGGTGACGGTTGCCTCGCTCGCGCTGAGGGTCACCTCGACCAGGGCACGAATCGGGTCCTGTCCCGGACAGCCCGGCTCAGCCCATCCGGTTGGCGGTTCGGCAACTGGTACGCCTTGCCGTTCCAACGGGGGAAGATCTTGCGCCTGTCGAGTGAGAAACGATCCGCGATCCGCGAACGTGTTCACCGCTACTCGTTCCGGTCGCCACCCGTGGGAGACGATGGTGATCTCGATACCACCAGTTTCGCATCTGGCTGCCCAAAGATCGCCGCTCGCGTTTATCCGATATCCCTGGACGGGCCCGGATTCGAGGAAGAAATCAATCTCCTCGCTACCGGAGAAAGTGGTAGGGATCAGCATTCCTCGCTGGCGCGCCTGCTCTGCCAGTACCGTTTCGAGTGACGCTGATCTCGTTGCCGTTCCTGCCCACCGTGCCGTGGTCACCGCAATCCACATCTCACTGTTCGCCAGGCTGTCATAGGCAACAGTGGCGGTATTCACTGCAGCATTCACTCCGCCCCACCCCATGAGCCGCGGGAAGCAAGGTTGGAAATCCTCGGAAACGGCGAATATTGGCAGATCGGAAGCCTGTAGTGCCGAATTGTAGTTATTTCTTGCTCGCTTCACGGCTGCATCATCAAGAGGGCCCTGCGGATACATGAGCGCATCATGCCACAAATCGAGTGTCGCTGCCCCTTGGTCGCAGAGATGCAGCGACACTCGACTACTGGTTCTTAGTAGATAAGGTCAGTGGTCTTGGGCTGGTTGGAGTAGCAGATCCAGCCGGAGGTGGTGATGGCGAAGCTGGCGACCGTGACCTTGGCGGTGGCCAGGCCGGACGAGAGGCCGAGCGACCGGATGCCGCCCAACCACGACTTGCCGGCGAACTTGCCCTGGCCTTCGTTGTAGTCCTGCCGCGACGTACCGCCGTTGTCCGAGATCGTTACGCTCCAGTGGACGTCCCACGGGGTTCCGGCATCGACGTTGTCGACGTGCAGCCCGGTGTCGAGCTCCGCGCGGCGGTTGCCCTGGGCCCAGAGGCTCACGTACGAGCGACCACATTCGCCATCGACCTCCGCATAGTCGAAGGTGGTGGCTCCGCCGCTTGTTTTCTTCTTCAATACACCGGACGTGGGAACGTATTTACCGCTGGAAGCGGCGGCTGCCTGGTCCGTAGGAACCGAGGCCTGCGAACCGTTGGGAAGGGTCACCACCTCGTAGCCGTGAGCCCGTGCGACCTCGGCGTCGAATCCGACGAGGGAAAGACCTCCTTCCGCTTTCGTTGAGCCGGCGGCACTCGGCGCAGCATTCGCGGTGGATGGGGGCAAGGCGGACACGGAAAGTGCGACGACGGCGTCCGATTCCTCGGAAATGCGCGTTTCGGAAACGGCCGGTCCGGGACATCTCGAAGATCAATGATAGTTCGTATTTGTCATTCTCCGAAGTCGTCTGCGCGGCGGTCCCTGGTAGGCGATCCCATGCGCAGGCGAATTCGAACATTGAGTTGTTTCGAAGCGTGTGCGCTACCTGTCGTCTGACCCGTACCTGTGTGCCCGGCGCTGGCTCCGCTCTCGTCTCAGGCGCCCAGGGCGCATCCGATGACCGGTCGCTGCAGCATCCCGGCGACCCGAGCAACGCCGCATCCGGACCACCCTCGCCGTGATGACCGGCGTCCGTGCCGGAGCCACCCGCGTTCTGACCGGCCGGCTCCTCAACCACGTGACCGCCGGCTACTGACCGGCCCCGGCCGGGATTGCGGGTTGTACCGGCGGAGATCCTGCGCCCCTCCACCGCTACGTGCAGAGATGCTCACGCTCGTGCGCGACGGCGACACCGTCATCGTTCACTCGATGCATGGATCGGCTCGCCTGCCACCTCGGCCACCTGCGCCACCTCGTGGGCCCCGGACCGGCGAAGGTGTACGCACCGAGTTCGCCCACCGGCGCGCCGCCGCCGGCGAAAATCAGCCCGCCCTCGGCCCGGCTGGAGAGATTCGCCGAGTCCGGCGTCGCGTGCCCGAGCGACCAGCGTGGCTCGGTCGCTCACCTGACGCGTCGTGAGGACGAGGTGACGTGGTCGCGGACGTCTGCTCCACAGCCGCCGGATCAGCGTGCCCGCCGGCGAGCCGCTGTCCGGGATATCACGACAGCGGGTGCAGTTCGAGGCTCATGCCGGCCGGCGACGGTCCGATGCCGTCGTTGCAGGTCCGTCAGCGAGCCGTCCGC